>NZ_CP011308.1:1200000-1800000 GCF_000987835.1 Sulfurovum lithotrophicum | reverse complement strand
ATAAATGCAATTAAACAAAGGTTATCTATGACACGGAGCCAAGCCGTATCAAGCGCTTTACAAGAAGAAACTATCGGTGAAGAGGTAAGGATTCGTATTACTCCACGACCAACATCTACACGACTTCATTTTACTTTTGAAAATAACTATATAAAGTTGAAAAAGTTTTATGGAGTTGGAGAACATGATGATGGACTCTAAAATGAAAAAAATAATCTATTCTTAAACTTGAAATTGCAATATTATTTAGCCTATTTTATAAAGGCTCATATACTTGTTTACATATTTATAGTTTCTAAATATTACTACAGCGATAAACCTTATAAAATATATAAATTTATAAGGTTTTGGAGCAGGAATGTTTTTGGATAATATGAGTGCGTTAACTTAAATCTCTTTATAGGGCAGTGTAACGATATTATACGCTTCAGGCAGTGAGACGGAGGGAAGGGTTTTCCATTTTTTTCCCAGTTTCTCTTTAAGGGCATCGGAGATCTTTTGCAGTGCATCGTCAGCCTCTTGCAGTGTAAGAGGTTAAAGGGAGCAGGCTACTTTTATATATAAATTACTGCCTTTCAGAATTTTAAATTGTACCAAATTTTAAAAAAATTATATTTTTTGGTACAATATGTAAAAAGCAGGTAAAAATGTCCTTTCATTTTACAGAATATACCGCATCTCAGCGTAAACATTACATCAATACACAGCAGCTTTACGAATACTACATCCAGAAGCGGCAGCGCTATCTTAGAGAGTATCATATCAGCATGTACTGGAAGAAGGTAGGGGGAAAAGAGTATTTGACAAAAAAGCGCTCCTCTACAAACAAGGTTGTCTCACTCGGAGCCAAAAATGCGGAGACTATAAAAATATATGAGGAGTTTAAGCGATCAAAAGCGATGCTCAAAGAGGAAATTGCACAGCTTGAATCCAAACTGGAAAGAGCCCGTAAACTTTCCAAAATAGAACAGCTCACCCGTGTACCCAATGCCCTGGTAAATATATACCGTAAAATAAACGAACTTGGTCTGGATGAGAAGATGATACTCATTGGAACGAATGCATTGTATGCTTATGAATCGTATTGTGGAGTGTTTATAGAAGAGGAAAATTTGGCGACCGATGACATAGACCTGCTAAACAAACATAGTAAAGCATTGTCGGTGGTATTTGATGAAGTGTTGCCACAGGGTAAGCTGACAGAGATGATCAAACTTATAGATAAGAGTTTTGAACCCGATGGGGATGTCCCTTACCGGTTTAGAAACAAAGAGGGGGTACTGCTTGAAGTACTAAGTCCTGTTCAGGAAAAAGATGCATTTGGCGGCGAAGCACTGGCAGATGGTTTTACCAATGTGCTTTCTTTGACCATGGAGGGGATGCAATGGCTGGAAAATTCGCGCATCTTCAAAAGTATGGTTATTGCAGATAATGGTAAGTGCGCCATACTCTCTACCATTCATCCACTGGAGTTTGCCGTCTACAAATACTGGCTCTCAACCGTTAGTGACAGAAACATACTCAAAAAAAACAGAGATGAGGCGCAGGCTCGTCTGGTGACACAGTTGATCAAAGAGTATATGGTCAATATAAACATTTTACAGGAACTTGAATCGATGAAACACTTTAAAAAAGAGCTTGTAGAGATATACATGAAGGAAATGGTGTAGTGAGAACATACATCATAGGAGACGTACACGGGCATTACGATACGCTTTGTACATTGGTGGACAGACTGCCGAAAAATGCCAGACTTGTTTTTGTAGGAGACCTCATAGACAGAGGGCCAAAAAGCAGAGATGTTGTGAGGTTTGTACATGAGGGAGGACATACACCTGTGGAGTTTGGAGTAGAGATAGAAAAGAGTTATGTGAATGTAGATACAGGATGCTACTCAAACACCTATGGTTTTGGAGAGCTTTCAGCTTACTGTGTAGAGACGGGTGAAGTTGTGAAGGTTAATAGACGGCTTGAAGAACTCAGAATGGACGAGAAGACAAATAAGCCTACCAAGACATCCTGAAATTTAATAAGTACGTTAACTTAAATCTCTTTATAGGGGAGCGTAACGATATTATATGCTTCAGGCAGGGAGGCAGAAGGCAGTGTTTTCCACTTCTTCCCCAGTTTCTCTTTGAGGGCATCGGAGATCTTTTGCAGTGCATCGTCAGCCTCTTGCAGTGTAAGCGGTTTGACCTCTATGAAGACCTGGATGGTTTCTTCATGCTTACCCCGGTAGATGTGGTAGTCTTTTATGCCAAATGTTCTGAAGAGCTGTTTGACAAGGTAGTAGAAACGCTGGTGCTCATCGCCTCTGTACTCGAGTACAAGATAGTTGGTGAGCCCCTCTTTGTCCAGAAGCGGTGCGGCGATGGTATACTGTTTGTTGAGGTGCTGGGTAAGCAGAAGCGGGGTGAGGGGCTCTTCTATGCGCTCGAACTTGGCATAGAAGGTACGATTGTCGAAATGGATCTTTTCGACGATCGTATTGTGTTTGATGTAGTAGTGACCGTCGTTGAGATCTAAATCAAATACCTTCAAAAGCGTGACTCTTTAACGCAACAAGTTGCGTGAGCCGACTGCTGACAAGCAACTAAATTGCAGTGCAAGCGAGGTACTAAATACCGAGTCGTAAGTCGACACAGCGTCAGCGTAGCTTTGTTGGACTCTGTTCAAAAAGCGTCCTTTTAGTAGATCGGCTTATCGTAGATCACGAAGTTGGAAGCAAGTTCCTTCATTTCCTCTTTGATCTTTGCATGCAGTTCGCTGTCGTTGACATTGTCGAGTACATCAGCGATCTTGTTGGCGATGATCTCAAACTCCGCTTCTTTCATACCACGGCTTGTCAATGCAGGCGAACCGATACGGATACCTGAAGTCACGAACGGGCTTCTTGTCTCTCCCGGAACCGTGTTCTTGTTCACAGTGATACCCGCAGCTCCGAGTGCCGCATCAGCATCTTTCCCTGAGAATTCTTTATCGAGGAAGGAGACAAGCACAAGGTGGTTGTCTGTTCCGCCGGAAACGACGTCGTAACCTCTGGCTACCAGTACTTCAGCCAGCTTGTTGGCATTGGCTTTTACCTGTTTTGCATAGACTTTCCATTCATCAGAAAGGTTGTGCTTGAAACCGACTGCTTTGGCAGCGATTACATGAACAAGCGGTCCGCCCTGGAGACCCGGGAAGATGGCAGAGTTGATCTTCTTGGCAATGTCTTCATCGTTGGTCATGATCATACCGCCACGAGGTCCTGCAAGTGTTTTGTGTGTCGTTGTCGTGACCACGTCGGCATACGGGAAGGGGCTTGGGTGCTCACCGGCACAGACAAGGCCCGCGATGTGCGCGATGTCCGCAAAGAGGATCGCGCCTACTTCATCGGCGATCTCCCTGAACTTCTTGAAGTCGATCTCTCTGGCATAGGCGGAAGCGCCGCAGACGATGATCTTCGGTTGTACGATCTTTGCAATCTCCATGACTCTGTCATAGTTGATACGCCCGTCAAGCTCGACACCGTAGGTAAAGCTGTGGTAGTTTTTACCGGAAAAACTGGGTTTTGAGCCGTGAGTGAGGTGACCGCCGTGGCTGAGGTCCATACCAAGTATTTTGTCCCCGGCTTTGATCAGCGCCGCATAGACGGCACCGTTCGCCTGTGAGCCGGAGTGGGGCTGTACATTTGCATAGTTGCAGTCAAAGAGTTCGCAGGCCCTGTCGATAGCAAGCTGTTCTACCACATCGGCATATTCGCATCCGCCGTAATATCTCTTGTACGGGTAACCCTCTGCATATTTGTTGGTAAATACAGAACCCATTGCTTCCATGACAGCAGGAATGGTGAAGTTCTCTGATGCGATCATCTCAAGGTGGTTCGTCTGTCTCTCTAGTTCATTTTCGATCGCCTGGAAGATCTCAGGGTCAAACGTTTCTATGGCATATGACATTATGTTCCTTTAGGAATAATTTAAATGTATTTATATCAAAATTCCTCTAAGGGCTATATTAGAGTAGCGTTGTTCCTGGTCTATTTTCAAATAACGCCTTCAGGTACAAACGGTAATGAGTTCTGTTATAATACCCATTATGCAGGCACATGACTTTTTTCTCATTCTATTGTTGATACTGGTAGGCGCGCGCATTTTTGCAGAACTCTTTGGGCGTATCGGTCTTCCGCCCGTACTGGGCGAACTGGCTGCCGGTCTGTTTCTGGGACCGAGCATTCTGGGCTGGGTAAGCCTGAATGACACCATCAAGATGCTTGCCGAGATAGGGATCATACTGCTGCTCTTCGATGTAGGATTGGAGACAGACCTTCGTAGGCTCAAGGAGAGCGGATGGAGCGCTACGCTTGTGGCGATAGGCGGTTTTGTTGTTCCTCTGTTGCTGGGTGCGGCACTCTCTTTTTATCTTTTCGATCTCAATCTGATCACATCTCTTTTCATAGGGGGAACGATCACGGCTACGAGTATCGGTATCACTGTGCGTGTGCTCAAAGACTTGAAAAAGAATCAGAGCAAAGAGGGTGAGATCATACTGGGTGCTGCAGTCCTCGATGATGTTTTCGGTGTGGTCCTGCTTGCGATCCTTTATGACTTTTCTCAAAGCGGTGAAGTGAACCTGCTCGATACCGGGCGGGTCCTTCTCTTTATCACAGCCTTTTTCATCATTGCACCTGTGGCTGCGAAACTTATGGCGGTAGTGATACAGAAATATGATACCCGGACGAATTACCCCGGGCTTATCCCCACGGCGATCATCTCCCTGGTACTCTTTTTTGCCTGGATGGCACATCAGATGGGCGCACCGGAGATCATAGGCGGATTCGCCGCCGGACTCGCACTCTCAAGACGTTTTTTTCTTCCTTTTGGTGCCATGATAGGTGAGGACAGGCATTTTGCCGACAAAATAGAGAAGCAGATTCGTCCCATCGTGCTGCTTTTCACTCCGATCTTCTTTGTAACGGTAGGGCTCTCCATCAACCTGCAGAAGATCGATTGGAGTGAATCGCATATCTGGTTTTTCGGCGGAACGATCCTGCTTGTTTCTGTCATAGGGAAGATGCTGTTTCCTCTGTTGCTGAAAAGTCTGAGCGTTAGAAAGAGGATGATCATCGGCCTCTCCATGGTGCCACGCGGTGAAGTAGGGTTGATCTTTGCAGAGATAGGCCGTGCCAGCGGGATCTTTGAGAATGAGATATATACGGCGCTCATCGTGGTAATCGTGTTGACCACGATGCTGCCGCCACTGCTGATCAAAACAGCCTATGAGAAAATATAGGAGCATTTGCACAGATGAAACGAATAGTTATAGCAGTGTTTGCCGTTCTTTTGTTCAGCTCCACGGTCTGGTCCAAGGATTACACGAAAAAACGTGAAGTCCGTGTCTTCATAGGCAGGATGGTCAAACATTATCACTTCAACCGAAGCTATCTGAACAATCTTTTTTCCCATGTGAAGTTCCAGAGAAGGGCGCTTGCCATCTATGTGCCGCAATACAGAAAGAAGTGGAAATCGCCCAAAAGAAGAAAGAAGCAGGGCTCGTGGGACCGCTATGAAGAGATATTTCTTAAATCTTCCAAGACCGATCTGGGCATAGAATATATGCATAAATACAGAAAAACCTTTCTGCGGGCCTATAAAAAATACGGAGTACAGCCCGAATATATTGCTGCGATCATCGGTATAGAGAGCCATTTTGGAAAAAATACGGGTAAATTCCCTGTGCTGGATACCCTGACGACACTGGCATTTGAAAAGAACAGACGGCAGAGGTTCTACCGTTCCGAACTCAAAGAGTTCCTTCTGATGACACGCAGGGAAAAGGTCAACCCGCAAAATGTCAAAGGCTCTTTTGCCGGCGCGATCGGGCTGGGACAGTTTATGCCGAGTAATTACAGGACCTTTGTTGTCGACTTCAACAAAGATGGCAAAAAAAGAATGAACAGTCCTGAAGATGCCATAGGAAGTGTCGCCTACTACTTTAAAAGTCACGGATGGCGAAGAGGGCAGCCGGTTGCCGTAAGGGTTTCTTACCCCGGAAAACGTTTTACAGGGAAAAGGACAGGGTACAAATACAAATATTCCCGTGCCTCACTTAAAAACATATCTCCCAAATGGAATTTCGATTATCATGGCAAGGTACATTTGATCAGGCTGAAACGGTATGGTTTTGATGAGCTTTGGTACGGTGCGCACAACTTCTATGTGATCACACGATATAACCACAGTAACTATTATGCAATGGCGGTCTACCAGCTGGCGGAAAAATTAAAAAAGGGATATAGGAAGAAGTACGGAAACTATCTCAGGTAAAAAGCCTGTATAAATGATGAATAAATCCACCCTACATTGAAAATACCGATTTAGAAAAACCGCGTAGGGTGCGTAATCACATGCCGAAAAATCAGGCTTTCTTCTCCTGTGCTCTCTTGTTGCAGGCCGCTGCATCTTTACAGAAGAACCCTTTGCCTTTTTTGGCAGGTTTGAGCTCCTCTTCATTGGTGTTACCGCACTTTTTGCAGGCGATCTCCGCTTTGGCCTCTTCAAGTTTTGCTTCTGGCTTCATGGCCGGGAAGAGGATGACGTCACGGATGGAGTGGTTGTTGGTCAGCATCATGACAAGACGGTCGATACCGATACCCTCTCCGGCAGTCGGTGTCATACCGTGCCCCAGTGCCCTTATGAAGTCGAGGTCCATATGCATAGTCTCTTCGTCACCGGTCGCCTCTTTGGCATCAGCCTGTGCCTTAAAACGCTCGAACTGGTCGATCGGGTCGTTGAGCTCGTTGAATCCGTTGGCGATCTCTTTACCTGCCATGAAAAGCTCAAAACGCTCTGCAATGTCAGGATTGTCATCGCTTCTTCTTGAAAGTGGCGAAATATCGATAGGGTAGTCGGTAATGAAGGTCGGGTTGATCAGCTTGCCTTCGACGAACTCGTCAAAAAGCTCTGCCTGAAGGTAGCCCAGCGTAAGGTTCGGATTTACCTCCACACCATGCTCTTTAAGGTAGGCGATCGCTTTTTCCCTGTCGTTGGCAACTTCTTTGGGTACCTCACCGATGCTGGTCAGTGCTTCTACGAAGGGTACTTTGGCAAAAGGTGTTGAACAGTCGATCTCATACTCGCCGTAGGTGATGGTCTTGTCCATCTGAAGCTGGGCAAAAATGTACTCGAAAAGCTCTTCGGTCAGTTGCATCAGGTCAAGGTAGTTGTGGTAGGCCCAGTAGAACTCGATGGAGGTGAATTCCGGGTTGTGTGTCTGGTCCATTCCCTCGTTACGGAAGTTTCGGTTGATCTCGAAAACCGCTTCCATCCCTCCTACCGTCAAACGTTTGAGGTAGAGTTCCGGAGCGATACGCAGGTATCTGTCCACTCCCAGTGCATTGTGATGGGTCACAAAGGGTTTGGCATTTGCACCGCCGGGGATGGGGTGCATCATCGGTGTTTCGACTTCGAGGAAGCTGTGATCTTCAAAGAAGCGTCTGATGAGTGAAACGATCCTGGAACGCATGATGAAAGTCTCTTTGACCTCCGGGTTCATGATCATGTCAAGGTAACGCTGTCGGTAGCGGATCTCATGGTCGGTCAGGCCGTGGAACTTTTCCGGAAGCGGCATAATGGCCTTGGAGACAATCTTGAGATCCCTGCAGTGCAATGTAAGCTCGCCTGTCTGTGTTACGAAAGGATAGCCTGTCGCCTCAATAATATCACCCACTTCGAAAAGTTTCTTCGCTACAGTGTTGTAGTAGCCTTCGGGAAGGTCGTCTCGGTTGTAGTAGATCTGTACAAGGCCGTCAGAATCTTCTATCTTGGCAAAAGCGGCTTTCCCCATGATGCGTATGAATTTGATACGTCCGGTCAATGTAACAATCTGCTGTTCATCTTTTTTCTCGTCTGCCGTTTGTTCTTTTACATAGGCATAGTGCTCAAAAAAATCTGAAGAGGGCATGCCTTTTACAGTATTGGCCGGATAGGGGTTGATTCCCTCTTCTCTGAGTTTTTCTGTTTTTTTGATTCGTTCCTGAATATATTGGTTGTCAAATATCAAGGTCTCTCCTGTAGTAGAATATAATGTTTGTCCTGAATGCCCATCGGAAATGCCCTTGGGGTGCAAGTTCAGGATGACGTATGTAGTTTATTTTTGGTTTCGGCACTTTTCACAAAGGCCAATGATTTTCATGGTATGATCGGTCATCTTGAAGTTGTATTTCTCTGCGATTTTTTCCTGCTGTCTCTCAATGGTGTCATCATAGAATTCAATGATCTTGCCGCAAGAGGTACAGATAAGATGGTCATGATGCTTTTTGAGCCCCAGTTCATATTTTTTTCCCTGTACACCAAAAGAGATGGAACTGGCGATTCCCTCATTCTCCAGCAGGGTAAGTGTTCTATAGACCGTTGTGATTCCTATATTGACATCAGGGTACTCTTTTTTGATGAGCATATAGATATCTTCCGGTGTAAAATGCCCTTCATTTTCATAAAGGAACTTCAAGATCAATTCTCTCTGCTTGGTGAACTTGAGTGAATTGCTCTTTAAGAGTGCTTTGAACTTCTCAAGAAGAATCGGGTAGGTGATCATGACTGTGTATCCCCTTTACTGTGCGGGGGCAGAAGTATTGTTCTCTGCCGAGCTGTTGTTTTCTTTGTCTCTGTTGAGGTTCGCAATATCTTTAAGCATTTTGGTTTTGGAGGCATTGCCCAGTCCCAGAGAGGCAGGGTCAAGATGGATGATCTTGGAGCCTACTTCCAGAAGGTAGGGGTATAACAGGGAGTCTTTGACATATTTGCCAAGGTTCTCCTTGACCAGAGTGACATTGGAGAGTGCCGTTACGATCAGGGCAAAAATGATGAAATATTTTCCACCGCCTGCTATGAAACCGAAAAGCCTGTCGATGAAACTGAGTCCGCTTGCACTTGTCAGTTTGGAGAGAATGGAACCCAGCAGCGTCGCTCCCAGCCAGACAATGATCAGCACTGCGAGGAATCCGAGAAGTTTGAGCAGGGTAGGGTTCTGCATCTGCAGAAAATTGTCATTGATGAAAGTTGCTGCCGTATCGGCAAAGCGTGATCCCAAATAGACCCCTGCAACCAGTCCTGCAAGTCCGAAGATCTCTTTGATGAAACCGTTCATAAAGCCTTTGATACCCAAGAGCAGGACGATGGCACTTATGGTAACATCAAAATAGTTGAAATCGACCATTGAAAAATTTTCCATTACTGTATGTTCCTCTTCCTCACTAAAATTTTCGTATTGTACCCTGTCAAGCTGTTAGAGGGCTTTCGTGAGTTCTTCTGGCTTGTTGGAGAACTGTATGGCTATCTCGCGACTGATCTTTCCGTCTCTGATATATTTAAGGAGCGCCTGGGTCTGTGTTTGCATACCTGTACCTTCCTGACCGAGCTGCATCTGCGAATAGATCTGGTGTACCTTGTCTTCACGGATCAGGTTGGAGATCGCATGGTTGGTCACAAGGATTTCATGTGAAGCAACACGTCCTCCGCCAAGTTTTGGCAGAAGTGACTGAGCGATGACAGCAACAAGCGAGGTGGATATCATAGCTCTGATCTGGGGCTGTTCATCACCGGTGAATACATCGATGATACGGTTGATGGTTCCCGGTGCCGAAGAGGTATGCAGTGTGCCGAAGACGAGGTGGCCTGTCTCCGCCGCGGTCAGTGCCGCTTCGATCGTCTCTTTGTCCCTCATCTCCCCGATCAGGATGACATCCGGATCCTGACGCATGGCAAATTTGAGAGCCGTGGCAAAGCTTTTGGTATCCTCTCCGACCCCTCTGTGAGAGAAGACACACTTTTTATTGGTATGAATGAATTCCACAGGATCTTCAACCGTAATAATATGTTTCTGTTCATTGAGATTGATCTCGTTCAGAAGGGCGGCCAGTGTGGTCGACTTACCCGAACCTGTAGGCCCGGTCACAAGGATGAGCCCTTTTTCACGTTTGATCAGCTTTTTAAAAATCAGGGGTGTACCCAGATCATCGAGGGAAGGGATCTCGATGGGAATGACCCTGAATGCAGCAGCGACATTGCCAAGGGTACGGTAGTAGTTCGCTCTGAAGCGGCCGATCCCCGGCAGGTACAGGGCGAAGTCAAGCTCATCATGCTCTTCAAAATGCTGCTTCTGTTTCTCAGTGATCATCGAATAGCACATCTCTTCGATATCTTCACCGGTCAGTTTGGGAAGATTGACCGGCTTGAGTGCACCGTCGAGTCTTATCTGGGGTTCCGCATCCGTGACCAGGTGAAGGTCGGATGCGCCATGTTTCACAACACTTTGTAACAGTTTTTTGATGTCGAATTCAGCCATGCAGGGATCCTTTTATGTGTGCTTTGATAGTAAATTTTGATACTGTGACTCATTATACCCGATTATAACATGCTTTTCAAATGTAACGACCGGTCTTTTAATGAGCATATTCTCTTTGGCCAGCCACTGGCATTTCTCATCGTCAGAAAGGTTCTTTTCTTTAAGTTTGAGGGTTCTGTAGGTCGTACCCCGTGTATTGAACAGTGTATTGATATCAGAGTATTGAAGCCAGCTGTCGATGGTCTCCGCTGTGACAGGTGTCTCACGAAAATCGATGAATTCATGAGGAATGCCGTGTGACTTGAAAAACTTGCGTGCTTTTCGGACACTGTCACAGTTTTTGATACCGTAAATTTTGATCATTGCTCTATTCTATGATCGCAGGTACGATGAAAAAATCATCTTTGCTTTGGGGTGCACGCGAAAGGATCTCTTTTGCTATCCCGTTTTCTTCCCTGGGGGTATCTTCTCGCAAGGGTGTCCCTCCCTGAAGGGTTGAAAATGCTGCATCGAGATGTTCCGTATCGAGTTCGTTAAGGTTTTCGATGTAGCCGAGAATCTCGCTCAACTGGCCCATCACTTCCTCTTTTTTGGACGTATCGATACGAAGATGGGAGAGTTTTTCGAGTTTTTCCAAAACAGTGTTGTCTATCTGCACAATTTTCCTTTTTATGATTATATTGTAACTATATTATTATATATTAATTTGGTTTAAGATATAACTATAATATTGAAAAAGATTATTATATAGAAGGAAAAAAGATGATGCAGCAACTGGATATGAGTTCCCCCGAATTTTTGGCAGAACTGGAAAAGACTAAAAAATTTACGGATAAAGTATGTGAGCAGTTCGGATTCAAATACCATCCTATGGAGGATGTCAATGAAGGCGTACAGCTTGGATTGGCCAGACACAAAATGCTTTACGGTAAAAGATTCTGCCCCTGTTTCATGGTAGAACCCGATGAGTCCAAGCCGGGTAAATTCAAGAGTTCCGATGACCGTATCTGTCCCTGTCCCCAGGCACTGAACGATGAGATCCCCAATGAAGGGAAGTGTCACTGTGGTATTTTCTGCACACCTGAATACGTGGCAGAAAACAGTTAGCAGGGCCCTGTAATGTTCGGTTGCTTTTAAGAAGATAGGGTACAATACGCGATTATTTTAACGTCATGGGGATTTCCCATGCAATGAAGGAGAGTGTAGCATGCAAGAACTTCTTGAGAAAAACCATGTCAGTTCCGCAGAACTGGAAACACTGTTGAAGGCCAGAGAAGAAGGTAAAGTCGATTTTCTGCTTATCGATGTACGGGAAGATATGGAGTACAACATGGGCCACATCAAAGGTGTGGATATGTTAAGGCCAACATCCACGTTCCAGCAGTGGGCCCAGGAAATTTTTGATTCATACAAAGACAAAACTATCATATTTACCTGTCGGACGGACAACAGAAGCGGACAGGTGCAGCAGGTCTTCGCCCAGAACGGACACAGTAAAACATTGAACCACATCGGCGGGATCGTATCGTATCGCGGTGAAATAGAAAAATAAAAAAGAGCATAAATGAATGTCGTCGATCTTTTAATGAAGCTGTTGAGCTTCAAATCCGTTACACCCGATGATGCAGGTTCCCTGGCATTCATAGAATCCTATCTTAAAGGGTACGAAGCGACGTATGTGAACAAAGAGGGAGTAAAGAATCTCTTTTTGACCAAAAAATTCTCCGAGGGACCCCATCTCTGCTTTGCTGGCCACGTCGATGTCGTTCCTGCCGGTGATGGTTGGCATACCAATCCCTTCGTTCCCGTGATCAAAGAGGGAAAGATCTATGCCCGTGGGGCGCAGGATATGAAAAGCGGTGTCGCCGCATTCCTGCAGGCGGTGAAAGAGTGTGAGGATTTTTCCGGAAGGCTTTCCATACTTTTGACTTCGGATGAGGAGGGTGATGCTACCTACGGTACGCAGATCATGCTTGGGTATCTTAAAGAGATTGGAATGCTTCCCGATGCCTGCATCGTGGCAGAACCGACCTGTGAAAAAATCTTTGGTGATGCGATCAAAGTGGGACGGAGAGGTTCCATCAACGGTGTGATAGAAAAACATGGCATACAGGGGCATGCAGCCTATCCGGAGAAAGCGAAAAATCCCATTCACAAGGTGGCACAGGTACTGCCAATGATGGCGGGAGTGAATTTAGACGAGGGTGACGAGTTTTTTGGACCGAGTCAGTTCGTTATCACTGACCTGCGTGCCGGTATGGAAGTGACCAATGTCACACCGGGCAAACTCAAAATGATGTTCAATGTCCGCAACTCGACTGAAACGACCCTTGAAGATGTGGAGAAATTCGTGCATACCTATTTTAACGGTATGGATTACGATCTGACACTCAACCAGTCTGCCACGCCGTTCCTGACGGATCCCGACCGGCCGATCGTGCATACGCTTGATAGAAGTATTCAAAAGGTCTGCGGTATCACGCCAAAGCACTCTACCGCAGGCGGTACAAGCGATGCGAGGTTTATCGCTGCCTATGGTATTGATGTCATTGAATTCGGCGTGATCAACGACACGATCCACGCACCGAATGAAAGAACGACGATCGAAGAAGTTGAAAAGCTTTATGAAGTTTTCAGGGAGACGATCACCCATTTTAGCCAAGGATAAACCGTGAAAAAAATTTTACTGCTCTCTGTCTTTTTGATGTTTACACAGCTCTTTGCCGATCTCGACTGGCAGAAAGACCTCTCTTCAGCTTTTACAAAAGCGGGGAAAGAGCACAAGATCGTTATGGTCATGGTAGAGGGCGAGCACTGCAAATGGTGCAAAAAAATGCGCTACCGTACACTGGGTGACGAAGGTGTGGAAAAGAAGCTTTCCAACTATGTGACTGTCCGTGTCATGGAGGAAGATAAGAAAGCAGTGAAAACACTGCCTAAGATCGACGGCGTACCGACCATCTTCTTTATGAATGCAGACAAAGAGGTGATCCAGAAACTGGTCGGATATTATGATGTGGATGACTTCCTCAGCTTTATCACTACGGTGGAAGAGAAAAGAGCTGCACAGAAGTGATCTACCCGTGAGATCGGATTTTCCCTGTCTGTTTCAGGTAGTTCTTAAAGGAGGAGGAAACAGGTGTTCAGTAAACCGAAATTTACCGAATATGTCATGGCCAGACTGGTGACACTCGGCGTATTCCTTTTTATCCTATTTTCTGTCCTCATCGTAGTCGTTATGCAGGAACGGGAGGATATACTCCTTTCCATTGTTTTGCTTGGCATCGCTTTCGCTATTTTTATCTTCTCCATTTTCCGCGGTGCCAAACGTATGCAGAACGAGCTTGAAGTGATCAACAGATATCTCAAGAATCTTGACGAGATAGAGAAGATCGATTACGAGACACGCTTCTTTACGCGGGAATTCGAAGAGATCAACGAGAATCTTATCCGTGTCCTCAAAAGTGCCAAAAAACGTGAAGATATCAAACAGCGTTACAATGCCAAACTTAAACTCAAAAACCGCCAACGTGCCGATATGCTCTCAGCCATTGCGCATGAGTTCCGAAACCCCATTGCTTCCATTATGGGTTATTCACAGACATTGCAGGAGGATCCGAACATTCCCAAAGTCCTGCAGGAGAAATTTCTTGGCAAAGTCTATAATAACGGTCAGAAAATAGAAGACCTGCTCTCACGGCTTATCCTGTGGAACAAATTTGAGAGCGGTGAAGCGACACTGCATAAAAGTTCCTTCAGCATCCTTTCTCTGGCCAATGAGGTAAAAATGGTACTGCAGGAAGCCTATAAAGACAGAGAGGTCGAGATCATAGGGGAAGACCGAATGATGAAAGCGGACCGTACGCTCATCGAACTGGTACTGAAGAACCTGATTGAAAATGCGTTGAAGTATTCCAAAGATATCGTCACAGTCAAGATCGAAGATGACCGTATATCCGTTATCGACAAAGGAACAGGGATCAGTGAAAAGGATCTGGGAAAAGTGACGAAGAAATTCTACCGTTCCGGTACTCACAACTGGGACAATTCCATGGGGCTGGGACTCTCCATCGTAAAAACCATTTTGACACTGCACGGCAGCAGACTGGATATTGAGAGTAAACTGGAGGAAGGGTCCACCTTCTCCTTCGGGCTCTGATCAGGCAGTATAGATCAATTTCTCCTGAACCTTTCCAGCATGGATTTCAATATAACGCATTGGATACATATCCATATCCAGGGGTCTTATAAATCCTCTGGTAACCACAACTTTAACATGCTTGATCTGTGTGACGGAATCTATGTGTTTATGCCCTGAGAGCGTAAGTATAAGATTGGGATAGGAGAAGAGAGCCTGCTGTACTTCTTTTGTGTTGTTCAGTACATATTTGTGCAGATCCTTCTCCTCTGTTCCTTTCCAGTAATTGGTGTAGGGATGGTGGTTGAGGATAATTGAGGGTTTTCCGGCATTTAAAACTTTTTTTGCAAAATGAATCGTTTCTTGGGTATAGATTCCGTTATTGGCATTCTCTATGCAGCTGTCCAGGCCCAGTATCTGTACTCCTTTTTTCTCCAGCAGCCAGTCTTTTCCCTGTACGGTCAGTGCTTTGTCATCCATAAATAGGGATTTGAATTCATTTAGATGGATACTGTCATTTGGCTTCGGCGAAGATTCTTTGTTGCCTCGGACCACATAGGAGGGGCAGTGCAGTTTTCCAATGATTTCTTTGAATTTCAACGCATCGGAATTGCCTTTGACATTGTTGTTGAAGTTGTCGCCTCCAAAAAGAACAAAATCCAGATCAGGATAATTCTTATTGACGAATGCCACCATGAGTTCCATGGCTTCTACACTTTCATCGTTGCTGAGATCCATATGTGAATCTGTAATATGGATGAATTTAAGACGGTTGTTTTCCTCCGCTTCGTTTGCAGGGGAGACAAGCGGGAAAGCACTGACTGCCAGTGCCCCTTTCATAAAACCTCTTCTTGTAATTGTTGCCATAATGGCTCCTTTTAGTCACCAATGGGGATATAAGCATATCCTTCATTCTGTTTGTCTATGAGTCCAATGGTGGAATTAGGAATTATTTTAACAAAACTATATATATCTTTTGCTTGCAGTTTATTTTTGGACATACCGGCACCGCACATAAGAAATTCCACATCATAATTCTTCACCATGGATTTGATGCGTTTGGCAAGTGTTTTGTGATTTTCCATAAGGGCATTGTCCCTTTTGAAAATGGAATGGATCGGATCTTTTGTGAAGAACTTATAGGCTCCACCATGGATGACCACGACAACATTAAGCTCTTTGAGCTTGCCTTCATAATGTGCTTTATTGGCAACAACACCTTTAAGTAACTTGCGTTCAAATGTCTTCAGGTTCCCCGTCGTAAGGTCGTAAACAACCTGTGCTGTCTCTTCCTCTGCATGGAGGATGGCACATGCCAAAAGTAATATGATAAGAATCTTTTTCATTGATATCCTTCACAAAATTTATATCAAAAAAGTGTAAAAAAAGTATAAAGAGCTATAAAATCTCTATGGTTATTGCTTGCGTTAAGCCCAAATACAGTGTTTGTTTCGTAGGATTAAAATAATGAAGCACTATAATAAAATATTTATTTGGATTACCTTTTTTATACTGGTCATTCTCTTTTCATCGGTTTTTTTCTTTTTTAAACAGACAAGGGAAGCCAGGCTGGAAACGCTGGGTGACCACATCATATCGAACTTCAGAGCCGGACTTGCTTATGAAATGACAGACCTGTTGTCGCTTTCCCTGGCTCTGGCAGAAGATGCAGCTATTAAAAATGCACTCCTGAACGATAACGAATCCCAGGGATATGAGATTCTGCGGAATATTACCCGACGCTTTAAAAAATATACGCACCTCCAGTCCCTTCGCATACAGCTGCTTACACCAGACTTCTATATTTTTGCACGAAGCTGGAACGAAGGATTTGAAGGTATGCCCATCTGGTGGTTCAGGGATGATTTGCAGGAATTGAAACATAATAAGCAACCCAAAGTGGGAATGGAAATAGGAAGGCTGTTGACATTTAAGGCCACCATCCCCGTACGCAGCGGAAAAAAACTCATAGGGTATCTCGAAGCGATTAAGTTGATTGATGAATTTTCGGTAAAACTCCGCAGAAAAGGCATAGAACTTTTTGCGCTGATGGATGAACGTTTTCTGGAACAGGCTGCATTAATGCGCAATTTTCCAGTGATACATAACCATATTCTGGCTAACCAGAATTATTATCAGCAAGGGAAAGAAAAATTACAGGCAATAGACTGGAACAAACTTGAAAAAAAAACGTATATGCTGCATGAGGGTACTTATTATCTTTTAGAGCCTATGCATAACGGGAAGGGGGATAAAATAGGTGTGTATGTACTTGCACTTTCCCAAAAAGCATTGAAGAATTATGAAAATGAAAAGCAAGGTTTTTCATTCTTTACGCAGTTTTCAGATGAAGATATGCAAAATGTTGTTGCTTCATGGGCACACCCTTTTGGCAGTTTTAGAAACGGATACGACAAAGAACTGATTGAACTGCTTCCCCGACTGAAGAAAGAAGACAAACAGGAGTTTGAATCTGAAGCAAAAAGTATTCTTGGGGAGTACAACAAAGAAGAACTGATCGATATCATACTTTCCAATAAACATAACGAAAAGAAGACTGGGGTGATAAAATGAAAATACTTATACTGGAAGATGAATCAATGCTGGCCTTGAGTATGAAAGAGTTTCTTGAAGACAGTGGGTATGAGGTGAACTGCTTTGCCCACTCTGAGGAAGCTTACGATTCCATCTATGAAACTGTATATGACCTGCTGTTGCTGGATGTAAAGGTATTGGGCGAAAAGAATGGTTTCGAAATACTCGATATGTTGCGAAAAGAGGGGGTGACAGTACCGGCGATTTTCATCACTTCTTTAACAGATATAGAAGATTTAACCCGTGGTTATGAGTGTGGAGCATGTGATTATATACGCAAACCGTTTGACCTTGCCGAACTCAGGTTGCGGGTGGAACAGGTCATTAAAACATACTGCTTCTCTTCCCAAGACGAACGTATCGAACTCCCCTTTGGGTATTGTTATGATCTTAAAAAATTAAAACTCTCTTTTGGAGATGAGGATATCATACTTACAAAAACAGAAGCGAAGATACTCGAACTGCTTATCAAGCAGAAAGGGAATGTCGTATCGTATGAAATGTTCTGGGAAGAGATATGGGGTGAATGGATCGACCCGACCAATATCCGTGTACAGGTCGGTACTCTGCGTAAAAAACTGAAACATGATTTTATCAAAAATATCCGTGGTGTGGGATACAGTATTGATTTTTGATGCCCGTAAATTTGCCCGTAAATATGCAATTATCTATTCGTTGGTATTAGCGGTTTTACTGATCGTACCCCTGATCACTTATGTCGGTCTTTTACTGCAGATCGACGAGGCAAAAGTTAAGCTTTCTCTGGATTCCAAGGCAAAAGAGATCATGCTTTCCATGCAAAACTATAAAAACAGTGACAAAATATACCATTTCCCAAGGTATAAAGAGTATAGTGCGGCACTCTATGATGAAAGGTATAAAACGATCTTTTCAACATTGGATTTTAAGCCAAATACACTTACCGAGGGCTTTCACCATTATGCAAACCGATACTATTATGTCTATCCTCTGCCGAAAGGTTATTATTTTGGAGCATCAATATTGTTGGTTGAAACGGTACATACTTCCAGTAGTATCTATCTGTATGCTTTTTCAGTTCTGATAGCTATTTTCATTGCACTTTTCATTTTCTCTCTTTTGCTGTTGCGTAATTTTTCTGTACCTTTTGAAAAACTGAACAGGCAGTTGGACAACTTTATCAAAGATTCCATGCACGAGATCAATACACCTCTGAGCATCATCAATCTCAATGTAGACCTTTTTGTCGGGAAAAATGGAGACAATAAATACCTCTCTCGCATAAAGTCTGCTTCCAAAACGCTTGCAACCATCTATAATGATATGGATTACCTCATCAAGCAGGGGCGGATAGAGTACACAAAAAAGATGATCGATATGGGAGAGTTCGTTCAAAACAGGGTAGATTATTTTCAAGAAGTTGCCAACCTGAAAAATATTGTGCTTGATATCCATATTGAAAATGGGGTGATGTATCATTGTTCAAAAACGAAACTGCAGCGCATCGTGGACAACACTATCTCCAATGCCATTAAATACAGCAACAACGATACCCGGGTGCTTATCTCGCTGAGGCTTGTAGAGGGCAGGGTCGTATTTGAGGTTGAAGACCATGGCGTTGGCATAAAGAATGTGCAAAAGATCTTTTCCCGATATTACAGGGAAGATGAGGCCAAGGGCGGTTTTGGTATAGGCCTGAATATTGTTAAACAGATTACAGAAGAAGAACATATAGGCCTCGACGTCAAGTCAATACCTGGTAAAGGAACGACCTTTACCTACACATTTCCAAGTCAATAATTTATTTTAATAATCATACATTTAATTTTTTACAGTTTTTTTACACTTCTTTGTTATGATACTTCCGTAACTATAAAAAAAGGAGTGTAAATGCAAAGAAAAATCAAACTTGTTACTGTTGCTGCAATCTTGATTTCATCAACATCACTGGTGAATGCAGTAGATTTGACCAAAGCATATGAAATGCCCGATGCAAGCAAGCTGATAGAAAAAGACAAACTTGCCAAACCGACGAAATATACCATGCCCAAAGGGTGCGTAACAACAGATGCGGCGTCCATCGCAAGAGGAGAGTATATTTTCCATAATCTGAATGGGAAAAAAGCAAAAAAGAAGCCACCAAAAGGATTGGCAAAATTTGTTGAGAAGAATGGCAAAAAAAAGCCTAAACAGTATGGAAACTGTGTGGCGTGCCACAATATAGAAGGTGCCAAAGGTGCCGGAAATATCGGTCCTGACCTGACAGGATACAAAGCAATGTTCATTGATACAAAAACGAGAGATTATCCATTTGTATTTCAAAAGATAGCAGATCCGAGGATAGACAACCCAGATACACACATGACTGTAAATCTTACAACCAAACTGTTCAATGAGCAGGAAATATGTGATCTTACATCGTATGTAGTATCCGAGAAAAAGAAAAAGTAATAAAAGGAAGGTAAAGTATGAAAAGAAGAAGTTTTATAAAAAGTATAGCAGCAGTTTCGGCGGTAGTTGCGACAGTAACTCCTGCAGTACTTATGGCAGAAGAAGCAAAAAAAGCAGTGCCAAAGGGCCCGAATGCCTTATCGGTAGAGGCTGCAATTGATGCAATTACGGGAGGAAAAGGCGCAAAAGAGAGTGACAAAGTAAAACTTACTGTACCTGAGATCGCAGAGAACGGTGCGGTTGTCCCTGTCAAAGTAAATGTCGATTATCCTATGGAAGAGGGAAATTATGTCAAGGCTATTCATGTACTTGCTGCAAAAAACGGTAATTCAAGATGTGTAGATGTGATGCTTACACCAGCCAATGGCAAAGCCTATTTTGCTACGAGAATCAAATTGGGTTCTACGCAGGAAGTGATCGGTGTTGCGGAACTAAGTGACGGTACGTTCATAAAGGCAGCAAAAAGTGTTAAAGTAACGATTGGTGGATGTGGTTGATTTCAGCCGGTCTGGTAATACACAATATAAAAATAACAGTATATAAAGGATAACAAATGGCAGAAGCACGAAAATCAATGATAAAGATCAAACCAAAGAAGTATAAAGCGGGAGATATAGTAAAAGTTGACTTTATTGTCATCCACCCGATGGATACAGGTTTAAAGAAAGACAAGAAAACCGGCAAGGTAAAGCCTGCACACTATATAGACAGCATTACATTCAGTTTTGACGGTAAGCCGTTCACTACGATGAAAGTATGGGAAACTGTTTCAACAAACCCTTACTTTTCTGTTAACTTCAAGGTACCTGGAAAAGGTAAGATTACAGTGGACTATACAGACAATACAGGCGAGAAAAACAGTAAAAGCAAAAAACTTAAACCAAAAGGATAAGCAATGAAAAGAGTGATATTACCATTGGCTCTTTTGGTGACCATGGCAACTGCAGGAGAGCAGTTTGCTATGAGTGATGCTGACAGAGCAATGTATAAAGAAATGTTGGAAAACAACCCTGCTGATATTTATGTGGAAGAGGGTGGAGAGATACTTGAAGAACAACTGGGTGGCGAAGCGGCACTTGCAAAATTTTTGGGAGTGAGTGAAAAAGAGTTGCCTAAAGAGATTGCCTCTTTTCCAAAATATGTGAAAAAGCTTGGAAATGTTGTTGGGCTCGACCAGGTAATGCAGGCAATGCAGGTAGAGCAGGGTAAGAAAAAATTCAAGCTAAAAAGTGGAAAAATGTTCTCTATGCTGGCATATGTGAAATCATTGGCAAATGATGAAGTACCCAATCTTGATTTGAATGAGCCACATGAAAAAGAGGCCTATGAATTGGGTAAAAAGACCTTTATGACAGCAAGAGGCGGTAGAGGACTTTCCTGTAACTCCTGTCATAGTAAAGATATCGTGGGTATGGTGCTTAGAACACAACCTCTTCCTGATCTTGGTGAAGCCGGATCTGGAGTGACATGGCCTGCATATCGTATGACGAAGTCCAGTCTCAGAACATTGCAAAGAAGATTTCAGGGATGTATGAAAAATGCTTTGCTTAAAGTGATTCCGATAGGATCCAAAGAAATGGTAGGCCTTGAAATCTATGTCACTAAACTGGCACAGGACAAGAAAAAAGCTATTGCCATTCCTGGTTTGAAAAGATAAGGGGATACAATGGATATTAACAGACGAGATTTCCTTCAGATTGCAGCAGCATTAGGTTTGTTGGGTGCAACAGGAGGAACGAATCTCTTTGCCGGAGAAGCCGGCAAGGAGCGTATCAAAAAACTTAGTTTTTCTGATATTGTGGATTTTGAACCCAAAGGTAAAGCGACCATCCTGCATATTTGCGACCTGCATGCACATATCAAACCACTCTACTGGAGAGAGCCATCAACATTGATCTCTGCAAAAAACCTGGTAGGAACACCAGGCTTCATCTGTGGAGACAGTTTTGAGAGTTATTACGGTATTAAACCTGGTTCACTGGATCAATATTTTGATACCTATAATGACTTTGAAACACTTGCTGAGAAATTCGGTAAAATGGGTGGGATTGCCCACATAAAACCTATCATTGATCATGTCAAAAAAGAGAGAGGCGAAAAGAATGTCCTCCTTTTGGACAGTGGCGATACCTGGCAGGGAACGGCAGTCGCATTGAAGACGGACGGGGCGGCCATCGTTGAAGCACAGAATTATCTGGGTGTGGACGTGATGGTAGGTCACTGGGAATTTACCTACGGTAAAGAGCGAGTGATGGAGCTTATCAAGATGTTGAAGGGAGAGTTTATCTCTCAAAACGTCATTGACAACGATCCTTTCTCTGATGACTTTGAAGAGTTGATCTTCCCTCCATATACCATTAAAGAAGTTGGTGGAGCGAAGATCGGTATTATCGGACAGTCATTCCCGTTCACTTCTACAGCCAACCCTAAAAAGTTTACTGAAGGATGGAGTTTTGCACTGAGACACGAGTCTCTTCAGGAGTTCATTGATGAGCTTCGTAATGAGAAAAAAGTGGATTGTGTGGTTGTGTTGAGTCATGATGGTTTCTCTGTAGACCAGGAACTGGCGAAAAAGGTGAAAGGTGTTGATTTCATCTTGAGTGGCCACACACATGATCCTAGTCCCAAACCTATTATCGTGAATGATACTGTGATTCTGATTGCAGGCAGTCATGGTAAATATGTAGGCAGACTGGATATCGATATCAAAGACAAGAAAGTGGCAGGCTACAACTTTAAACTGATGCCTGTAGCTTCAAACCTCATACCAGCAGATAAAGCGGGGGATGCACTTGTTGCAAAATCGTATGCACCATTTGACAAGGAGCTTAATGAAGTGTTGGGAACGACGAAAGGGCTCCTTTATAAAAGAGATACTTTCTACTCCACCTTTGATGCACTTATAGGCCAGGCGATCCAGGCAGAGATGGGAAGTGATATCGTATTTACACCTGGGTACAGATGGGGAACCACGCTCCTGCCGGGTGACAAGATACTCAAAGACAATGTCTACGAAATGACAGCGATCACATATCCGGAAGTGTATACTTTCGATCTTAAAGGTGAAGTGATTGCAAATCTTATGGAAGACATTGCTGACAATGTATTCAATGAAAATCCATTGCTTCAACAGGGTGGAGACATGAGTCGTTTGACAGGTGCAAGCTACAGCATTAAAGTTGCAGCCGCATCGGGAAAACGTATTTCAGATTTCAAGATAGGAGGTAAACCGATCGATCTAAAAAAGACATACAGGGTCTCTTCATGGGGAGGAAACTTACAAAATGCAGGTGAAAACCTGGATGAGAAAAAAATACGTGCTGTCTATGAAGTAGTGAGTGATTATATACGTAAACAGAAAGTTGTAGATATCAGTATGGAGTCCAACGTAAAAGTATTGGATTATGATTGCGGATGTCCTGCAAAAGGTGCCAAGTGCTAAAGCTGAATTAAAAACCATACCTCGCCTCTTTTGCCAAAAGAACGTTGCAAGTTTTCTCTAAAGTAGACGGGGTACCCATGGTTGTGATAGTAAATATCACCTTTTAATTATAGCCAAACTTATCTTTTCAAAAAGATGAACAAATAAAAAGGAAGAAAAATGAAACAAGGAACAATAAAATTAGGATTGGTAACGGCAACGTTATTAATGGGAAGTACTGCTTTGATGGCAGGCGGTGATATCGTACCTGGAGAAGCACCGGTAAAAGAAGATGTAGTAAAAAGAACATTAAATGGTAACATGACGTTGAACTACAAAGTTTTACCGGGCGACGTAGATAATATACATGATATGTTTTCGGAAGGTGTTTTTTATGGTCGTTTGAGATCCAATACATTTTATTGGCAGTGGGCGGCAGATGGTGCGAACAATGATGCTAACAAAAATATGGGTATAGGTGGAAGTCTTATCTATAAATCTGCCTCTTTGAATCACTTTAGTTTTACATTGGGATATTACGGATCATTGAACCCGGAGTTCTGGAGACCAGATGACGCAGATGTAGGACTCGCAAAAGCAGGGAAAGATACTTTCAGTCGTTATAAAGTGAAAAAAACAGGACATTTCGGTTTACATGCTTTAGGGCAAGGATATTTGGAATATAATAATGGGACAGTGGATGTAAAAGCCGGTCGTCAACTTTTTGAATCTGTATTCACTAAATCCAATGATACAAAAATGATCCCAAATACCTTTGATGGTGTTTCTGCTGCAGTGAAGATTGCACCGAAAACAAAAGCTAGAATAGCATGGTTTGGCAAACAGAAACTGAGAGACCATGAAGATGCACATGATGTTATTACTTTTAAGGATGAAAATGGTGAAAGTTGGAACAATAATGATGACGCAGGTAAACATAAAGGTTTAAATTATAATAACTTTATTGCTGCAGGAGAAGATCCAAATCATGATATGTATCTTGCTGACATTACAACAAAATATATTAAAAACTTGAAATTAACAGGAAGTTATCTTCAAATCCCTGGCGTATTACAGGATTTTGTCATCGAAGCACACTATAAAATCCCTCTTTCTGATTCAGGATGGGCTGTAAGACCAGGTATTCGTGAATTTATTCAAAATGACGATGGCGGTGGAGCAGTTGCTGGTAACAGTAATGCACTGGGTGCATCTCTTGCAGGGTATGATCCAAGCGTATTGGGTTCATTGGATTCAAGTCTTTTCAATGCCAGATTAGATGTTTTAATGCCAGATAAAAAGGGCTTCTTTAGATTAGGTTACTCAAAAGTAGCTGATGAAGCTGATATTGTTGCACCATGGAGAGGATTCCCTACCGGTGGATTTACCAGAGCGATGGCACAGTACAACTGGTTCTCAAATACTGAAACATTCATGCTGAGAGCAGTGTATAAATTCAACCCGACATGGAAAGCAAGTATCCGTTATGCGATCCAGGATTTTGATGATAACAAGAATGTACCTTCAGACTCTAATGTAATCCACATAGATACCTGGACGAATATTACACAAGATCTTCAAATGAGAATGCGTTATGGTCATGTTTCTGCGGATGATACGACACTCAAACCAGGCAGTCTTACAGAGTATAAAAAAGACTGGTCATATGATGAATTCCGTTTAGAATTCAACTATCTTTTCTAGGCATTGAGATGAAGCATATTGTCCTTATCTCTCTAATGAGTCTTTTTCTGCAGGCATTTGAGTACAACCTTGTACCCAAAAAGGTTGCAGAGGATACATACTGTTTTTTTGGAAAACTGGAAAATATCAGTAAAGAGAATGGTGGCAATATGGTCAATACATGTTTTGTTCACACAAAAGAGGGGTTCGTTGTTATCGACAGCGGCCCCACATACGATTATGCTTCTCAAGCCTATGAGAAGATGCAGCAGATCGCAAAACTTCCCGTAAAATATGTCATTACAACCCATGATCATGACGACCACTGGCTTGGTAACAGCTTTTACAAGAGCAAAGGTGCTTTGTTGATAGGTCCGAAGACTTATGAGCAAAATGTAGTTGCCGGTATGGAGACACGAATGCAGCGTGTGTTGGGAAAAGAGCTTTATGGAAAGACCTCCATTGTAAAACTCGATACGATAGTGGATGACAACCTTACTTTGAAGGCAGGAGACAAAGTATTCATGATCAGTCAGCCTGTAAAGGCGGCACATACCAAAGGGGATCTGATCGTCTTTTTGAAGGGGCAGAAGGTACTGTTTGTCGGAGATCTTGTTTTTAGCGGCAGAATCACTTCTTTGCGGGACGGCTCTTTGGTCGGTTCACTTGAGGCATTGGACATGATAGATGCGTATGGTGCCAAAGTAATCGTTGGCGGGCACGGCTATGAGACTGATGCGACCGTTACTGAACATTTTAGAAGTTATCTGCAAGAGATGAAAAAAGAGGTACAGTATGCCCTGGATGAAGATGTGGGTATGGAAGATATTACGAAAAAAGTCACCATGCCACAGTATAAAAATATGAAACTGTATGATGTTCTTCATGCCCGGAATGTTCTGGATGCCTATAAAGAGTTGGAAATGATAGAGGATGAAGAATGAAAATCATAGGCTTGATAGCCGCTATGTTGCTGAGTGTGTGGGCAGATGAGGGTAAAATGCTGTTTGAAAAGCATTGTCTGTCCTGTCACACACCTTTTGTGCCCATGTTAGAACTTAAAGAGAATTTTGCGGACCATAACAATACCCTGCTAAAACTTAAAGCACCGACACTCAATCAACTCTCCTATCGACTGAAACAGCGTATTGGTGATCCCAAAGGGGATAAGGAGATACACCGCATGGAGGTCATAGCATTCATGAGTAGCTATGTAATGAATCCTGACCGCGATAAAAGTCTCTGTCTTGATGAGGTGATGAGAGCCTTTGATACGATGCCATCACTTAAAGGCAAGGTGAGTGAAGAGGAACTCGAAGAGATAGGCACATATCTGTATGATTTTGACGAAGAGATCGTAAAACAGAAAAGTGTTAAATTCGAAGGATTTGAAAAAGCCTTGCAGCGAGCAAAAAAAGAAGATAAGATCATAATGATCGAAGCGATGAGCCGAACATGCCATTTTTGTAGAAAAATGGAACGGGAAGTGATGATAGATACGGAGGTAATTCGGGCAATAGAGAGAGATTTTATTCCGGTATCCATTGATATTTCTACCCATGCTTTGCCTTTGGGGTTAAAAGCAGAACTTACGCCAAGTTTTATTTTTATAGACAAATATGGCAATGTACTTGGAAATATTCCCGGAGCCTGGGGGAAACAGGATTTTCTTGCATTGCTTAAAGAGGCAAAAGAAGCGGCAAAAAGCAAAAAGGCAAAAAAATGAAATATAGTGCTCTGTATCTATTCAGAAGTGTTGTAGTTGGTATGGCATGTGTTGCATCATTGTATGCCGACAGGGGAGAATCGGTTTATCGGACCATTTGTTCCAAGTGTCACCAACTTCATATCGCAGAAGAGAAACTTGCGGAAAATTTTTTCGAAGCAAACAATACACTGTTGAAGCTCAAAGCCCCTACGATCAGCCAGATCTCACGAAGCATGAAAGAAAAGATCGGAGATCCCCGTTCAGATGAAGAGATACAGCGTTTGGAGGTCAGTTCGTTCATTGCCGATTATATTATTTATCCCGATAAAAGCAAGAGCGTGCTTAATCCAAAGATCGGAAAGTGCTTTAAAACGATGCCCAGTCTCAAAGGAAAGCTGACCACGGAAGACATTGAAGCCATTAGTAATTTTGTGTATGATTATGACAAGAAGATTCATAAAAAAGCAAAAGAGGAAGATGGTTTTTTTGGTACAATACTCAAAAGGGCAAAAGGGGAACATAAAACTATTCTGATCAAGGCAACCGCACCCCATTGCAGATATTGCAAAAAAATGGAGAAACGGGTTTTTTCTGATGCAGAAGTCATTGATCTTCTGAAAAAATCGTTCATCGTACTTCATGTAGATGTCAGCAAGCAACCTCTGCCTCTTGGGTTAAGTGTCAGTATGACCCCGACATTCTTTTTTGTCTTTGCCGACCAGCAAAGTGAAAGTGTAAAGACAAAGCGTATCCCCGGCTCATGGAGCAAAGAGGATTTCCTGGAGATTCTTAAAGAGGCAGAAAAAATAAAAAGGAAAAAACAGTGAAAAAGATACTTTTAGTGTGTATCTGTATGATTCAGTTTGTGTCGGCAGAGACAGAGTTTGCCAATCCCAAGCCAGCCATCGATAATCCAAGAAAATTTATATTCCCCATTACTGTTAGAGACAGAAAAGAAATCAATCATGTCTTGAGTTCCGCAAATAATGTGATGAAATTTTACGGACCGGAGAATGTTGAAGTGGTGATTGTTGCCTATTCTCAAGGGATAGAAGCACTTTTAAAACATGGGGATAGAGACATTAGAAAACGCGTCGAAGCACTCATGACTTATGATGTGGAATTCATCGCATGCGGTAACACCATGCGGACACTGCATATAGAGAAAAAAGATCTTATAGATGGTGTGGAAGTGGTCACTGCAGGGATTGTTGAATTGATAGAAAGGCAGTTGCGGGGATATATCTATATACGACCGTAACGGTAGCAAATTTTACATTATTTTTACACTTAATTGGTATGATACAGCAACTTAAACATAAGGTTGTAAAGATGAAAATAGTAGTTAAAGGAATATTGTGTCTCTCGTTATTTATGGGTACAGTATGGGCAAAAGAAGTGAAATCTGCATCTCCGGCAGCACAAAAGAGTACAGCAGGTGATATTCAGATATTCACTTCAGACAATGCAGGCGGGAAGATTACACCCGCAACTATTGAAGCGGCATTTAAAAAAGAGGGTTTCTTTATCTCTGCAAACAGAGATATGAACGTACCGTTTAAGAAAAAGTTTAAAGAGACAAGTTTTGATGTCTATAATCTTTTTACATTCTTTAGTAAAAAAGAGACACTTGAGCTGGCAAAAAAGTATCCAAGTATCGGTATGTTCTCTCCTATGAGTATGTCAATTTATACCAAAAAAGGTGATAAGAAAATTTCAATCTCTTCTCTCAGAGTAGAGGCGATGGCAAAAATATTGAAGATTCCTGCAGATGATGCGGTACTTGTAAAGATAGGAGCAATGGTAAAAGAGGCTCTGAAAACCGCCATGCCTCAAGGCAAGTTTGAAGCACTCTCCTACAGTGTGCAGGAGCCAAAAGGCTCTTTGGTTTCAAGTTATGAGATGGAGATGGATCCCGAAGAGTGGGAAGATGAAAAGGAAGAGTTTAAGATGGAGTTTGAGGGAACGCTCTCTACCTATGGTTTTGTGATAGCAGGAACCAATGACCTTAATCATGACTTTAAAGAGAACAAATATGAAGGTTATGATTTCTATGATGTCTACTCTATCTGTAAACTTCCAGTCATCTATACGGTTGCAAAAACACATCCTGAAGCAGGGGCGTACGCACCATGTTCACTCTATATGTATAAGAAGAAGGGTGAGAACAGTATGCATTTGGCTTTTCCGAGTGTTTATAACTGGATCTCTTCAATGGATATAAAAAATAAAGAGTCACTTGAGGTTCTTGAAGAGGCACAGGGAAGCATGAATAAAATTTTATCAGAACTTACAGAGTAAAATCCTCAAAAACATTCTCAAAAGCTGGTAGAACATTCATATTGTTCTACCGCATAAAATCCAAATACACTATTACTGATGTTGACTGTCACGACAATTGATCAAAAGCGCTACTTTTGAAACAGTTCGCCCCAAAGCCTCTTTTTATTGAAGATTCTAAAGCATTTTTAA
Organism: Sulfurovum lithotrophicum; assembly: GCF_000987835.1. Lineage (NCBI taxonomy): Bacteria > Pseudomonadati > Campylobacterota > Epsilonproteobacteria > Campylobacterales > Sulfurovaceae > Sulfurovum > Sulfurovum lithotrophicum. The sequence goes on along the minus strand of NZ_CP011308.1, from coordinate 1,771,230 downwards.
TACAAAGTTGAATAGACTTAATCTATGCGTTAACCCGCGAAACCACCGTTTAACGGGTACTTATAATTATTATAAGCATAGCTAAAATTCAAGGAGGTAGTATGAAACTAGGTTTCTTAGTTGACCTGAACCTGTGTATGGGTTGTAAAGGTTGTGAAGTGGCTTGTAAAGTGGAAAATGAAGTTCCGCTCGGCTCTTGGCGTCTGCGTGTAAAGTATATTGATATCATGATCAGTCAGCCTGTAAAGGCGGCACATACCAAAGGGGATCTGATCGTCTTTTTGAAGGGGCAGAAGGTACTGTTTGTCGGAGATCTTGTTTTTAGCGGCAGAATCACTTCTTTGCGGGACGGCTCTTTGGTCGGTTCACTTGAGGCATTGGACATGATAGATGCGTATGGTGCCAAAGTAATCGTTGGCGGGCACGGCTATGAGACTGATGCGACCGTTACTGAACATTTTAGAAGTTATCTGCAAGAGATGAAAAAAGAGGTACAGTATGCCCTGGATGAAGATGTGGGTATGGAAGATATTACGAAAAAAGTCACCATGCCACAGTATAAAAATATGAAACTGTATGATGTTCTTCATGCCCGGAATGTTCTGGATGCCTATAAAGAGTTGGAAATGATAGAGGATGAAGAATGAAAATCATAGGCTTGATAGCCGCTATGTTGCTGAGTGTGTGGGCAGATGAGGGTAAAATGCTGTTTGAAAAGCATTGTCTGTCCTGTCACACACCTTTTGTGCCCATGTTAGAACTTAAAGAGAATTTTGCGGACCATAACAATACCCTGCTAAAACTTAAAGCACCGACACTCAATCAACTCTCCTATCGACTGAAACAGCGTATTGGTGATCCCAAAGGGGATAAGGAGATACACCGCATGGAGGTCATAGCATTCATGAGTAGCTATGTAATGAATCCTGACCGCGATAAAAGTCTCTGTCTTGATGAGGTGATGAGAGCCTTTGATACGATGCCATCACTTAAAGGCAAGGTGAGTGAAGAGGAACTCGAAGAGATAGGCACATATCTGTATGATTTTGACGAAGAGATCGTAAAACAGAAAAGTGTTAAATTCGAAGGATTTGAAAAAGCCTTGCAGCGAGCAAAAAAAGAAGATAAGATCATAATGATCGAAGCGATGAGCCGAACATGCCATTTTTGTAGAAAAATGGAACGGGAAGTGATGATAGATACGGAGGTAATTCGGGCAATAGAGAGAGATTTTATTCCGGTATCCATTGATATTTCTACCCATGCTTTGCCTTTGGGGTTAAAAGCAGAACTTACGCCAAGTTTTATTTTTATAGACAAATATGGCAATGTACTTGGAAATATTCCCGGAGCCTGGGGGAAACAGGATTTTCTTGCATTGCTTAAAGAGGCAAAAGAAGCGGCAAAAAGCAAAAAGGCAAAAAAATGAAATATAGTGCTCTGTATCTATTCAGAAGTGTTGTAGTTGGTATGGCATGTGTTGCATCATTGTATGCCGACAGGGGAGAATCGGTTTATCGGACCATTTGTTCCAAGTGTCACCAACTTCATATCGCAGAAGAGAAACTTGCGGAAAATTTTTTCGAAGCAAACAATACACTGTTGAAGCTCAAAGCCCCTACGATCAGCCAGATCTCACGAAGCATGAAAGAAAAGATCGGAGATCCCCGTTCAGATGAAGAGATACAGCGTTTGGAGGTCAGTTCGTTCATTGCCGATTATATTATTTATCCCGATAAAAGCAAGAGCGTGCTTAATCCAAAGATCGGAAAGTGCTTTAAAACGATGCCCAGTCTCAAAGGAAAGCTGACCACGGAAGACATTGAAGCCATTAGTAATTTTGTGTATGATTATGACAAGAAGATTCATAAAAAAGCAAAAGAGGAAGATGGTTTTTTTGGTACAATACTCAAAAGGGCAAAAGGGGAACATAAAACTATTCTGATCAAGGCAACCGCACCCCATTGCAGATATTGCAAAAAAATGGAGAAACGGGTTTTTTCTGATGCAGAAGTCATTGATCTTCTGAAAAAATCGTTCATCGTACTTCATGTAGATGTCAGCAAGCAACCTCTGCCTCTTGGGTTAAGTGTCAGTATGACCCCGACATTCTTTTTTGTCTTTGCCGACCAGCAAAGTGAAAGTGTAAAGACAAAGCGTATCCCCGGCTCATGGAGCAAAGAGGATTTCCTGGAGATTCTTAAAGAGGCAGAAAAAATAAAAAGGAAAAAACAGTGAAAAAGATACTTTTAGTGTGTATCTGTATGATTCAGTTTGTGTCGGCAGAGACAGAGTTTGCCAATCCCAAGCCAGCCATCGATAATCCAAGAAAATTTATATTCCCCATTACTGTTAGAGACAGAAAAGAAATCAATCATGTCTTGAGTTCCGCAAATAATGTGATGAAATTTTACGGACCGGAGAATGTTGAAGTGGTGATTGTTGCCTATTCTCAAGGGATAGAAGCACTTTTAAAACATGGGGATAGAGACATTAGAAAACGCGTCGAAGCACTCATGACTTATGATGTGGAATTCATCGCATGCGGTAACACCATGCGGACACTGCATATAGAGAAAAAAGATCTTATAGATGGTGTGGAAGTGGTCACTGCAGGGATTGTTGAATTGATAGAAAGGCAGTTGCGGGGATATATCTATATACGACCGTAACGGTAGCAAATTTTACATTATTTTTACACTTAATTGGTATGATACAGCAACTTAAACATAAGGTTGTAAAGATGAAAATAGTAGTTAAAGGAATATTGTGTCTCTCGTTATTTATGGGTACAGTATGGGCAAAAGAAGTGAAATCTGCATCTCCGGCAGCACAAAAGAGTACAGCAGGTGATATTCAGATATTCACTTCAGACAATGCAGGCGGGAAGATTACACCCGCAACTATTGAAGCGGCATTTAAAAAAGAGGGTTTCTTTATCTCTGCAAACAGAGATATGAACGTACCGTTTAAGAAAAAGTTTAAAGAGACAAGTTTTGATGTCTATAATCTTTTTACATTCTTTAGTAAAAAAGAGACACTTGAGCTGGCAAAAAAGTATCCAAGTATCGGTATGTTCTCTCCTATGAGTATGTCAATTTATACCAAAAAAGGTGATAAGAAAATTTCAATCTCTTCTCTCAGAGTAGAGGCGATGGCAAAAATATTGAAGATTCCTGCAGATGATGCGGTACTTGTAAAGATAGGAGCAATGGTAAAAGAGGCTCTGAAAACCGCCATGCCTCAAGGCAAGTTTGAAGCACTCTCCTACAGTGTGCAGGAGCCAAAAGGCTCTTTGGTTTCAAGTTATGAGATGGAGATGGATCCCGAAGAGTGGGAAGATGAAAAGGAAGAGTTTAAGATGGAGTTTGAGGGAACGCTCTCTACCTATGGTTTTGTGATAGCAGGAACCAATGACCTTAATCATGACTTTAAAGAGAACAAATATGAAGGTTATGATTTCTATGATGTCTACTCTATCTGTAAACTTCCAGTCATCTATACGGTTGCAAAAACACATCCTGAAGCAGGGGCGTACGCACCATGTTCACTCTATATGTATAAGAAGAAGGGTGAGAACAGTATGCATTTGGCTTTTCCGAGTGTTTATAACTGGATCTCTTCAATGGATATAAAAAATAAAGAGTCACTTGAGGTTCTTGAAGAGGCACAGGGAAGCATGAATAAAATTTTATCAGAACTTACAGAGTAAAATCCTCAAAAACATTCTCAAAAGCTGGTAGAACATTCATATTGTTCTACCGCATAAAATCCAAATACACTATTACTGATGTTGACTGTCACGACAATTGATCAAAAGCGCTACTTTTGAAACAGTTCGCCCCAAAGCCTCTTTTTATTGAAGATTCTAAAGCATTTTTAATACAAAGTTGAATAGACTTAATCTATGCGTTAACCCGCGAAACCACCGTTTAACGGGTACTTATAATTATTATAAGCATAGCTAAAATTCAAGGAGGTAGTATGAAACTAGGTTTCTTAGTTGACCTGAACCTGTGTATGGGTTGTAAAGGTTGTGAAGTGGCTTGTAAAGTGGAAAATGAAGTTCCGCTCGGCTCTTGGCGTCTGCGTGTAAAGTATATTGATATCATGATCAGTCAGCCTGTAAAGGCGGCACATACCAAAGGGGATCTGATCGTCTTTTTGAAGGGGCAGAAGGTACTGTTTGTCGGAGATCTTGTTTTTAGCGGCAGAATCACTTCTTTGCGGGACGGCTCTTTGGTCGGTTCACTTGAGGCATTGGACATGATAGATGCGTATGGTGCCAAAGTAATCGTTGGCGGGCACGGCTATGAGACTGATGCGACCGTTACTGAACATTTTAGAAGTTATCTGCAAGAGATGAAAAAAGAGGTACAGTATGCCCTGGATGAAGATGTGGGTATGGAAGATATTACGAAAAAAGTCACCATGCCACAGTATAAAAATATGAAACTGTATGATGTTCTTCATGCCCGGAATGTTCTGGATGCCTATAAAGAGTTGGAAATGATAGAGGATGAAGAATGAAAATCATAGGCTTGATAGCCGCTATGTTGCTGAGTGTGTGGGCAGATGAGGGTAAAATGCTGTTTGAAAAGCATTGTCTGTCCTGTCACACACCTTTTGTGCCCATGTTAGAACTTAAAGAGAATTTTGCGGACCATAACAATACCCTGCTAAAACTTAAAGCACCGACACTCAATCAACTCTCCTATCGACTGAAACAGCGTATTGGTGATCCCAAAGGGGATAAGGAGATACACCGCATGGAGGTCATAGCATTCATGAGTAGCTATGTAATGAATCCTGACCGCGATAAAAGTCTCTGTCTTGATGAGGTGATGAGAGCCTTTGATACGATGCCATCACTTAAAGGCAAGGTGAGTGAAGAGGAACTCGAAGAGATAGGCACATATCTGTATGATTTTGACGAAGAGATCGTAAAACAGAAAAGTGTTAAATTCGAAGGATTTGAAAAAGCCTTGCAGCGAGCAAAAAAAGAAGATAAGATCATAATGATCGAAGCGATGAGCCGAACATGCCATTTTTGTAGAAAAATGGAACGGGAAGTGATGATAGATACGGAGGTAATTCGGGCAATAGAGAGAGATTTTATTCCGGTATCCATTGATATTTCTACCCATGCTTTGCCTTTGGGGTTAAAAGCAGAACTTACGCCAAGTTTTATTTTTATAGACAAATATGGCAATGTACTTGGAAATATTCCCGGAGCCTGGGGGAAACAGGATTTTCTTGCATTGCTTAAAGAGGCAAAAGAAGCGGCAAAAAGCAAAAAGGCAAAAAAATGAAATATAGTGCTCTGTATCTATTCAGAAGTGTTGTAGTTGGTATGGCATGTGTTGCATCATTGTATGCCGACAGGGGAGAATCGGTTTATCGGACCATTTGTTCCAAGTGTCACCAACTTCATATCGCAGAAGAGAAACTTGCGGAAAATTTTTTCGAAGCAAACAATACACTGTTGAAGCTCAAAGCCCCTACGATCAGCCAGATCTCACGAAGCATGAAAGAAAAGATCGGAGATCCCCGTTCAGATGAAGAGATACAGCGTTTGGAGGTCAGTTCGTTCATTGCCGATTATATTATTTATCCCGATAAAAGCAAGAGCGTGCTTAATCCAAAGATCGGAAAGTGCTTTAAAACGATGCCCAGTCTCAAAGGAAAGCTGACCACGGAAGACATTGAAGCCATTAGTAATTTTGTGTATGATTATGACAAGAAGATTCATAAAAAAGCAAAAGAGGAAGATGGTTTTTTTGGTACAATACTCAAAAGGGCAAAAGGGGAACATAAAACTATTCTGATCAAGGCAACCGCACCCCATTGCAGATATTGCAAAAAAATGGAGAAACGGGTTTTTTCTGATGCAGAAGTCATTGATCTTCTGAAAAAATCGTTCATCGTACTTCATGTAGATGTCAGCAAGCAACCTCTGCCTCTTGGGTTAAGTGTCAGTATGACCCCGACATTCTTTTTTGTCTTTGCCGACCAGCAAAGTGAAAGTGTAAAGACAAAGCGTATCCCCGGCTCATGGAGCAAAGAGGATTTCCTGGAGATTCTTAAAGAGGCAGAAAAAATAAAAAGGAAAAAACAGTGAAAAAGATACTTTTAGTGTGTATCTGTATGATTCAGTTTGTGTCGGCAGAGACAGAGTTTGCCAATCCCAAGCCAGCCATCGATAATCCAAGAAAATTTATATTCCCCATTACTGTTAGAGACAGAAAAGAAATCAATCATGTCTTGAGTTCCGCAAATAATGTGATGAAATTTTACGGACCGGAGAATGTTGAAGTGGTGATTGTTGCCTATTCTCAAGGGATAGAAGCACTTTTAAAACATGGGGATAGAGACATTAGAAAACGCGTCGAAGCACTCATGACTTATGATGTGGAATTCATCGCATGCGGTAACACCATGCGGACACTGCATATAGAGAAAAAAGATCTTATAGATGGTGTGGAAGTGGTCACTGCAGGGATTGTTGAATTGATAGAAAGGCAGTTGCGGGGATATATCTATATACGACCGTAACGGTAGCAAATTTTACATTATTTTTACACTTAATTGGTATGATACAGCAACTTAAACATAAGGTTGTAAAGATGAAAATAGTAGTTAAAGGAATATTGTGTCTCTCGTTATTTATGGGTACAGTATGGGCAAAAGAAGTGAAATCTGCATCTCCGGCAGCACAAAAGAGTACAGCAGGTGATATTCAGATATTCACTTCAGACAATGCAGGCGGGAAGATTACACCCGCAACTATTGAAGCGGCATTTAAAAAAGAGGGTTTCTTTATCTCTGCAAACAGAGATATGAACGTACCGTTTAAGAAAAAGTTTAAAGAGACAAGTTTTGATGTCTATAATCTTTTTACATTCTTTAGTAAAAAAGAGACACTTGAGCTGGCAAAAAAGTATCCAAGTATCGGTATGTTCTCTCCTATGAGTATGTCAATTTATACCAAAAAAGGTGATAAGAAAATTTCAATCTCTTCTCTCAGAGTAGAGGCGATGGCAAAAATATTGAAGATTCCTGCAGATGATGCGGTACTTGTAAAGATAGGAGCAATGGTAAAAGAGGCTCTGAAAACCGCCATGCCTCAAGGCAAGTTTGAAGCACTCTCCTACAGTGTGCAGGAGCCAAAAGGCTCTTTGGTTTCAAGTTATGAGATGGAGATGGATCCCGAAGAGTGGGAAGATGAAAAGGAAGAGTTTAAGATGGAGTTTGAGGGAACGCTCTCTACCTATGGTTTTGTGATAGCAGGAACCAATGACCTTAATCATGACTTTAAAGAGAACAAATATGAAGGTTATGATTTCTATGATGTCTACTCTATCTGTAAACTTCCAGTCATCTATACGGTTGCAAAAACACATCCTGAAGCAGGGGCGTACGCACCATGTTCACTCTATATGTATAAGAAGAAGGGTGAGAACAGTATGCATTTGGCTTTTCCGAGTGTTTATAACTGGATCTCTTCAATGGATATAAAAAATAAAGAGTCACTTGAGGTTCTTGAAGAGGCACAGGGAAGCATGAATAAAATTTTATCAGAACTTACAGAGTAAAATCCTCAAAAACATTCTCAAAAGCTGGTAGAACATTCATATTGTTCTACCGCATAAAATCCAAATACACTATTACTGATGTTGACTGTCACGACAATTGATCAAAAGCGCTACTTTTGAAACAGTTCGCCCCAAAGCCTCTTTTTATTGAAGATTCTAAAGCATTTTTAATACAAAGTTGAATAGACTTAATCTATGCGTTAACCCGCGAAACCACCGTTTAACGGGTACTTATAATTATTATAAGCATAGCTAAAATTCAAGGAGGTAGTATGAAACTAGGTTTCTTAGTTGACCTGAACCTGTGTATGGGTTGTAAAGGTTGTGAAGTGGCTTGTAAAGTGGAAAATGAAGTTCCGCTCGGCTCTTGGCGTCTGCGTGTAAAGTATATTGATATAGGGACATTCCCTGACACGTCGAGATCTTTTACACCGTTGAGATGTAATCACTGTGAAAGTGCTCCGTGTGAGAGAATCTGTCCGGTATCGGCATTGCATTATTTGGAGAACGGCATCGTGAATGTCGACTCTTCGAGATGTATTGGATGTGCGGGTTGTATGATGGCCTGTCCTTACGGTGCTATCTATATGGACCCTGAAACGAACACGGCTGACAAATGTACCTACTGTGCACACCGTGTCGAAAGCGGTATGATGCCTGCCTGTGTCGTTATCTGTCCTGTACAGGCAAATATTTTCGGTGATATCGATGATGACACCAGCCATATTTCCCAGTATATCATGGAGCATCAGGGTGCTGTTCAGGTACGTAAACCAGAAAAACACACTACCCCGAAACATTTTTATGTAGGTGGTGGTAACCAGACATTGAATCCGCTTGCTCAGCAGCGTCTTGAAGGATATAACCTGTTCAACAACGTGACACACCTGAAGCATATCGGTGATCCGCATCACGGTGTGATAGACAGATTCCTTGCACCGTTCACTTCGCATGAACATCTGGACAATAAAAGTTTTATGGATTTTGACAATTCACATGAATCTCATGAAGAAGAGGGAGGTCACTAATGGTAGAACATGGAATTCACGCAACACAGGCTGTTGTAACATTGGATGTCGCGCTTCCAGGTATTATCTGGGGCTGGATGATCACATTAAACATGTGGGCTAAATCTGTGGGTACAGGTGTGATCCTTGTAGGTGCATTTTTGCTATACAGACACAAGAAAGAAGAGATGCCGAACATTAGATGGATGATGCCGCTTATCTCCTTCATCTTTTTAAATATTTTCCTTCTTTTCACGCTGACGGACCTTCATCAGCCGTACAGAATGATCAATATCTTCCTGCACCCGCATTGGACATCAGCAATCACGGTCGGTGCCTGGATGGCGTCGCTCTTTACCGGCCTTATTACGATCCTGATGGTAATTGGTTACTTTGATGCACACCCAAATGTCAGAAAACACGGTGCCTGCGCCAAAGCGGCTAGAGAACACAGTGCTTTGTATGAGAAACTCTTTCCATTTGTTGTGTTCCTGGCAGTTCCTGTAACACTGTACACAGCGATCATCATGGCGGAAGCTTCTGCGAGAGAGTTGTGGCAAGCGCCTGCGGAAGTCATGCAAATGATGTGGGCAGCGCTCCTGGCAGGTTCGGCAGGTCTTATCTTCATCTCCGGTTCATGGAGCAAAGAAAGCAGAAGAGACCTTGCACTTGTATTGGCGATCGCGACGTTCTTCTCCTTCCTGATGTATATGGGTGAGTATTTCTTCTCATTCAAGTCTGCTGAAGCAGAAGCGACATTAGCATACGTTCACTCCGGCGGAGAGTACAATGCAGAGTTCTGGTTCGCAATGGTGCTTGGATTTATCATTCCATTCTTCCTTGCAGTCAAGAATATGAAAGAAGACAATAAAACAATGCTTAGATTCGCCGCTATTTTGGCATTGATCGGGCTGTATATGGCAAAAGATGTATGGCTTAAAATCCCACAATTGCTAAACTTGAGTTAAGGAGGATATGTATGACAAAATCAATGAAAAATGATACGAATTTTATAGAGAGCAGAAGAAGTTTCCTGAAAGGGACAGCCTATTCTGTAGCCGGTGCAACTCTGGCAGCAGGTGTGTTCGAGACGATCGTAGATACCCCTGCAACAGCTGAAGACAAATCGTTCACGGCGACACCGGAAACACTTTCATTCTATCCACCGTTCGAACAGTGGGACAGCTTTAAAGAGTTGGATGGCGATGACTGGAAAAGAGGTGGTGCCGAAAGAAACGGTATCAGAGGCGAAGACAACCCTGACGGAATCAAAGTCAATGAGTTCATGCTGGTTCCTACCGTATGTTCCAACTGTGAGGCGCAGTGTGGTCTGACTGCATGGGTCGAGATCGGTGAGTATAAAAGAACCAAGAATCCCAAAGATCTTTTTGTGAAGAAATACATGGGTAACCCGCTTCATGCAGGAAGCCGTGGTAGAAACTGTGCCAAAGGGTATGCATCACAAACCCAAATGTATGATCCGGACAGGATCCCTTTCCCTTTGATGAGAGCTCCGGGCTCCAAAAGAGGTGAAGGCAAGTGGGTAAGAACCACTTGGGATGAAGCGATGGCTAAGATCGGTAAAAAGATGCATGATACGCTTAAAAAAGGTGACGAAGTCTCCAAAAAGATGATCATGTACCATGTCGGTCGTCCGAATGAGAACGGTTTCGGTCACCGTGTACCGCACTCAATGGGTCTCGACGGGTATGATTCACACACCAACATCTGTTCGGCAGGTGCTAGGCAGGGTACGATCCAGTGGACGAACGATGACAGAAACTCTCCGGATTGGGCTAATGCAAAACTGGTATTCCTTCAGTCATCCCATGCAGCGGATGCGGGACACTATTTCCAGCAGTCGGCAGGGTATATTGCCGATGCAAGAAGAAAAGGTGCAAAGCTTGTTGTAATGGACCCGAGACTCTCCAACTCAGCGGGTATTGCCGATCTTTGGATACCTGTATGGCCGGGAACAGAAGCAGCACTTTATCTGCATCTTGCAAACAGAATTCTGAATGAAACAGATATTCACGGAAAGTCTCTGGTAAATCATGCCTTCTTCAAGAACTGGGTGAACTGGGATCAATTGATGAACGACAAAGAGCAGTTGTCTCTGATGGTATCCAAAGGCTACATGAAGCAGGTACCTCAGGATGAAAGTTATGAAAGCTTTATCGAGATGCTCAAAGAGATCTATTCACCTTATACGAAAGAATTCGTCATCAAAGAATGTAAAATGGAAGGATATGGCCATAAACTTGATGAACTCTTTGAGATGTTCATTGATGCAGGTGACAGAATTACTACTTACCTTTGGAGAGCCGGTACGATCGGTCACAGAGGTAGCTGGATGAATACACGTTCCGGTTTCTTCCCGTTGGCACTTCGTGGTGCCATGGCAGGAAATATCGGTGGTGTGGGACTGCACCACTGGCATGTTATCTCTGTGAACGGTAAAGGTGATGCAGCAACCGTTGCAGGAGAAAGACCTCCACGAGTCGATGTGTGGAATGAGATCGCATGGCCGCCTGAATATCCGTTAAGTTCATTTGAAATGTCTCATATCATGCCACATTTGCTGCTTGATGATGAGTGGAGAGCGAAGTGGAAGAAAAAAGGGCTTAACTCCATACCAGAAAAACTCGCTGTGTGGATCCCCCGTATGTACAACCCTGTCTGGATCAACCCGGACGGTTTCAGATGGATCGAAGCGCTTAAAAGAGAAGATAAGATTGAAATGGCATTCAACCTCTCTCCTACATGGTCAGAGACCAACTGGTACTGTGATTTTGTATTGCCTGTAGGACTTGCAGGTGAAAGACATGATCAATCATCCGAGCCTACAAAACCGGCAAGATGGTTGAGCTTCAAGAACCCTGCACTCAGAGTTGCGCTTGAAAAACTCGGATGGAAACCTAAAGATCCGGCACGTGCTACCTTGGAAGCACACACTACTGCAGGACTTGGTGAAATTTGGGAAGAAGTGGAATTCTGGGCGAACATCATGGTTCACCATGTCGATCCTGACGGAAGTCTCGGTGTCAGAAAGTTCTGGGCTTCCAAAGAAGATCCAAACAGAGCGGTAACGATCCCTGAATGGTATCAGGCAGCCTTTGACAAGCTTCCTAACCTTAGAAAGACAGCAAAACTCAAGTATCCCAACTCAAAGTATCCCAACTATGAGATGATGAGAGATATGGGTACATGGCTGGAAGAAGACCATATCTTCAGACCGCAGGAGAGACCACTCAAAAGAGAGGGTGACAAATATATCGCTCATGGTCACGAATATGATATCAGTGATGTAGAAAAAGATGAATATGGTACATTGCTTGTTGAAGACCATGTTTTTGGCGGAATGAAGCCAATCGGTGTTGAGGTTGATGGTGAGATCAAGCAAGGATTCCATACACTCAGCGGTAAACTGGAGTTCTATTGTAAATGGCTGACAGAGTGGAAATGGCCTGAGTATGCTATTCCTATTTATCCAAGAAATGCGCAGGAGCGTAAAGATATGGTACATCTCGTTACACAGGTGCACCACGACTTTATGCAAAAGGATAATGACTTTGCACTGAACACGGTATTTAGATTGCCGTATAACATTCATACACGTTCAGTCAACTCGAAGCACTTGATGGAAATTTCACAGAACCATAACCCGGTCTGGATCAATACGGAAGATGCGAAACGTCTCGGTATCAAAAGAGAAGATCCGATCAAAGTAACGATCACCGATACCGTGTCCGGCCTTGAGTCCGGTTACTTCATCGCGATGGCGGTACCGACGGAAGGTACGATGCCTGGTGTTCTTGCCTGTTCACACCATGCAGGTAGATGGAAGCTCAAGAATGCGGTAGAGATCCCAGGATTCGAGCATAAACTAGGTGTTCTCGGTCTTGGTGCTCCACTGTTCGATATGACTATGGATGGCAAGATCGGTACGATGAAACCAAAAGAGGGTATCAATGAAGGTATGCAGGCACGTAGAGATACGTGGCAGTTCAAAGAGTACAACAAGGACCTTGACAACATCTGGTGGGATGGTTTGAGCGGTTCATGGCAAAATGCCGTGGCACCTTCACATCCGGATCCTATCGGTGGTAACCACGCATGGCATCAGAAGGTCAGTATAGAAAAAGCCGGCAAAGATGACAAGATCGGTGATATCTATGTGAACTATGACAACAACTTCAAAGTCTATCAGGCATGGAGAGACAGACTGACACGTCCGTTGGCTCCAGGTGACAAACTGAGAAGACCGGTTCACATTAAGAGACCGGCAGTGCCATTGACACTGAAAGCTTATACTGTAGATATCAAAGCATAACACTCTTACAATATGGGGACAGACATCTGTCTGCCCCTGTTCATACAATTTTCCAAATAATTTTCTTTTGACATGTTTCTTAAGTTAAATTTATTTTGAAAGTGGTATATTACCGCAACAAGTGACTAAGCTAAAAAGGCAGTGAACCATATGCAAGAATTAAAACAGGATTTAGAGAATAGAGTAGCATTGTATGCATTGATATCAAGATTGATGATCACGGAAGTGGATGAAGCTTTTTTGGATACGATAGAAAAAGATGAAAATCTGCTTTCTCTTTTTCCCAATTACAGAAACTGGTCCAAGCGTAAAGATTTTAAGACACAGGAACTGATTGAACAGTATTATAATGTGGATTTTACCAATCTTTTTCTGATGCATCTTGTGCCGTATGAAAGTTTCTATGTCAGAGAGGATCAGATGATCGACAGCGGGAATGGAAATCCGGTGATCGAACTCTATGATGCTTTGGATTTCCGAGTCGAACTGGATAAAGCCAGAGTGGTCAGCGGCGACCATATCGGGGTAGAACTGGAATTCATGTATATGCTCTGTAATGCACAGCTCAAAGCACTTGAAGCCAACGACAAAGAGGGGATATGCGAACTCTTCCAGATCCAGAAAGGCTTTCTGAAAGACCATCTTCTGGAGTGGGGCTCCATGTTCCTCATCAATGCCAAAAGAGAGTCAAGAACGCCGCTCTATCATGACGGTGCGGAATTGACCCTGGAGTTCCTGCTTAGTGATTATGAATATGTCAATGAGAAGCTCGATACCTTCTGCCAGGATATACAGTAATTTATGAAACTGCATTTCGATGTGGCCTCCTGCGTCAGGGCCAAAAGTAAATTCTCCGAGTGCACCAAATGTATGGATATCTGTCCCGATTCCATTTCAATGCAGGACAATCTGCCCACCTTCAAAACGGCTACAGGAGTGGAAGCGGCTGCCTGCGTAGGCGTATGTCCTACCGAAGCTTTTGCTCTGTCGGATTTTTCGACCACAGAGTTCTTTTTCACCTTTCTGGAATCGAAAGTCAGGCTGATCTCACCCAATATCAATGTACCCTGTCTCTCTGTTCTGAGTGTGGAACACCTCATTTCCCTCGCTCTGGCAAGCGAAGAACCCATTACCCTTGACCTGAGCGTCTATGATCCTGATTCGATCCTTTTCGAACATATTGAAAAGACGATAGATGAGGCCAATTTTGTTTTGTCGAGTTTTTCGGATAAACAGCTTGAAACGAATGTCGATGATATGCCGCATCATCCTGAAGATGACTCAGGATCGCAGAAGATCCCGGATCAGGCTGGGAATGACGGGAGTAGCGAAGAGGAAGTTTTATCGAGACGTTCTTTCCTGGGGAATGTGTCTCTCAAAGGGGTTATTAAGCATAAGAAAGCCTTTGATGAAGCAGTGGATGCCGACGAGCTTCAGCGTTTTGACATCGATGTTTCCGTAGTCGAAAAGATCAAAGATAAACAGCTGCCTGACAAACGCAAGATTCTTTTTACTACACTCAAACGTGCAGGTGTACCTGACGTATTAGAAGTACTTCCGGAAGAGGAGATCAGTTTCGTCTCACAGAAATATATCGATGATAACTGTACGAACTGCCAGATCTGCTACCGCATCTGCCCGACGGGTGCACTTTCATCCGATGGTAAATTCTCACTGATCCATTTCGATGCGATGCTCTGCCTGAAGTGCCGTCTCTGCCACGATGCCTGTGAACCCGATGCGATCCATCTGCAGAAAGGCTTCGAGATAAAAGAGTTTTTTGAGCCGACACAGCGGACACTGGCGACCTTCTCTGTCAAACGCTGTAATGAATGCGGAAATTACTTTACCTACACCGGCGGGGAAGTAACCTGCCCGAGATGTATGGTAGAAGAGGAAGAAGCGATGTTCCTTCATGAGAATGCGAAGAAAATGTCTGGAGAGAAAGAATGAGACCTGAAGAGATAAAACCCGATACGGGCTTGTGTACGATCCTTGGGTACAACGCCCAGACCGGGTATATGAGAAAGTACTTTAACCGTATACTCAAACACAACGGTATCAATGCCACAGCGATCGCTTTGAACATCAAAGACGAGCACTTTGACTTCACGATGACAAGTGTAGGACAGTCCAAGGTTGACCGGATGATGCTGGAGAAGGAGTTCCAGGAGAAAGCGCTGCAGTACTGCGATACGCTCGATGAATGTGCACAGAGAGAAAAACATGTCGAGTTCATCGAAGTAGCAGAGGGAAAGGTTCATGGCCATTGTCTCGATGATAAAGCCAAAGCCCTTTTTAACAAGCCTGAATTCCTCGATGAGCAGATACTGTTCGTCGCCAAGATGATGCTGCTTGCCAACCGATGGTTTGGTGCCAGGATAGATGCGGATGAGATACCAACGTTAATAGGAGAAAAACAATGAATGAAAGAAACATGGAAGACCTGAGAAAAGAGTTCGAGAACTTTAATATTAATGAAGAAGCGTGCGTGGACGGCAGCTGTGCCAGTGATGAAGAGACGGACCTGAAAGACTACCCCTCCTACACGGAAGCACTGTATGCCAAACTGGTCTCTCCTGCGGTAAGCGGTATTTATGTTTCACGATGGGACATCAAGGATATCGCGCTTGAAGCAGGCGATTCCATGGCGATCCATCCGAGAAAAAGAATGTTCGAACTGCTGATGAAGTATGCGACAAGCAAAGAGAATATGGAGGCGGTGCTCGATGCACTCGGGAAGCATATGGAAGGAAAGATCGTGATCTATCAGGAGCTGATGCAGGATTTCCCTGCTTCCTCCGAGATATTCCAGCCCAAGATCGACAAAGCCAGAAAAACCATGAAACTCTTCCCTCAGATCATTGAAGAGTATTTTGTATAGTATCCCCCCTGTTAACCTTTCTTGGAGTATAATTACATTATTAGAGGTCCCTATAATTATTAGAAAGGTTTATTATGTCAACAATCACCAAAGAAAAAGCACTTGAATACCACAAGAATGGTAAGATCGGGATTGACCTTACCAAGCCCTGCAACACGCAGTATGAACTTTCGCTTGCCTATACGCCGGGTGTGGCGATCCCCTGCCTTGAAATAGAAAAAGATGAGAATCTTTCGTTTGAATATACCAACCGCGGTAATCTCGTTGGCGTTATTTCTGACGGAACTGCCGTACTGGGGCTTGGAGATATAGGACCGTTGGCAGGTAAGCCGGTCATGGAGGGGAAGTCGGTCCTTTTCAAGAAGTTTGCCAACGTGGATGCATTTGATATAGAACTGGATGTGCACGAGACCGAAGAGATCATTGCGACATGTAAAGCGATCGCACCGACATTCGGGGGGATAAATCTTGAAGATATCAAAGCACCCAAATGTTTCGAGATCGAAAGACGCCTTCAGGAAGCACTGGATATTCCCGTGTTCCATGACGACCAGCACGGGACGGCTATTATCACGACCGCTGGACTTATCAATGTACTGGACCTGACAGGTAAAAAAGTGGATGAGATCAAGATCGTGGTCAACGGAGCAGGCGCGGCGGGTATCTCCTGTGCAAAAATGTATCAGGCATTGGGTGTGAAGAATATCATTATGTGTGATTCCAAAGGGGTGATCTCGACCAGCAGGGATGACCTGAATAAATACAAGGCTGAGTTTGCCGTTGAAACAGAAGATAAGACCCTGGAAGATGCCATTGAAGGGGCTGACATGTTCCTTGGACTCAGTGTGGCGGGTGCCTTGACTAAAGAGATGGTAGCGAAGATGGCACCCGAGCCGATCATTTTCGCGCTGGCAAACCCTGTACCGGAAATTCTGCCTGAAGAGGTCAAGGAGGTCAGGGACGATGCGATCATGGGAACAGGACGCTCCGATTACCCTAATCAGACCAATAATGTACTGGGATTCCCCTTTATCTTTAGAGGCGCACTTGATGTACGGGCAAGAAAGATTACCGAAGGCATGAAGATGGCAGCGGCTGAAGCACTGGCAGGACTGGCAAAGGAACCGGTCCCTTATTATGTCAAGGCAGCGTATCACAATGACAATATAGAGTATGGAAAAGAACATATTATTCCGCTTCCTTTCAACAAAGAGGCACTTATCTGGGTTGCTTCTGCGGTAGCGAAGGCTGCATTCGAAGAGGGTGTGGCAAGAGTTGACAGCTATGACCATGAAGCCTACAGAGAAAAGCTCAGATGCCTTATCTATGGCTGTCCTGATGAGGAAGAAGCGTAAGACTGCATGAATCTGGCATCCTACCTCGATCTCTATGCACTGCTTCAGACTGACAAGAGTACACGCGAAGAGAAACGTGCTTTTGGCCTGGAACATGAGGGAGAGAACCCGTTCAAACTGCTGTTGCTCTGGACGCAGCAGCATCGCGGGTGTCTGAAAAAGCCTTTGCTAAGTGAAACGGTTACGGGATACCTTTATGGGACCACACTGATTTTGGGTGTGGTCGCCTTTTTTCTTGGCCTTTTTTCCGGGCTTGCCCTCCTGAGTTACAGCGGGCATGAACCGGTCAATGTCGTTTACTTTATGGCGATGGTGATACTCTTACCGATTATCACCATGACACTGGCACTTTTTTCCATGTTAAGGGCCAATGCGTCACGCAGTTTCCTGGTACATATCTCCCCGGCATACTGGATGGAGAAGGTCCTGCGTCTGCTTCCCGGGAAAGTGAAGAAGAGCCTTGATGAACTTCAGGTCAATCCTTCTATTCTCAACTGGCTTGTCATCCGACGCTCCCAGTTGCTTGCCCTGATATTTTCTATCGGCCTGCTTGTGGCGCTTCTGGGCATGGTCGTCACCAAAGATATCGCTTTTGCATGGAGTACGACACTGCATGTCAGTGCACAGGAATTCCACGCACTGCTTGAAACGGTCGCTCTGCCATGGAAATCATTTTTTCCTACAGCTGTGCCTTCTCTTGAACTCATAGAGAAGAGCCAATACTTCCGCCTGGGAGAAAAGCTTGACCCGGAAATGGTACGCAATGCTTCAGAACTGGGAGAGTGGTGGAAGTTTCTTGCTTTTGCCACACTTTTCTATGCGATCATTCTACGATTTTTTATGTGGATGATCTCTGTCATTGGCTACCGAAGAGCGCTTAAAAGGTCTTTTCTCAATCTTGACGGAGCGCAGGCACTTTTACGGTCTATGAGCGAACCGCTTATCACGACCTCCTCTCCCAAAACAGAAGAGGTGTTTAAGCCCAAAGGAAACCATTATGTCCGTGAAGTGGAAACGTTTGACAGTTCCTATGACCTGACTTTGGGCTGGGCGATGTCACATGATGACCTTGTCCTGCTCAATGATGCCATGAAGATCACCTCGCCTCTGCTTGAAGATGTAGGTGGGACCAACACGCTCGATGAAGACAGGGAGATCGTTCTCAAAGCAAAGGGAGAGGTACTTTTTTATGTCAAAGCCTGGGAACCGCCTACGATGGACTTCGTTGATTTTCTCGAAGATCTTTCAAAAGTGGCTGACAGGATCATCGTTGCTCCTGTGGGTATACCCCAGAACGGCTATCTGCCCAAACAGAATGAACTTGCAATGTGGGGCAGAAAACTGCAGGGTATGGGAGAAGAGAAAGTGTGGTTGAAGATATGACAGTCTCACATCCCACTTTTGCCGTTGTGGGCCATCCGAATAAAGGAAAAAGCAGCATCGTCTCGACTCTGGCATTCGATGACACCGTACAGATATCGGATACGCCGGGAACGACAACAAAGAAACGCAGTTTTCCTCTTACTGTTGACGGAAAGGTCCTGTATGAACTTTTTGATACCCCTGGTTTTCAGAGGGCACGTTCAGTACTTGCTTGGCTGCAGAAACATGAAGTGACCGCGGACAAAAGACCTGAAGTGGTACAGGCATTCATAAACGAACACAGAGATAACCCGCGTTTCAACGACGAGATTGAACTGCTCGAGCCCATTATGAACGGAGCGGGGATCATCTATGTGGTGGACGGCTCCAAACCCTACGGAGAAGAGTATGAGGCGGAGATGGAGATACTGCGCTGGACAGGACAGCCCTCCATGGCACTGATCAATCTCATAGACGATACGAACTATGTGGAAGAGTGGAAGAGGGCGCTGGGGCAGTACTTCAAGATGGTACGTCTTTTTAACCCGATGAAAGCGACCTTTCCCCAGCATCTTTCCCTGCTTGAAAGCATCGCGCAGCTCAAGGAAGAGTGGATTGCCCCTGTGAATGAATCGATACGGCTTTTCAAAGTCTATCATGAGCAAATGTTCGAACGGACTACGCAGAGTATTACACGCCTGCTGCATCAGTCACTTGCTCATGTAGAGCGCCTGCCGATCAGATCAGAAGAGGCGACAGAAGCAGAAAAAACACTGGTACTCGAGCGCTACAAAGCAAAGCTCAGGACGTATGAAGAGGTTTCACAGCACAGGGTGGAACAGATATGGCATCATGAGAACCTGGAAAAAGCGCAGCAGGCACTGCTTTTCGACGGGATGGACCTCTTCTCAAAAGAGAGTGCTTCGCTTTTTGGTCTGAGCCGGAAAGAGCTGCTGCTCACCGGCGCGACCGGAGGTGCAGTGACCGGTGCGGGAGTCGATCTGCTGCTGGGAGGCAGTACGCTTTTTCTCGGGTCCGCCATCGGTGCGGTAGTGGGCGGCACAAGTGCTTTCTTCGGTTTCAGCGAACTTTCTGACGTCAAAGTGCTGGGGCAGAAACTGGGAAAGAAATATCTGGAAGCCGGCCCCATGAAGAACGTGAACTTCCCCTACATTCTGCTCAACCGTGCTCTTTTTCATGCCGTGAAAATAGCCCAAAGATCCCATGCGATCAGAGACAAAGTCGTATTGGAGATGGGCCGTGATTTTACCGATCTGTGGATGGATGATCCACTGCGGAAGTCTCTGGAGAAATACCATAAACTCTTCCGTTCGGGAGATGAGGTCAAACCGGAAATGCTGAAAGAATATGAACAGCTCATTGAAACAGTACTGAAACGTCTCATTGACAGGAATGTTCTTTGATGCGTTCAGTACAGAAAAGAAACCTAAATTAAAATAACTTTCCAATCCCCATCAGGAGCACTACCGACAAAAGCCCGCCTGCGATCCCCGAAAGCATGTCATCCATCATCACACCCAGCCCGCCTTTTACCTCTCTGTGTATCCAGCCGATGGTGGAGGGTTTCCAGGAATCAAAAAGTCTGAATGCAACAAAGCTGAAGAAGACCGCGAACAGGGTTGCATAGGGGTAGTTCAGGGTCTCGGCAGTGGAGAGTGCGATCATCAGGCTCATCCACATTCCTGCTGCTTCATCGATGACGATCTCTTTAGCGTTATGTTCCCCGCCAGAATTCTCATATTTGTTTATCTCGAAGATACCAATGACGGTGACGGCAAAGGTGAGCATGAAAAGTGTGTCCATTCCAAGATAGTACAGAATAAACATACCGACTATGAGGGCAGCCAGTGTTCCTGCGGCTTTAGGTGCTTTGGGGCTCAGCCCTGTACCCAGGAAAGTCAGAAAAAGTGTTTGTACGGTCATGATGCTCTCCTATGTCAACGATGATGTCTGATACAGTTGGATCAGCTTCATATAGAACTGCTCTTCGCTTTGCTGCTCCAACAGGCCTGATCCGGGCATGAGAGAGTAGTAGAGCTCCTGCAGGTTGTCGAAACGTTCGGGGAAGAGGGCGGCAAGGATGTTGGCGGAAACCTCTTTTCTGACCAGGATCGGTGGAGGTATCACTCCGCTCTGGATCAGCTTCATGATCGATTCTGAATGATAATGGACATGGTGGTGCTGACCATGCGGACAGGTCTGGGTGCTTACAAGCGTTTTACAGGTGTCACAGTAGACATATTCGTCGACAGTCTTTATGTCGATATCGATATTCCTGCAAAGATCGAAGACCGTACTCAGGCGGTTCTTGTCATAGTAAAGCCCCAAACCTCCATGGTTTTTCCCGATGACAAGCTGGTTGCAGCCGTAGTTCTTTGCCAGAAGCGCATCGAGTATCAGTTCGTTGAATCCTGCAAAAATATAGGAGTTCTCGAACGGGATGATGATTACCTTGTTGCGCGGCAGAAAGTTGTCGATGAAGGTATTGAGGGAGTTGTACCGGATGTCGTAGCGCAATCCTTCGGAAGTAAAAGGTTTTCGCAGAAAGATCACCAGAAGATCCGCATCGCTGATGGCCTGGCGTATCATGCGTTCATGGGCACGGTTGAAGGGATTGGCTGCAAGCATCATGGAGGAGATATGTTTTGCCCCGGTCTTTGTGATCATGTTTTGGATACGTTTGGTATTGTCCGTAATGAGCGGGTACTCCACCGTGTACTCACCGCTTACGGCGATTTCTCCGAGACGAGCCATTGTGTTCTTGACGCCCGGATGGGAAAGGTCATTGGTGCCGTAAATGTTATGCAGGCGCTTTTGAATATCGACAGGAAAGGTCTCATTGACGATAAGCTCACCCACTTTTTTGTCATAATTGACCAGGTCGACTATATCGCCTTTTTTCAGGCTTTGAAGTACTTCTTTGTTACGTTTGCCTGTCGGTGACAGGATGAATGAGAAAGGAAAGGGGACCCCTTTGTAAAATTTGCTTTCATCCACCTCTCTGGCTTCTGCTTCGTTCATAAGCCCTTCAACAGGTGAAATCAGTCCTGCTTTTACAAGGGCAAGGGTAGAGAGTGCTTCTGTGTCGATATGGAGAGATTTGTTCTTTTTCATTACATACCTTTCTCAATAATGCCGGTATATCGTATCGGGTTACTTCTTTTTGAAAAGATCATACTTCTTCCTTTTTTCCCAGAGACTTTTTCGAGAGATGCCCAGCTTTTTGGAGAGCTCGGTATCGGGAAACTTGTACTGGAAAGAGTTGACGATGAACTTAACATAATCATCGATGGTCAGAATCTCGTTCTGGTCGTAGAGTTTCGAATCGGTATTGAGTGTGATGGTCGGGAAGGGTGTTTCGAGTTCCGAAGTGCTGCAGAGTATGAAGTCATGCCCTTCGAGCATGGAGAAAAGCTTCTCTCTTTCCGCTTTTTTGATGAGGTGAATTTCCGTGACATAGAGTAGTGACTTTCTGCCGTTCTCCTCTATTTTCTCTTTCCACCCATTGTTTCCAAGCGGCACGAAGGTCAGCAGTGTGTTATTGTGATGTGCATACTCGAAAACGAGTTTGTCCACAAGTCGCTGGTAATTGGTTTGTATGACAAGGGGGTAGGTGAGTTTTTCCATCTCGAAATCGAGCTTGATCTCTTTGAGCAGGTTCTGCATATATTCATGGTAAAGTGCGGTTTTCTTCCTGAGATTCTGATACTCCTGATAGTGCTCTATTTTTCTCAGCAGTTCTTCGATCATGAAAGGTTTGACGATGTAGTCTTTTGCCCCAAGTTTCAACGGTTCGCCGACAGTGTCATTGTTGATGTAGCTGACCATAAGAATAACGATCTTCTCTTTGAATTTTGTGATCAGCGGAGAGGTATTCTGTCCGGGAAGGTTGGTGGAGAGCAGATAGACATCTCCGTTGCTGTTCATCGCTTCCTTGATCGAAGAGAATATTTCGGTATCGAAGCCGTTCTCTACCAGTTTGCTGGCGATACTCTGCGCCAGATAGAGTTCATTTTCTACGATAATTATTTTCATTTTTCTTTCCAGTTATGATAGGTTAAATTTGCTACGGCATGTACCGTAACACCCTCTTTGCGTCCGACGAAACCGAGTTTTTCAGCCGTGGTTGCTTTGATGTTCACCAGATGCGGCCTGATACCCAGCAGCGATGCGATGGAATGCTTCATCTTCTCTTTATAGGGAAGCAGGCGGGGTGCCTGGGCAAGAATGGTCATATCGACATTGCCTATGTCAAATCCGTGTGTTCTGATCTTTCTGACCGTATCGCTCAGAAGCCGTGTCGAGTCTGCTCCGGCATAACTTTCATCGGTGTCCGGGTAAAGTTCCCCAATGTCGCCCATACCCGCAGCACCCAAAAGGGCATCGATGAGTGCATGGATGGCGACATCACCGTCGCTGTGAGCCTTGAATCCGTAGTCCACGTCTATTTGTACGCCGCAGAGAACCATAGGCTTTCTTTCCTCGAAAGGATGGATATCAAGGCCGAAGCCGGTCAGTGTTCTCTTGGAAGGTGCCTTGATACAGGGAAGTTTTTTCAGGTCATCAATGGTGGTCAGTTTGTGCGCTTCATGTGCACCTTCGACAAAATAGACCTTTTCTCCCATGGAAGCAACGGCAGAGCTGTCATCGGTAAATACGTGATCGGTTTGCAATGCCTCTTTGAGCGTTTTGGTAACACTGAGCTGCGGGGTCTGTATAATCCTCACCTGCTCCCTGTCCAAAGGGGTCTGAGCCAGGTAGAGCGTATCGGTAACAGGGAGGACCGGAACAATGCAGCTTGCCTCTTTTCTGGCATCGAGAATACGGCGTATCATTGCTTCTGGCACACAGCATCTGGCGATATCCGAGACAAGAACATACTCAGTCGTAACATCTTCAAGGCCGTTTTTCAGTGACGCCTGCCTTGTCTCTCCGCCCTGAACATAGGTATAGTCCGCATAGTGTTTCATAAGCCCGATATCTTCGGCAGAGGAGACAATGATAATTTTTGCAAAGAGCTCCATGGCTCCGAAACGCTCAGCCACAGAGAGCCATAAAGGGATATCTCCGCTGTAGAGCCACTGTTTTTTCACTTCGCTCTTGAATCGTGTGGAGTTGCCTGCCCCAAGCAGTATTAATGTGATATCAGACACCTGAAAACCTCACTGTGTATCAAATAGTAACGGATTATACCTTATCTTGCTTGATAATTACTGTGAGGAGTTAAAATGTCTGAAATGAATAAATTGGATAATTTTACTCCTAGTTAGTGTAATTTCAATATATTTTAAGATTTGAGTGGTATAACTCTTGCATGAATAATCTCAAATATTAGGAGTCATAAAGATGACAGAAGAAAATGTACTGGAAGCATTGAAAAATGTGACCTATCCCGGTTTCACGAAAGATATCGTGACATTTGGATTTGTAAAAGACATATTGATCAACGATAAAACCATAGGGTTAACGATTGATATCACATCTTCAGCGGATGAAGTAAAAGCACAGCTTAGAGAAGATGCGACCAAAGAGCTTCAAAAACTTGGATTTGAAAATATCAACATCAATATCAAGGCACCGGAAGCGCCAAAGCAGATGTCAAACTCTGTCAGTGGCAAGAATATAGCACCGCATGTTAAAAACTTTGTAATGGTCAGTTCAGGAAAAGGCGGAGTCGGCAAATCAACGACTTCCGTGAACCTGGCGATCGCGATGGCGATGCAGGGTAAAAAAGTGGGTCTTCTCGATGCGGACATTTATGGACCGAACATCCCCCGTATGATGGGTGTAGAAGATCAAAAACCCGAAATCCAGGGGAACAAAGTACTTCCTTTGAAAGCCTACGGTGTAGAAGTGATGTCCATGGGTTCGCTGATGGAGCCGGGACAATCTCTTATCTGGAGAGGTTCCATGATCATGAAGGCTATCGAGCAGTTCCTCAGGGACATTCTCTGGTCAGAACTTGATGTACTGGTCATCGATATGCCTCCGGGAACAGGTGATGCACAGCTTACACTGGCGCAGTCGGTACCGGTCACGGCAGGTATTACGGTTACGACACCTCAGGAAGTGTCACTTGATGACAGCAGACGTTCACTCGACATGTTCCAGAAACTGCATATCCCGACAGCGGGTATCATCGAGAACATGAGCGGATTTATCTGTCCTGAGTGTCATACGGAGTCAGATATCTTCGGTATGGGAACGACGGAACCGGTAGCCAAAGAGTATGATACGCATGTGATCGCTCGTATTCCTATAGAGCCGGAGATCAGAGTGGGCGGAGATACAGGTATGCCTGTAACCTACCACAAGCCTGATTCCGAAACAGCCAAAAGATACCAGGCAGCGGCGACCGACCTGCTTGCATTCATTGACAAAGTGAACGCAGAAGGCGGCGCAGACAACCAGGCGATACAGCCTACGACACCTCCGGGTGTGAGTGCGTGTAGCGTCTAATTCTTCTTTTCCGGCTTTTGCCGGATACTCCTTCATTTTTTACTATGTTTTTTTAGCTTTTCTGGTGTATACTTCCGCACCTCAAAACACTATATACTACTAAATCGTCGGGGTGTAGCGCAGTCTGGCTAGCGTGCTATCTTGGGGTGATAGAGGTCGCAGGTTCAAGTCCTGTCACTCCGACCACTTTTCTTTTTTACTCCCAAAAAATATCAACTTTCGCTACAATACGGAAATATAAAACAGACAGGATACCATAATGACCAATACAGAAAAACTGAAAAACCTTTTGGAGCTTGAGATCATTCCCGATCTTGAAGTAGCCATCGATGAGCTTTTTGCTGCGATAGACAAAGCAAAAAATGCAACTAAAGAGCAGAAAGAAGACCTTGAAGAGATGCGTGAAATGAGAACGGAATGCTTTGCCATTGTAGAGGAGATCAAAAAAGATGAGCTCGACGAGGAGGAAGCAGAAGAGCTTCTCACCGAACTTGTCGATCTGAAAACAGATGAAGATGCGTAGGATGGGATTTTCCACCATCGACAAGTCGTATTTACATAGGAGCATTTTAAGTTGACGGTGGATGAATCCACCCTACATATATATTTAAGCCAACTCTTCCCGTACGATCTGTACAGCCTTCACCATATTTTCCAAACTTGGTTTTACCTCTTCCCATTTACGGGTCTTCAAGCCGCAGTCCGGATTGATCCAGAGCTGTTCTTTTGGTAGGACTTTCAGCAGTTTTTTGATCTGCTCAACGATCTCTTCTACCGATGGAATACGCGGAGAGTGGATGTCATATACTCCGGGTCCGACTTCCTGTTTGTATCCGACCTCTGCGAAGATCTTGAGCAGTTCGTTGCCGCTTCGGGCCGTCTCTATGGAAATGACATCAGCATCCATCGCTTCGATGGTTCGAATGATGTCATTGAACTCAGAATAGCACATATGGGTATGGATCTGTGTTTCCTTCCGTGCAGAACTGACAGCAACCCTGAAGTCTCTGACCGCCCAGTTTTCGTACTCGGGTATATTTTGGCTTCTGAGTGGGTATCCTTCTTTAAAGGCGGCTTCATCTACCTGGATGATCTTGATAGCTGCATTTTGCAGGTCATTTACTTCATCATGGATGGCAAGGGCGATCTGTTTGCTTACTTCACTCCTTGGCAGATCGTCACGTACGAAAGACCAGTTGAGAATAGTGACCGGGCCGGTGAGCATCCCCTTCATAATCTTCTTTGTTCGACTCTGCGCATAGCTGATCCACTCTACGGTCATTGCTTTGGGACGGCTTATGTCACCATAGATGAAGGGTGGTTTGACACATCGGCTGCCGTAGCTCTGTACCCAGCCGTTCTGACTGAAACCGTAGCCTTTGAGCTGTTCACCGAAATACTCGACCATATCGTTACGCTCCGGTTCACCATGCACAAGTATTTCTATACCGCACTCCTCCTGGAATGCAACACACTCATCAATATACTCCTGCATTGTTTTGGTATAGGCTTTTTCGTCTATGGTTCCGTTTTTGAAATTGCGTCGTGCTTTTCTTACCTCTGCAGTTTGAGGAAATGAGCCGATGGTAGTGGTTGCAAGTGGTTTATATTGCAATACATCATGCTGAATAGCGATGCGTTCCTCGTATGTACCTTCACGTTCAAATCTACTGAATGTTGATAGTCGCTCTTGAACAGCTTTGTCATGAATACGTTTGGAACTTCTTCGGCTTTCATTAGCCGATCTGTTCGCATCAAGTGCATTTTTTTCTGTATTGCTGAGTTTCTCTCCAGAGAATAATTTGTTGATCAGGTTGAGTTCATCGAGTTTTTCAACAGCATAGCTGAGCCAGTTTCTGACTTCTTCATCCATCTTCTCCTCATATTTGAGTGTGAAGGGAGTATGTAACAGAGAGGAAGAGGTTGAGACGATGATGTTCTCTTTTTCGATGCTTTGGGCTATCTTTTCAAGCAGTGCCACGGTCGCTTCAATATCATTTTTCCAGATGTTGCGTCCGTCTACGATACCGGCAATGAGCTTCTTGCCGCTCTTGGCAATGGCTTCGAGACTTTCAAAATTCTTTCCACCATAGAGAAAGTCAAGGCCGATCCCCCATACCGGTGTATGTACGAGCACCTTGGTTGCTTCAGTGGCATGCTCAAAGTAGGTGGAAACAATGATATTGACATTGTCTGCCGCATTGCAAATGGTGTCATAACAAGGTTTGATAAGGCTGAGGACTTTTGGCTCTATGTCTTTGACGAAGATCGGCTCATCGATCTGTACGGTCACGTGGTCATCAAGACTGCCTATTTCTTTGATGAGTTGCTCATACAGCGGAAGGATTTTGCTGAAGAGTTCATAGGTATCTCCTCTGTCCGTACGTTTGGAGAGTCCCAGAAAAGTGATGGGGCCGATGAGGTTGACCTTTGTGGTAATGCCCAATGCTTTGGCTTCCCGATACTCTTCAGTAATTTTTGTACTGTTAAGAGCATAGCTGTCTGTCTGGCCCAGTTCAGGTACAATGTAGTGATAGTTGGTGTTGAACCACTTGGTCATCTCCATCGCTACTGCATCCTTGTTTCCTCTTGCCATAGAGAAGTAGAGCTCCTCGTTCTCGAGCCCTTTGAAACGTGCGGGGATCGCTCCGAGCATAATGGCAGTATCAAGCATATTGTCATAGAGTGAAAAATCATTGCTTGAGATGAAGTCGATGCCGGCTTCTTTCTGATAGTTCCAGTGTCTTGCTTTCAGTTGTGCTGCGATGTATTCAACTTCTGAAAAGTCCGTTTCTTTCGCCCAGAATTTTTCCAGTACTTTTTTCAGTTCTCTCTGCTCCCCGATTCTCGGGAACCCTGTTATGTAATTTTTTGACATGTGTGTATCCTTTGTTCATATACAAATAAACCCGGATTATGCATTAGAGATTACAGAACGCTACGCAAACCATTGCACTGTGGGCACTTACGGAGAAACCATCAATGCACCTACGGGTGCACCTCAAATTTTTCGCAAATACCCACAGCACAAGCATTTGGTAGATTTCAAGTAATTCTAATGCATAATCCGGGATAAATAATGAAAACCAGGTAAACGTAGGGTGCGTAGACACGCACTGAAACAGATACCGGCTAAAAAATATTGATTATTGGTTTAGAATGAAAAAAGAGATTTTGGAGGATGCACACCCGTACGCCGAAAGGCGTAAAATGTCGTATAGAATGGACAACGGGGAATGAAGTGGTTTAAAAGTAGTACCAAGCGTGCTTTGCTTTTATAAAAGCAGTTGCACAGACAAACTCGCTGCTGTAAAATGGGAGCAGACTGGACGGCATCAATTAGTCGGTTGATAAGAGGTGTCATGACTGCTCCTTTAAAAATTTTAGTTGAATTATATCAATTTTTTTGCTAATTGTACATATTTCTCCTTTTGCTGTACTTTAAAAATCAATTAAGATTATTTTTATCTGAATTATTCTATAGTAGCACCATCAAACTCTCGGGGTGCCTCACAAGTTGAGGCTGAGAAGGCCGCAAAAGCCTACCCGCTGAACTTGACCCGGATCATACCGGCGTAAGGAAGAGCTTTTGTAACTTACTTCTATTGATGATTTTTTCCTTGATTGGAAATTTCATTACTGCGTATTACACTCTTTCCTACAAAAATTTATGTTTGATATTAAATTTCAAAGGAAAAACATCATGACCAAACCATTTAAAGAAACCATTGCCGCGTCAAATGACATTTTGACAAGGGAGCCTCTGCCTGCTTCGAAGAAGATCTATGTGGAGGGATCCATACACAAAGATATCCGTGTGCCTATGAGGGAGATCTCGCTAAGCAACGATACGACACTCTGCGTCTATGATACTTCCGGACCCTATACCGATCCTTCTGTAGAGGTCGATGTTGAAAAGGGTATTCCCGATATCCGTAAAGAGTGGATATCATCACGCGGGGATGTTGAGGTGTACGAAGGACGTATCGTCAAGCCTGAGGATAACGGATACAATACAGAAGAACAACTGGACTTCGTGGCCGCGGGAAGCAGAGGGCTTTACCGGACACCGCTTCGTGCCAAAAAAGGTAAAAATGTGTCTCAGCTCCACTATGCACGTCAGGGCATCATCACTCCCGAAATGGAATTTGTGGCGATCCGTGAGAATCAGAATCTGGAGATGAGCAAACGTTACCTGAGCGATGAAGAAAGAGAAAAGCGTCTTAAAGGTGAGCGTTTCGGAGCGAATCTTCCTGAAGAGATCACTCCGGAGTTTGTCAGAAAAGAGATCGCCGAAGGCAGGGCGGTCATACCGTGCAACATCAACCACCCTGAAGTAGAGCCAATGATCATCGGGCGTAATTTTCTTGTCAAGGTCAATGCGAACATCGGTAACTCCGCAACGACATCGAGTATTGCTGAAGAAGTAGAGAAGATGGTCTGGTCCACCAGATGGGGTGGCGATACCGTGATGGACCTCTCTACAGGGAAGAACATCCACACCACGCGTGACTGGATTTTACGTAATTCTCCTGTGCCTATCGGAACGGTACCTATCTATCAGGCATTGGAGAAAGTCAACGGTATTGCTGAAGACCTCACATGGGAAGTCTTCAGAGATACACTTATCGAGCAGGCAGAGCAGGGAGTTGACTACTTTACCATCCATGCCGGACTGCTTTTGCATCATGTGCCTATGACTGCAAAACGTGTGACAGGGATCGTCAGCCGTGGTGGGTCCATCATGGCAAAATGGATGATCCATCACCATCAGGAGAACTTTCTCTATACGCATTTTGAAGAGATATGCGAAATTATGAAAGCGTATGATGTGACTTTTTCTCTGGGTGACGGGCTCAGACCCGGTTCGGTCGCAGATGCCAACGATGAAGCGCAGTTCGCCGAGCTCAAGACACTGGGTGAACTCACCAAGATCGCTTGGAAACATGATGTGCAAACCATCATCGAGGGACCCGGACATGTACCGATGCATATGATCAAGGAAAATATGGAGAAGCAGCTGGAGTGGTGTGACGAGGCACCGTTCTATACTCTTGGACCGTTAACCACGGATATCGCACCGGGGTATGATCACATCACATCAGGAATCGGTGCGGCGATGATCGGCTGGTATGGCTGTGCGATGCTTTGTTATGTCACACCAAAAGAGCACCTTGGGCTTCCAAACCGTGAAGATGTCAAAGAGGGGCTCATTACCTATAAACTGGCTGCCCATGCAGCGGACATCGCCAAAGGGCACCCCGGAGCGAGAGCAAGGGATGACGCCATGAGCCTGGCGCGTTTCGAGTTCAGATGGATCGACCAGTTCAACATTGGACTCGACCCGGAAAGAGCCAGAGAGTACCATGACGAGACCATGCCGATGGAAGCGGCCAAAGTGGCGCACTTCTGTTCCATGTGCGGACCGAAATTCTGCTCGATGAAGATCTCGGCGGAAGTAAGAGAGTATGCCGATAATCTTGGAACGGATGTAGAGACGGCCAAGAAGGCAGGAATGGATGAGATGAGTATTAAGTTCCAGGAGCTTGGTGGGGAAGTCTATATTCCACGTGAGGAATTAGAAGCTAGAAACTAAAAAAATGAAGGGGAAAGCACACCTCGTTTACATCGTATGGGAAATAAAAAAAGGAAGCACAAAATGAACATCGCAATAGCCGGTGCCGGACTGGTCGGAAGAGTGGTCGCACTCAACCTGCTTCGTTCCGGTAACCACACCATAACCTTCTTTGACAAAGACTCAAAAGAGGGTGTCACGGCAGCAGGCTTCACGGCAGCAGGGATGCTCGCTCCCTATGCGGAGCTGGAGACGGCAGAGTCGGTCATATTCGATCTTGGCCACCGCTCCATCGATCTATGGCCTGACCTGCTCAGGCAGATCGGGCTTTTTGACGGGTATCAGCAGAAAGGTACGGTCATTACCGCTCATGGACAGGATATGGGTGAGCTGGAACATTTCATCGGAATGCTTCAGCGCAAAGTAAATACGGCAGACAATATCGATCTGCTTGATGCAGGGAAGATGACTGTACTCGAACCGGACCTTTACACGCATCAGAAAGGTTTTTATATCCCCGATGAAGGCCTGGTCGACGCACAGCGTTTTATGGCTTTTTCGGTCAATTACTTTGACCGTTATGAAAATGTGAGTTTTAGAGAGTACACGCCTGTAGAGAAGATCGAAGCGGGGCTGGTACATACCAAAGAGGGTGTAGAAGCATTTGACTGGGTCTTTGATACCAGAGGTCTTGGAGCCAAGGAGCATTTTGACGACCTTCGCGGTGTCCGTGGTGAAGTGATGTGGGTGGAAGCCAATGACATCGACATTTCCCGTCCCACACGTTTGATGCACCCGCGTTACAAACTCTACATCGTCCCCCGCGGGAACGGATGCGAGGGAATAGACCTCGAGTATTGTAAAGACTGCAAGTTGTCTCAGACGGTGGGTTACAAACGTTATCTCATAGGGGCGACGGAGATCGAGAGTGAAGACAGTTCGCCTATTTCGGTACGCTCCTCCATGGAACTGCTCTCTGCGCTCTATACGCTGCACCCCAGCTTTGGAGAGGCACGGGTGGTCAATACCGAGACCAACTGCCGTCCGGCATTTAAAGATAACCTGCCGCGCATAGAGAATGAAAAAGGCCTGACGCGCATCAACGGACTTTACAGACACGGGTATTTGTTGGCACCCGCAGTCGTGGAAAAAGCACTGAAGGAAGGAATGCTTTTGAATGAACACGGTATGAAGGAGAGTGCATGATGATCATAGTCAATGGTGAGAGCAAAGAGGTAGCAGGTCAAATGAGTATTGCAGAACTTATCGCTTTTCTTGGGTTTTCCGAAAAAGTGGGCGCTGTGGCATACAACATGACCTTTGTACCATCGGACAGCTATGAAAAAACACTTTTGAGTGAAGGTGATGAGGTCGAGATACTCGCACCGGTCTGCGGAGGGTAATATAAACCCGGATTATGCATTAGAGATTACAGAATGCCACACAAACCATTGCACCGTGGGCACTTACGGAGAAACCATCGATGCACCTGCGGGTGCACCTTAAGTTTTCCGAAAATACCCACAGCACAAGTGTTTGGCAGATTTCAAGTAATTCTAATGCATAATCCGGGATAAATGTACAATGTAGGGTGCGTAACCACGCACCGATAAAGGAATGAAAATGACACAACATATGAAACAGGAAGAGAAGAGCTGGCAGATCGGTGGTAAGACCCTGAATTCAAGGATGTTCATAGGCTCGGCGCTTTACCCTTCACCTGCAATTATGGAGGCATCGATCAGAGCTTCAGGTTCACAGGTGGTCACTGTTTCCCTGCGCCGACAGGGTGTGAACAAGGAAGCGGGTGAAGGATTCTGGAAGATCATCCGTGATCTGGGGATGGAAGTACTTCCCAATACGGCAGGATGCCACTCTGCCAAAGAAGCGATCACCATTGCAATGATGGCCAGGGAAGTCTTCAAGACCAGTTGGATCAAGCTTGAAGTGATAGGTGACCAGTACAACTTGCAGCCGGATCCTTATGAAACGGTAGAAGCAGCCAAGGTACTCATTCAAGAGGGGTTTGAAGTATTTCCTTATACGACGGACGATCTGGTTTTTGCCAAGAGACTGGTCGATGTTGGGTGTAACATTCTGATGCCGTGGGGATCACCCATCGGGTCGGGGAAAGGGCTGATAAATCCTTACAATCTCAAAGCGATCAGGGAAGCCTTTCCTGAAATGCCGCTCATCATAGATGCAGGTATCGGAAAACCCTCCCATGCTATCCAGGCGATGGAACTGGGGTATGACGGCATTCTTCTCAATTCGGCAGTGGCCCTTGCACAGGACCCTCTAGCCATGGCAAAGGCATTTTCCCTGGCAGTTGAAGCCGGGCGAACAGGGTATGAAGCGGGTGCAATGCAGGAGCGTGAGTTTGCTTCTCCCTCCACACCGACGGTCGGCACACCTTTCTGGCACCAGAATCAGTGACAGAGGTGTGTAACAGTGATCAGAAATTTTGTAGGGTGCGTAGACACGCACCAAAGGAACAGGAAAAAAGATGAGATTTCCAAAATGTAACGAAAGCCCGCTGGGTATCTACCCGGTCGTGGACAGAGCCGATAAACTCAGACCGCTTTACGAATGCGGTATCACGACAGCGCAACTGCGTGTCAAGGATATGGAAGGTAAAGCGCTTGAGCAAGAGATCATAGAAGCGATCAGGATATCTGAAGAATTCAAAGCCAGACTTTTTGTCAATGACTACTGGCAGCTTGCCATCGAGCATGATGCCTACGGTATTCATTTGGGGCAGGAAGACATCCGGGAAGCGGATGTAGCGGCCATATTTGATGCAGGTATCCGTCTGGGCATCAGCACACACACGCCAGAAGAGATCGATATCGCCCTGGGATTTGAACCTTCCTATATCGCGATCGGCCCTGTTTTTGTACCGATCTCCAAGGAGTTGAAGTACAATACGGTGGGCATTGGACTGCTGAAATCGTGGGCGGAAAGTGTGGACTATCCGGTGGTGGCTATCGGCGGGATTACCCTCGATAATATCAAAGAGGTTGCACAGACGAAAGCAGCCAGTGGCATCGCGATGATCTCCGGTGTATTGGAGGCAGACAAGGTCAGTAAGGAAAAAACAAAAGTACTCATAGAGGTATTTGAAACCTATGGGGTCTGAGCATACGCCGACGGTACTGACCATTGCCGGATTTGATCCGTATGGTGGGGCAGGGGTAGTGATGGATGTAAAGACGATCCATGCATTGGGAGGGTATGCTCTCTCTTCGGTTACTGCCGTTACTGCGCAAAATTCAACGGGTGTTAAAAGTGTTCAGAATATTTCACCCGAAATACTCAGAGCACAGCTTGAAGTACTTTTGGATGACATCAGTGTGGATGCAGTGAAGATCGGTATGCTTGCCGACAAAGAGGTGGTTCGAAGTATTGTTGAGGTCATTCAAAAATACGATTTGAAAAATATCGTCTTAGATACGGTATTGGTCAGTTCAAGCGGCAGGCAACTGATCCGAGAGGATGCTGTAGAGGTTATGAAAAAGGAACTTTTCCCTCTGGTCGATCTCATAACACCAAACATTCCGGAGGTCAATACCCTGCAGCATCACACATACAGTGGAAAAGAAAGTGAGACCCAAGAGGTTGCCCAAGCCTTTTTTGATCTGGGTGTGAACGCAGTACTGCTTAAAGGCGGTCATAGTGAAGCTGAAGAGGCGATTGATCATCTTGTACAGCGAGACGATACTATGGAGTCGTTCGCTCACAGAAGAATAGACACCACCCATACACACGGCACAGGCTGTCTTCTCTCTTCAGCAGTAGCAACAGGGCTTGCAAAAGGGCTGGAAATGAATGAAAGCGTGTCGGAAGCCAAAGACTTTCTTTCCCGGAAGCTGGAACATGCTGATGAATTAGACTTGCAATATCATACCAAAAATGAGGAAAAAAGGGAGCCGATCTTTTAAATGAGAGTAAAATAGTCCTATTTAAGGATAATACAATATTATTTTTTGTATAACATACCTACAGATCACTCTCGGGGTGTCTTTTGTAATAAAGGCTGAGAAAACCACCCGCAGAACTTGACCCGGTTCATACCGGCGTAAGGAAGAGTCGAATGTCTACAGCAAGATATTTATCCCGCTTGAAACACTCCTCTTCCACTATGATCAATCATTAGGAGAAAATTATTATGAAATCCAGATTTTTAACATTATCGGTCATGGCGGCTTCGGCACTTGTCTCGACAGCACTTTACGCAGAAGAGGTAAACATTGACCCTATTGTAGTCGGCGCAGACTTCAGGGAAGCAAACCTTTCACAGGTTACCAACAGTATGACGGTCTTCGCCGAAGAGGATCTATATGACAAGGCGACAGAGCCTTTTATAGAAACGCTTACACAGGCACCCAATGTCAACTTTTCTGCAGGAGCATCCAAGGCAAAATATGTGCAGATTAGAGGTATCGGTGAGCGTAGCCAGTTTGAAACACCGATCAATCCTTCGGTCGGTATCATCATTGATGGCATGGACTTTTCACAAAACCCTCTGGGGATTACACTGTTCGACACGAAACAGGTAGAAGTACTCCGTGGACCGCAGGGAACGACATTCGGTGCCAATGGCATGGCCGGTGTGATCGTGGTCCAAAGTAATGAACCTACGGCAGAAACGAACGGCCATTTTGAAGCAACAGTGGGAAACTACAATACCAAAGCGGTCGGTGCGGCAGTCGGTGGCAGCATTATCGATGATACACTGCTTGGACGTATCTCTGTCTACAAGAACAGTAGTGACGGGTATATGGAGAACAGCTATCTCGGGCGTGACGATACGAACAATATCGATGAATTGACAGTAAAAGCAGCACTCAAATGGCTTATTACCGATACCAGTACGATGAATATTAACTACATTCATGCAGATATAGACAATGGTTATGATGCGTTTACACTGGACAATTCACGAGTGTCCCATGCAGACAAACCGGGTAAAGATACACAGCTGACAGATGCATTCTCACTCAAATATACCAATCAGATCAATGATGCAATGCACTTGATCGCCGCAGTAAGTCACAGTGACACTGATTCTGAATACAGTTATGACGAGGACTGGTCGTATGTAGGGGAATTTGATGACTCACTTTGGCCGTACGACTGGTTTGACCGGTATCTTAGAAACAGAAAGCAGACAGATTTTGACATGCGTATGGTCTCGGATAAGGCAGGAAAGATATTTAACGGTACTACTGCCTGGACAGTCGGCATGTATTATAAAGACTACAGTGAAGGGTTGAACAGAAACCATTTCAAGGATGACCACTGGGAAACGTTTACCCATAATTATGATACGACGAATAAAGCAATCTACGGACAAATAGACAGTGATCTGACAGACAAACTTGTTTTCACTTTGGGGCTGAGAGCGGAGAATTGGGATGTGGATTACAGTGATTCCAATGCCTTTACCGAAAATACGGATGAGAATCTGTACGGAGGAAAGATCGGACTTTCTTACAAGGCGGATGAGAATGCTCTCTATTATGCAACTCTTTCCAGAGGCTACAAGCCAGGAGGTGTCAATGCGGACAATACGCTTCCGAGTGAAGACAGAACTTTTGAGACTGAGACCCTCTGGAATCTCGATGTAGGTGTGAATTCAAAATACTTTGATAACACACTTGTCAACCGTCTCAACTTCTTTTACGGTAAACGAAGAGACCAGCAGGTCAAAGCCTATATAGAGAACGATAGAAGTTTTTCCGACTATTTCGACAATGCGGCAAAGGGAACGTATTATGGTCTTGAATCTGAATTGGATTACTACCCCAATGACACTCTGCACCTCTACAGCAAACTGGGGCTGCTCCATGCAGAATTTGATGAGTATACGCCTGAAATGACAGGACGTGCACCGGCACAGTCACCGAAATATCAGTATAATGTGGGATTGGATTACAGCTTTTTGGAGAACTGGAGATTCAAAGCCAATGTAGAGGGAATGGGCAGCTATTATTTCTCCGATACACATGACCAGAAGTCTGACTCATATGCACTTCTCAACAGCAGCATAGAATATGTTTACGGTAACTTCAGTGCAACATTGTGGGGAAGGAATCTCGCAGACAAGGAATATGATGTTCGCGGATTTTATTTTGGTAACGATCCGTCCAAATTCTACGAGCCGGAACTCTATACGCAAAAAGGGACACCAAGAACCTTCGGTCTGACACTGACCTACGATTTTTAATCACTTAAAAAGGTGCGTGGCCAAACGCACCCTACAGCGATATGGTATAATCCCCTATGTTTAAAATCATTCATACTCTTCTTATCACTTTCATGTTTACATCCGTTGCATTCGGGCAGGACATAAAACCCACACTGACCGTCTACACCTACAACTCTTTCACGGCTTCATGGGGTGCGGCTCCCAAGATAAAAGAAGCTTTTGAAAGAGAGTGTAACTGCACGCTGAAGTTTGTTTCTACTTCCAGTTCTATAGGTGCATTGCGGAAAATACAGCTGGAAGGAAAACATACCAAAGCAGACATTTTACTGGGGCTGGATACAAGTATCGCACAAACAGCGAATAAGACCGGGCTTTTTGAAAAGCACGATCTCAATACTTCCATGCTTCTCCTGCCTGTACCTTACAAAGATGAAAATTTTGTACCGTATGACTACAGCTATTTTGCCTTTGTATACGACAGTGATAAGCTCAAAGAGGTACCTGACTCATTTGAAGCGTTGGCATCTATGCCCGAGAATTTTAAAATTCTCATTCAGGACCCGCGTTCTTCTACTTCCGGGCTGGGTCTTCTTTTATGGATCAAAGAGCTCTATGGTGAAAAAGCCGGGGCATACTGGAAACGTCTGGCTCCCCATATTCTGACGATCACCAAAGGGTGGTCTGAATCCTATAGTCTCTTTTTGAAAGGTGAGGCCGATATGGTACTCTCCTACACCACTTCACCCGCATACCATATGATAGAAGAGAAGAAAAACAATATCAAAGCGGCCAGTTTCAAAGAGGGCCATTACGGGCAGATAGAAGTGGCAGCGATGCTGAAATCATCCAAACATAAAGCATTGGCGAGGGAGTTTCTCTCTTTTATGCTTTCCCCTGCCTTTGCAGATATCATCCCTACGACCAACTGGGCATATCCGGTGGTAAAGACCACAAAAGGGTTACCCAATGCTTTTGAACAGTTGATCGTACCATCCAAAATGCTTTTAATGGATGGCAAAAAGGTAGAAGCCAGCCGAAAAGCATACATCGATGAATGGCTGAATGCCTTGAGACGATAATCATGCTAAAGAGATTGTATGGCTTTAAAGGCTCTTTGCTGCCGGGTCTTTTTGTTTCTTTCTTTTTACTGGGCTTCGCACTTTTGCTTTTTATGACACTTTTGGGGGCAGAGGACCCGGTACAGATTACCCGACTTGACGAGAGGGTGTATGGACTTTTGGAATTTACGCTTTATCAGGCGTTTTTGTCCACGCTGCTTTCTCTGGCTGTAGGTATTGTGCTTGCCTGGAGCCTGGCGCATCAGTCAGACTTTAAAGGACGCTCGGTACTGGTCGCTCTTTTTTCTTCCTCACTGGTCTTGCCCACGCTGCTTGTCGCTTTCGGGCTCATCGGTATTTATGGACGTAACGGGTGGATCAACCAGATCAGCATCGCTCTTTTCGATCATTCTTTCGGTTCCTACCTTTACGGCCTGAGCGGGATATTGCTGGCACATACCTACCTGAATGCTTCATTTGCATCACGTTCCCTGCTGCACACTTTCGAAAGTATCCCCAAAGAAAAATACAAGCTTGCCAAAAGTCTGGGGTTTAGCACATTCCAAAGATTCATCTATGTGGAACTGCCTGCTTTGAAGCCCACACTTTTGAGTATTGCTTCAACCATATTCCTTTTATGCTTCAGTTCATTCGCCATTGTGCTTATCCTGGGCGGCTCTCCGGCGTACAATACTCTGGAAGTTGCCATCTATGAAGCGGTAAGGATTGATTTTGACATTGCTATGGCTTTGAAACTGGCACTGATACAGCTTGCTATCTCTACACTGCTGGTGATCTTCTCTTCCAATTTCAGGACAGGGCTGAGCAACCTGAAAACCGCTTCTGTCCGGATACCCTGGAAAGAAGCAGAACATATCGGGTGGATACAGAGAACAGTGATCGCACTTTTCACTCTCTTTTTTGTTTTGCCGCTTCTTGTGATCATTGCCGATGGTTCAGGTGCGGATTTCGGACGTATATTTGCTGAGTCACTCTTTGTAAAATCGTTTCTGACGAGTCTAGTGTTTGCCGTTGCCTCAAGCATACTGACCGTTGTGCTTGCTCTGTTCTTAAGTGATGCAAAACGCCATTTTACCTTAAAGAACCGTTTGGCGGACAGGGTTTTTTCAAAACCTTTGAGTCTGCTGATCTCTTTTTCCGGTAATCTCTACCTCGCCATTCCTTCACTCGTGATGGGGCTGGGATTTTTTCTGCTGTCCCAAAAATATGAGGCTCCTATAGTGGTCTGGGCCTCGGCAGCCGTATTGACGGCAAATGTACTGATGTCTCTGCCTTTTGCACTTTCTGTACTGAGTCCCGTGATGCAGAAAACGGCACAGCGGTATGACAAACTGGTATTTTCACTAAACCTTGGCAAAGTGCAGAGATGGATCTATTGCGAATATCCTTATCTGAAATCCTCCATAGGCTATGTTTTTGCTCTGGCTTTTTGTTTTTCACTGGGGGATTTGGGTATCATAGCACTTTTCGGGTCAGATGAATTCTCGACCCTGCCATGGTATCTCTATCAGCTTATGGGCTCCTATCGAACCAATGACGCCGCAGGGGTTGCGCTGATCCTGTTGGTGATCATACTGAGTGTATTTGTGGCTGTGCCAAGGCTGTTTGAAAGAAAAGTATCCGGAGGCGAAGTTGCTGAGCATAAATGATTTGAAATACCGATATAAAAATGCCGATGATCTCTATACCTATGCCCTCTCCGTGGAGAGGGGAGAGATCGCTGCCATACTTGGACAAAGCGGAAGCGGAAAGTCCACACTGCTGGATATCATTGCAGGTTTTCTCCCGGCATCAGGCGGAAATATTAGCCTGGACGGAAGAGAATTGACCGATCTACCTGTAGAAAAAAGACCGGTAAGCATACTGTTTCAGAATCATAATCTCTTTGAACATCTCTCCGTACAAAAGAACATTCTTTTGGGTGTAAGCAGAACATTGAAAAGCAGTCGGAAGGAGTTTGAAAAAGTAGGGGAGATACTTAAAGAGGTTGGTCTGGAAAAGTATGAATACGCGCCTGTTGCATCCCTTTCCGGCGGCCAACAGCAGCGTGTGGCACTGGCACGTGTCTTGCTGAGGAGAGAACCTATACTTCTGCTGGATGAACCGTTTACCGGGCTGGACAGAGAGACAAAAATTGAAATGCTTGACCTGGTCAAAAAGATCACTACAGAAAACCATTTGCATACGATCATGGTCACGCATGATCTCCTGGATGCTGAGCGTATTGCCGATAAAGTCTATAAGATGCAAAACCATACACTTGTAAAACAATGATAGCACGACTCAAAAAACACCTATTTTTTAAAAATAAAACAATAGACTCATGTACACTTTTGGAAAATCAAGGGTATTGTAATGAAAACTATCTAGTGGTGGCCAATGGGGTTAAATATATTGTCCGTAAACTTTTACAGGAAGATATAGACAGAGACTTTGAGTGGAAAGTGCAAAACGTAACTTACAAGCAAGGTATTGCAGCAGAACCTTTGGTGTTTGACAAAGCCAATGGCTTTATGGTGTTTGCATTTTTAGAGGGGGAACATAAGAGAAAGCTTGATAAAAACGATGTACAATGTTTGGCTGAAACTTTAAAAAAACTGCATAGCATCAGTATAGATGCAAAACCCATAGAACTCCAAATAAAAAATAAAACAGATGAAGTCCAGAAAGCATTCAAAACCATAGAGAACTACCCCAAAGAGTATGTCCTCTGTCATAATGACCTTAACCCGCAAAATATCTTTTTTCCCAATGATGTAAAGTTCATAGATTTTGAATATGCAAGCGTAAATGACAGATATTTTGATCTGGCTTGTGTTTGTGTGGAGTTTGGATTGAACCAGGCAGATGAAGCATATATGCTGGTTTCATATTTTGGTAAAATAGAATGGGAAAAAGAAAAATTGAAGGCTTACAAGGTGATTTACAAAGCCTTATGTAAGCAATGGTTTTATACATGCTAGTTCCCATGCTTTGCGTGGGAATTCATATGAGTGTGTAAATAATATGCAGTTTGTTCTGTAATAAAGCGGTGAAGTATGCATTACCACGTACAACATGGTAACGAGTCAAGATTTATTTTCCTTTTTCACCTTTATTATTCCACAGTCACAGACTTTGCCAAATTCCTCGGCATATCCACGTCATTCCCAAGTCTTACAGAGATCTCCAAGGCAAGCAGTTGTGTGACCACCATCATTTCAAAAAATTCCAACATCGGGTGAGTGTCATACCTGGTCTGGATGAAATCGTCTGCTAACTCAAAAGACTCCGGTGAGATGGCACAGATGGTGGCATCTCTGGCAGAAAGCTCTTCCACATTCGACTTGATCTTGTCGTAATGCATGGTCTTTGGCATGAGTGCGATGGTAAAGAGATCGCTGTCTGCAAGTGCGATAGGACCATGTTTCATCTCGCCCGCCGGGTAGCCTTCCGCATGCAGATAGGAGATCTCTTTGAGCTTGAGCGCACCTTCGAGGGCAAGTGGGAAGAAGATGTCCCTTCCGATGAAGAAAAATCCGTGCCCGTGAAGATAACGTTTGGAAAGCCGGGTCAGTTTGGCATGCAGTCGGTCTGTGACGACAAGGGCTTTGGGTGTATGAAGGATTGCATCGATCTCTTTTGCCAATACATCCGGAGAAACGGTTTGCTTCTCCTGGCCCATATAGAGTGCGAGTATCCAGAGTACCATGGTCTGTGTAGCAAACGCTTTGGTACTGGCGACTCCTTTTTCTATGCCTGCACGTGTCAGGATGGCAGCATTACTCTCCCGTACGATGGAAGAGTTGTCCACGTTACAGATACTCAGGCTTTTGAGTCCCGCACGTTTGGCCATCTTCAAGGCTTCAAGCGTATCGGCCGTTTCACCGCTCTGAGAAATAGTGATAAAGAGGGTATCTTCGCTTAAAAGCGGTTCTTTGTATCGGAACTCTGAAGCGATCTCCACATCGCAGCGGATCTTTGAAATGCGCTCAAACAGATAGGCGGCGGTCAGTGCGGAGTGATAAGAGGTTCCGCAGGCACAGATCTTGATAGCGTTGATGCCTTCAAAGAAATCGTCATCCAGCTCATCCAATATGATCTTATCAGCCAGCACGCGTCCCATAATAGTTTCAGACATGACAGTGCTTTGCTCATAGATCTCTTTCTCCATAAAGAAGCGGTACCCGTCTTTCTGCGCGGAGAGTTTGTCTGCGGTCAAAGGCTGTTTGGTAAAAGTTTTTTCACCTTCCGCATTGAAGAGGTGGACCTCTCCCTCTTTGACATAGCCGTATTCGCCGTCTTCAAGGTAATAGACTTCATTCGCTTTTCCTATGATAGGCGTATCGGAAGAAGCAAAGTAGACCTCTGCTCCGTCAAAACCGATAAGCATAGGAGAACCGTTCTTCGCAAAGAAGATGGTGTCGGGTGCCGCCTCGGTGATGAGCAGGGTCGCATAAGCCCCTTCAAGTCGTCCGATCGTCTTTTCAAAAGCTGCAAACGGATCGTTCATTTTGTTATTGTATATTTCAAAGAGGTGGACGATCGTCTCCGTATCGGTCTGGCTTAGAAAATGGACCCCTTCTTTTTGAAGCTCCTCTTTCAATTCCTGATAATTTTCGATGATCCCGTTGTGTACGACATAGGAGTAGGCCCCCAGATGCGGGTGGGCATTGAGTTCTGTCGGTTTGCCGTGGGTTGCCCAGCGTGTATGTCCGATGGAGATGCCAAAGCCTTCACTGCTATATTCTTTGGTTTTCTCTCTAAGGTTTTCCAGTTTTCCGATGGCTTTGAAACTGTTGAGCTTTTCACCCTCTATGACCGCGATCCCTGCGGAGTCATAGCCTCTGTACTCAAGCTCCTGCAGTCCGTCCAGCAGTATTTCTTTTTTTTCTTTGGGGCCGATATACCCTACGATTCCACACATCTATTTTCCCTCATTCTTTTCAGTAGTCAGTTTTTCTATTATGATCTCAACATTATGACAAAAGTTTCCATTCTTTTCGATAAGGAACATATCCCGTACCCTGTTTTTCAGGGTATGCACCTTTGCTGTGACAATATCGATGCCCAGGTCGTCGAAAAGGTTAATGACATAGGCCAGTAGCCCTTTCTGGTTTTTGCTCTTGAGATGCATAAGCGCATAGGTCTTTGAGTGCTCGCAGTCAATATCAATATCCTCTCTTTCGATATGGGGTACCTTTTTGATACTCTTCTTTGTGGGATCGAAAGCATCAGCGATGATCTCTTCGACAAGATATACTTCATCTGTTCCCACCTTTGTAGCAAAGTCGATCTTGAAATATTTGAGTTCATTGAAAAGCTTGCTGATATCCATATTAACTACTTCAAGATTGGTGAGTTTACCGAGCAGATAGCTCAGATTGAAAGAACCTGTACGGATAATCTCGATGGTCAGGTGTGCTTCATTGCTGATCTGGTACGTAAAATCTTCTGTTTCAAATGCTTTTTTGGCAATGTCTATGATGCGTTCAGGCCGATAACGCAAGAAAAGCAGGTTTGAAGGCATTTGAAGTATCTTCTTCTGTTCGCTTTTTTTAAGTGCCTTGAATGCCGGATGGCGTTTCAGTGCCGCTTCTTTTGTGGCACGTTTTGCCGCTTCGTCAAGCAGTTCGGTCTGCCCAAGGATTTCCAGGGAATGTTTGTAGAGCGTACGGATCAGCTTTGCACTGAAAGAGTTGTAGATATCTCCGCCTACGCCATTCATGTCGGCATAGGTAAGAATATAGATCATATCAAGCAGCTTTGGGATGGGAAAATGTGAGGCGAATCCAAAAATGACTTTTTCGTTGTAGATATCTTCACGCTGGGCGGTGTTGCTCATCAGTGTATGGTACTGGATCAACCGTTCTCCCATTTCAATGAGAGGGGTGCTGATTTGCAGTTTCTGTGCGAAGATCTTGAAAAGTGAGGCACCGACTAGATGATGGTCCCTTTTTCGTCCTTTCCCTGCATCGTGAAGGAAAACAACCAGTTTCAGCATGGCTTTTTCTTCTTTCTCCAATGTTTCATAAAGTTTCAGAACAAGCGGCTCCCCAATATGTTCAAGGTGATAAACACAGCGTAAAGAATGAATATCGACGGCATACTGGTGATATCCGTCAAATTGTGGCATATCAACTACCTTTTTGATGGGCGGTATGGTATAGCGCAGCAGTTTGGTGTAAGAGAGCGTACTCAGAATAGAGTAGGCATACGGCTGATAGAAGATCGTTGCGATCGTTTCGTAGAGCCTGTTGTCAGGCCGTTCGGGCCGTTCGGCATCCAGTAGTTTTTTTAGAAGAGTAGGATGTGCCCTGTAAGGTGTTTTTGCCTCTTTGCAAAGATGTTTCAGCATGGCATTGAAATCTTTACCCTTGGGGTATATATATCGTTTTTCGGAAGGGATCTCCATGTAGTCCCTGGTCAGTTTTTCCAGCCATATCG
This sequence comes from Sulfurovum lithotrophicum, assembly GCF_000987835.1. NCBI lineage: Bacteria > Pseudomonadati > Campylobacterota > Epsilonproteobacteria > Campylobacterales > Sulfurovaceae > Sulfurovum > Sulfurovum lithotrophicum. The sequence continues at coordinate 1,726,923 of NZ_CP011308.1, read as the reverse complement.
TACTGTAGAGACGGATAGTCTTCAGGCTTTCAGTCACCTTCATGGCAAACTTGATATGACCGCTTTTACTCTCTTCATAGCCCAACAGTCCGGCAAGAGACGGGATGAGGTCAAGACGCAGTCGGTCCTCTTTTTTGTGTGTGGCAAGATGCAGGGCGGAGCGTACCCGGAAGAGAAACTCCAGTGCAATGCGAAAAGGACGGTACTCTTTCTCTTCCACGATATCTGTAGGAAGATCCTTGATACTGTCTACATTGTAGAGGATCTTCCCGATCCAGAAAACCAGGTTGGCATCCCTGAACCCTCCTGATCCCTCTTTGAGGTTGGGTTCCATGGTAAGAGGGAATTTCTTATGTTTTTGTGCCTGCTCTTCAAGTTTGAGACGGATGAATGTTCCCGGATCGTCATGGCGGATCTTGTAAAGTGCATTCTGTGTTTCGGTCCATAGAAAGTGCGAACCGTCTATAAAACGAGATTCGATCAGTGCGGTCTTGATGGTAATGTCCGTCTTCGAGACATCGTAAAGTTCTTCGACCGTATGGACACGGTGTCCGAGTTTCAACCCGGTATCCCAGAGAATGTAGAGTATTTTCTCGATCATTTCCTTTGTATTGTAACCCGGGATATCCTTATAAACGATCATCAGGTCAATGTCGGAGTAGACGCAGAGCTGTTCACGTCCGTAGGAGCCAAGTGCCACGAGTGCCAGGGGAATAGAATTCTTCATAGGAGCATAGTTGCCGAACATATCCCTGTGTGCGACCTGATAGACCAGTTTGAGGATAGTATCTATCTTTTTGGTGTGTTTGACCAGAAAATCTTTGCCACTTGAAGTAGCAAAGGTCTCTTCGAGCGTGTCAAAATAACGTTTGATCTCCCCTTTGAGTACTTTTGCGATCTCGAAATGGGGGGCGTTTTCATAAAGTAGCTCTTCTATCTTCGCTTTGACTTTCTCCACTGGGTAACTCCTAATATATAAGTGTTATAATACCCAAAAATATTTATGGATGAACAGTGATGGATTTAAAGCAAGAGCAGGATTTAATACAAAAAGTACGCAATAAAGAACGCTTGAGCCAGGAAGAGGGTGAAGCGCTTTATGAACTCGACCTCTATACCCTGGGCGAACTCGCGGATGAGATCCGCCGTGAAAAGTACGGAAACAAAAGCTATTTCAACATCAACCGCCACATCAATCCGACCAATGTCTGTGCCGACATCTGCAAGTTCTGTGCCTATTCTGCCAGTCGCAAAAATCCCAATCAGTACACCATGAGTCACGAAGAGATACTTGAGATCGTCAGAAACTCCGTAGCCAACGGTGCCAAAGAGATGCATATTGTTTCTGCACACAATCCCAATGACGGGGTAGAGTGGTATATGGGAGCCTTTAGAAAGATCAGAGAGGCTTTCCCTGATGTGCACATTAAAGCAATGACCGCCGCGGAGATAGATTTTCTCAAGCGTGAGTATGGTCTCTCTTATGATGAGGTGCTTGATCTGATGATAGAAAATGGTGTGGATTCCATGCCCGGCGGTGGAGCAGAGATTTTTGATGAGGATGTACGTGAGTATCTCTGCAAAGGAAAAGTCACTTCCGATCAATGGCTGGAGATCCATGAAAAGTGGCACCAAAGAGGCAAAGAGTCCAACGCTACGATGCTTTTCGGGCATGTGGAAACACGGGCGCACCGTATTGACCATATGCTTCGACTACGTGATCTACAGGACAGGACCGGCGGTTTCAATGCCTTTATCCCTCTGGTTTACCAAAGAGACAACAACTTTTTAAAGGTCAAAGAGTTCCCTTCAGGACAGGAGATATTAAAGACCTATGCCATCTCACGTATTCTGCTGGACAACATCCCTCACATCAAAGCCTATTGGGTAACCGCCTCTATCAACCTGGCACTGATCGCCCAGGAGTTCGGCGCAGATGATCTTGACGGTACCATAGAAAAAGAGTCCATCCAGTCAGCAGCCGGAGCGGCATCTGCACATGGTATGAACCTGGACGACTTCGTTGCGATGATCAAGAATTCGGGTTTCCAGCCTATAGAGAGAGACAGTCTCTATAATGAACTCAAAGTATATTGATAGTCAAAGCATGATAAAATAGATTATGATAAAAGTTTAGGAAATAATAATGGTACTAATGATAGACAATTACGACAGTTTCACCTACAATGTCGTACAGTATTGCCGTGAACTCGGAGCAGATCTCAAAGTGATCAGAAATGACGAGTTGACTATTGATGAGATCAAAGCGCTGCATCCTGAAAAGATCATTCTCTCTCCCGGACCCTCCACTCCGGATGATGCTGGTGTTACACTGGATGTCATCAAGGAATTTGCAGACACTACGCCAATCTTCGGTATCTGTCTGGGGCATCAGAGTATTGCACAGGCCTTTGGGGGTGAGGTGATCCGTGCCAAACATATGATGCACGGAAAGACATCGCAAGTAGAGGTGGATGCCGATACCCCGATCTTCAATGGCTTACCCGAAGAATTCCGTGCAACGCGTTATCACTCTTTGACGGTCAATAAAGAGAATCTACCAGAAAATATCATCGCTACCTCCCATAGTAAAGACGATGACGAGATCATGTCGTTGCAGATCAAGGACAGGCCCATTTACGGTGTGCAGTTCCATCCCGAATCCATTATGAGTGAATATGGACATGAGATGCTTGACAACTTCCTTAAACTCTAAGTTCTAAATATATGATGAAAAAACAGTATTTTCTTTTGCTTCTGCCATTTTATATTTTTGCTGTTTTTTATCTGGCTATTACCACACCGCTCAGCCCGCACGAGGCAAAACTTCTTTATATTTCACACAATGTGGCATCTGTTCTGATGCACTGGAGTAGTGGACTTCTCCCTGGCTTTATAGGCTTGCGAATCTTCTTTGTTCTGTTGGGTTTTCTGAGTATCTGGTTTTTCTATAAGCTTAGCCGCAGGCATTTTGAAAAACGGGGAGATGCCTATCTCGCCACATTTGTTTTTATGTTGCTGCCGGGGATCATCACGGCGAGTACACTGGCCAATGTCGGTATTATCGTACTGCCGCTTGTGTTACTTTTTATCTTGCTCTATGAAGAGAAAAAAATGATCTTTCTGCCTTTCATCATGCTTGTACTTTTTTTTGTTCATGAAGCATCCATTCTTTTTTTCGTAGCTTTACTCCTGTACGGGATCATATATAAAGACAAGAGGCTTGCCATCGCTGCTTCTGCCTTTCTTCTGGTATTTATCTATCTGGCAAAAGGTATTGCCATTGGCGGCAGGCCGTCAGGACATTTTGCTGAGATTTTTGGACTTTATGCAGCACTCTTTTCACCTCTGGTGTTTTTGTACTTTTTTTACACCATGTACCGAATATTGCTTAGGGGGAAGAAGAATCTTATCTGGTATATCTCATTTACGGCATTTGCATTTTCACTGCTGCTGTCGATCCGACAGCGTATTTATCTGACTGATGTCGCACCTTATGTACTTGGGGCAGTTCTCCTGATGATAGATCAGTACAACCAAAGTCTCAGAGTGAGACTTCCACAGTTTCAGACATGGTACAGACGCGGTTTTTACATTGTTACAGCTTCGTTGATCCTGAGCGCCCTGCTGATTATTTTTCACAAAGTAACCTATGATATGTCCTCAAATCCACAAAAACATTTTGCTAAACGTATCTATCAACCCTACTATCTTGCAAAAGAGCTGAAATCCAAGAATAGACATTGCTACGATACCAAAAATCAACGTGAAAGATATCAGTTGAGATATTACGGTATCCGATCTTGTAGAAATGACCGATAAACTGTTTCTAAAATACACAATATTTTTTTTCTACTTATAGTTTGGATTACCTAATCAAAAGTTAAAACAATCTCATGATAGACTATTGAGAACTAAACAAAAGGAGAACTCGATGGCTCAAAAAGCGATTAGAGAGTACGATGGTAAAGCAATTTTTGCAAGACATTGGAACGAATATTTTGATGGTTTCCATTATGGATTCAAATCAGTATTGGTTAGCAGTGGAGATGAACTGAGAGAGAAGGCAAAAGAACACGGTTTTGAATGGTTGAATCAGGAGCCGTTGGTTGCAAAACCGGACATGCTTTTCGGTAAAAGAGGTAAGAACGACCTCGTACTTTTTAGAGTGGAGAAGCCGGGTGATGTCACACTTGAAGATGCTGCAAAGTGGATCGATGAGAAGCAGTCTCATGATGTAACACTTCTTTCTGGTGAAAAAGGTCATTTGACACACTTCATCGTTGAGCCGTTTACGCCACATACACAGGAGCAGGAATACTATATCTCCGCAACGACTGTGGGTGAAGATGATGTCCTCTTCATGTCCGCAGAAGGTGGTATGGAAGTTGAAGAGGGATGGGACGAAAAGGTCAATGAAGTCCATATCCCTATCAATATGCCTGATGCAGACATGGAAAAGATGGTCAAATCACATATCCCTGCCGATATTCCTGACGAGAACAAAACGGCATTTGCATCCTTTGCAATCCAGTTCTTCAAATTCTACAGAGATATGAACTTCGCTTACCTTGAGATCAACCCGATCGTTATGCTTGACGGCGGTGAAATGGCAATCCTTGACTTGGTTGCAAGACTGGACGATACCGCAGGATTCATGATGAAAGATGCATGGGGTGACATCGAGTTCCCGACTGCATTCGGTATGGAGGATATGTCTGATGAAGAAAAAGCAATCGCAGAAGCGGATAGCAAATCAGGCGCTTCTCTCAAACTGACGATCCTTAACCCGATGGGCCGCATCTGGACAATGGTCGCCGGTGGTGGTGCATCAGTGGTCTATGCTGATACGATTGCCGACTTTGCCGGTGTTGAGGACTTGGCGAACTACGGTGAATACTCAGGCGGGCCGACAACAGGTGAAACGAAGTTCTATGCAGAGACTATCTTTGATCTGATGACAAGATACGATGACCCGAGAGGGAAAGTACTTATCATCGGTGGTGCGATTGCGAACTTTACCGATGTTGCCAAAACATTTACGGGTATCATCCAGGCATTTGAGATCTATGCGGACAAGCTCAAAGAGCATAAGACAAAGATCTATGTAAGACGTGGTGGACCAAACTATGAAAAAGGGCTGAAAGATATTAAAGAAGCCGCTGACAGATTGGGTCTTTATATTGAAGTTTATGGGCCGGAAACACATGTCACTGACATTGTTAGAATGGCATTAGAGAAGTAAGGGTAGGAGAATCAGATGAGCAGTAGATTATATACTAAAGATACACAAGCGATTTTTTGGAACAACAACAAAACAGCGATCCAGAGAATGTTGGATTACGACTATACGATCGGTAGAGAAAAGCCATCCGTAGCAGGGATCGTTGCGCCTACGAGCGGAAATAAGTTTGAGAAATTCTTCTATGGTCCAGATGAGATCATGATTTCTCTTTACAAGTCGACAGCAGATGCTGTCAAAGAACAGCCTCAGGCAGATGTACTTTTGAACTTCGCATCATTCAGAACGGCTTACGATGTAACCATGGAGGCGATCGAAATGGGTGACCAGTTCAAATCCATTATGATCACAGCCGAAGGTATCCCCGAAAGACTGGCTAGAAAAATGAATCAGGCAGCAAGAGATGCCGGTATCATTGTTATTGGACCTGCAACGGTTGGTGCCATTGCTCCAGGCGCATTCAAGATCGCCAATATCGGTGGTACGATTGAGAACATCGTGAACTCCAAACTTCACAGAGCGGGAAGCTGTGGTCTTGTAACACGTTCAGGTGGTCTTTTCAACGAGCTTTCAAACATTATTGCCATCAACGCTGACGGTATTGCAGAAGGTGTAGCGATCGGTGGTGACAGATTTGTCGGTTCCGTATTTATCGATCACCTTCTAAGAATGGAAGAGAATCCGGATGTCAAATACATGATCCTTCTTGGTGAAGTGGGTGGTACGGAAGAGTACAAAGTGATTGAAGCTGTCAAAGACGGCAGGATCAAAAAGCCGATCATTGCATGGTGTATCGGTACGATCGCCAAGCACTTTTCTTCAGGTGTTCAGTTCGGTCACGCAGGTGCTTCTGCAAATGCAGATGCCGAAACAGCTGCTGCGAAGAACAAAGCAATGGCAGAAGCCGGTATCTATGTACCTGAATCATTCAATGACCTTCCTGCTACGATCGCAGAAGTTTATAATGATCTTAAATCAAAAGGTATCATTGGTGAGATCGAAGAGCCTGAGCTCAGAATTGTTCCAAAGGTCAGAAGACCCAAGCAGTTCATCTGTACGATCTCTGATGACAGAGGTGAAGAAGCGACTTATGCCGGCTTCCCTATCTCTTCAGTAGCGACTCCTGATACGGGCAAAGGTATCGGTGATGTCATTTCACTTCTCTGGTTCAAAAAACAGTACCCGAAGTGGGCGACAGAGTTCATTGAAACAGTTATCAAAACTGTTGCAGACCATGGCCCTGCCGTTTCAGGTGCACATAATGCCAAGGTAACGGCAAGAGCGGGAAAATCGGTGGTTGAAGCCTTGGTAACAGGTCTTCTTACTATTGGACCAAGATTCGGTGGTGCCATTGATGGTGCGGCAAAATACTTCAAGTATGCAGATGACAATGATCTGACACCGGCAGAGTTTTTGAACTATATGAAAGGTGAGGGTGTGCCGATTCCGGGAATTGGACACAGAATCAAATCATTGAAGAACCCTGATCTTCGTGTAACGGGTCTTATGAACTTTGCGGCAGAGAATTTCCCTGCAACACCACTGCTGGATTATGCAAGAACAGTTGAAGCGCTCACGACAAGCAAGAAAGAGAATCTCATTCTTAACGTGGATGGTACTATCGGTATTCTTATGGTAGATATGTGGAGAGCACTGGGATACTCTGAAGAAGAGATCAATGAGTTCATCGAGTCAGGTACACTCAATGCCTTCTTCATCGTTGGTAGATCCATCGGATTCATCGGTCACGTACTTGATGAAAAAAGATTGGCTATGCCAATGTATAGACACCCAATGGATGATATCCTTTACGACGTTCAGAAAGCTGAACCTATCGCATAATACAATATTTTTTCAGGACACAAGGGATAGTTTATCCCTTGTGTCATTTTTCTCTATTTTTTATAACCTACATTCTATACTTCATTATCCATTTTTATTACTGTTACTCCGACAACAGGTAAACATCTGAATAGCTACTAATTCAAATTTTCCATAAACAGTATCATTTAAGATAATTTTTTATATATTATATAATGTAAGCAAAGAAAAAAAACAAAAAAAAACACAAATATTTCGCAAAAACCCTTGACAAGGAAGGGATTCGGTGCTATAATACGCGTCCAACAACACATGGAGAGCTAGCGAGTTGCTAGAAAGAGTGTTATTGAGTGATCTTTGACAACCAAATATAAGTAAACAAATCAACGTCTATTTGAGATTTAATTTTTGCACTTTTTAACAAAAAAGTGATATGAATTAACTTAAGTAGAAATAACTTAAGTGATTCTGACAATGGTTCAAACCATTCTATTTTTAATGGAGAGTTTGATCCTGGCTCAGAGTGAACGCTGGCGGCGTGCTTAACACATGCAAGTCGAACGAGAACGGCTCTAGCTTGCTAGAGTGTCAGCTAAGTGGCGGACGGGTGAGTAATGTATAGTTAATTTGCCCCTTGGAGAGGGATAGCCACTGGAAACGGTGATTAATACCTCATACTCCTTCTATGTTAATCATAGTTGGGAAACGTTTTTTCGCCAAGGGATAAGATTATATGGTATCAGGTAGTTGGTGGGGTAAGAGCCTACCAAGCCAATGACGCCTAGCTGGTCTGAGAGGATGATCAGCCACACTGGAACTGAGACACGGTCCAGACTCCTACGGGAGGCAGCAGTGGGGAATATTGCACAATGGAGGAAACTCTGATGCAGCAACGCCGCGTGGAGGATGACGCATTTCGGTGTGTAAACTCCTTTTATATGGGAAGATAATGACGGTACCATATGAATAAGCACCGGCTAACTCCGTGCCAGCAGCCGCGGTAATACGGAGGGTGCAAGCGTTACTCGGAATCACTGGGCGTAAAGCGCGCGCAGGCGGCCTTTTAAGTTGGATGTGAAAGCCTATGGCTCAACCATAGAACTGCATCCAAAACTATTAGGCTAGAGTCTGGGAGGGGAAGATGGAATTAGTTGTGTAGGGGTAAAATCCGTAGAGATAACTAGGAATACCAAAAGCGAAGGCGATCTTCTGGAACAGTACTGACGCTGAGGCGCGAAAGCGTGGGGAGCAAACAGGATTAGATACCCTGGTAGTCCACGCCCTAAACGATGAATGTTAGTCGTCGGAGGCCTAGTGTCTTCGGTGATGCAGCTAACGCATTAAACATTCCGCCTGGGGAGTACGGTCGCAAGATTAAAACTCAAAGGAATAGACGGGGACCCGCACAAGTGGTGGAGCATGTGGTTTAATTCGAAGATACGCGAAGAACCTTACCTAGCCTTGACATTGAGAGAATCCTGTAGAGATACGGGAGTGCCTTCGGGAGCTCGAAAACAGGTGCTGCACGGCTGTCGTCAGCTCGTGTCGTGAGATGTTGGGTTAAGTCCCGCAACGAGCGCAACCCTCGTCACTAGTTACTAACGGTTCGGCCGAGGACTCTAGTGAGACTGCCTTCGCAAGGAGGAGGAAGGTGAGGACGACGTCAAGTCATCATGGCCCTTACGGCTAGGGCAACACACGTGCTACAATGGGCAGGACAATGAGACGCGATACCGCGAGGTGGAGCAAATCTATAAACCTGTTCTCAGTTCGGATTGTAGTCTGCAACTCGACTACATGAAGCTGGAATCACTAGTAATCGTAGATCAGCTATGCTACGGTGAATACGTTCCCGGGTCTTGTACTCACCGCCCGTCACACCATGGGAGTTGATTTCACCCGAAGCGGGGAAGCTAAACTGGCTACCCTCCACGGTGGGATCAGCGACTGGGGTGAAGTCGTAACAAGGTAACCGTAGGAGAACCTGCGGTTGGATCACCTCCTTTCAAGAGTATAGATGATATTTCCTCACAGAGTATCATCACAATCGATAAGACGATGGTTTGTTTGCACTGTTTGTTCAGTAGCTTATGTTTGGTTGATAAAGATCATTGGGATCTTTGACTTAATTTGGGGAATTAGCTCAGCTGGGAGAGCGCCTGCTTTGCACGCAGGAGGTCATCGGTTCGATCCCGTTATTCTCCACCATTTCGGCGTAAAGCACTTTGATAGCTTACACACGTACTTTAGTACGCTTCGTAAACTACCAAAGCACTTTCCACTCGAAATCATGTGGAAGAAAAAACTTAATATAAATATTCATTTCAAGAGTATTTATATTAGGTTTTACACCTAAAGTTATTTAACTTATTATTGTTAAGAGTCTAACGTAATGTTGCAAAACGAGACGCGATTGATTATTTATTTAAGAGATCAAGTCAAATTTTACAGAACAATTACAATTTAACATAAACATATTGTTTGAAAAGAATTTATTCTTTGATAATGATATCTTTCATGTGCAAGAAACTCAATAAAAAAGAAGATGTAAGAATCTTCAAACTTATTAAACAACCAAAAACGAACCAAAGTGGTAAGACACAAACAGTTCATTTTGCATTTAATAAGGTAGTACCTTAGAATTAAGTCAAATTAATCTAAGGGCAGATGGTGGATGCCTAGACCAGGAGAGGCGATGAAGGACGTACTAGGCTGCGATAAGCCGGGGGGAGCTGCCAAGAAGCTTTGATCCCCGGGTTTCCGAATGGGGCAACCCGGCATGGCGTGAGTCATGTCACTCTTAGGAGAGCGAACGCAGGGAAGTGAAACATCTCAGTACCTGCAGGAAAAGAAATCAACCGAGATTCCCAAAGTAGCGGCGAGCGAAATGGGATTAGCCCTAAACTCTGTGGGGTGTTAGTAGAATAAGCTGGAATGCTTGACCGTAGAGGGTGAAAGTCCCGTAAACGAAAACTAACCATGGACTATTCGAGTAGGTCGGGACACGTGTAACCCTGACTGAAAATGGGAGGACCACCTTCCAAGGCTAAATACTACTCCAGGATCGATAGTGAACCAGTACCGTGAGGGAAAGGTGAAAAGAACCGCGGCAAGCGGAGTGAAATAGAACCTGAAACCATCTGCCTACAATCATTCAGAGCCCTATGTTTTATACAGGGTGATGGACTGCCTTTTGCATAATGAGCCTGCGAGTTATGGTGACTAGCAAGGTTAATCAAACGAGAAGCCGTAGCGAAAGCGAGTCTGAATAGGGCGCCAAGTTAGTTGCTGTAGACCCGAAACTAAGTGATCTATCCATGGGCAGGTTGAAGCTGGTGTAAGAGCTAGTGGAGGACCGAACGGGTGAAGGTTTAAAACTTCTCCGATGACCTGTGGATAGGGGTGAAAGGCCAATCAAACTTAGTGATAGCTGGTTCTCTCCGAAATATATTTAGGTATAGCGTCATGTTCGAAACATGAGGGGGTAGAGCACTGATTGGGCTAGGGCCTATACCAAGGTACCAAACCCAGTCAAACTCCGAATACCTCATGTGAATTCATGGCAGTCAGGCGATGGGTGATAAAATCCACCGTCGAAAGGGAAACAGCCCAGACTACCAGCTAAGGTCCCAAAGTTCTATTTAAGTGGAAAAGGATGTGGAGTTGCTTAGACAACCAGGAGGTTGGCTTAGAAGCAGCCATCCTTTAAAGAAAGCGTAACAGCTCACTGGTCTAGCGATTCTGCGCCGAAAATATAACGGGGCTAAAATAGACACCGAAGCTGTAGATTTGAACAATAGTTCAAGTGGTAGGAGAGCGTTCTAGTCAGCATTGAAGCCATACCGGTAAGGAGTGGTGGAGCGGCTAGAAGTGAGCATGCAGGCATGAGTAGCGATAAAACGGGTGAGAATCCCGTTCGCCGTAAACCCAAGGGTTCCTACACGATGCTCGTCAATGTAGGGTTAGTCGGGTCCTAAGCTGAGTCCGAAAGGGGTAGGCGATGGCAAATCGGTTAATATTCCGATACCAACTATTAGTTTAGTACGAAGGGGGGACGCATAGGGTTAAACGAGGTCACTGATGGAATAGTGGCTCGAAGGGTGTAGATAAGCCGGATAGGAAAATCCGCCGGCTGTTTTCGAGACCTGACAGGCTGGCTGCGCTCTTCGGAGTAAAGCCAGAATCGTTGATACCGTCGTGCCAAGAAAAGCCTCTAAGTGTATTAATAGTTGCCCGTACCGTAAACCGACACAGGTGGGTGAGATGAGTATTCTAAGGCGCGTGGAAGAACCCTGGTTAAGGAACTCTGCAAACTAGCACCGTAACTTCGGAATAAGGTGTGCCTCCTTTGGTATAGGACTTCGCGTCCGAAAGCCAAAGAGGTTGCAACAAAGAGTCCCTCCCGACTGTTTATCAAAAACACAGCACTTTGCTAACTCGCAAGAGGATGTATAAGGTGTGACGCCTGCCCGGTGCTTGAAGGTTAATTGATGGGGTTAGTTCTTCGGAACGAAGCTCTTGATCGAAGCCCAAGTAAACGGCGGCCGTAACTATAACGGTCCTAAGGTAGCGAAATTCCTTGTCGGTTAAATACCGACCTGCATGAATGGCGTAACGAGATGGGAGCTGTCTCAACCAGGGATCCAGTGAAATTGTAGTGGAGGTGAAAATTCCTCCTACCCGCGGCAAGACGGAAAGACCCCGTGCACCTTTACTATAGCTTGACACTGCAATTGGGATATATTTGTGCAGGATAGGTGGGAGGCTTTGATGCTGTGGCGCTAGCTGCAGCGGAGCCATCCTTGAGATACCACCCTTATATATTCTGATTGCTAACTTGCGCCGGTTATCCCGGCGGAGGACAATGTCTGGTGGGTAGTTTGACTGGGGCGGTCGCCTCCTAAAAAGTAACGGAGGCTTACAAAGGTTGGCTCATGTCGGTTGGAAATCGACAGCAGAGTATAATGGTACAAGCCAGCTTAACTGCGAGACGTACATGTCGAGCAGAGACGAAAGTCGGTCATAGTGATCCGGTGGTTCTGTGTGGAAGGGCCATCGCTCAAAGGATAAAAGGTACGCCGGGGATAACAGGCTGATCTCCCCCAAGAGCTCACATCGACGGGGAGGTTTGGCACCTCGATGTCGGCTCATCGCATCCTGGGGCTGAAGCAGGTCCCAAGGGTATGGCTGTTCGCCATTTAAAGCGGTACGCGAGCTGGGTTCAGAACGTCGTGAGACAGTTCGGTCCCTATCTGCCGTGGGCGTTGGATGATTGAGGAGAGTTGCCCCTAGTACGAGAGGACCGGGGTGAACGAACCACTGGTGTACCAGTTGTCCTGCCAAGGGCATCGCTGGGTAGCTATGTTCGGATGTGATAACCGCTGAAAGCATCTAAGCGGGAAGCCAACTCCAAGATGAATCATCCCTGAAGATCCGCAGAAGACTACTGCGTTGATAGGCTGGGTGTGTAAGTGATGAAAGTCATTTAGCTGACCAGTACTAATAGATCGTTTGTATTTACTTTATTCTTCAATAGGTACTACCTTGCTAAGTGCAAACTTACAAGATGTATTTCTTAAAGTTGTAATTACCAAAAACAACATTCGATAGGCTCTTAACAATACTAAGCTTCTCAAGCTTTCCATAAGCAAAGAGAATTAAGTACACAAATCAGTGTATTTACTTCTCTTAGTGGTGGGGCTAGAGGGAGGGTCATACCCAGCTCCATTCCGAACCTGGAAGTCAAGCCTCCCATCGCCGATAATACTGCAGGCTACGTCTGTGGGAATGTAGGTCGCTGCCACTTTGAGTTATAACTAACTTCTACTCTTTACAATAATTATAAAATCACTTATTTTTTATTCAAACATTCACACATAACACTTAATTAAACTTTTAATCTATGTCAAACTGCTCACTATTCATGTTAGTGGTGCGATGAAACGGCACCCTACGGCTTCCTAATAACCAATACACCAATAACCAATAACAGCGTTAGCCTTCCCTACATCAACTTTTCGCTAAAATACCTTAATTTATTATTTACAGGATACTGCTATGTCTAAAAAAATCGCATCTGCCAGAATTTCAGAGAAGAGTTCCAAACTTCTTCAGGATCTCAACAACTCACTCCCTTTTGACAAAGTACTCTACAGAGAGGATATTGAGGGGTCACGTGCACACGCTTTCATGCTCAGTGAACAGGGGATCATCTCCAGGGAAGATCAGGAAAAGATCGATGCAGGATTGCAGGATATACTTGCCGATATAGAGTCAGGTCAGTTTAAACTTGAGGGTAATGATGAAGACATTCATATGGCGATAGAGGGTGAACTTACACGACGTATAGGTGATGCTGGGAAGCGTCTGCATACAGCTAGAAGCCGTAATGATCAGGTGGCACTGGATTTCAGACTTTATGTTCAGCGGAATACCAAAACCATTGCAGAACTGCTTTTGAAAAATATTGAAACGTTTGTAAATGTGGCTGAGGAAAATGCGGAAACAATGCTGCCGGGCATGACACATCTACAGCATGCACAGCCGATTAATTTCGGTTATCATATGATGGCTTATGCCAGTATGTTCAAACGTGACTATGAGCGTTTTATGAGCTCTTATGAGCGCAATAACTATTCACCAATTGGGTGTGCAGCGTTGGCTGGCACACCACACCCCATTAATCGTCAGACTACATCTGATAAGTTGGGATTTAATGCGCCCACGCTTAACTGTCTGGACACAGTGAGTGACCGTGATTTTGCACTCGAAATACTCTTTAACATTTCCACTATGATGATGCATATGAGCCGTTTGAGTGAAGAGCTCATCTTATGGTCTGCCGCAGAGTTCAAATGGGTGACACTTAGTGACCGTCATGCGACAGGCTCCTCCATCATGCCGCAAAAGAAAAATCCGGATATCCCTGAACTCCTCAGGGGGAAAACAGGACGTGTCAACGGTAATCTTGTAGCACTGCTTACAGTCATGAAAGGCCTTCCTCTTGCCTACAACAAAGATATGCAGGAGGATAAAGAGGGTGTGTTTGACTCTGTAAGAACAGCTATTCTTTCACTACAGGTACTCGAAGAGATGATTTCCGATATGACGGTGAACAAAGAAGCTATGGAACGTGCCTGTATGGTGGGTCACCTTTCTGCAACTGACCTTGCAGACTACCTTGTCAAAGAACAGGGACTTCCATTCCGTGATGCCTACCATATTACCGGTAATGTGGTGAATCTTGCTGAAGAGAAGGGACTTGATATCTCTGAACTTTCTTTGGAAGATTTGCAAAGTATTGATGAACGCATTGCTGAAGATGTAGTAGCTCTCCTTGATAACCGTGCTTCAATGAATGCCCGTCAGTCTGAGGGTGGTACGGCTACGGTGAGGACTTTGGAGCAGATAGAGGACCTGAAGAAATGGCTTGAAAAACAAGAGGAAAAATGATAAACATATTGCTTCGGGTACAGGAAGTATTAAAATGGATGATGGTTTTGGTGGAGTGTGCTGTTCGTAGGGTGTGCTTTAGCACACCACATGTTTAGCTGGTGCCGTGAATTGCACCTGGTTTGGAATTTAGATACTTTTATGCGGGTCTTCGTGAGAATGGTCCCAAACAAGTTTTGCTCCGCCAAGCATATGGAAATGCAGATGGTTTACCTCCTGTCCTCCATCAGCTCCGTTATTGGTGATCAGTCTGTATCCGGATTGGTCAATACCGACTTTTGTTGCGACTTCCTGGATAAATGGTGTCATATCGGCCATCATTTCGGGTGACACAACCTGAAAACAGTCCACATGCTGTTTTGGGATGATAAGTATATGAACCGGCGCCTTGGGGTAAAGGTCATGAAATGCCAGAAAATGGTCACTCTCATGCACGGTATTGTTCGGTATTTCTCCATTGACGATCTTGCAGAATATGCACATGGTATTATCCTTTTTAAATTAATTATTGATTTTTATATTGTGGATTATATCATAGAAAAATCGCAATAAACCCCACTATTAGTTACTTTTGGATAAAATCACGGCAATTATTATGCGATAAATGGAGCATTATGGAGAATTTGGAAGCAAAGATACTTGAGGCAGATTCGCTTGAAGCATTGGAAAAAGTACGTATAGAACTGTTCGGTAAAAAAGGGCTGCTTGCAGCACAGTTTGCCAAGATGAAAGATATCCCCGGGCCGGAGAAGAAAGCCTTTGCAGAAGGCTTGAACAAGCAAAAAGCAGCACTTCAGGAAGCGTTCGATGCACGATATGAAGTGCTGAAGACCGAAGAAATAGAAAAAATGCTCAAGAGTGAAGCGATCGATATTTCCCTGTATGGAGCAGTGGCACAAAAGGGTGCACTGCATCCGGTCATGGAGACGATGGACAAGATCATTGACTACTTTGTGGCATTGAACTTTGCAGTCGAGACCGGGCCGATGGTCGAAGATGATTTCCATAACTTTGAAGCTTTGAACCTCCCCAAATACCACCCGGCAAGAGATATGCAGGATACGTTCTACTTTAAAGACAGTGGGCTGTTGAGAACACACACTTCACCCGTGCAGATCAGAACGATGCTGGAGACCAAACCTCCCATCAGGATGATCGCTCCGGGTTCTGTTTTCAGACGTGACTATGACCTGACACATACGCCGATGTTCCATCAGGTCGAAGGACTTGTGGTCGACGAAAAGGGTAAAGTGAGTTTTGCAAATCTCAAAGCGATACTGACCGACTTTTTACAGTATATGTTTGGAGATGTCGAGGTACGTTTCAGACCGAGCTTCTTCCCGTTTACCGAGCCTTCTGCGGAAGTAGATATCAGCTGTATTTTCTGTGAAGGCAAGGGGTGTCGTGTCTGTTCACACACTGGATGGCTGGAAGTACTTGGTTGTGGGATCGTCGATCCCAATGTCTTCAAAGCGGTAGGCTATGAAGATGTAAGCGGTTATGCCTTTGGACTGGGCGTAGAACGTTTTGCGATGTTGATGCATAAGATACCGGACCTTAGAAGTCTGTTCGAGGGAGATATTCGTTTGTTGGAGCAGTTTAGATGATAGTAACAAGAAGTTGGTTAAATGAATTTATAGATCTGAGCGAGGTTAGCAACGATACCCTTTATGAAACGTTCAATGCCATTGGACTGGAAGTCGACAGTATCGACCAGGTAGAGATCGACCCCAAAGTTGTGGTAGGGAAGATCATTTCCTGTGAGAAACATCCGGACGCAGACAAGTTGAATGTCTGTCAGATCGATGTGGGGGGCAGGGTCGAGCAGATCGTCTGTGGAGCAGCCAATGTGCTTGATGCAGAGTATGTGGCTGTGGCGACCATCGGTGCCGTGCTGCCGGGTAATTTTGAGATCAAAGATGCAGAACTTCGCGGTGTGAAGAGTGCCGGTATGGTCTGTGCCTCTTCTGAACTCGGATTGCCTGAAATGGGCAAAGGGATCATGATACTCGATGAGAGCATCGGGGAGCTTGAAGTAGGGAAAGCGCTTGGTGAATACCCAACCGTTGCCGATACGGTCATAGAGCTTGAACTCACGGCCAACAGAGGCGACTGTCTTAGTATCTATGGTGTGGCAAGAGATCTCAGTGCAGCGCTCAATATAGAGATGAAACCGTTCGAGTACAAGCAGGCTGAGAGAATGAAGCTTGGTATCGCCAGAGATGCAGAGTTACATACTGAAGGTGAAATAGATGCCGATCTGCGCTATAAGCTGGCAAGCATAGAATATATTGATGACGCCCTCCTGATCCGACTTCGTTTGGCAATGGTCAATGTGGAAGCAGAAGGCAAACTGGACAGAATACTTGCCTATGCCACCCATACGACAGGAGTGATTCTGCGTGCGTATGACTGTGTGCCACTCTGCAATGAAGATGACAAGATCGTGGTGAGTCCCAGAGCCAAAGCTAAAGGTATCATAGAGATATCTGCCCATGAGAAAATATTAAGTATCGTCGGTGTGAATCAGGTAGAGGATCATAAAGCAACGGACAATACAGCAAAACTATTGATCGAAGCAAGTTACATTGATCCTGATCTTTTGGTTGAAGCCGTAGCTGAACATCAATTAAAAACAGATGAGCTTTACTATAAGACATCCAGAGGGTCCAATCCCGATCTTGGTCTTGGTCTGCAGTTCCTGGCTTACCTGATGGATAACTACAGCGATATAAACTGCTATGAAGGCTCGCTTGATGTACGTGTGGAACGTCAGAACAAGAAGATCATTGTGGATTCCGGGGAAGTATCATCCATTATCGGTATGGATGTGGAGATGAACAAGATTGTTACTATCCTGAAAAAGCTGGGGTTTGAGATTACGATGATGGACCATGAACATGTGGCTGTGACTGTACCATTGTTCAGACATGATATCAGGAATATTCAGGATATTACTGAAGAGATTGTTCGTATCATTGGCATTAACAATATTGAAGCCAAACCGTTTGTTTTTGCAGAGAAGAGACGTCTGAATGCCACTTCAGATCGTTTCAAAGCCAAGAAAAGTATTAAAAATCGTGCCGTAGGAAATGGTTTCTATGAGAATGTTTCTTATGTCTTTACTGAAAGAGCAGTATTGGAAAAATACGGCTTTGAAACAGTGGAGACAGCGCTTGACCTTGCCAATCCGATTGCGGAAGAGCTTAATACGCTTAGAAGTACGATTCTGACAAACCTGCTAAATGCTGTCAAGCGTAATGTCAGTTATACCAAAAAGTCTATTCCACTTTTTGAGATCGGTACGGTATTCGGGAGTCAAAGAGAAGAGTCCGAGGTGCTCTCCTTTGTCTTTTCCGGGCAGATAGAAGGGGAAAATGTAAGTAATGCGGGTAAACCGAAAATGGTGGATTTCGCTTCCTTCACACAGAAGATCGGTGCTGTGGTCGGTGACTTTGATCTGGTACCCTGTACCAGGAATAATGCACTACTCCATCCTTACCAGTCTGCCGATATTATTGTGAACGGCAAAGTATGCGGATATATGAGCAAACTGCATCCGACGGTACAGGAGGAGTACGGGATTCCTGTAACATTCATTGCAGAGCTTTCTTTGGATGCCCTGTTGCCAAAACATATCAATGCAACACCTATTTCAAAATTCCAGGGAGTCTATAAAGATCTCAGTATCGTAATAGACAAATCTCTCTCATACTATGAAGTGGCCAAAGTACTGAACGGATTGGATATTCCGACACTTAAAGAGAGCTACCCGGTGGATATTTATGAAGATGAAAAACTGGGGAACAAAAAAAGTCTGACTATCAGGTTCTTCATCCAGTCCATGGAAAAAACACTCGAAGACAGCGATATAGAAGCCGTGATGGCAGAAGTGATGCAGGCACTCGAGACCAACTGCAATGCGGAGTTGAGATAGCATGAAGATACAGCTTGCATCGAGTTACGGTTTCTGTTTCGGGGTGAAGCGCGCCATCAAGATCGCTGAAGAGCATCAGGGAAGCAAGACCTACGGACCGCTTATCCATAACAAAGACGAGATTAACCGCCTCAAAGAAGGGTTTGATATCGGACTGGCCGAAAAACTCGATGATGTGACACCGGAAGATTCCGTGGTTATCCGTACACATGGTATCCCCAAAGATGAACTTTCCCAGCTTAAAGCACAGGAGAACCCGATCATTGATGCGACCTGTCCCTATGTGACGACACCCCAGAATATCGTTGCAAATATGAGTGAAAAAGGTTACAGTATTGTCATTTTCGGTGACAAAGAGCACCCTGAGATCAAAGGTGTTGTCTCTTATGCAAAAGACCTTCGCAACGCTTTCATCGTCAGGCATGAAGATGAACTTGAAGGGCTTCCTATCCTTTCAAAAGTAGCAGTGGTAGCGCAAACTACCCGAAAGCCGGAAGATTTTCTAAAGATCGTCAATGCGCTGATCCTCAACCATAAAGAGGTACGTGTCTTCAATACGATCTGCAATGCGACATTCGAAAACCAGGATGCAGCGGCAGAGCTTGCCAGGGATGCAGATGTCATGATCGTGATAGGAGGGAAACACTCTTCCAATACCAAACAGCTGCACTCTATCTGCAAAAGTTACTGTGATGACAGCTACCTGGTAGAGAATGAATCGGAACTGGATCCCCAATGGTTCGGGGGGAAGAAGCTTTGCGGTATTTCGGCGGGTGCTTCAACACCGGACTGGATCGTTCAAAACGTTATTGATAAAATCGAAGCATTAAAGTAAGCAGAGCAGCATGAACAGCATCACACTCAAGCCGATCAGATACATCGAAGGAGAAGTAAATCTTCCCGGCTCCAAAAGTCTCTCCAACAGAGCGCTGCTGATCGCGGCACTGGCAGAAGGAACAACCAGGATCACCAATCTGCTTGAGAGTGACGATACCCGGCATATGCTCAATGCGCTTAAACTTCTGGGTGTGGAATATACACTTTCGGAAGACAGAACGGAATGTACCGTGGTTGGAAACGGCGGCCCCTTTCATACGAAAAAACCTCTGGAACTCTTTTTGGGAAATGCCGGAACAGCCATGCGCCCGCTATGTGCTGCTTTGACGCTGGGAAGCGGAACCTATGTGCTTACCGGAGAACTGCGTATGAAAGAGCGGCCTATAGGCCATCTGGTGGATGCACTTAGAGAAGCAGGGGCGAAGATCACTTACCTTGAGAATGAAGGGTATCCGCCGTTGAAGATCGAAGCTGACGGACTCAAAGGCGGAGAGGTCAGGATAGACGGTTCGATCTCGAGCCAGTTTTTGACGGCACTCCTGATGGCTGCACCGATGGCTCGGGGAGACATGCAGATTGATATCGTGGGCGAACTTGTATCCAAACCCTACATCGACATAACATTGCATATCATGAAGCAGTTCGGTGTGGAGGTTCGTAATGAGAATTATGAACGTTTCTTTATTAAAGGTGGACAAACCTACCAGGCGCTTGAAACTTTCATGGTCGAAGGAGATGCCTCTTCGGCTTCCTATTTCCTGGCGGCAGCGGCCATTAAGGGCGGGACGGTCAAAGTGACAGGTATAGGGAAAGCATCTATACAGGGAGATGTCGCTTTTGCAGATGTACTTGAGAAGATGGGTGCCAAAGTAGAATGGGGAGATGACTATGTCTCCGTCAGTAGGGGAGAGCTCAATGCGGTCAATATGGATTTCAACCATATCCCCGATGCGGCGATGACCATTGCGACCACGGCACTGTTCGCCGAAGGGACGACTACCCTGCGTAACATCTACAATTGGCGTGTCAAAGAGACGGACAGGCTCCATGCCATGGCAACGGAATTGCGTAAAGTAGGTGCGGAAGTGGAAGAGGGTGAGGATTATCTCACCATTACCCCTCCTGTGCAGCTCAAGCATGCCTCCATCGATACCTATGATGATCATCGCATGGCGATGTGTTTTTCACTACTCGCACTTGACCCGGTCTCCGTGACAATCAACGAACCTGAATGTACGGCTAAGACTTTCCCAACCTATTTTGAGGTATTTGAGAGTATTTCCCGTTATTAATGGTGTAGGTCGGGGTAGCCTTACCCCGACAATTTAGATTTTAAATACAAATAAACATTTTTTACCATTTAATGTCGGGACGAGGGCACCCCGACCTACGGTACCTAAAATTTGTTTCCATCCTAAGCATTCTGATAAAAAATTTAGATATAATATCGCAAAATTTGTGTACACATAAGGATAGGTATGAAGTTCGAAGATATCGAAATAGAAGATGTAGATTTTGAGGCGATGCTTGAGGAATCGTTTAAAAAATCAGAATCAAGAAGTGATTTGGTAACCGGTACGGTCGTTAAGATCGATGAGAAAGACAATTTGGCTGTAGTGGATATCGGTGGCGGTAGAGATGCAAACCTAGCACTCGACGAGATCAAAGATGAAGAGGGAAATATTCTCTTTAATGTCGGTGACAACATTGATGTATTGAACATGGGTAGGGGACGTATCTCTTACAAAGCGGCACTCGGAAGAGCGGCATTGAACGAGTTCATCTCTGAGTATGACGAAGAGCAGGAATATATCATCGAAGGTGTTGTGACCAAGAAGAACAAAGGCGGATACGTCGTTGAGGTGGATGGTCTTGAATTCTTCATGCCACGCACACTTTCATACCTTTCTTCGAAGCCAGGTTTTGAAGCTATTGGCAAAAAAGTCAAAGCAGTTATCGTAAAAGTCGATAAAGACAAAGGGTCAGTTGTTGTTTCAAGAAAAGAACTTATCGAAAGAGATAAGGCGAAAACAGATGAGATCGTTGGAGAACTTCTAGAGAATAAAGAGCCTGTCGTAGGTACGATCAAAAAGATTACATCTTACGGTATGTTTGTAGATGTGGGTGGAATGGACGGTCTTGTTCACTATTCACAGATCTCCCATAAAGGTCCGGTCAATCCTTCCAAATATTTCCAGGAAGGTGACGAGGTCAATGTCATTGCACTTGAATATGATAAGAAAAAAAGACATCTTTCTCTTTCTATCAAAGATGCCAATCCTGATCCTTGGGCAGATATCGATTCTATCATCGGTGTAGGCGATACAGTAACAGCAACAGTTTCCAACATTGAGCCTTACGGTGTATTCGTTGATCTTGGTGAAGATCTTGAAGCGTTCCTTCATGTATCTGAAATTTCTTGGGATAAAAATGTCAAGCACCCCAAAGATTATCTGACAAACGGCGAAGAGATCAATGTTGAAGTGATCGAAGTTGACAAAGAAGGCAGAAGACTCAGAGTAAGCCTCAAGAGCCTTCTTCCTAAACCTATGGATGCATTTGTACAGCAGTACAGAGTCGGTGATGTCGTCAAAGGTAAAGTCACTTCCATTACAGATTTTGGTGCTTTTGTAAAAGTAGGTTCGGTAGAAGGTCTTCTTCATAACCAGGAGATATCATGGGATAAGAGCAAGAATGCCAAGTCTGAACTTGCAGTCGGTGACGAAGTTGAAGTGAAGATCATTAAGATCGACAAAGATGCAGGGAAAATTTCTCTGAGCAAAAAAGCGCTTGAAGATTCTCCGATCAAAGCATTTGCACAGACGCACAAGAACGGTTCTATCGTAACCGGTACTGTCAAGGACAAAAAAGATTTCGGTGTATTTATCGCACTTGACGACAATGTCGATGCACTGATCAGAACGGAAGACCTCCACCCGCTTAAATTCGACGAGATCGAAAAAGGCCAGGAGATCAAAGGTGTGATCTCTTTCATCGACGAGAACAATGACAGGATCAGAGTATCCGTCAAGAGACTTGAGCGACAGGAAGAGAGAGAAGCGATGGAACAACTCAATCTTAACCAGGATGATAGCATGACACTCGGCGATGCTTTCGGTGACAAGTTCAAAAAATAATCGAATAAAAACGGTGTATGCATCTTCTGCATGCACTATCTTCATAGATACACTTAAACACAACCCAAATTAAAAGGTTTTCAGATGTCAAAAAAAACAATTGTTGTTTGTGACCATATTCACCAAAGCGGTTTGGATATACTTGCGAACGATAGCGAGATTGAACTTATCAATGCAGCGGATGAACCCAAAGACAAACTCATTGCGGAGATCATCCCACTGGCGGATGTTGCCATTACGCGTTCATCTACAGATGTAGATGCGGCTTTTCTTGAATCAGCCAAAAAGATCACTGCCATTGTACGTGCGGGTGTAGGTGTGGACAATGTAGATATACCCGGTTCAAGCAAGCAGGGTATCGTAGTCATGAACGTACCTACAGCCAATACGATCGCTGCGGTCGAGCTGACTTTGGCACACATGCTTTCCTGTGTCAGACAATTTCCCTATGCGCACAATAATCTTAAGCTGGACCGTGTCTGGAGAAGACAGGACTGGTACGGTACAGAGCTGAAAGACAAAAAACTGGGTATCATCGGTTTTGGTAACATCGGTTCGCGTGTGGGTAAAAGAGCCAAAGCTTTTGAGATGGATGTACTGGCATATGACCCGTATATCGATCCTAGCAAAGCAACCGATCTTGATATCGGATATACCAAGAATTTTGAAGATATTCTTGCTTGCGACATCATTACGATCCATACACCGAAAACTGAAGAGACCATTGGTATGATCAGTAAGGATGAGATCGCCAAAATGAAAGATGGTGTGATCCTCATCAACTGTGCACGTGGCGGGTTATACAATGAAGAAGCACTTCTTGAAGGCTTGAAATCAGGTAAGATCGCCATGGCAGGTATCGATGTTTTCAACAAAGAGCCGGCTACAGATCATCCTCTATTGGATCTTGATAATGTAACGGTGACACCTCACCTTGGTGCCAATACAAAAGAGTCTCAGCGTAACATTGCCATTCAGGCAGCGGAAAATGCGATTGCGGCGGCAAAAGGTATTGCCTATCCGAATGCACTGAACCTTCCGATCAAAGAAAATGAATTGCCGGACTTTGTACGTCCGTACCTTGAACTGATCCAGAAAATGGGGCATCTCTCTTCACAGGTGACAAAATCTGCAGTCAAGTCTATCAAAGTGACTGCCAAAGGCCCGGTATCGGATTATCTTGCCTCTATGCAGACATTCGCTACCGTAGGTGTACTGACCGAATCGCTTGCAGATCAGGTGAATTACGTGAATGCCGAATTTGTTGCCAAAGAGCGTGGCATCGAACTTGCCAATGAAGTGCTGCCTAACACCAGTGGTTTCACGAACAAAGTGAAGATCAAGCTTACTACGGCTGACAGTACGATCATGATCGCGGGAACTGTTTTTGACGATACTGTACAGCGCATTATCGAGATTGATGACTATATTCTGGATGTTGAACCAAAAGGGACGATGATCTTCTTTAGAAATACGGACACTCCGGGTGTGATCGGTGACGTAGGCCGTATTCTTGCAGAAAATGGTCTGAACATTTCTGACTTCAGACTGGGACGGGACAAGAAACAGCAGGCACTTGCCGTGGTCCGTGTTGACGGTCAGGTTTCCAAAGATGTACTCGATGCGCTCTCTGCGCTTGAGGCATGCATCAGTGTAAGTCACGCAACGCTTTAACAAACTACAGGCATTTGCCTGTAGTTTGTCAACTGAATTTTTTACTTTAACTCTTTATTCATATTCCATTCAAACAAATTGATGAAAAAGATAGTTATTCTTCATTATTTTAAATTAATTCTGATATAATTCGCGCGAATACTACAAAAAAAGCACAATAATGCTACATCTTGTGCTATAATAAACGATTATATTGAGGAGATACAATGATGATGAAAAGAGTGATACTTTTATTATCTCTTTCTTTACCGCTTGTTGCGGGAGTAAAGAACCTGCCACTTCGCGAGGCATTGGATATGGTGAAGCATGATAACCTGGAAGTAAAGGTCGCACGTTTCAATGAACAGATGCAGGCTATGGAAGTAAAGGTGGCAGAAGGTATGAACTACGGTTCTCTTGATGTCACTCTTTCAGGAATGCGCTCCAACGATGCTTTGAATGTTTTTGGTTTTAAGCTGATGGACAGGGAAGCGACATTTGGAGATTTTGGTTTCAGCCAATTCCTTGAACCGATAGGAAATGCATTAATGGCTGCGAATAACGGGCAATTGACACCGCAAATGCTTCAAGGTATGAGCAGTATATTGGAAATTCAGCCACATGACCTGAATTATCCCGGCGCCAGAAACAACTACCAGACAAAACTCTCCTATATGCTACCTATCTATACCGGCGGTAAACTGACAGAGTATAAACATATCATGGAATCAATGTACCGTATGAGCAAATACGATACGCAAAAACTCTTGAATGTTAAAATATATGAAGTAAAAAAAGCTTTTTACGATATTTCTCTGGTGGAACGTTATATTACCAATCTCTCCAAGATCAGGAAGAACATTAATACACTCGAAGATGTGATTAGGAATATGCAGAAGGAAGGCTATGCCAAAGAGATGGATCTGCTTGAAGTACAGGCGAGAAAAGCCGAGGCTGATAGTATGTATAACCAGGCAAAACTTAACAGAGATCTTGCTTACCAGTTTCTTTCTTTCCTGCTTAATAGAGATATAAGTTCCATTCATAAGGTCAGTGCCAGAGCACCAATGCCACATGTGGACAAGCATACGCTTGAATTAAACAATATCGATATTCAAAAAGCCAAGCTTGGATTACAGATTTCTGAAATGGCAGTTAAAGTGGAAAAGTCAAGTTTTTTACCGACGGTGGGTGGTTTTGCAGAGTATGGAAGTGCAGACAATACGCTCTTTAACGATTTTACCGGAAAAGATTCCTATACTTTCGGTGTTCAGGCAAAATGGAACATCTTCAACGGCGGGCAGGACGATGCCAGACTTGAGAAAGCGAAACTCAAACGTCTGCAGGTGCGTGACCAGGTCGAGTTGGCTAAAAAAGGGATCGTACTTAAGGCAAAAAAACTCAAAACAGAGATATTGAGTGCAGATGCGGATATCAAGAGCTATAAGAAACAGCTACAGTTTGCCAAAAGAGTCTATGAAAACTATAGGACACGCTATGAAGAAGGACTTGCTTCTATTACAGATGTGCTGATCCAGCAGTCCAAACAGCTTGAATCACTCTTAAAACTCTTAACGGTGGTCAACAAGAGAAATACCAAAATATTCGAACTTGAAAGTATTATAAACAAAGGAGGAGATGTATGAAAAAGATCATTACACTAATGGCAGCTGCCCTACTGACAACGCTGAGTGCAGTAGAAATTGACTTGAGCGGATCGGTTGTATCTGATAACCAGAAGATGATGACAAGCCGTTATATGGGTTATATTAAAAACATGGCGGTATCGGAAGGTGATATCGTAAAAAAAGGGCAATTGCTTTACGAGATCGACTCCAAAGAGATCGAAGCAGCGGAAAGACAGGTTGATCTTGCGATCTCACAGGCAAGACTGGCACTGCAGATGAACAAAAACCAATATAACAACGTTATACTCAACTTAGCGAGACACAAAAGACTTTATGAGAAGAAGATGGTTTCCAAATATGAGTTGGAAACTCTTCAACTGGCAGCAAAGAACCTTAAAGATATGGTAACTATATCCCAGGAGCAGGTCAACCAGGCCTTGGCAAAAAAAGAAGAAGTGCTTAATCAGTATAATTACCTGAAGATCACCGCTCCCAATGACGGTGTTATTGTTGCAAAAAAGATCAATGAGGGGGAGATGGCCATTCCCGGAATGCCTGCTGTGGTTCTGACAGACCTAAGTCGTCTCAAGATCGTTGCGGAGATCTCTGAAACACAGTTACCCCATATTAGTCTGGGTAAAAAAGTCGAAGTGGAAATACCATCTCTGGCGTTGAAAACGACAGGAAAGATCTCGTCTATCATACCGAGTTCCAATCCTATGACACACAAATTCAAGATCAAGATAGAGTTTGACCACAAAGGCAAGTCGGTTTATCCCGGCATGTATGCCAAAATCATTATCAGGTAAAGTAATATGGCTGAAAAAAATGAATATCAGGTAACGGACTATGCCGGGAAGCTTGCAAAAGGATTTTTACGCAATCCTTTGACCGCGGTACTGGGTGTATTTTTGCTCCTTATGGGATATTTGGCACTCAATATCATGCCAAGAGAGGAAGATCCACAGATCGCAATTTCCGGTGGTGGGGTTGTCGTAGCGATGCCCGGAGCAACGCCTCGTGAGATCGAGAATATCATTATCAATCCCCTGGAGCGTAAACTGCGTGAGGTCAAAGGTATTGAGCATATTTACGGACAGGCATTTAATAACTATGGGGTCGTCAGTGTTATGTACTATATCGGTGAGAACCGTGAAGATTCTAACCTAAAACTCTATGACAAGGTCATGCAGAACATGGACCTGATGCCAAAAGGGGTCATGCAACCTTTGATCAAACCGTTTGATATCGACATCGATATTCCTATTGTCACTGTGGCATTCTACCCAAAAAAAGGGAGTAATGTTGATGATGTTAAACTCTTTGAAATGGTGAGAAAAATACAGCAGAAGATCAATGCCGTGGATAATGTGGCTAAAACAACCCTGAAGGGTGCCAGAAAGGCGCAATACAACATCGAGGTGGATATGAGCAAACTCTCCGCCTATCACCTTTCGATGGGGCAGATCATGAAGGCGGTACAGTCCGTTGCTGTGGATGTTCCCGATGTCAAAGGACGTACTAAAAATAATGAGCTGGTGATCTTCGGTGTCAAAAATGCTATAGAGAATGTTCAGGATGTCGGTTCTGTTATAGTGGCACAGTACATGGGGTCACCGATTTATCTCAGGGACGTTGCCAAAGTAACCGAAGGTATGGACATACAGAACTTTAAAACAGCGACAGTGCGTTTTAAGGAAGATGCCAATGCGACCAAACTCGGCGAAGAGAGAAACCAGGTGACGCTTACTGTGGCAAAACTTGCCGGGACCAATGCGGTCTTCGTTGCCGAAGATGTACTCGAAGTCCTGAAGGAACATGAAAAAGAATTCGCCAAAGAGGGGATAGGTTACATTATTACACGAAACTATGGTGAACGTGCGAATGAAGCGGTTAACGAGTTGATGAATCACCTGATCATCACCATTGTCATCATCGCTTTGATGCTGGTATTTGCTTTGGGATGGAAAGAGTCTCTGATCGTTACCTTTACCGTGCCGGCTATTTTGGCTATCACACTTTTCGTAGCCTATCTCTCCGGACAGACGATCAACAGGATCACCCTCTTTGCCTTCCTGCTCTCGCTGGGACTACTGGTGGATGCGGCGATCATTGTGATCGAAAATATCCACAGGCACCTGCATGCACATGATGTTGATGAGAAAGAGATGGATCAGCTGTTGATCGAAGCGACTGATGAGATCGGTGCACCTACAAACGTTGCGACACTTGCGATCATTCTGACGATGGTACCGATGGCATTTGTCGGGGGCATGATGGGATCGTTCATGAAGCCTATCCCCTATAATGTACCGGTGGCATTGATCGCTTCACTTTTTGTGGCGTATATCTTTACACCGTATTTGAGTTTGAAACTGTTGAAAAAACCGGTACATAAGCACCATCATCATAAAAAAGATAAAAAGAACAAGGAGGTCAAGTAATGAAAGGTTTGGAAAAATTCATTTACGGCATCCTTAGCAGTAAAAGCAAGAAGATGCTGGTCATTGTATTGACAGCAGCGGCTTTCTTCCTCTCTTTGATGATGTTTCCCACCAAAATGGTGCTGGCAAAAATGCTTCCCGGAAAAAGCGACAATACCTTCTCTGTCTATGTGGATACACCGACGGGATCTTCCATAGAACAGACAGACAAGGTCAACCAGTGTGTCATCGATATACTTAAAGATGAAAAAGAGATCATGAACCTTGAGCTCTTCCGCGGGCAGGGTATACCACTTGATTATGCGGGACTTGTCAAAGGTGCAGCGATGAAAAGTACGGAGAATGTTTCAGAAATTTCTGTCAATCTTACGGACAAACATACGAGAGCAGAACCCTCTTTTCTCATGACACAGAGACTTAGACCCATCGTTAAAAAGAAATGTCTGCCTCTGGTCAAGGGAACCAACATCAAATTCGTTGAACAGCCTGCCGGACCTCCGACACTGGCTTCTATTGTACTTGAAGTGCATGGTGAGAACCTGAAGAAAGTCCGTGACATTTCTGTACGTGTTGCAAATATTTTTGCAAAAACCGAAGGTCTTGTCGATATTGACGTGATGATGGACGATATTTTTGATAAATTTGAACTGATTCCAGACAAAGAAAAGGTGGCCAGAAGCGGATTGAGCGTTGAACAGGTAAACAACATTCTTTATCTGGCATTCGAGGGGATGGTCATAGCACACAAGAACTCAAAAGACGTGCCTGACCAGATACCGATATTCCTCATATTACAAAAAGAGAGTAAAACACTGAATGGACGTAATGAAAATGAATTGCGAAGCAAACTTTCTTCTTTGAACCTGATGAACATGAAAGGGATGATGGTACCACTCAGTGAAGTGGTGACGATCAGGAAGGTAAAATCGAGTCCGATGATTATGCACAAAGACCTTTCCCGTATGGTCAATGTTGTTGCCGAAACGGACATGGTCTCTCAGGTCTATCCGCTGCTTGATGCAAGAGAGAAAATGATAGAAGCATTCTCCAAAGATTATGAGATCGAGAAGGCCGGATTTACAACCTATATGTTCGATCTTTACCTGACGGATAAAAAGACCGGAGAAAAGTTCCTGCTTCGCTGGGACGGTGAGATGAAAGTGACACTTGATACCTTCAGGGATCTTGGTGGTGCGTTCATCGCTGCATTGGTACTGATCTTCCTGCTATTGGTGATCTACTATAAGAGCTTTGCCATTTCGGGTATTATCCTGCTTGGATCGTTCCTCTCTCTTATTGGTGTGATCGTAGGGCACTGGGTGGCCAACTTCTTTACGAGTGAGACCTTCTTCCTGACAGCGACCTCGCTGATCGGCTTTATCGCCCTGATGGGTATCAGTTCGAGGAACTCACTGCTTCTGATCGACTTTGCCAAGTCGCTGATGGAATATCACGGTATGGACAAGAAAGAGGCAATTGCCACTGCAACGGCGACCAGAGCGAAACCAATCGCACTGACCGCTGTTGCGATCATCCTTGGTTCGGCACTGCTTGCTTCCGACCCTGTCTTTGGCGGTCTGGGTGTCGCACTGATCTCTGGTACGGTAGCGGCGGTCTTTGTATCGCTGATCTTCGTACCGGTACTGATGCACAATTCAAAAGCGATGGATTTCCATCTTGATGAACACGGTAAACGCAAAGACAGTATTTCTATTACAAAATAACAAACCTTCTTTCTGTGTCGGAGAGTGTTTTTACTCACTCTCCGGTGCTGTCCATTACCCTTTTACCAACTCTTTGCTATAATCACTCAATTTATTTTTAAGGATATATCATGGCAACAATCGGAATGGGTGATATCAAAAAAGGCGTAAGACTTGAACTGGACGGCAACCCGTATAAAGTAACTGAATTCCAACACGTTAAGCCGGGTAAAGGCGCGGCGTTCGTACGTGTCAAGATCAAGAACCTCAAAACAGGTAAGGTGATCGAAAAAACTGTACATGCGGGTGATAAATTTGAAGTGCCTGAACTCGAACAGAAGACAATGCAGTATCTTTACGATGATGGCGAGATGCTTCAGTTTATGGATACGACCACGTTTGACCAGATCGGCCTGACACATGAGCAGGTAGGTAAAGAGACATTCGAATTTATGATAGACGGTATGGAAGCGGATATTTTGTTCCATAACGGTGAAGCGATTTCTGTCGAGATCCCTCAGACAGTGGTACTCAAGATCGTTGAGACACCGCCTAACTTCAAAGGTGACTCACAGGGCGGCAAGAAGCCTGCCACACTCGAGAGCGGTGCGGTAGTTCAGGTACCTTTCCATGTACTTGAAGGAGAAATGATCAAGGTGGATACGGTTGAAGGGAAGTACCTGGAGAAAGCCAAATAATATTTATATTTGACGGGTGACTTTACTCGCCCGTTCCAATCTTACTTTACCTCTGCTTTTTACTTAGAATCAAAGAGTAAAATGTTCAACGCAATACGTTGAACATTCATATTTCTACTTAAACACTTTCCCGCAATCTCTGATGATCGCGCCCGGTACGGTTGCAATGGTCATGAACTCTGACATTTGAAGCAGCGGGTACATGACAGAGATATAATACTTCGGTTCCATGATCTTGGCTTCACCGTTCTCTATGAGGACAGGGTAAGGAAGCAGGGCGGCATTGTTCGTACCGATACGTCCGATGAATTTACCGGTACGTCTGCCAAGTGCTACGCCGATCAGGGTCGCACCGTTATCCAGTTTCTGTACGAAGAGTACTTTCTTGTTGTTCTTGATTTTGGAAAGCAGATTGTCCCCTCTTGCTACCACGACCATATCCTGGTATTTTGGCATGCCGTGCATGAACTGGTAGTTTGGAAGCAGCTGGAACTTCAGTTTGTCTTTGGAATTCAGCAGATTTTCGAAGTTATCTGTGATCTTCTTGAGTGTTGCTTTGGCTGCCTTGTCATCATACTGATCCTGCATGAATGCCTTGGCCATGTATATCGGGTTGGTAATACTGATATGGTTATCTTTTTTGTCGACAAGCAGACGCAGTGAAGCCGCGAAACCACGGTTCTTTTTGCCGGCCATTTTTCTCAGCCCTTTGTCTGTAAAGACGATGGAGACCAGATTTCCTTTTTTATCAAGTGTTGTTTCTCCCAAAATGGTGAAACCGGCTTTTTTGAGTCGTTTTTCAGCTTCTTTAACATCAATGTATTTACCTCTGATATAGGCAGGTACCCTGCCGTGAACTACTTCACCTATATCCGTTGCCGTATTTTTCGCTTTCCCTTTAGCTATTCTTTGTTCCGGGGGAATGTAATTCGGAGGCATACGTTTGGAAAATTTTATTGAGCGGTCCAGTATCTTCTGTTGTGTATGGAACGTTTTTATCTTAACTGGTTTTACAGGCTTTGGCGGTATCGGAAGTGTGATCTCAACTGTCTTATTACTTGTTGGGATATTGATGGTTTTCTTCGTCTCTGTAGTCGCGACTGCTTTTGCTTTTGTTTCTTCTTTTTTAGCTGATGGTTTGGCAGGTACTGTCGGTACTTTTCTCTTCTGTGTTACGGCTGGTTTTGCAATCGGTTTTGGTGAACCGATCAGTGGATTGACATTCGGAGTGGCCTTCATTCCCAGGGAAGTGAGAAGTTCAGGTATCTCCCTGTCAAGCTTCTCTACAAGTTTGACTCTTTTTTCATCGGTGATACCAAGACTGTCGGTCCAGTTATGCAGTCTGTACATACCCACAATGAGTTTGTTGCTCCCTTTGGGAATGAACATATACATGGTACAGGGTGCGAAGAGTCCTGCAAGCGGCTTTGCATTTTCAGTATCGAACATATTGTAGGAGAATTCAAGGTGACAGAGGGAATAGGTCCAGAAAGCATCGTAGTCTTTCAGGACTTCCGTGGCATCGGGTGTGCTCTCCATGAAGTTATGATAGCCGGCTATGAGATATTCTTTCTTGATAAAGGCATCTTCGAATTTGCCTTGAAACTCATCCATGAAGTCTTCAATATCGTCTACGGGTTCGAAGGTGTATTCGTAAGTCAGCATTGTCTGCTTTGGCAGTTTTTTCAGCGGCAGATAGCTTTTCTTGCCTCCCAGTTCCTTTTCGACCATTGCATCGAGCGAGGCAAAGCTGGCCGTGAAAGTATCCCGGATCTTTTGATCTTTGATGCCAAGGATATCCAGCATCACTTTGGGAGAGAGATGCCCCACCTGTGTGAAATCTTCATCCAGCTTCTTGGCAATGAGCATATTGAAAGGGCCGAAACCGGAAATGCGGGGATCGATGTTGAGCAGGGGAAGCATCATTTTGTCATTGACAACGGGCATGAAGCTCAGTACATCCAGAACGGTCGAACCATATTTCTTTTTGTATTGGTCATTGACCCTTTTGTGCGGGTCGGTGAGGTTGAATCCTATGGTCTTTAGTTTCTCTTCCATCATGGCATTGTATTTCTTCTCGGCATCGCCTTTGATCGTATAGATCACTGCAAGTGAATCGTCATTTTTGGTATTAGCAGAAAAAAGAGAGAGAGGGATGATGAACAGCAGGCTTAGAATGAAGAACTTTTTAAAAAGCGACATAGGCATATCCTTAGAATAATTAATAATATAGAATAGCATATTATTTATATATAAAATAAATGAAATTAATGATTTTTGATCAATAGAAGTGAAAAGCTACCAAAAGTTACGGTAGCTTTTCGAAGTGTGGATGGAAAGATTATTTGTGCGCGTCGTTATCGTCAGCCACTTCTTTTACTGATTTTCTTGTCTCTTTTGAGATCGTTTTTGTAGAGTCGTTCGCATTGTCGGAAACGTCTTTTACAGAATCTCTTGAATCGTTGGAGATCGTTTTTGTAGAGTCGTTGACATTGTCTGAAACTCTCTTGACAGAATCTCTGGAATCGTTGGATACTGTTCTTGTTGTATCATCAAGATCGTTGGAAACTTCTTTTACAGAGTCTCTTGTATCGTTGGATACAGTTTGTACAGAATCTCTTGAATCATTTGAAACGGTTTTTACAGAATCTCTTGAATCGTTGGAAACTGTTTTTGTTGTATCATCAAGATCGTTGGAAACGGTTTGAACGGAATCTCTTGTATCGTTTGAAACTGTTTTAACAGAATCTCTGGAATCGTTGGAAACGGTTTTAACGGAATCTCTCGAATCGTTTGAAACAGTTTTGACTGAGTCAGTTGTGTCGTTTGAAACAGTTTTAACAGAATCTCTTGAGTCGTTTGAAACTGTTTTGACTGAGTCTCTTGAGTCGTTGGAAACAGTTTTGACTGAATCAGTTGTATCATTCGAGACAGTTTTTACGGAATCTCTTGAATCATTTGAAACAGTTTTGACTGAGTCTCTTGAGTCGTTTGAAACAGTTTTCGTTGCATCATTGATATCTTTTGAAACGGAAATAGCCGAATCTTTCATATCTTTGGATGCGATCGTAGTAGAGTCTTTAAGATCTTTTGTTGTGTTAGTAATAGAATCTTTTGTATCTTCCGCTACTTCCACTGTTGCATCTCTGACATCTTTACTTGTTGAAACTTGTGCTGTTTTAAGGTCGTCAGATACTTTGACAGATGTATCTTTTGCATCCGCACTTACATTTGTTACGGTTCTTTCAGCACTCTTACTTGTTTCTACTGCACCGTCTTTCATGGACTCGACGCTGTCTTTAGCATCTTTACTCATAGAAATCGCTGCTTCTTTCATATCTTTGAACATGTCTCCAAAGCTGAAATCTGCTTGAGCACTTGTTAAAAGTGCCGCTGCTGCTACACATGAAATTACTGTTTTTTTCATATACCATCCTTTTGTTTGGTTGTTGATTTGTAGGTATCACCTATCAGCATCTTATCAACAAATATTTAAATTAAAACTTAAACTGTATAAAAAAATGTAATTAAACTTGATGATGATAATAAATGTAATTGTTTCATTAAAGATAATTGGTTACAATGTTGTTATCTAATAATATTATCGATAAGGGGATGATAAAATGGTAGAATTATTACGTCGGTTTACACTGTTAACGGCTGTAACAACGGCTTTTGCGATGGCAGAAGGGTATACGCAGGCAGACAGGATTGCAGATATGCAGAAGATGGCACAGGCGATGCAGGATATACAGTCCGGCTTCTTCTATAACAATGTCGATATTATCAAAGCGGGAACAAAAGTGCTTAAGGAGACCATCACAAATGTCAGACCGATCGATTCAGAAGTGAACAATAAAGATATTTATGAAAAATGGTTGAATAATGATCTGAAGATGACACGGAAAATCCAAAAGAAAATCAAGAACAAAGCAAACGATGTTGAAGAGCGTTTCTCTGACGGAGATGCAGTCCAGGCCCTACAGGCATACAGCAAGATCTCAGGACAGTGCATGAAATGCCATGTACGTCTGAGAAAATGGTAACTCTATAGGTGATCATTAACCATAGAAGTTGTAAAATGGCATCCAGCAATATTGAATATTATGTGATGTTGCATTTTATTATGAAAAGAAACACTATATGTTAAGACTACAAAAAATTACCCTTTTTCTGCTTCTTTTGGGAAGTTTTGTACATGCCGGCAGTATTTCACTGACAGGGACAGTGGTTTCCGACGGACAGAAAATGATCGGAAGCCGATATATGGGTTACGTGAAAAAAGTTTATGTCAAACTGGGTGACAAAGTCAAGCGTGAAGATGATCTCTATGAGATGGAGTCAGCTGAATTCGACATTATGAAAACGCAGGCCAACTTGATGCTTGAGCAGTCACAGATAGCGTTGGAATATTGGAAAGACCGTCTGCGTGTGATCAATAAAAAGAAAGAGAACGTCAAAAAGAAGTATGGTATGACCGGGTTTGGTATGGATGATCTTGAAGGACAGATTGAGACCGTCAAAGCGATGCTTGAATCGACCAAGATCATGGTCAAGCATGCTGCGGAGCAGGTCAAACAGATGGCGGTGGTCTTCAATTATCTCAAGATGAAAGCTCCGGCAGACGGTGTCGTAGTACAAAAAAATATCAAAGTAGGTGATATGCTTATGCCCGGTATGTTGGCCATTATGATCGTCGATACAGAGCATCTTGAGATTGATGTTTCTCTATCGGAAGGGATCATAAACCGGGTACATGAAGGACAAAAACTTGCAGTGGTGATCCCTTCCATTGAATATAGAACGATCGGGAAGATCAAAGCGATCATTCCTGATGCCAACCCTATGACACACAAGATCAAAATGCGTGTTTCATTTGATAAAGGGGATAACAATATTTTCCCGGGCATGTATGCCAAAGTAATCATTCCTGATAAAAAATAGCTTTTTGCAAGCAAAGTATGGATTTCTTTTTGAGAAAATGGTACACTTATTCTACTCTACAAGAAGGATGGTGTTCAAATGGAAAAAATATATGATCTCATTATCATCGGCGGCGGTCCGGGGGGCATAGGTTCGGCAGTCGAAGCGAAGGTCCTTGGCCTTGAAAAAGTTCTCATGATAGAAAAAACAGACAATCACTCTCATACCATTCGTAAATTCTACAAAGATATGAAGCGTGTCGACAAGGACTGGCAGGGCCAGGCAGTAGATATGGAAGGCAATGTAGAGTTCACTGACGGCACCAAAGAGAGTACGCTTGATTTCTTTGATTCACTTTTGGATGATGAAAAGATCGATACCCGTTTTAACTGTGCGGTGGAAAAAGTTGAAAAAAAGGATGGTGTTTTTCATGTTGTTTCCGGCTGTGGTGTAGACAGGGCCAAAAATGTCATCGTTGCGATCGGACGGATGGGAAAACCGAATAAACCTTCCTATAAAATTCCCCCTTCATTGAGATCACAGATCAATTTCAATCTTGACAAATGCAGTAACGGAGAACATATACTCGTTGTCGGAGGTGGGGACAGTGCAGTGGAGTATGCCTGTGAACTGAGTGCGACGAACGAAGTGACACTCAACTACAGACGTGAAGATCTGACGCGCCCCAATCCGACCAATCAGGAGATGATCGCAGAATATTGTGACAATGAAGCGGTCAGATTGAAACTGGGTGTAGATATTGAAGGCCTGGAGAGTGAACACGGACAGGTGAAAGTCAATTTTACGGACGGCTCGGAACTTTTTGACAGGGTTATTTATGCCATAGGCGGGACCACCCCGAAAGATTTTCTTAAAAGCTGCGGTATCACCCTGGATGAAACGGGTGAACCTGTTTTCGATGACAACTACGAGAGTGAAGTCCCCGGGCTCTACATCGCAGGCGATATCGTGTTCAACAGTGGCGGGAGTATCGCCATCGCTTTGAACCACGGATACAGGATCGTCAATCATATTTTAAGTAAGGAGAATTAACATGGCAAGCGTATTGATACCATTGGCAAAAGGATTTGAAGAACTCGAAGCGGTTGCACTTATCGATGTGATGCGTCGAGGAGGCATTGAAGTACGTGTGGCATATCTTGAAGATGAAATGCAAAGTGACCTGGTACTGGGTGCCAACGGCATTACCATTAAAGCGGATACATCCATCAAGAATGTCATTTCCGATGACTTCGATATGATGGTACTTCCCGGAGGGTGGGGCGGTACCTATGCACTGGCGGAAAATGCCAGAGTACAGGAACTACTCAGAGAGTTCAAGGAAAAAAAGATCGTCGGTGCCATGTGTGCAGCACCGTTCGCTTTAAAACAAGCCGGTGTATTGGGTGAAAGATATACCGCGTATCCCGGTGCGGTAGAGGAGATAGACCATCCCGGCTATGTAGCGGACGAAAAAGTTGTGGAAGATGGAAATGTCATGACTTCACAGGGGCCTGGAACGGCAGTGTGTTTCGGCCTGGCCATTGTCAAAAGACTGGTAGGTGAAGAGAGTATGCAGGCGGTGAAAGAGGGAATGCTTTTGGGATACTGCTAAGTAGCATAAGTTTAAATTCTTAAAATCATTAGTTTATTTTATATTTATTAAAGTTTCATTCTGATATAGTTTTTGTTAAGAATGCAAAGTGGAGACTATTATGAAACTATCGATAATTGCTGTACTGCTGAGCTTTACTATTGTAATGGGCTTTGGCAGTGAACATAACACTACAAAAGAGAATAACAGTACTATAGATAACAACAAAACCAAAGAAGCAGTAAAAAAAGCGATGGAGCTTGAGAAAAAATATGCCAAAGAGCAGCGTTTCTATCAGGGGAGTGAATATGACCTGAAAAGCAAGGAGTTTGACCCTGAAACTTTAAAAAAGGTACCTGCTATTGAACCTGACTACGATTTCGACATGGATGAAGGGGTCTATAGCGACTGATATGTCTTTCTAAGGATGGTCAAATAAACCATCTACTTTTTCTCCTGTCAAAGTATTTCTTTTCAATCCATTTTTACCTAAACTCTGCTATATTCAAAACACTAATTTTATAATGAGTAAGGTCCTAAATGTCAGAAGAACCAAAAAGCAAACCGCAATTCACCCATCTTCATCTTCATACGGAGTATTCACTGCTTGACGGCGCCAACAAGATCAAAGCCCTGGCAAAAAAGGTCAAAGAGTTGGGAATGACGTCGGTAGCGATGACCGACCACGGAAATATGTTCGGTACTATCGATTTCTACAATACCATGCGAAAAGAAGGTATCAAGCCGATCATCGGTATGGAAGCCTATGTACACAATCAGCCTGAACTGGGAGACAAGTCGGTTCGACAGCGTTTCCACCTCTGTTTGTATGCAAAAAATGAAGCAGGGTACAAGAATCTGATGTTCCTCAGCTCCAAAGCTTACATCGAGGGGTTCTATTATTATCCGCGTATTAACTGGGATCTGCTCAAAGATCATGCGGAAGGGCTTGTCTGTTCTTCTGCCTGTCTTCAGGGGGAAGTGAACTGGCATCTCAACCTTTCTGAGCGCAATCTCAAGTTCGGTGCCAAAGGGTACGAGGAGGCCAAACGTATTGCTCTGAAATACAAAGAGGTTTTCGGGGATGATTTCTACCTTGAACTGATGCGTCACGGCATTGGGGACCAGCACCGTATAGACAAGCAGATCCTTCAGCTCTCGCAGGAGACAGGCATTAAAATAGTTGCAACGAACGATACCCACTACACCAATCCTCAGGATGCGGACGCGCATGAGGCATTTATGTGTATAGCGATGAACAAACTCTATGACGATCCCAACCGTCTGCGCCACTCCGTACATGAGTTCTATGTGAAATCCCCCGAGCAGATGGCCGAACTTTTCGCCGATATTCCCGAAGCATTGGAGGCGACGCAGGAGATCGCGGACAAGTGCAATCTTGAGATCAAACTGGGGAACCCGACACCGCCGAATTTCAAGTTCGCCAGAGAGAAGGCAGATGAGATTGGACTCGAACTGCCGGAACCTGAAGTGGAGTATTCGCTGGAGAACGACAAAACGCTTTTCATCGAAGAGTCGAAAAGAGGATTGGCCGAACGTTTGAAGATCGTTCCCGAAGAGAAGCATCAGGAGTACTGGCACCGTCTGCAGGTAGAGATAGACATCATCAACAATATGAAGTTCCCCGGCTATATGCTGATCGTATGGGAGTTCGTCGATGCGGCTAAGCGTATGGGGATCCCCGTAGGTCCCGGTCGTGGGTCCGCGGCGGGTTCGCTGGTGGCTTATGCCCTTCGTATTACCGATATCGACCCCATGCCTTACGGCCTGCTCTTTGAGCGATTTTTGAACCCGGAACGTATCTCCATGCCGGATATCGATATGGACTTCTGTCAGGCGCGTCGTCAGGAGATACTTGACTACGTGGTGGAAAAGTACGGTCGTGTGAACGTGGCGCAGATCATTACCTTTGGTAAACTGCTTGCCAAAGGGGTCATCCGTGATGTCGCACGTGTGCTTGACATGCCATACTCCAAAGCGGATGCGATGGCAAAACTGATCCCCGATGAACTGGGGATCGACCTGAAAGCGTCATATGAAAAAGAACCCAAGATAAAGGAATTGCTTGAGAGTGATCCCCAGGCCAAACGTACCTGGGAGTATGCACTCGCACTCGAAGGGCTGAACCGGAATGCGGGTACCCATGCTGCCGGTGTTGTTATCTCGAACGAAGCACTTTGGCAGAAGACACCGCTTTTCAAGCCTTCGGGGCTTGATACGCTGGCGACACAGTATTCGGGGAAATATGTGGAAGATGTTGACCTGATTAAGTTTGACTTTTTGGGGCTCAAAACACTCACCGTGATCGAAGAGGCACTGCAACTGGTCGAGAAAAGGCACGGTAAGCGTATCAATTTCGTTGAAGAGAACATCGAGGATCCCAAAGTGTATGATTACATTTCAACGGGTGAGACGCTTGGCCTCTTCCAGATCGAATCGGCCGGAATGCAGGATCTGGCGAAAAAACTGAAACCGTCCGGTTTCGAAGATATTATCGCGATGCTTGCACTTTATCGTCCCGGGCCGATGGAGTCGGGAATGCTCGATGACTTCGTCGAACGTAAACACGGCCGGGCAGAGATTACCTATGCCTTCCCGGAACTTGAACCTATCCTTAAACCGACCTACGGGGTCATTGTCTACCAGGAACAGGTCATGCAGATCGTGCAGACCATCGGCGGTTTCTCACTCGGTGGTGCCGACCTCGTGCGACGGGCAATGGGTAAGAAGATCAAAGAGGAGATGGATAAACTCAAAGACGAGTTTGCCGACGGTGCTGCCAAGAAAGGATTTGACAGAGCCAAAGCGGCGGATCTTTTCGACCTTATCGTGAAATTTGCCGGCTACGGTTTTAACAAATCGCACTCGGCTGCCTATGCGATGGTCACCTTCTATACCTCCTATTTGAAATATTATTATCCTACAGAGTTCATGGCGGCCATTCTGACTCTGGAAAAGAATAATACCGACAAAGTCGTCAAATATGTAGATGAACTGAAACAGATGGGCATCAAACTGCTGCCGCCTGACATCAACAGGTCCGGACTGGTCTTTGAAGCGACGAATATCGATGGTGATGAGGTTGTCATGTTCGGTATGGGTGCGGTCAAAGGTGCCGGGGATATTGCTATTAATTCCATGCTTAAAGCTAGAGAAGAGGGGAAATTCAGCGACTTCTCTGACTTTGTTTCCCGTATTGATTCGAGCAAAGTGAATAAAAAGGTCATAGAATCACTCATTAAAGCAGGGGCGCTGGATAGTTTCGGTTACAGCCGTAAAGCGATGCTCTCACAGATAGAAGATATCATTGATACGGCCAAAAAAGCCGGAGAGGCCAAGAAAATGGCTGTCGGTTCCCTTTTTGGCGAAGGGCAGGAAATGACTTCTGTCACCCTTGAACTCTCCCATATGGAAGAATTTGAACCTATGGAGATCCTTGAGATGGAGAAGGAGTCACTGGGCTTTTATGTCTCTGGTCACCCGCTTGACAAGTACCGTGAAACGCTGGAAGGTATCAACTATACACTCAGTTCTGAGATTGATGATCTGGCAGACGGTTCACAGGCCCTTTTCATTGGAAAAATAGAAAGCATTACCGAGAAGATATCCAAGAAAGGGAATAAGTTCGGAATCGCGAACATTATGGACCTGCATGGGAACATTGAACTGATGCTTTTTGAGAACCGTCTCAAAGAGCTCGATGAAGGTTTCGATACGACCAAGCCGATCGCTTTCAAGGTCAAGATCAGCAAAGATGGTGATTTCACCCGTATGAATATCATCAAGATCGAATCGCTCAAAGATGCCAAGAAAGAGAAAGTCAAGGTCAAAAAAGAGGAGAAGCACACGCTGGAACCGGAACAGCCGCCGCTGATCCTGGCTTTGAACCTGATGCCTGATGCCAAAACGGTGGAGGATCTGATGTGCCTTGTGGAGCGTTACCCGGGCAAGCGTCCTCTGGAACTCCGTATCAAGTCAAAGCTGGCAGATGTGATCATCGAATCAAAATGGAAAGTGAGTGAAATGATCCTTGGAGAGGCGAAGGAACTGGGTGCCTATCTCGAAGAGAATTTGAGTGTTGAATAATAAAATGCTTCTTAGCGCAAATAAAACAAGTGAATTTGTTCTAGTTTGTATAAATATATTTTTATCTTAAATTATCTCTGATAGAATAATATCAGGATTTTTAATAAAAGGATTAATGTGAATTTATATAAAGTTGCAATAATGTTTGCATTGTTTTTTACCTATCTTCAGGCAGATGTATCTTTGGGCCAAACAAAAGCAGAATCTACTGCTGATCCAGGACTTGGGTTCAAGACCCAGGATCCAAAAGTATCTAAAATTATTTCGCTTGAGGAAGAGAATGAGCGTCTTAAAGAAAAAGTAAAGGAACTTGAAGCACAGATAGAAACACTTAAAG
Organism: Sulfurovum lithotrophicum; assembly: GCF_000987835.1. Classification (NCBI taxonomy): domain Bacteria; kingdom Pseudomonadati; phylum Campylobacterota; class Epsilonproteobacteria; order Campylobacterales; family Sulfurovaceae; genus Sulfurovum; species Sulfurovum lithotrophicum. Next base: position 1,685,410 of record NZ_CP011308.1, on the reverse strand, counting down.
AAGATGATGTAACCGTAGAGGTAAAATCTGAACCGTCTGTGAAGGTTGAAGTGCCACCCAAGGTCTTTAAGGGTGCCAAACTTGTCATTGGCGGTAAAGTACCTAAAAAACTCTCTACCTATTATGCGGCACGACTGCAGAATATCGATGATCTCAAGCAAAAACTGGAAGCCAACGGATTCGAGGTCCTGGCAGTAACGCCCATACTGAAAGGCAAGACCGTATTGAGCATTACCAACGATGAACTGCTTCAGACCAATACCTGGATGGCTGCACTGCATCTGCTTGTCAATGAAGGCAATGAAATACGCGTGCAGAACCCATCTTATTTTGGGGCAGCCTATCTTCAGGACAAGTACAAGTATGGGCAGTTCACCAAAACACTTAAGGCACTGCAGGCAGTACTGGGTGATATGTACGAGGTGGATGAGAAGTATGCACTCGATGATCTACCAAAGTATCAGTTCATGTTTGGTATGCCGTACCTGAACGATACCATCAAAGTGGGTGAAGGAGATGACCTTCTTGCCAAAGTTGCAGGTGGAAACGGAAACAAATATGTTGCATATACCTTGAAACTTCCCAACGGAAATGTCCTTGTAGGGCATAAGCTCAGAAACATAACCAACAAGTTTCTTCAGAAGATCGAAGCGGAGCGTGATGCGAATATCCTTCCGTACGAGTCTATGATCAAAGGAAAGAAGGCAGTAATGCTTGATCCGAAATTCTATTTGGCCCTTTCTATTCCGCAGTTGAGTATGTCTGAGTTCATGAAGATCGCTTCAGCACCGGGCGAGATTGAAAAAGATGTCAAAAGAGCCTATCAATAGATCAAATGTAACGTACAGAAAATAGTGCCTGCTATTTTCTGTGTAGAATGGAAACAAATAACTAATATAAGTTTTAAAAAATAGTCAATTTACCTACCTTCATAATCAAATAGTGCTACAATCTTTCCACATAAAATCAATTTATTAAGGAACATACATGTCTAAACCAACTATTATTTGGTCAAAAATCGATGAAGCTCCGGCTTTGGCAACCTATTCACTTCTTCCAATCGTAAGCAAATTTACGAATGCGGCAGGTGTCGATGTAAAAACAAGCGATATCTCTCTTGCAGGAAGAGTACTTGCTGCTATGGGCCTGGCTGAAGATGAACTTTCAAAGTTGGGTGAATTGGTACATAAACCTGAGGCTAACATTATTAAACTCCCAAATATTTCAGCTTCTATCGGCCAGCTCAAAGAGTGTATTGCTGAGCTGCAGTCTCAGGGATTCGATATTCCTGATTTCCCGGAAAACCCTGAAACAGAAGAAGAAAAAGCGGTCAGAGCAAAGTATAACCCTTGTCTCGGGTCTGCCGTTAACCCGGTACTTAGAGAAGGAAACTCTGACAGACGTGCAGCAGCAGCGGTTAAAAAGTATGCACAGCAGCATCCGCACAGACTCAAGCCGTTTGCTGAGAACTCCAAAGCGTATGTTGCGCACATGGAAGGTAACGGAGATTTCTACGGTAATGAGAAGTCAGTAACTATGGATAAGGCACAAACAGTCAAGATCCTGCTGAACGGTAAAGAGCTTAAAACGATCGATGCACTTGAGAGTGAAATTCTTGATGCAACTTTCATGTCAGCCAAAGCACTCAGAGCGTTCATCAAAAAAACGATCGATGATGCAAAAGCGAACGGTGTACTCTGGTCGATCCACCTTAAAGCAACAATGATGAAGATCTCTGACCCGATCATGTTCGGTCATGCCTTCGAAGTATTCTTCCAGGAAGTGTTCGACAAATATGCAGATGTTTTCAAAGAACTCGAAGTCAACCCTAACCTTGGTATGTCAGACCTTGAGAAGAAGATCGCTGGTCATGCAAAAGAAGCTGAGATCAAAGCGGCATTCCAGGCAGTGGTGGATGCCGATGCTCCAAAGATCGCTATGGTCGATTCTGACAAAGGTCAGACGAACTTCAATGCTTCCAACGATGTAATCATCGATGCCTCTATGCCGGTAGTGGTAAGAGAGGGTGGTAAGCAGTGGGACAGAAATGGTGATGCAGTTGAATGTGTAGCGGTCATCCCTGACAGTACCTACGCAATGTTCCATCAGGAAATGGTAGCGGACTGTGTCAAGAATGGACAGTTTGATGTCACGACTATGGGTAATGTTGCAAACGTTGGTCTTATGGCACAAAAAGCGGAAGAGTACGGTTCTCACCCGACTACATTCGAGATCGCTGAAGCCGGGACGGTTGATGTTGTCAACGAGAATGGTGATGTATTGATGAGCCATGAAGTAGAGGCTGGAGATATCTGGAGAATGTCACGTGCCAAAGACATCCCGATCAAAGACTGGGTAAGACTGGCAGTTGAAAGAGCGAGACTTACAGGAAATCCTACAGTATTCTGGTTGGATGAGAACAGAGCACACGATGCAGAAATGATCAAGAAGGTCAATCAGTATCTTAAAGAACATGATACAACAGGTCTTGATATCAAGATCATGGATGTAGCTGCAGCGACAAGATACACCAACGAAAGAGTAAGAGCAGGTAAAGATACCATCTCTGTAACAGGAAACGTTCTCAGAGACCACCTGACAGATATGTATCCGATCCTTGAGCTTGGTACTTCTGCAAAAATGCTTTCTATCGTTCCACTGCTTGCAGGCGGAGGACTTTTTGAAACAGGTGCAGGTGGTTCAGCACCTAAGCACGTAGACCAGTTCCTTGCAGAAGGTCACCTCAGATGGGATTCACTTGGTGAGTTCCTTGCTTTGGCTGAATCACTCAGAATGGAATATCAGAAATCCGAAGACAGCAAAATCGGTGCATTGACGGAAGCACTTGACAAAGCGAACCAGGGATACCTTGACAATGACAAGGCACCATCAAGAAAAGTAGGAGAAGCTGATAACAAAGCATCTCATTACTATGTAGCACTTTACTGGGCAGAAGCACTTGAAACACAGACAGCGGATGCTGAACTGGCTGAGAAATTCGCTCCTGTGGCAGATGCACTCAGAAAGAACGAAGAGAAGATCATTGCTGAATTGCTTGCAGCTGAAGGTTCTGCAAAAGATATCGGTGGTTATTACCATCCGAATGATTCCAAAGCGGAAGCGGCAATGAGACCGTCTGAAACACTTAACAGTATTATTGACGCTATCTAACTAAAGGTTACTATTACCTATCGACACAGATGGGTACTTCACACAGGGCAATGTGCCCCTGTGTAACACTTTTATAATAATTTTCCAGTATTATTATAATTGAACCTTTGAACGCAATTAACGTGTTCAATGTTCTTCAACATAGGATTTATTACCTGATGCGGTAATAACGCTTCACAGGCATTGCAAAACATTATTGATAATCATCTAAGTTATGAGTTATGTTTTGTTTGCAGCTTCCCTGAAGATAATTCTATGATTCTCACACAAAAGGAAATCAATGGCAAAAGGAAAAAAAGTAACGGTAATCGGTACAGGTAATTTTGGTTCAACGGTCGCATTCATTCTTGCAATGAACGGTTCGTGTCACCATGTCATGCTCAGAGGGCGTAACTACGATATCGCTAAAGGTAAAGCGCTCGACATGTCACAGGCAGCCAATGCTGCAAGACAGCATACCATCGTCAAAGCGGCTAAAGGGCCTGAAGATATGGAAGGCTCCGATGTGGTCATCATCACTGCGGGTGCACCAAGAACACCGGGTATGAGCAGGGATGACCTTCTTTTCAAAAATGCAGATATCGTTAAATGCTATGCAAGAGAGATAAAAGAGTATGCTCCCGACGCAATTGTGATCGTTGTATCCAACCCCCTGGATGTTATGACCTATGTGGCACTCAAAGAGACAGGCTTCCCGAGACAGCGTGTACTCGGTATGGCGGGGATACTTGATGCAGCGAGAATGGCACACTTCATTTATGAAAAACTTGAGTACGGTGCCGGTCAGATCCGTGCAACAGTCATGGGAGGACACGGCGATACTATGGTACCGCTTCCAAAGTTCACCACGGTTGCCGGTGTACCTATCGAAGACCTCCTGGACTCGGAAGAGATCGGTGAGATCGTTAGAAAAACAAGGAACGGCGGTGCGGAGATCGTAAATCTTCTGGGTAACGGTTCGGCCTATTATGCACCGGCAAAATCCACGACTGTGATGGTTGAGGCGATCCTGAAAGACACCAACCAGATCCACTCCTGTGCCATCATGCTGAAAAATGATTATGGCTATTCCGATATCGTTTCAGGTGTACCTGTCATGATCGGTGCAGGCGGTGCGGAGAAGGTCATCAATATGGCACTTAAGCCGCTTCAGCAGACACGATTCAAGAATTCGGTTGCTTCGGTACAGGAGATGGTTGATACATTGTATAAAGCAAATTTTTTCGACGATGACAAGAAATAGATAGATGCATAGACGTAAAGTAGGGATCATCGGTACAGGGGCGGTCGGTGCGACAGCAGCATACAGTCTGTGCATGATGGGAACATGTAACGAGATCGTTCTTTTTGACATTGCCGAAGGTGTGGCAAAGGGCAAAGCGATCGATATTGCACAGTCAAGCCATTATGCACCCAACAGTACCATCGTTACTGCAGCAGAGAGTCCGGCAGATGTCAATGACTGTGATATCGTTGTCATTACGGCAGGTGTTCCGCGTAAAGGTGATATGACACGTGAAGATCTGCTGATGATCAATGCAAAGATCATGAAGACAGTGGTGGAAGATGTCAAGACCTATTCCCCCGATGCCGTGATCATCTGTGTCTCAAACCCTCTGGATGTCATGACTTATGTCATTCAGAAGATGACAGGCTGGGAGCGTAACCGTATCATCGGTATGGCAGGTGCACTTGACGGTGCCAGAATGGCCTATCAGATCTACAATAAACTCGGTTACGGTGCAGGACAGATCGGTACTTTGGTGATTGGTGACCATGGGCAAAATATGATCCCCCTGCCTCAGAAAGTACAGGTGGGTGATGTACCGGTGAATGAACTGTTGAGTAAAGCAGAGATGGAAGAGATCATCGAGCGTACACGAACAGGCGGTGCGGAGATCGTCAAGTATCTGGGTACTTCGGGCTATTATGCCCCTGGCCGTGCTATTGCATATATGGTAGAGGCATTACTGAATGACAGCAGGATAGTAGTTTCTTCTTCCGTACTTCTGGATGGTGAATACGGATATAGTGATGTGACAGCAGGCGTGCCTGTAGTACTGGGAAAGAACGGTGTAGAGAAGATCATTGAGATCGATCTGGACAGTGAGACCATAGAAAAGTTTAAAATATCAGTAGATTCCATCAATGAGAATATCGCTATTTTAAAACAGAACAAATTTTTTGACTAAGGAAAAAAATGAGAGAGATTGAATTTGATGAAGTAGTAAAAGCGGTAAGAGATATTATCGTTCACTGCGGTACAGATCTTCCGCAAGATACCTATGACGCGCTCAAAGAGGCAATGGAAACTGAAAAATCACCTGTCAGTAAAGAGGTGATCCGACAGATCCTTGAGAATGCTGATATCGCGAAAGATGAAAAAAGGCCGCTTTGTCAGGATACAGGATTGGCAGTATTCTTTGTCAAGGTAGGTGATGAGGTGAAGATCAAGGGCGGATTGCTCAAAGATGCCATCAATAAAGGGACGGAACAGGGCTATACAGACGCCTACCTCAGGGCATCCACCTGTGAACCGTTCTCCCGTGCGAACCTGAAAGATACAGTGGGGTATAACCTGCCTGCTATCATTCATTTCGATATCGTTGCAGGGGATAAAATAGATATTGAGTACGCAGCCAAAGGCGGCGGTTCCGAAAATGTTTCAAGAGCGAGAGTATTCCCTCCTGCCGCTGGTAAAGAGGGGATCGTCAATTATGTCAAAGAGGTGATTTCAGATGCGGGCGGGAACCCCTGTCCTCCTATTACTGTGGGTGTTGGGATCGGTGGTACTTTCGAGAAAGCCTGTATCTCTTCCAAGCATGCACTGTTCAGAGATATCGGTTCAGTGAATGAAGATCCTGAAATGGCTGAGCTTGAAACGACCATTCTTGAGGAGATCAACAAACTGGGTATCGGTGCCATGGGAATGGGCGGAACCAAAACGGCACTGGCGGTTCATATTGAGTCCAACCCGTGCCATATTGCTTCACTGCCGGTTTCAGTTAATGTACAGTGTCACTCATCAAGACATACACATATTACGATATAAGGGAGAAGAAAATGGCACAATATACATTAACGACACCATTGACATCGGAAGATACAAGACAACTTAAAGCAGGTGATACAGTGCTACTTAACGGTACTATCTTTACTGCACGTGATGCGGCACACAAACGCCTGGTAGAGCTTCTTGAAAAAGGGGAAGAACTACCGTTTGATATTGAGGGGTCTGTCATTTATTTTGTAGGACCGACACCGCCAAAACCCGGAGATCCGATAGGCTCTGCCGGACCGACTACCTCATACAGGATGGACAGCTACTCTCCAACTATGCTTCGGTACGGTTCCAAAGGAATGATCGGTAAAGGAAAACGCAATCAGGTAGTCAAAGATGCCTGTAAAGAGTATGATGGTATTTACTTTGGTGCGACCGGTGGCGCAGGTGCACTGCTTGGTAAAAAGATCACTTCAGCCGAAGTGATCGCCTATCCTGAACTCGGCCCCGAAGCGGTACGCAAGATCACGGTCAAAGATTTCCCGGTCACTGTCATTAATGATACGTACGGAAATGATCTCTACCAGATGGGAAGAGAACAATTCGAGGTAAAGGATTAAAATCCTTCCCTTCCCATTAATATCTCGTAGGGTGCGTAACCACGCACCTCTCTTCATCCTCCAAACATTATTTTTCTTCATTTTCCAAATATTCATTAACCAAACAGTAGTACCATAACCTATTCAGAATAATATATTACAAGATACAAAGGATCAACCATGCAATACAGAATAGAAAAAGATACGATGGGTGAAATGCAGGTACCTGCAGACAAATATTGGGCAGCACAGACACAGCGTTCGGTACAGAACTTTCAGATCGGTGTGGAAAAGATGCCGATGGAAGTGGTTCATGGATTTGCCAACCTGAAAAAAGCCTGTGCCCTGGTAAACAATGAGCTTGGACGCCTTGATGATGAGAAGACAAACGCTATCGTCAAAGCCTGTGATGCTGTGCTTGTCGGTGAACTTGATGACAACTTTCCTTTGGTGGTCTGGCAGACAGGCTCGGGAACACAGTCCAATATGAATATGAATGAAGTAGTTGCCAACAAAGCCACAGAGATCCTGGGTGGCGATTTCACCAAAGAGCACCTTGTTCATCCCAACGATGATGTGAACAAAGGGCAGAGCTCCAACGATACCTATCCCACAGGCATGCGGATCGCCGAAGTAGTTGCTGTAACAGACAATCTCATTCCTGCACTCAAGCAGCTTAAGGGTACACTCGAAGAGAAGTCAAAAGCCTTTGCCGATATCGTGAAGATAGGACGTACGCATTTGCAGGATGCCACACCGCTGACCCTTGGACAGGAGATCAGCGGATACGTCGCAATGCTGGAGACAAACCTGAAGCAGATAGAAGATGCACTGAAATATTGCAGGGAACTTGCCATTGGGGGTACAGCTGTAGGTACAGGGCTTAACTCTCATCCGGAATTTTCACAGAGGGTTGCAATCCAGCTGAACCGTTTCATGGAGAAAAATTACGGTTTTGTTTCCCAGCCTAACAAATTCCATGCCCTGACAGGACATGATGCGGAAGTAGTACTTTCGGGAGCGCTCAAAGCGTTGGCGGCCAATCTCATGAAGATCGCCAATGATGTCAGATGGCTTGCAAGTGGTCCAAGGTGCGGTATTGGTGAGATATCCATCCCAGCCAACGAACCGGGATCATCCATTATGCCGGGCAAGGTCAACCCGACGCAGGCGGAAGCGCTTACTATGGTGGCTGTGCAGGTCATGGGAAATGATGCTGCTGTCGGTTTTGCTGCATCACAGGGGAACTTTGAGCTCAATGTCTTTAAACCGGTGATCGCCTATAATATCCTGCAGTCTGTCCGACTGCTTTCTGATGCCATGAGAAGTTTTGATGTCAACTGTGCTATCGGTATTAAGCCGATCGAAGAGAAGATAGAGAAGTTCCTCAACGACTCCCTTATGCTGGTTACGGCACTCAATCCGTACATCGGGTACGAGAATGCGGCAAAGATCGCCAAAACAGCACATGCCAACGGTACGACACTCAAAGAGGAAGCAGTCGCACTCGGACTGCTTACGGAAGAGGAATTCGACCGTTACGTACAGCCCAAAGAGATGATAGCGCCTAAGGCGTAAAGGCCAATGCAAGTGAGGCACTAAATGCCGAATCGTATAAGGCCTAAATCTTATATTTTTTACAAAAGGTAGCATTTTGCTATCTTTTCCTCCTTTTTTGCTTTAAAACTGTGTAAAAATTTAACACTTTCTTAAAATCACCTCTCATAATAATTCAATTAATAAAATATTATCATTAATAGGCGTATAATAAAGGAACTTATTGTAAAAAAGGAGACTATGTGAACGTACATGAATATCAGGCAAAACAGATCTTTGCCGAATATGGTGTTCCCACACCAAAAGGTATAATGGCGGAAAGCGTTGATGCAGCTGTTGAAGCAGCAAAAGAACTGGGCGGACCTATCTGGGTCGTGAAAGCCCAGATCCATGCAGGCGGACGTGGGCTTGGCGGTGGTGTCAAGCTTGCGAAATCATTGGATGAAGTGAGAGAATTGGCAGATGAAATTCTTGGGATGACTTTGGTGACACACCAGACAGGTCCTGAAGGAAAACTGGTTCAGAAGCTCTACATCGAAGACGGTGCAGACATTAAAGATGAGTTCTACCTTTCTGTCATTCTGGACAGAAAACTGGAAATGCCTTTGATCATGGCTTCTACCGAAGGAGGAATGAACATTGAGGATGTTGCAGAAAATACACCCGAAAAGATCATTACGGTTCCGGTAGATCCGACGATCGGTTTCCAGGGATTCCATGGGCGTGAATTGGCGTTCGGTCTTGGTATTACGGACAAAGCGGAACAGAAGAATATCATTACATTTGCACAGAAGCTTTATAAACTTTACATGGACAAAGATGCAGAGATGATCGAGATCAACCCGCTTGTAAGAACAGGTTCGGGTGAATTCCTGGCACTTGACGGGAAAATGGGCTTCGATAATTCTGCGCTCTACAGACAGCCGGAAATCGCGGCGATGAGAGATCTTAGCGAAGAAGATCCTGATGAAGTTGAAGCGGCAAAGTATGGTCTTTCCTATGTAGCGCTTGACGGTGAGATCGGTTGTATGGTAAATGGTGCCGGTCTTGCAATGGGTACGATGGATACGATCAACCACATGGGTGGTACACCGGCGAACTTCCTTGATGTAGGTGGTTCAGCAAATGCGGAGACCGTTGCAAAAGGTTTCGAGATCATTCTCAAGAATCCAAATGTCAAAGCGATCTTCGTCAATATCTTCGGTGGTATCGTAAGATGTGACAGAATAGCGAATGGTATTATCGAAGCGACGAATATTACGGATGTGCATGTGCCTGTGATCGTACGTCTTGATGGAACGAATGCTCCGGAAGCAGCAGAGATCCTTAAAAATGCGAACATTTCAAACCTGATCGTTGCTGAAGATCTGGGTGACGGCGCTGCAAAAGCAGTTGCTGCGGCGAAAGGAGAGATATAATGTCAATTTTGGTAAATAAAGATACAAAAGTAATCGTTCAGGGCTTTACAGGTAAAGAAGGTTCTTTTCATGCGGAGCAGTGTATTGACTACGGTACGAACATTGTAGGCGGTGTTACACCGAACAAAGGTGGCCAGGTACATTTGGGCAAGCCGGTATTCAATACGGTAGCAGAAGCGGTCAAAGAGACAGGAGCTACAGTGTCTATGATCTTCGTTCCACCTGCATTCGTCGGTGATGCAGTGATGGAAGCGGCAGAAGCGGGCATTGAGCTTGCTGTGATCATTACGGAAGGTGCTCCGGTTAAAGATATGCAGGCAGCCAAAGCGTATGCGACAAAACACGGTATGAAGACTATCGGGCCAAACTGTCCGGGTATTATTACGGCAGAAGAGTGCAAGATCGGTATTATGCCGGGTATGATCTTCAAAAAAGGGAATGTCGGGCTTATCTCGAAATCTGGAACATTGACCTATGAAGGTGCAAACCAGGTGTGTAATGTGGGGTATGGTATCACTACAGCAGTCGGTATCGGCGGAGACCCGATCATCGGTCTCTCCTACAAGCAGATTCTTCCTATGTTCGAAGCGGATCCGGATACGGAATGCATCGTAATGATCGGTGAGATTGGCGGAGACCTTGAAATTCAGGCGGCAAAACTGATCAAAGAGCAGATCACGAAGCCTGTTGTTGCTTTTATTGCGGGTCAAACTGCGCCAAAAGGTAAAACAATGGGACATGCCGGGGCTATCGTAAGCGGCAGTGCCGGTACAGCAAAAGAGAAGATGGAAGCATTAGAAGCAGCCGGTGTAAAAGTAGTTGTTTCTCCTGCGGAGATCGGTAAAGCTGTAAAAGAAGTACTGTCAAAATAACCATTTGGCTTTAACGGTTTAGCGGGGTGTTCTCACCCCGTTCCTCTTTTTCCTACGTCATATAAAATTTCCAAATATTACACTTTTTTTGTTGCTTCAAAAGGTAACAACCCCACTTATACTCCACATAATTACCACTTATTTATAGTTAAATTATTAAAAGTAAGCTATTCTAATTTTAGTGAATAACAAATCTCACTTAATATTTCAAAAATAAAAAGGGGAAAATATGTCAACAATGGCAGCTCCGGAAAATACTCCGGTATGGGTAAACACCGATAGATGTAAAGCCTGTGATATCTGTGTGGATTCATGTCCTGCAGGTGTACTTTCAATGAAACAGGAACCAACATCGGTTCTGGGAGCGATGATCAGCATCGTCGCACCGGAATCATGTATAGGATGTAACGAGTGCGAGCTTGTTTGTCCGGATTTCGCAATTTATGTAGCAGAGAAAAAAGAATTTAAATTCGCAAAACTCACAGATGCTTCAAAAGCGAGACAGGAAGCAATTATCAACAATGGGTGGAGATTACCCGAAGATTATAAGGAGGCTAACTAATGTCAGCAACAAGAGAAGTTATTTCAAGTGGAAATGAACTGTCTGCAATGGCAGCAGTGGATGCCGGATGTATGTTTTTTGCCGGATACCCACTGACACCATCAAGTGAGGTAATGCATGTCAGTTCTGATTTGCTACCTAAAAAAGGTGGAACGGCAATTCAAATGGAAGATGAGATCGCAGGTATTTGTGCAGCAATAGGTGCAAGTATGAGTGGAATAAGATCATTTACTGCTACTTCGGGACCAGGTATCTCCCTGAAAGCGGAGAACCTCGGACTTGCTCAAATGGCAGAAGTTCCTTTGGTAGTAGTGAATGTTATGAGAGGTGGTCCGTCAACAGGTCTTCCGACACGTGTATCCCAAGGGGATGTGTCACAAGCTAAAAACCCCTCACATGGTGACTACAAATCCATTACTTTATGTGCAGGTACTTTGGAAGAATGTTATACAGAGACAGTAAGAGCCTTTAACCTGGCAGACAGATTTATGCAGCCGATTATCGTATTGTTGGATGAAACACTGGGTCATATGCATGCGAAAGCGGTTATCCCGACAGCAGAAGAAGTTGAAAAAGGTATCGTGCCAAGAAAGAAATTTGAAGGCGATCCTGCAGATTACAAACCATACGGTGTAGCACAGGATGAGCCTGCGGTTCTAAACCCTATGTTTACAGGGTACAGATACCACTATACAGGACTTCACCATGATGCCATGGGATTCCCGACAGAAGAGATCGAAACATGTAGAAAACTGATCGACAGACTGTTTAGAAAAGTAGAAGAACATGAAGATGAGCTGGAGAGCTATGAAGAGTATATGCTTGACGATGCGGAGATCCTTCTGATCGGTTACGGTTCTGCATCACTTGCTATCAAAGAAGCAGTAAATATGCTCAGAGAGCAGGGTGTCAAAGTCGGTATGTTCAGACCTATTACGCTATGGCCAAGTCCGGAAGCGAAAATGCATGAACTTGGACAGAAATTTGACAAAGTACTTTCTGTTGAATTGAATATGGGTCAATATCTCGAAGAGATTCAAAGATCTATGGGAAGACTGGATATAGAAAAATTGGTTAAAGTGAATGGCCGTCCATTCTCACCAGCAGATATTATTGAAAAAGTTAAGGAGGTATTTTAACCATGGCATTTAATTACGATGAGTACTTAAGAACGGAGAAGATGCCAACACTATGGTGTTGGGGATGTGGTGATGGTGTTATACTTAAATCATTTATCAGAGCGGTAGATAAATTGGGTATTAACAAAGATGATATGTGTGTCGTGTCAGGAATCGGTTGTTCAGGAAGGTTCTCTTCCTATGTTGATTTCAATACGGTACATACTACACACGGTAGAACTGTAGCATATGCAACAGGTATCAAACTTGCTAATCCGGACAAATATGTAGTCTGTGTCGCCGGTGACGGTGATGCACTTGCAATTGGTGGTAACCATACGATCCACGGATGTAGAAGAAACATTGATATTACAATGATCATCATCCAGAACTTTATTTATGGTCTGACCAACTCGCAGACAAGTCCAACTACACCAAGAGGTATGTGGACTGTTTCCCAGAAGGCAGGTAACATTGATCCAACATTTGATGGCTGTAAGCTTGCTGAAGCAGCAGGAGCTTCCTTTGTCGGTAGAGAAAATGTTACATCGCCCAAGAAACTCGAAAAACTTTTTGTTGCAGCACTCCAGCATAAAGGTTTTGCATATGTTGAAGCCCTTTCAAACTGTCATATCAACCTCGGTAGAAAGAATAAAATGGCAAATGCTATGGAAAACCTTGACTGGATCGACAGCATTACGGTTTCCAAAAAGAAATATGATACTTTGTCTCCTGAAGAACAGATGAACCTGCTTCCAACAGGTATCCTAAAGCAGGATACTGAAGCGGATGAATACTGTGATATGTATAAGGAAGTTCAAGAAGTACATCAAGGTCTGAGAGGTAAGATTACCCAAGATGACTTTGAGAAAAAAATATAAGGAGCCAGAGGATGAGTAGAATAGTAATGAGATTTACCGGTGTCGGTGGTCAAGGTGTTCTTCTGGCTGGCGAGATCTTTGCAGCTGCAAAGATCAAAGCAGGCGGATATGGAGTCAAAACAGCAACATATACATCACAAGTACGTGGTGGTCCAACGGTTGTGGATATTCAGCTGGATGATAAAGAGATATTCTATCCGTATGCGATAGATGGAGAAGTTGACTTTATGCTCTCTGTTGCAGAAGCAAGTTATAAACTCTTTAAAAACGGTGTGAGAGAAGGCGGGACTATTGTTGTAGAGCCAAATTTGGTACACCCGACAGAAGAAGATAGAAAAAAATGGAATATTGTTGAAATACCTATTATTACTATCGCCAAAGAAGAAGTGGGGAATGTAATTACACAATCTGTTGTTGCTCTCGCGATTGCCAATACATTTACAAATGCTTTGGATGAGCAGATACTTATTGATACGATGCTTTCCAAGGTACCTAAAAAGGTACATGAACTTAACCTGAAAGCTTATGAGCTTGGGAAAAAGTATGCGCTTGAAGCAATGGAAAAAGCTTCTGCATGATATATATAGTTAAACACAGTATATACTGTGTTTGACACTCCCCTTTTTACATTCACCATACAATTACTATCGATAGAAACATTTACATAACTTGGTTATAATCATGAGAAATTTCTCTTGTATACAGCAAGATAATTTACAGATAAAACCAAAAATAAATAATAATAAGGAAATACATATGGGTATATTTGAAGACGATGAAGATGATTATGGTATGGACTTTATGGGCCGTACCCCTAAATCCACCTATTTTGAAACAGCAAAAACAGCGAATCAGAACATCGTAGAGCAGGAGCTTGAAAAGATGTTCAGACGTTTGGCTGTAGCAGAAAAGATGCTGGAGGACAGAGGACTGGATGAGGAACTGGAAAGAGAGATCAAAGCCACTATAGTAGATCAGGAAATAGAAGACAGGATCAACACGGTCTTTATCGATCTGGTCTCCTCTATCGTTACTCAATGTGAGTAGATATCTTTTTGGGCACAAACGCTCTGAGGGATGTTTTTTTGCATAATTTATGGTATAATCCGTCCAGGTGCAACAGGTAGTTGCTGGTGACATTTGTGTCACGAGAGGAAAGTCCGGGCTGCAGGTGAGACAGGACTCCATCTAACGGATGGCCAGAGTAATCTGAGGGCAAGTGCAACAGAAAGTAAACCGCCAGGCTTAGCCTGGTAAGGGTGAAAGGGTGGGGTAAGAGCCCACCGGTGAGCATGGTAACACGCTCAGCCAGGTAAACCCTGTCCGCAGCAAGAAGTATATGGTATAAGTCTCACAAGCCGTTCAGTCGGCACTCATACTTCGCTTGAGCGTATGGGCAACTATACGCCTAGATAAATAACTACCCAACGACAAAACCCGGCTTATCGTTGCACCTGACTACTATTTCATCTCTTAACATAATTAATAATAATCCCTATATCTAGGCGCTAAATGCTATTTAAGCTACATGCCAAACAATGAAAATTATTCAAAATCATCTACTTTTTTAAGAAGATCTACTGCATTATTTATCGAAACTTAAATACCACCTTATCTGTTTGACACGTTTTTGACACACATAATTATTATAATAGTTATATATTAGTTTAAAGGAAGAACATGAAGTATATATTGATTGGTATTATGTTAATAAGTAGTATATATGCAGGAACATATAAGGAAGGTGAATCAGCTTATGTGAGTGGAGATTACAAGGTTGCTATGGCAATTCTAAAACCTTTAGCAGATAAAGGAAATTTGGGTGCCCAAGAATTAATGGGACATATGTATTATTTTGGTAAAGGACTTGCAGCAGATGCTCGTATGGCATCTGTTTGGTATACAAAGGCTGCAAACAATGGATCTAAATATGCACAGTATAATTTAGGTGTAATGTATGATGAGGGTCAGGGAGTACCACAGAATTATAGTAAAGCAATAAAATTATATGAAAAAGCAGCAAATCAAGGGCATTTGAATGCTATCAATAATTTAGCACTTCTGTATAGGGATGGGTTAGGTGTTGATAAAGATTATAAAAAAGCAATAGCATTATTTTCAGAAGCATCTAAAAAAGGATCTGCTGTTGCAAAATATAACTTAGGATCCATGTATGAGAATGGTTTAGGTGTTGACAAAGATATCACTTCGGCATTACTATGGTTTACAGAGGCTGGAGTATTGGGATATGTTGATGCACAATATCTTATGGGTCAAAAATATTATTATGGTGAAGATGTGAAAAAAGATCTTAAAGAAGCGGGACAATGGTACACTAAAGCTGCGAATCAAGGGCATGCCGGTGCACAGCTTAAACTGGGCTATATGTATGATAATGCTGAAGGTGGATATGCAAAAAATACAAAATATGCTATAGAACTTTATCTAAAATCTGCAAATCAAGGTAATAAGTATGCGCAACATAATTTGGGTCTCATTTACATGGGTGGTCGTGAAGTTAAACAAGATTATATTGCAGCAGAACGATGGTTTATGAAAGCTATTAAGCAAAATTATGCGCCATCACAGTTTGAGCTTGGAACACTTTATGTTAAAGTGGAAAATTATAAAGGGGCATTTACCTTACTTACTAAAGCTGCTAAACAAGGACATGCTATGGCTCAAAATAATTTGGGTTACATGTATGAATATGGCAAAGGTACAAAAAAAGATTATGTACTGGCAAGAAAATGGTATAAAAAATCTGCACAGCAAGGTTATGTTGAAGCACAATCAAATTTGGCACTTCTTTATGATGGTGGCAAAGGTGGTAAAAAAGATTTTGCAAAAGCAGCAAAATGGTATACAAAAGCAGCAAAACAAGGGCACTCTCAATCACAATATAATATAGGTGCAATGTATTATTATGGTGAAGGTGTCAAAAAAGATAGAAAAAAAGCCAAGCAGTGGATTACGAAAGCTGCAAAGAGTGGTTCTGCAAGTGCAAAAAAGTTTTTAGCTAAAAATAAATTTTAATCATAAAGTTTTAAAGGAGAAATACAATGAGTGTACAGTGGTTTTTAGAATATGATAACGGCACAAAGTATGGTCCTGTAAGCACAGTAGAAGCTTGAAGGTGATGGCATGGCCTTTATACATGCTGGAGGTATGCTTAAAGAGGTAGACTTGGTAGAAGGAGAAGTGTCTCACCTCGATACTGGATGTCTTGTGGCAATGGAGCCGCATATAGAGTTTGAGATAGAACAGGCAGGCGGTATAAAAACCGGGCTCTTTGGTGGAGAGGGATTCTTCTTCGCCAAACTTAGAGGTCCTGGAAAAATATGGATACAGTCGTTGCCATTCTCCAGGCTGGCAGGACGTATGCTCTCAGCGGCACCTCAGTATGGCGGCAGTGACAAAGGTGAAGGCTCGGCACTTGGTATGCTTGGTGACCTTGCTATGGGTGACAGATTTAACTAAAAGGAGAAAAGATGAAATTTAATTTCAACAAAAATTTTGGTAGTAGTAACAGCAGTAACAGTTTTGGCAATGATACATTTACGGAGACAACATACACAAGCTATGGACAAAATATAGGTAACTCATTTAAGGGTATCTTTGTAGGGATATTGCTGCTGATCGGTTCTATTGTACTTTTATGGTGGAATGAAGGTAGAAGTGTCGAACAGGCTACTGCACTTAAAGAGATGCAGGAAAAGATTACCAAACTTCCTGAACCAAAGTTTGATGCTGCGTTGGATGGCAAAGCGGTACTTGTACAGGGGTATGTCAAACCCCTCAGTGAAGTAGTCGATCCTCAGTTCGGTGTTAAAACAGATGGGCTTTTATTACGACGTCATGTAGAGATGTATCAGTGGCAGGAGAACAAGAGTACGGAGACCAAAGATAAGCTTGGCGGAGGTACGGAGACCATCACAACCTATAACTATGTGAAGGTATGGTCTTCCTCTTCGATAGATTCCACTTTTTTCAAAGTACGGGAAAATCACCAGAATCCATCTATGAATTACAAAAGTGAGAGTTTTGGTACGGATGCGATGCTGGGAGAGTTTTATCTAGACAGAAACATGGTGTTCCGTCTGGGTGCATCTCAAAGTTATGCAGGGCTTAACAGTATGCCTGAACGTATCGGTGATGCTTATAATAAGAAGAGCTATCTCTATATTCCAACACAGTTTTATGTACCTCAGACACATACAGGTATACAGATGTCACAGGTCAGTCTGAACACACACAGCATAACCCAAACAGGAACGCAGACTGGAATGCATGGTCCACAGATAGGTGATATCAAGATCACATACACTTATGCACCAGCAGGTGAGTACACTTACGCAGCAAAAGAAGAAGGTAAAAAGCTGGTACCGTATGTCACAGAAAATGGCAAGTCATTTGTCTTTACCCGCAACGGAAAAGTAGAGGCAGTTACGATCTTCAAAGAGGAGCTGGATGCAAACAGTGTTCTGACGTGGATACTCAGAGGGGTTGGTCTGGTGTTGATGTATATTGCCTTTACTATGATGATGGGGATCATCGCAACACTGGCTAAGGTGATACCGATGTTGGGTTCTTTGGTAGGTGGTGTGACAAGCATCATTGCGGGTGTGTTGACTTTGATCCTTGGGTCTATCGTTATCGCATTGGCTTGGTTTGGTTCCAGACCACTGCTTTCACTGGCTATTATCGGTGTAGGTGTAGGTATTGCTATAGCAATGGCTAAGTTTGGAAAGAAAAACAAAGCAACGCAAAACAGTGCAGAGGCTCATACTGCAAGAGAGGCAACACCACCATCAGGACAGAGCAGTGCAACGCCTCCCCCGCGTAAGGAGGAGAGAGAAGAAGCTCAGCAAGGGGAGGCAACACCACCACTGCGCAGTGATGCAACACCTCCACCAAGAGAGTCGTAAATATAGCAAGGAGGGATGTCATGAAGATAAAAAAAGAGTTTATAGTTTCTTTATGTGTAATGTTGTTTTCCTCTGCTTTACTGGCAGAGCAGAAGATGGTAAGCATCATAGGTACAGCGGATCTGCAGGGGATGATGAGTCCTTCTATGCAAAAGTTTGATCTTGATGGAGATGGGAAAAAAGAAGAGGTGATGATGGGTGGTATAGCCAACCTCGCTACTGCCTATAAACAACTGAAAGAAGAGAACCCAAATACAGTCGTTGTTTCCGCAGGGGACGACCTGATGAATAAGTTTTTTCATATCTATAAAGGAGAAGCGATATTCTCCCTGATGTCTGATGCCGGGTATGATCTCTATGTTTTGGGAAATCATGAGTTTGATAAAGGAAGCAAGGTGCTCTCTACGGCCTTGGATGGTATGAAATTCAAGGTGATATGTAGTGATCTGGATGTCTCAAACTCTGCACTGAAGGGGAAATGTACACCATACCTTATCAAAGAGATGGATGGGGTGAAAGTAGGATTTTTCTCTGCGATGACAGAAGATCTGCCACTGGTCACCAGTGAGAGAAATGTGAAGATCACTGCGGACAATGTCACTACGGCAAAGAAGATGGTCAAAACGCTCAAAGGTGAAGGTGTGCATGTGATCGTACTGCTTTCACATATAGGGTACAAAAAAGATGTTGCACTGGCAAAACAGGTTAAGGGTATAGACCTTATCTTTGGTGGACACTCTCATGAGTATGTTGAAAAGATGGGACGTATCCGTGGTACCTCTATTGTCAATGGGGGAGAGCAGGGCGTACAGATCATCAAAGTGGATATCCCGTTGGATGAAAACCTCAAAGTCCTAAGCAAAGAGATGAAGATGACCAAAGTGTCTGTACCTGCTACCAACAGAGCAGATAAGGCTATCATGGCAAAGGTTAAAAAGTATGAAGAAGGTTTTCCCGAAGCTGTTGTGCTTGGAAAGACGGAAACCTCATGGAACCTTGGTTCTGACGCAGTACGTAAAGGTGAGTCAACCGTAGCGAACCTTGTCAACGATCTTATGCGAGAGAAGTTCAAGGTAGATATCGTACTGAACAATGCTGGGGCATTTAGAGGTAAAAAGGTCTACAAAGCAGGAAATATCACCGATGAGATGCTCAAATCCATCGATGAGTTTGGCAACTATGCCTACATCTTGAAGCTCAAAGGAAAATACCTCAAAGAGATACTCGAAAGAAGTGCAGCAAGTTACGGTGAGGGAGGTCTGATGCATGTCTCAGGGCTGAAGTACCGTATCAATCTTCCTGGAAATGTACAGAAAATAGAGGATGCTAAGGTCATCAAACCCGGTACAAGGGTAGAAGAGATCAAAGTACTTCAAGGTGAAAAATGGGTCGATGTAGATCCACAAAAAGAGTATACGGTACTGAGCAACTCTTTTATTGTCAAACATGAGGGAGACGGGTACTACTGGTTCAAAAAGTATGGTACGGAGCTTAAAAACACCTACACGACATTTTACTCTATCATGGCAGAGTTCATTGAAGTACATAAGGTGTTGAGTCCAAAGCCTGAAGATGGACGTTTAGAGATCGTGCATTGAGGAGTAAAAGGTGAAAAATTTTATCGTATTTTTATGGATAGGTATGATGATAGGGGTGCTTTATGCAGAAGAACTGCAGTGTTATAGTTATGATCCACAACACTTTATAGCATCTGGTGAGAGTAAATCTTCAGTGAAGTCTATAGAGGCAGTTTACGTGGTAAAGCTTCCTAAGATTAGGAAAAAGAATTTTCAAAATTATGTTGGAGTGGCAGTAAAAGCAGCAGGAAAAATATATCAAAATCATCATCTTGACTGTGAAGCAGAGAAAGGAAGATACTACTGTAGCGGTGAGTGTGATTCGGGTCAAGTATGGCTGGATAAGAAAAATCGT
Source organism: Sulfurovum lithotrophicum (assembly GCF_000987835.1). Classification (NCBI taxonomy): domain Bacteria; kingdom Pseudomonadati; phylum Campylobacterota; class Epsilonproteobacteria; order Campylobacterales; family Sulfurovaceae; genus Sulfurovum; species Sulfurovum lithotrophicum. Next base: position 1,665,371 of record NZ_CP011308.1, on the reverse strand, counting down.
TTGATGCTTGAGTTTGTCAATTACAGTGAAGTAAGAGACTATGGCAATGGTTTGGGTGGTCCTGTGACACTGCTTGATCTTCGTCCAAAAGATGAAAAAGTATGGATAGAAGGAAAAAAAATAGCCTGTCCTGATGAGGTAAAACAGGGTAATTATATCTGCTACGGGAGTAAAGATGAAAAGCAGTACTACTCTTGTGAACGCAGTATCTCATCGTGCCAGAGTAACGGTAAAAAACATTTTGGAAAATACCCGGATGAATCTTCTACGCGTGCTGCATTGATGCGGTGTTTCAGTAAAAAACCTAAAAAGTAGTGTGATACGTTTATGACACACTTTGAGTCTATAATATATGTATCTAAATAAAAAAGGATTTAAATGAAACATATCGTAGTAGGAACACTTTTGGTGTTGGCAATGGGTGCAGGAGCAGAGGCTAAATGTTTTACTTTTTCAGACAAAAGCGGTGTAGGTGTTTGTGTAGCAGGTGACAGTTCAAGTGCTAGAAAAGAAGCAAAAAAGATCTGTGATAACCAAGAGGGAAACTGTGGTAATATCAAATCTTCTTCTTCAAAATGTCACTCAAACAGTGGTAAGTGTTATGATGAAAACGGCAATGCTTCAAGAAGCTTAAGCGGGTATTGATTTTACTTTATAATTCGGGTTCAAATGAGACAGATACTGTGTCTATAGGGCTCTACTGGGGCGAAGAGCGTGCGGAAGCAAAGGTCTATTTTATCGGAAGGCTGCTTTTGATAGATGTCGGAATTCTGAGTCAAAGTTATAAAAGGAGTGTGAGATAAAACGAATTTGGAAGATATGGATAGCAATGGTACTCTCTTTTGGTCAGCTGTATGGTGTGGAAGATATGATCGCCCAGCAGAGTGTTATCAAGTCAATATTTATCGTTAAGTCTACAAAAAGCTATAGTGAAGCAAAAGAGTTTGCTCAAAAGTTGGCAAAAAAGAGTGGGGTGAGGCTTGATCTGAGAGCTTTGAAGTACAATGAAGAGATCATGATCTCGCATCCCCGTGCAGAGTGTGATGAAAATGGCTATGCGTATCCCTGTTATATTGCCAGAGGGAGGTATGATGATGGTGTCTATCTGAGTGTAGAGCCCTCTGATGCGTATGAGGAATTTACCAAAGGGTATTACATTGTAGTAGCAGCAAGTGGTGAGAAGGTGGATAAAAGCCTTCTTAATCGTATACGACACTATGTACCAGATGCCTACGTGAAGCGTACCACTGTCTATATGGGGTGTATACACTGATGAAAAAGTTATTTTTGAGTGTTTTATTTCTTGTGAGTATGGTGTATGCTGGTAGTGATATAAATACTACAGCATATGACTTCAACCTTACCAAAGATAAAAAAGCCACTGCATATGTAAACTGGGATACACAACATATAGCTGTAGAGATAGGCAAGAAGCGGATTGTGTTGCCTGATATCTCTGAAGACTTTATGGACTATAAGAAATTTGTCTCTGATATCTCTGAGAGTTTGTTTTTTGAAGATCTTAACTTTGATGGGTATGCCGATATCGGCGTAATTGTAGGTGTTGGTTATGGTGGACTCAATGTCTTTGCTGATTACTATTTTTATGATCCTAAAAAGGCTCAGTTTCATAAATACTTTAGCAATGTGTCCAACCTGACTATTATAGGCAATACAGAGGTACTGCATGCACCGATGAAGAGTGGTACGGGGTATTTTCATGACTATTATCAGATAGATAAAGAGGGAAGAGCATTTCTGTTTTTAAGTGCCAGTACTTCGTGGCCAGATGAAGAAGAAGGTAATATGCTAACAGATTATAGCGCCCATAATGTGAAGGTCAAAGTCAAGAAAGCCTACTTTTATGACGGTTGGGACGGTAAAAGACTCAAAAGTTATCTCATTCAAGGTGATAAGATCAGTAAAGTTCTGGATATGGTGAGTAGTGAAGGACATACATGGATCAAAGTACTTTATAGAGGCAAAAAGAGAGATTTTAGGTACTGGGTGAAGATGAATGATCTTGTGTTTGAAGAGATAATTGTCAGAGAGGAGTGATTCATGAAGTATCTATTAGGTTTTTTATTTTCATTTGTATCACGCTGTGCACAGAGTACATTTTGGCAGCTCACATCAACTGAAAGAACTTTATCAAAAAAAAGAAAATGAAATGAATAGTGTTAAATATATGTTAGTCTGGGCATTATTGGCAATGAGTGTGAATGCAGGAGATAGCATGCCAAAAACATTGGAAAAACAAGCCATAGAGATCATAAATATTTTTATCCAAACGATGCAAAACAACAGTTATGAGAAGAGTGCCAAAATGGTAGTGCAACTGATGCATAAGTCTCTTCTGAATAGGGATAAGGCAAGTCTGGACAGTGATACCTATCGATATCAGTTTAAAAAAGCACAGAGTAATGCAAAACATTATGCCTACCCTGTCAAAGTAACATGTATACAGAAGCTGAAAACCACAGAGATAGGGCATCCAAGTGTAGGGACGTATGATAAGGGTGTGGAGTATAAGCTTTGGATCGCAAAAAAATCATCCAGTCAAGGGCTTCCTGCATCGTTGGTACTCTTTTTTAAAGAGGGTACAAATGAAGTAAAATTGAGCTATGTAGGTAGTCTGTGAGTGAGAGGAAGTATCTTGATATGTTTATAAGATAGATAGAATGATTATCTAGGATGGCACCTCAAGTAGGTAGATAAAAGGAGAGAAGAAGATGAAAAAATGGTTGGTAGTTATGTTAATGATGAAACAGGTACTGTTTTTTCTTCTGATGATAGCTCCACTACTACTCTCTGCTGATAGCGTTGAGGCAAATAAGATCGCTTGCGAGAACAATGATTCTAAGGGTTGTTATGAGCTTGCTATACACTTTCAGAGCAGTGCCAAAGTCAAAAAAGAGTATCTGAATGCTGCAGAGCTGTGTGCTAAGTCCTGTATGCTTGGTTATGCAGATGGGTGTACGGATCTTGGTCTGATATTTTATGAGGGTAACGCGGGTATCAAGAAACATATGAAGAGAGCAGCGTATTTTTTTGCCAAAGGGTGTAAGCAGAAGAGTTATCCCGGGTGTAGTAACCTTGCACTGATGTATAGCAATGGTAATGGGGTAAAAAAGGATGAGGTGCGGGCTATCAGACTTGCTAAACTAGCCTGTGACCATAACCTCTCTATAGGGTGTCGAAACCTAGGTGTTTTTTACCATCAAGGGTCAAGTAGGGTTCGTAACTATCAAAAAGCCATTGAGCCTTATGTTAAGGGGTGTAGTGGCGGAGATATGGTGGCGTGCAGTAACTTGGGTGTCATGTATCAGTATGGAAACGGACTGACAAAAGACTACCAAAAGGCGATCACTCTGTATGAAAAAGCTTGCAACTGTGCCTACCCGCAAGGGTGTTCAAATCTGGGCTTTATGTATGAAAAAGGGTTGGGTGTAAAAAGAAGTTATGCCAAGGCTGTACCCTACTACCGTATAGCCAGTGACTATGGTGATCCTCAGGGACAGTACAATCTTGCACTGCTCTATTACACAGGTATTTCTCTTAAAGTAGATGTACCCAAAGCGTTGTCTCTGTTCAAAAAAGCGTGTGAGAGTGGATATGAGCCATCGTGCCGGAACTATAGGTTGATAAAGGGGCAGTGATGGGAAGAGTAAGATGCAGTCACCCAATTTGATTCGGAATCTTATTTTCACCTTTTGGATATTTCTTGGTACGGGTCTGTTCGCTGAGCATATAGAACACTTTGAGGTTAATGTTACACTAGAGCCAAGTGGTGAGTTTGTGGTGACGGAGTCTATCTTGTATGACTTTAAAGAGACACAAAAGCATGGTATCTATAGAGAGATACCTACACACGCATATACATTTGGTGATGTTAATGGTGTGAAGTGGGGAGTAGATGTTGATGTGCAGCTGGAAGATTTTGAAGTCACGATGGATGCGAAAGAGGTAGCATGGATGAAGAAGCTTAGCAGCTCTTCAGGTAAAGAAGTCATTTTTATCAAAATCGGTTCAAAAGATAAAAGAGTATCGGATCAAAGACACTATACCATACAGTATCGTTGTCGTAATGCCATTATGCCTTCATCCTTTCAAGCCGATAAAGATCAGTTGCACTGGAATGCAGTAGGGGATGGATGGAGAGTACCTGTCTTGCAGACAGAAGTAAACCTTTTCTTGCCCTCAAAGCTTCATAAAAACAACCTAGTCGTTGTCTCTCCTGCAAAGTCTGATGAGTATATATGGATAGATGAACATTACTTGCAGATCAACGCCAATCAAAAGAGAGCTTCCGTGAAGATAGTATTTCCCAGAGGTGTGCTAGGGCAGGATACAGTATTGAAGATAGAAAAGGGCAGGAGGCATCTTGAAGCGTTGGCTCAAAAAAGGGAAGAAGAGAAGAAGGCAGATGAAGCATACAGGGACAAGCTTGTAAAAGAGAGGATCTTTCGAGAGGAGAGAAGGGAAGAGTTTGGAGTGTGGAGCTGGATAGTATTTTTGCTGTTGTTGGGTCTCGTATGGCTGAAAAGAGATGCTCTGGGACTCAAAAAAGATACCAGAAGTATTATGGTTCGTTATAATGCCCCTCGGAACCTTTCAGTATTCCAAATGGGGCTGCTTTTTGATAAAAACCTTGATGAAGATGATCTTTATGCTGCGATACTGGAACTCGCATACCTTGGGTATATAGAGATAGAAGAGGAAAGTGAGGATATCATACTTCGAAGGGTAGCCAAGGAGAGAGGATCACTTAGTGATGACCAGTGGCAACTACTCGATGCACTGTTTGACAGCAAAGCATACTTCTCTCCAAAGAAGGCTACTGTTTCAGAATATCATACACTTTTTACAAAAATATCCGCTATCTATAACGCATTGTATGGCTGGGCAAAAAAACAAGGCTATACAGTAGGAGATCTCAGAAAAATAAGACAACGAAGTATCCGAATAATATTTGCAGTATTTGTCCCGATCTTTGTTTTCTCTGTCGTGATTGCTATGAACACAGACTATGGAGGAGAAGAGGTGAGCTATATAGTCTTTTGTGTTTTTAGTGCTTTGTTGCCCTGGATCGTGGTCTTTTTTTTCAATCTCTCTTCTAGGGTGAAAATAGCACTTTTATTTGCAGGTATAGGTATATGGGCTGTGCTGATGGAGCTTGGGATGTTTCCAAGGCAAAACGGTATGGGGGTGATGGATGTTGTAAGCAGTTATATCACAGTGATGGTACTTCTAATCATCTTCTCTATAACGTTTATGTGGAAGTTGGGATGCTATACGCAAAAAGGTACAGATATTCTCAGAGAGCTTAAGGGCTTGGAGATATTTCTAAAATCTGTGAAAGAGGATGAGATAGAAAGAAGACTGAAAGAGGATCCTGACTATATGGAGAAGATGCTTCCTTATGCGATCCTTTTTGGTCAGGTGATACACTGGTTGAAGATGTATGATATCATGAACATACCTTTAGCCAAACAGAAATGTAATACGTTGATGAAGTCTCTGCTGCGCAGTGATATGCTACGAAACCACATAAACAGTAGCAACACGGGAGTTATGGGGTTGTCAAGTAATAGCACGGGAAGTTCTTCTGGAAGTAGTTCTTTTGGTGGTGCTGGCGGAGGCAGCGGTAGTTCATGGTAGTAAGTTGTAGATATATAAAAAAGGAGAAAAAATGAAACTGGTTTATCTGTTAATGTTACCTGTGGTCCTGATCGCATCAAGTGGTGAGTATTGTAGCTCATGTCATAAGGGGAAAATACAACTTTCACATTTGAAGTCTAAGAAGGAGTGGAAACATTTGATGATGGATGGTGGAGAAGCACTCAAAGAGATACATAAAAATAATCTGGATGTAGTCAAGTATATTCAGAGTGACAGCTACAGTAAAGATGAGGTATCTGACTATGTAGATTTCTTCGCCAATAATACAGAGGAGCAGATAGCCTATCTCAATCAGAAAAAATGTGAAAAGTGTCATGGTTGGAGAGTAGGTATGTTACAGACAAAAAGCGAATGGAAGAGCCTTTCTCGTTCACTGGTGCCATTAAAAAAAGTACATGCCAATAATCAAGAGGTATTGGCACTGATAAACTCTGAATCTTTTAAAAAGACACTGCCATACTTTATCAAAAAGATCAGTTTTCATGCAAAAGATTACAGGAGAACGAGTAAGCAAAAAAGAGATAAAGTATCAGATAGCAATCAGTCTGCCTATACCACCTATACATTTAAAACAAAATCTTTGAATTTTATCTATAAAACTAAAAGCGGTACCAAAGAAGACGCCAAGTTAGTTCAGAGATATCTCTTGAAAGCGTTAAAGGAACATACATTTAAAAAGCCTCTTTCGATCACTTTAATTGAAGGTAGATGGGATACCGATGCCGGTAATGCTTTTATGTTCATATTGACACTCTCTTTGGCTCCAGTGAAACGGACAAAGCATATACAACTTATTATAGAGTCAGACAAAAAAATATACACGGCTGAAACAATGATGACAAAAAGTAATGGATGGGCAGTAAAAGATAAGGAGTCACGAAGTATGCAAACAGTCATATCTGAGCTTCTTAAGGAAGCAAATATGCATATCCGAAATTCAAAGAAGTAAAAAGCCTTTAGACCTCACAAACAATTTTGTATCCCAGACCTTTGACATTTTGGATGATATCAGCATCTATCTCTTTTTTGAGTCTTGAAATTTGTGTACGGAGCATTCTATTCTCTTTAGGCTCATCCCAAACGGCCAGAGAGAGTTGTTCTGACGAGACCGTGACATTGGGCTGCTTGCAGAGTGTTTCAAGTATCGCCAGAGACTTACTGCCTAGGGGTAATTCTTTGTTATGCTGAAAGAGCCGTTTCTTCTCCATGTCAAAATAGAGATACTTCGTGATATAGACAGAGGATCTTTTTTTTTGGGTCATTTGTACTGTATTTTCCTGTTTGTTCTCTTTGAGGCGTGCCAGTGTGATCTTGAGTGTGGTGAGGATATTGGTCTCGTCATACGGTTTGATCATGTAGCCGTAACTGTTAGACTCAACCGCATAGTCTATCATCTCATCGTCACTGTATGCAGTGAGGAAGATCACTGCGATATCCGGAGCAGTGTGTTTGAGTGAGAGGGCTACTTCACTGCCGCTGATGTGGTCTTTTAGCATAATATCCATCAGTACGATATCAGGATTGAGCTTGGGGATACGCCTGAGTGCCCTTTCTCCTTTGTCTATGACAGCAAGTACTTCAAAGTGATTGTTCTGAAGTACTTGTTTGAGGTACTCTGCAGCGATGAGTTCATCTTCTACGATTACAATTTTATGCATCTTCCATCCTTATGATATAAGATAATCCGTTCATATAGTATATCTCTAATCTACCCTCTATCTGTTGAGTACTGAGTTCTATGAGTCTCATGCCCAGACCTTTTTGCTGGGTCATTTGATCTGTATCAAGGTACTCTATGCCATTATCTTTATAGTTGAAGAGATAGCCTTCTGAGGTTTGGGTCATAGAGATATCTATCTGCAGACCTTGTGGGTTTTTGGCATATTTGAGTGAGTTTGTGATCATCTCATTGAGTATTAGACCCAGCTGTACCATAGTATCCAGCGGTAGTGCAAGGTCTCTGTCTACATTGAGGTTAAACTGATAGGTATTATCGTGTTTGTAGGCTTTCCCCAAGAGTTTTTCAAGCCGTAGGACATAGTCATAAAAGCGTACCTTGTCAAAACTCTCCTGTCGGTAGAGCATTTCATGAACCGTGGCTATGGCTTCGATGCGTGATTTGCTTTTGAGTATGTGAGGTTGAAGCTCTGAAGACTCCTGTAGGGCTTGTAGACCCAGCATGGATGCGGCGACATTGAGGTTGTTCTTGACACGATGGTGTACTTCACAAAGCAGGATGTCTTTTTGGCTGTTTGAGTAGATAAGACTGGAGAGCGTAGATTCTATCGCCAGATGATAAAAGATACCAAAAAAGACAGTGAGCATGGAGACAAAAGCGATGTTGATCAAGGCTAAAGGGTTGTTGATGATCGGTGTTTCAGGTTGTGCGATAGAGAGATAGTACAATATACCGATGAGCAGTATATAGATAAACCCGTTGATAATGAGTGCTTTTTTGAAAGGGATGAGAAAAAATGTTGCTAGAGGGAGCAAAATAACATAAATGATGACCATGTTGCCAAAGTGGTTAAAGTAGATCAGGATATAAAGAGGGATGACTGCTATAGCGATGATGAGATAGCTTGCAAGCTCTTTTTTGGACCAGAAGTGTAAAAGATAGTAGCTAAATGCAGTCGTAACCAAGGCACTGAAGTTGATACTGGCATTAAAGTAGTTTCCAAAGAGAAGATCTCTGATCACTGCGAGGATAAAGATAAAGAGAAAACTAAAGTGAAAACCATAAAGCAGGATCTCATGATGGTTCATGGTTTTGTATGGGAAGTATTTATACAATATTGAAACCTTCTCTATCTATTTTACAATTTTTAAAATTGTAGCATAACTTTAGTTCTTAAAATGACACGATTATGACATACTAAGGTGTTATAATATTTATAGGTGAAAGCCAAATAGTTCAAGAAACATTTTGATATTAAAAGAGTCTATGAATAAAAACTACAAACTTGTTATTATTATTGTACTGTTACTCATATCACTAATAGTAGTCCTCTCTTTTATAAATTATAAGACAACACTTACACTTGTACACGATCAGATAGAAGAACAGTCTTTGCCTCTTTCTCTCGATAACATCTATACAGATATACAAAAACAGGTATTGCAACCCTATCTGATCACATCGATGATGGCAAATAATACCTTTATCGCTGAGTGGCTTCAGGATAATGAAAAGAGACCTGATAGTGTTAAGAATTATCTCAGTGCTATCAAAAACAAGTATGGACTTCTCAGTGCCATTCTGGTATCTGAAAGAACCAGGGCTTACTATACGCAAGATGGATTTTTGGAAACATTGAATCCTGAGAACAAAGATAACAGCTGGTACTTCAGGTTCAAAGACTCTCCAGATGACAAAGAGATAAATATTGATACCAATGCCAAGATAGATACAGAAGTGATCATGTTTATGAATAACAAGATATTTGACAAAAAAGATAAGCTGATTGGTATCACAAGTACAGGGGTGAAGATCGGTTCAGTCAACAGCATGCTCAATATGTTTAAAAAGAAGTATCGGCTTGAGGTTTCCATTTACGACAAAGATCAAAATATCATTTTGGCACAAAAAGAGAATCAAGCAAAAAATCTTAATGAGATCAGTGAATATACTCCTTTTAGCAAGGCAATAAGCTCTCAGTATGCAACCTCTTTTAGTTTCACAAAAGATGAGCATCAGTACTTTGTCAACATCAAGTATATACCTGAACTTAACTTGCACATACTTGTCAGAGCCAAAGCTAGTGACTTTACGGGCTCTTTGAAGAAAACATACTATATGGATATCTTCATCTCACTGTTTATCACACTTTTTGTAGCGTTGATCATGTCAGCTATCATCAAGTCTTATGTGGATAAGCTTGAATCCTCCAATGCCCAAAAAGACATACTACTCAAAGAGGTTCATCACAGAGTCAAGAACAACCTAAACATTACCACCTCTATGTTGGGACTTCAAGCGATGCAAGAGTCTGAAGATGTCCGGAACCATCTTCTCAAAAGCAAGTCGCGTATCGATGCCATTGCGGCAGTGCATGAGATACTCTATAAGCAGGACAACTTTAGTGAGATCAACTTCTATGCCTATATCAAAAAGCTTGAAGCTTCACTCCTTGGGATGTTTGGCAAGAACAAGACATTCACGCTTGCGGTAGATGTAGATAGATCACTGATCCTGCCACTGGACACCATGATACAGTTTGGACTCATGGTCAATGAGATGCTGACTAACACCATAAAGTATGCACAAAACAAGAAAGGGCTGGAGATCACTATCTCACTGGAAGAGAAAAACGGACATTATACCTTTGTCTACAGGGACAATGGTGAAGAGGTAGTAGATATCGCATCAATGCCTATGGCTAAAGGTCTAGGAAGTACATTCATAGATATCTGTGTCAAGCAGTTGGATGGAACATTGACAAAGAAGTTTGAGGGTGGACTTTGGTATATGCTTGTTTTCTAGAACGTATACGCAAGATAGATGAGTCACGTATCTAGAAGAAATGCACCAAGGATGATAATATTGAGTATCATAGTCTCCTTCTTTCACTTTTTTCACTGATTTGTTTTTAAGTTACTTTTTATTATGATAAATTATATATATTTATGGGAGAGAATAATGAGAAAAGTATTGATAGGAATTATGTGTACGGGTGTGACACTTTTTGCTGCGCAGAATTTGGGGACGTTCAGCAAAGTCTTCGGCGGTGATGAAGATGATGTCGCCAAGGCTGTTGTCAGGACGGAGAATGGCTTTCTGATCGCAGGAAAGACCAAGAGTTTTACGAAGGACAGGGACTTTGATGCCTACCTGATCAATATAGACCGGAACGGCAAAAAGATTTGGTCGAAAGTTTACGGCGGGGAAGATGACGAAGAGGCGAATGCGATCGCGCGCCAGGGAAATGATTATGTCTTTATGGGGTCTACGGAGACTTACGGCAATGAACGCATGAGCTTTTATATGGTGAAAGTGAACAGTGAAGGCAAGCCCTACTGGCAGACCACATTCTACCGGGATGATTCCGACGAATATTACGGTACTGCTGTGGTCTCTGACGGAGAGGAGCTTGTTTTTGCCGGATATGAACGACATTTGCAGTTCTTTGATGAAGACCTTAGCCCATACATCTTTAAAACTGACAAAGACGGTGACAAGCTTTGGGGCGGCTACTATGGCGGTAAGGATGATGACCGTGTTTACGGCCTCATTGCCACAGGGGACGGCTACCTTGCAGCGGGTGATACGGAGAGCTATGGCCACGGTGACAGTGATGCCTATCTGGTGAAACTCGACAAATCGGGTAAAAAAGAATGGTATGCTGCTTTTGGTGGCAAAGATGACGATGCCGCACGTGCTGTGGTAGCGACGAAGGATGGGTATCTGCTTGTAGGGAATACGGACAGTTTTGGACGAAACTACATGAATGCCTATGTGGTAAAGACAGACAAAAAAGGTAAGCTGCTCTGGGAAAAAAGTTACGGAGGAAGCCGTGAGGATGAAGCATTTGCCGTTGCAGCAAGTGCCGATGGCGGATTTGTGGTTGTTGGGCGAAGCGAGAGTTTTACCAGACGTAACGGTTTCGATCTTTACCTTTTCAAGATAGACAGCAACGGCAAGCTGCTTTGGGAGAGAACCTACGGTGGTGAAGCGGATGATGTCGGCTATGATATTATGGCACTTGATGACGGATATCTTATTGTTGGGGACAGGAAAACGGACAGAAGAAGAGACAGTGATGTCTGGGTACTGAAAGTGGATCTCAAGGGCCGTCTTTAACCCCTTATAGAGCAGTCCTTAACGCTATTTGGGTATAATCGGTCAAAAAATAGAGTGAGAGACATATGAAAATACTGCTTTGGTTTTTACTGCCGCTGTTCGTGTTCGCCAAGGTGCACTATGCCAAGGTGGAACCCTATGAGAGTGTGGTACTGAAGTCTGCCGTGAGCGCTTTGGTACTTGAGGCTGACCTTGATGCCGAGGGTACATTGGTGCAAGAGCGCAGAGTGATCCATCTGGATGATGTGATGGACAACATTAACCTCAAAGACAGTCAGGAAAGTGTACAGCTTCTTGAACAGATGATCAGTATCAATCAGGACATAGCCGGCAGTCTGAGCAGCACAGTCAAGAGACAGGAAGGATACTATCAGCGTATCTCGAAACTGAGTACTGCTTCAAAGACCCAGAAAGACAATGCCTACAATAGTTATACTTCTGCAAAGACACAGTATCTTTCGACACGCGAAAAGATCGTCAGTCTGGAGAAACAGCTTATCGACATGAAATACAAAGTAGCGCTTTTGAGCGATACAATAGGAAAAAAATCGATTGTTCTAAAGAAAAAATATCTCTATAAACTGATGGTTCGCGAGGGAGACTTTGTCAATCCGGGTACACCGTTGGCCGAGGTACAGGATATCAGCAAAGCCAAGCTGGTGCTTTTCCTGGAGCCTGAAGAACTTAAAGATGTAAAAAGCAGAACAGTCTATATCGACGGAAAGAAAACGGCGTATAGAATCAATAAGGTATGGAATGTGGCAGATGAAAAATTCATCTCTTCCTACCGTGCGGAGATATACATTCCTGCGCCCAAAAAGAGGTTTTCAAAACTACTGAAGGTTGAACTGAAATGAAAGAGACAGCATGTGGACTTGACTGCTACGATGCCTGCAGGATCATCGTAGAAGATGATAATTTCAAAATAAAAGGGGACAAAGAGCATCCAACAGGCAACGGTGCGCTCTGTGCTCTGCTCAACAAACATATGTTCGAAACACCGCGTATCGAGAAACCGCGTATCGATGGCAGAGAAGTGAGCATGGAAGAGGCGATGCAGGCGGTTGCGGAAGCATTCAAAACAGACAGCTCTCTGCTTTGGAGAGGCTCGGGCAACCTGGGGGTCATGCAGGGGATCACCGATCTTTTCATGGAAAAGATAGACGGTACACTGACCAGGGGAAGTCTCTGTGACGGGGCAGGCGATGCGGGGATCATCATGGGACGCGGTATCAACAGGAACCTTCCGCTTGAGCAGATAGAAAAGGCTGAGACCGTTGTGGTCTGGGGACGGAACGTTACCGTGACCAATTCGCATATCATGCCTTTTCTGGAAGGCAAACACATTGTGGTGATAGACCCGGTAAAGACTGCCATAGCCAAAAAGGCTGACCTGCATATTCAGATACAGCCGAGAACCGACTATTATGTTGCGATCATGCTGGCCCGTTTCATTTTCATGGAAGATACTGAAGATACCGAGTGGATGGATGAATTCGCTCCCGAATATGAAGATTTCTACGATTATACACGTGAACACCGTATCAAAGCCATACTGGCCTATATTGGTGTCGATCTGGGAGATATGGGACGTATTTTGAACTACCTGCGTGACAGAAAAGTGGTCTTTCTTGTGGGTAACGGTGTACAGAAATACTCCACAGGAGCCTACACGATGCATGCCATTGACTCCCTGGCGGCAACGCTTGGGCTTTTCGGAAAAGAGGGCTGTGGGGTGAGTTTCCTTTCAAACTCCAAACTGGGATTTGAGGATCCGTTTGAGGTGGAGTGCAAGCGTGTGCCCAAAGCGACAGCAGAGTTCTCCAAATTCGGGACTGTTCTGGTACAGGGAGGGAACCCTGCCGAGTCCATGCCGGACAGCAAACGTGTCAGAAAAGAGCTCGAAGCGGTCGAGAACCTGATCTATTTCGGCCTGTATGAGAATGAAACGTCCAAAAGGGCAAAGATCGTCATTCCCGCAAAGAACTTCTTTGAAAAAGAAGATGTCAGGCTGAGTTACGGGCATCAGTATGTCCAGAAGATGAATAAAATTCTTGACGCCGACATTGGTATCAGCGAATATGATTTCACCAGCAGACTCTTCGACCTGTTCGGATTTGACGGTTTGCAGTCCGAGGAGTACTACTTGGATGCCTGGCTGTCCCAGTGTGAGAGGGAAGGGGAGCATTACATCTCGCCCGCACATCAGGATGCACCTTATGCCGAAGGCTTCGGAGAAGAAGATGATGAATTCGAGTTCATAGATGAGTTCGAAGATGACTTCATCAATACCAAACGTTTCAGAAAGTACCGAAAAGAGAGCAAGAACAAACCCAAAGACGAAAGCTTCTGGCTGTTGACACCCAAGTCTTCCAAATCGCTCAATACGCAGTTCGTCAGAGAAGAGACCGTACAGCTGCCACCCGATGCCGGCTATGCCGAGGGCGAAAGGGTCAAAGTAAGTTCAGAGCACGGCTCTGGCGAATTTACGGTCAGGATCAATGAAGACCTTAGGCCTGACTGTCTCATCATCACTGCCAATACACGGGGGGTGAACTATCTGACTCCAAGCATTTTAAGTGACGGGGGAGAGAATGCCTGTTATCAGGAGGTTAAAGTACTGGTTGAAAGGGTATAGGGATTATCCGAAAAAGCTTTTGGCAAAGATCATCGAGGCAAAGATGAAGATGGTCATACCGCTGAAAAACTGGATGTAGAAGCGGTTGGAGATCATCATGGAGACGACCACTCCTGCCAATGTCGTAATGATGAGCAGTCCGAACAGTATGAACATCAGTGTTGCTACATGTGTAGGGAATTCCATGGGAGGCTCATCGGGAAGCACAAATGTCTGCAGACCGACTGCAGCGAGCCAGAGATAGATCAATACAGAGAAAAATGCCGTCCAGAAAAGAAACTGTATCTTTCCGCTTCTGTAGATCATTTGGCAGCCTTTCTGTTCCTGGATTTACGAAGAAAGATTATATCGTTTTTATATTGAGAATGGAAGAATTGTGTTGTGTATGATTGACATAAGATAAAAAGTATGATAATATGTATGAAAGTTATACATACAAGGATTTCAGATGATAAGAAAAACAGTTTCGATCGACGAACATCTTTTTTTACAGTTGAAAGAGGAGGGTGTCATGGATCACTTCAAGAACTTTTCAGATCTTGTTTCCTCTTCCCTGAAACAAACGGTCGAATCGATCAAAAAAGAGAATTACAGAAAACAGATCGAACAGATGGCCAATGATCCCATGGTCATTGAAGATATTGAGCAGATACAGGAAGATTTTAAATATGCAGACGGTGAAGTAGATGCATTTTAACATCTACTGGGCAAACCTCAGTCCTGTTGTAGGCAGAGAACAGGCAGGTCACAGGCCGGTTCTTGTCATTTCTAACGATATCGAAAATCAGATGGATATTGTAACGGTCATTCCGGTAACATCACGAAAGACCGGAAGAAAGGTCTATCCGAATGAAGTGTTATTTACACTAAACGGAAAAGAGGCGATACTGCTCTGTCATCAGGTAAGGACGATCTCAAAGCAGCGCCTTGACAAGAAAATTTCCCTGCTTGATCCCAAACTTCAGCAGAAAGTGATCGATGTGCTTTGTATGCGGTTTATGTAGGAATGTGGGAAATGTTTCTAACAGTCCCTGATATTCTTTTTTCTCTCTTATTCCCTGACAGGTTATTATTGTCACCTGGAACATTTTTTATGTATTGATTTTTGATTTTTACGCTAAAATATACCATCTTAATTTAGGATTGCCTTGTGACTTTAGAGAGCCTCGATATCAAACAGCAAAAGCTACGCCAACTCCAACAGATACTTCCTGAGATATTTGAAGATGGGGAGATTATTCCTGAGAAACTGAAAGACGTATTTGCTGATGAAGTCAATGAGTCTCGTGAGCATTACAGCTTTACCTGGGCTGGCAAAAGAGACTGCTACAAGACCATACGCGAAAAGACCAATGCTACACTGAAAGTGGATGAAGACAAAGAAATCCCTGATGGTGATAATGTTTTCATAGAAGGTGACAACCTGGAAGTGCTGAAGCTCCTGCAACTCTCCTACCACAAAAAAGTCAAGATGATTTACATCGATCCTCCGTATAACAAAGACAAAGACTTTGTCTACTCTGACACATGGGGTGACAGCATACAAAACTACCTCATACAGACAGATCAACTCCGTAATAAGGGTTACACCACTACCAAAACCAACAGTACAGGACGCAGACACACCAACTGGCTTAACATGATATACCCAAGGCTTTGGCTAAGCCGTAATCTTCTTAAAGATGATGGGGTCATTTTTGTGAGTATAGATGATGATGAAGTGCATAATCTTCGTAAGGTGATGGATGAGATTTATGGGGAGGAGAATTTTGTAGGACAATTGATCCTGAAAACTGCGACAGATAATAATAAAACTCAAATAAATGTTGAGCATGAGTATATGATTGTTTATGCAAAAAATATAGAGTTACAAGATAATTGGGAACGTAAAAGTGAAAATGCATTAAAGATTCAAAAAAAATATTTAGAATTGAAAGAAAAATTTGACGATGATACAGAAGTTATCCAATTTGAATTACGAAAATGGATTAAAAGTAATAAAAATGAACTTGACAAAGTAACCCACTATGACAATGTAGATGACAAAGGTGTCTTCCATGATGGTGATATTGCTAATACAAAATTTGGCGGATATAAATACGAAGTGCTACATGAAGTAACAAGAAAACCTTGTAAAATACCTGCAAAAGGGTTTCGGTTCCCAGAAAATACAATGAGGAATATGATTAACAATAATGATATACTCTTTGGCAAAGATGAGACAGTTTTAATAAAGCCTAAAAAAAGATTATTGAATGCCAAAGATGTACTTAGAAGTATGATTTATGAGGATGGAAGAACTTCAACTAAAGTCTTTGAGTCAATGATGGGTCGTTCAGTCTTTGATAACCCAAAGTCACATTTTATCCTTAGTCGCTTAATTGGTTTTGTCACTAAAAATGATGACATTATTCTAGATTTCTTCGCAGGAAGTGGGACAACTGCCCATGCAGTTATGGATTTAAATAAAGAAGACGGTGGTAACCGCAAGTACATCTTAGTCCAACTCCCTGAAGCTACTGATGAAAAGAGTGAAGCCTACAAAGCAGGGTACACAAAGATATCTGATATCACCAAAGAACGCATCAAAAGAGCGATGAAAAAGCTGGACTACCAAGAGGGTTTCAAGTCCTTTAGATTGGACAACTCCAACTTCCAAATCTTCAAAGAGGTAAAAAAACGACCAGATATGAGCTACGAAGAGATAGAGAAGATGCTCAAGATGAGTATGTTTCATGAGAATATCCTCACCCAGGGAGCTAAAGCGCTGGACATCGTCTATGAAGTAGGGCTTAAAAATGGGTTTACATTGAGTGCAGAGATCGGTGAAGTAAAAACAGATAACTACAGTTTTATTACGCTTAGTGAAGATGAGAAAATTTTCTACTTTAGTTTTGACAAAGAGATAACAGGTGATATCGTACACGATGTACCTAAAGATGCAAAACTCATCTGTTATGAAAAGGCATTGACCACCAATGTGAAGTTAAACTTGCGTGAGAATTTGGATTTGGAGGTGCTGTAGTGGAAGTTGACATTTTCAGTGCACTGTGCTATAATACTCCCAACATACTTCCTCCACCTCTTTACAATGTGCCAACGGGGAAGTGCTTCTTATGATTTCCCACACTTTCACAAAAAAACACCTTAATTATGATGAACAGATAGCCTTGCTAATATCTCGTGGTCTGGTAGTCACAGATACAGATTTGGTACGTAAAAAACTGGAGCATATCAGCTACTATAGATTGAGTGCCTATTTCTTGCCGTTTCAGTATGAAAAAGATATTTTTAATGCTGATACGAGATTTGAAGAAATTCTTAGAGTGTATTATTTTGATAAAGCACTGCGTAAGATTGTATTTGATGCCATAGAAACTTTGGAGATCAATATCAGGGCAAATATAGCCTATAACCTCTCCAAAGAGACAGGTGCTTTTGGCTATATGAAAAAAGAAAATCTGAATATTGGCTATACAGAGTACATCAATCTCATGCAAACGATACAAAGAGAAACAAACCGTTCGAGAGAAGCCTTTGTGACGCATTTTAAAAAGCAGTATAGCTCTGACATACTTCCTGTATGGATGATGGTAGAGATCATTTCTTTTTCCACACTTTCCAAACTTTTTAAAGCCCTTAAACCAGAGCATGAAACCATGACAGCCAAACTGCTTATACCACCAAAAGTACTCAAAAACTGGCTGCATGTCACCAATCATGTACGTAACATCTGTGCACATCACGGAAGAGTGTGGAACAAACAGTTCGCTATCAAAGCACTCCTCCCTAAAAAAGTAACAGCGTTTCAGGGATTAAAAAATGATAAGATATTTGTCGTGATACTTATGTTGAGCTATATGTTTGACAGGCTTGAAACAGCCGATGGATTTAAAAGCAAAATAGTCTCATTGCTGGAGGAGTATCCTGATATACCTCTGCATAATATGGGATTTAGTGAAGATTGGAAAGAGAGATTATGCAGCTAAAATACACTACTCAACCCCACCAGACCAAAGCCATAACGTCTATAGTAGATCTTTTTCAGGGTCAGAACAGACAGGTATGTGAGTATGATATTTTTGATGGTGAAGCCGTGTGTGGCAATGGATACATTCTGGATGATGTAGCGATACTGGAGAACTTACAGCGGGTACAAAGAGAGAATGGCATAGAAGAATCTTTGATGTTACAGAGTCGTGACTTTTCTGTGGAGATGGAGACAGGAACGGGGAAGACCTATGTGTATATCAAGTCTATACTGGAACTGTATGAAAAGTATGGGTGGAATAAGTACATTATCATTACACCCTCTATCGCTATTCGAGAAGGAGTACTCAGTTCTTTGGCAAGTATGAAAGCACACTTTTCTTCACAGTATAGGTTTCCTTATGATTACTTTGAGTATGACTCTTCCAGGCTAGGGAGTTTGAAGCACTTTATACGTGATGATGGTTTACAGGTCATGGTGATGACTATAGACAGTTTTAAAAGAGCCAATACCATACTAAACATGACACAAGAGGGATTTGCAGGCACACCTAAAGAGAGCTTGCAAAAGACCAACCCCATACTCATACTTGATGAACCACAAAATATGGAAAGTGAACTGAGCAAAACCTCTATAGCAGAGCTCAATCCACTCTTTACGCTTAGATTTTCTGCTACACATAAAAACTACTACAACTTAATCTACACACTTACGCCTAGAGAAGCATTGGCGCAAGGCTTGGTAAAACAGATAGATGTACTAGCCCTTAGTGAAAATCAAACGGTCAATGATACTTATGTGAATGTACTCAAAATAGAGATAGACAAAAAGTCAAAAAGACCCGTGGCAACACTGGAACTCATCATCAAAAATAAAGATGAATTTGTGACAAAATCAGTCAAGATAAAAGGCAATGACAGCCTGAAGGATAAAACAAAGAACCCAATCTACTCTGGGTTTATAGTCAATGAGATAAACGCAAGAGAGATGTTTATACAGTTTGAGAATGGTTTACGCTTAGAATTGAGTCAGATCAATGGTCAGGTGAAACGTCAGATACAAGAACAGCAGATAACAGAAGCTATAGCCATGCATATGGAAAAATACGAAGTACTAAAAGCCAAAAATATCAAGGTGTTGAGTCTTTTTTTTATAGACAGGGTGGCAAACTTTCTTGAAGAAGAGGATGGATGGATGCAAAGACACTTTTGTCAAGAGTTCGATAGACTGAAAGTGAATTATGAAAGTTTTAAAGAGATAGAGGCCAGTGATGTCTATAAGTACTATTTTGCAAAGCGAAAGTCAGGGTATATAGATGACTTGAAAAACAATGACAGTGATAGAAAACTGGCAAAAAAAACCTATGACTTGATTATGAAAGAAAAAGAGAAACTTTTGAGTTTCGAAGAGAAGACAAGTTTTATTTTTTCTCATAGTGCCTTAAAAGAGGGATGGGATAATCCGAATGTATTTTTCATCACCACGCTTAACGATACAAAATCAGAGATGAAAAAACGACAGATACTGGGGCGTGGTGTGCGTCTGGCAGTAGATAAGTTCGGGAATAGAGTAGAGGACAAAGAGATCAACAGGCTTACCGTGGTTGCAAATGAAAGTTTTGATGAGTTTGCCAAAAGTTTACAGCTTGAGTATGAAGCAAGTGGGGTAAGTGACGGTAGCATTCCAAATAATATAAAGAAGAAAAAGGTTGCTACACGAAAATATGCAGAAGTGGAACTTAGTAATGAATTTAGAGCTTTGTGGAAAAAGCTAAAAAGTAAAACGATTTTTGAACTCAAACTGGACGAAGAGAGATACAAAGAAAAAGTCATCAGAAAACTGCAAGAGATAGAAACTAGAGAACAAAAGATTGTAAGACAGTTTGGTACGATAGAAGATGATATTTATGGTTATGTGGCTGAAGAGAAAAGTTATGGCTTGAACTTTGAACAGACATTGCCAGACCTGGTCTCTTTGATAGAACAAGAGATAGGACTTACCAGAAAGATGATTATAGAGATATTGGGTGAAGTTGACCTGAAACCTTTTATCCGTAATAGTGACAGCTACATCAAAAGAGCATTAGAAGCATTTGATGATGCAAAGCATGAAGTACTTACAGAAACAGCCGATGGTATAGCCTATAGAGAAAACGGTGAATATTATGAATTTGTCAATGTATTTCCTGATGTACTAGAGGGGTATGACTTGGAAGATTGCAAAAGAGGCTTATATGATGCAGAGCAGTGGGATTCTGGTATAGAAAAAGACTTTATTGGATGTGCTGATACACACTTCAAATTTTTTGCAAAGCTCCCTAAGCGATTTAAAATCAAAACACCATTAGGAAATTATAGTCCCGATTTTGCAGTTATCAAATATGATGAGAGTGAAGGAGCTTTTGTGGTAGAAACAAAAGGAAGTGATAAACATAGAGATATGCGAAGTAGGGAAGCATGGCAGATATCTTATGCTAAAAAGCATTTTAAGTTCTTGGATGTGAAATACAAAGATAAGATCAAGAGCTGTAATGATGTATAACAACACTCTGCTATAATATCAACAAGAATAATTCATAATGGAAAAGAACATGACACTTGAAGAATTGGACAAAAAATACGTACTGCAGACCTATGCGCGTGATTACACGAACTTTGTAAAGGGTGTGGGGTCTACACTGTATGATGAGAACGGACGTGACTACATAGACTTTGCGTCAGGGATTGCAGTGAACTCTGTGGGGCATGGGAATGAGAGGCTGACATCTGCCATTTGCGAACAGGCAAAGAAGATCATCCACATCTCCAACCTGCAGGTGATAGAACCTCAGGCGAAACTCGCGCAGAGAATGGTGGAACTTTCCGGATATGATATGGGTGTTTTCTTTGCCAACTCGGGCGCCGAGGCGAACGAAGGTGCCATCAAGATAGCACGAAAATACGGCGAGACACAGTTTGAGAACAAACGATACAAGGTCATCACACTGGAACACTCTTTCCACGGACGTACCATCACGACGGTCAAGGCGACAGGGCAGGAGAGTTTTCATACACCGAACTTCTCGCCGTATCCTGCCGGGTTCAGTTATGTGCCGGGGATCGCGGATGTTTATGATGCCATCGATGACGAGACTGTTGCGGTATTGCTCGAACTGGTGCAGGGTGAGGGAGGAGTGCAGCCTTTTGAAAAAGAGGAAGTTCAGAAACTCGCAGCCCATCTCAGGGAGAAGAATGTGCTGCTCATCGTCGATGAGGTGCAGACCGGTGTCTACAGAACGGGTGAGTTCCTCGCATCGAACCTCTATGAAATAGAACCGGACATTGTGACGCTTGCCAAAGGGCTTGGCGGAGGTGTGCCCATCGGTGCGGTGATGACGAAGCACAAAGATGTGCTGAGCGCGGGTGACCACGGCAGTACTTTTGGGGGCAACTACCTGAGTACGGCAGCTGGATTAGCTGTTCTGGACATTCTTTCCGAATTCTATGATGATGGGGGCTTGCATGAAACACTGCTCTATTTTGAAGCAAAGCTTCAGGAGATAGCGGCGAAGTATGAAAACCTTTTCGAAAAAGAGGTCGGACTCGGTCTGATGCGCGGATTGCGTGCCAAGAGTGCGCAGATACAGGGAAATAGTATCAAAAACAGTATGAAAGAAGGTTTGGTAGTACTTAAAGCAGGGCGCAATACGGTACGTTTCCTGCCAAGCCTTACCATTAGCAAAGAAGAGATCGATGAAGGGTTCAAACGTTTTGAAGCGGCTATATCTTCTTTGTAGTCTTCTGTTCATCTCTTCTCTTGGAGCAGATGAGTTGAGCGAGATACTCTCCGGCACCAAAGAGTCTCTTTTTGACTATCAGTTTCAGGGAAATGAGTTGCAGAGCGATATACTTTCCAAAAGCTGGATCAATCCGGTAACGGTAAGCTACGGGAAGAATTATACGACCCAGTTCAGGACAGGAACTGTTGATACCAGTACATTTTCTGTTTCTATAGACCAGCCGATCTTCAAATCGGGCGGGATATATTATGCCATCAAATACTCTGGGGCATTGAGAAATGCGAACAGAACCGACATCACATTGCAGAGACGTCAGATGATCGGTGATGCCGTTGCGGTTCTCTTCAATCTCAAGCGTATCAGGCTTGAAAAGGAGAAGATGCGGTACCAGATAGAGAATGATACTATTGACATACGGCAGAAACGTGACAGTTATGAAGCGGGTATTCTGGACAGCAGTTTTCTTGACCAGGCAATACTGAAGAAGAGCCAGGATGAAACGGCACTGCTTGAGATGCGTCTGAACGAAATGGAGCTCAAGCAGCGTTTTTCTGTTCTGAGTGATAAAAATCCTGACAAGCTGAGGCTTCCAAAACTTAAACTTATAGACAAACAAAACTATACCCGTAAAAATCTCGAACTCAAAAGAGACAGCCTGCATGCACTTGAAATGGACTATAAAGAAAAAACAACCTGGGCAAAATACCTTCCGACCGTTTCGCTTCATGGGCAATACATAGATGGTGACCTTAACCCGCTTTTCCCCAGTCCCAACCTGAATGAAAGCTACTATAATTACGGATTCAGTATCTCGATGCCTATCGATGTGAATGCATTCAGCGATATAGAGTTGAGTAAAGTGGAGAAACTCAGGGCTGCCACAGAAGTGATCGACAGGAAGCATACCGTCAATGAGGAATATGACTGGATACGCAACAGTCTGCATATCCTCGACAAAAAGATCTCTCTGGCCAGAAAAGACGAGAAGATCTACGGTAATCTCTACAAAGTGACGAAGAACCTCGCACAAGCGGGAGAAAAAACTGTATATGATGCCAATGTGATGAAGAATTCGCAACAGATCAGAAGACTCGATCAGCGTATTTACAGTATTGACAAACAGTTACAGCTTCTCAAACTTTATGTACGGATGGAAAATGTACTTTAGCGAATATATGAACGAATGGCTCTACGGAGAGAACGGATATTACAAAAACTTCAAGGCCATAGGAAAGTCGGGGGATTTTTATACGGCAGTGAGTACCAGCAGTTTTTTCGGTGCAAGCATCGCCAACTATTTTTTCAAAATGCTCAAAGAGGGCGAAGCGGACAGGAACGGCTGGCTCATCGAGGTGGGAGCGCATCAGGGATACCTGATCTGCGACATGATACAGTGGCTTTACACCTGCGACCCTTCTCTGGTTCAGACACTCAAATTCGGTATTGTCGAGCGTCAGCCAGAAGTCCGGGAGGCACAGTCGGCATACATCAAAGAGCGTTTCGGGGACGATGTAACCGTAACACACTTTGAAGATCTCTCCGAAGTAAATGCCCAATACGCTTTTGTCGTTGCCAACGAGATCTTCGATGCCTTTCCCTGTGAACTTCTCAAGGATGAACAGATAGCCGTCGTAGAAGATCATACCATATCGTGGGAGCCGGCTCCTTCAAAGATGCTGGAATGGGCCAAAGGGCATTACCTGAAGCAGGGTGAAGTCGCTGTGGGCTATGAGGATTTTGCCAAAGCGATGGCATCCGGCATAAAGAAGTGTGACTTTGTCAGTTTTGACTACGGTGAGAAGTATGTTCGCAATGACTTTTCCATCCGTGTCTACCGGGCACATGAGACTTTCCCTCTTTTTGACGAGGCACTGGATCTTTCAAAGTCTTTTGGGAAAGATGACATTACCTATGATGTGAACTTCAAACATGTCCTTGAAGCCTTTCAGTCAGCGGGTTTCAAAGAAGAGAGTTATGAAACACAGGCAAGGGCTTTGATACGTTTTGGATTGATAGAAATACTCGAACAGTTCGCTTCACAGACGACACAGGAAAGATACATGCGTGAAGCAGACAAGATCAAAACACTGATCGCCCCCACCATGATGGGTGACCGCTTCAAGATGATTCATCTGCGTAAATAGTGCAGGAGGCAGTTTAGCCTTTTTGTATGGATTTTAGAAGTGTACAGCGTTTGATGGATGCTTCTTCGTTTCCGTACATCTGTGTATATTTGTCGAATTTTTCCTGTCCGATCATGGAGATACATTCTGCTCTGCTCATACTCGCAGCCGCTTTTTCTATGGCCTCAGCAGCAGTACTGTCCCCTTTTGCCTCAACAAGCTTGTCTTTTTTGTATTTGTCGTCTGGGTACATATATTCCGGGGAATAGTTGTCATCCTGCACCTCTTTGAGTTTGATATGTTTTTTCGGTGGGGGTGGAGCTACATAGCTTGTGGCATTGGTCTCTTTGGCCTTTACGGGTGCTTTGTTGACTTTTGGACTCTGTTCAATACATCCTGTAAACAGGAGTGCAACAGAGACGATCATGAGTAGATACTTCATTTTTTATCCTTCTAAAGTAGTGTCAATATTGTAATATAATTCCCTGGGGAAATTCAAGCTGTTTCAAAATCGATCGCAGCAATGGCAATGGCAAAACCGCCATCATGGCTGATAGAGACGGAAGCGGAGTGGACAGTGTAGGTTTTGCGTGCTTCCTCGCTCAGAGTAAAATAGGGCGCGCCCCTGTTGTCTTTGGCTATCATAATGTCGTGAAAGGCCAGCTGGGCGCCTATGCCGCAGCCAAAAGCCTTTGCAATGGCCTCTTTGGCCGCCCAGTACCCGGCAAGCGTTTCGACTTTTTTTGCTGTAGCGATCTCTTCTTTACTCAGGTAACGCTGTTTGAATGTGTCACCGTAGCGATCGATGAGTTTTTCAATGCGATCAATTTGAATGATATCTGTTCCGACTTTCATGGAAAGAGTATATCGAAAATGTTGTAAAGTGTCGATTTTTTAACGCTGCTCACATCCATTCCACTACTTTGGAGACTTCGTCGGCTATGAAACATTTGATCTCTGTTTCTTCCATAGGTTTGTTGGGGATGACCGCTTTGCTGAAGCCCTGTGTCTTCATCTCTTTGAGACGTTGAGTCAGTCCTGATATTTCGCGTATCTCTCCGGTGAGGCTCACTTCTCCGAGAAAGAGTGTCTCTGCGCTCAGTTCCCTGTCACGGTAAGAACTGAGTATGGCCGCGATGATGGCAAGGTCGGCGGAGGGTTCGTTGATCTTGATACCGCCGGAGATGTTGATAAAGACATCATAGGTACCCAGAGGCAGATCCAGTTTCTTCTCCAGCAGGGCAAGGAGCATACCCAAACGGTTGTTGTCAAATCCGGTAGAACTTCGCTTCGGATGCCCGTAGGATTCGGAGACGAGTGCCTGTACCTCTATGATGATCGGGCGACTTCCTTCCATAATGACGGTCAGGGCGGAACCCGACTGCAGCTTCTCTTTGTCGAAGAATCTGCCTGCCATGCTTTTGGCATCGTTCAGGCCGCTCTTGTTCATTTCGAAGATACCGACTTCATTGGTGGAGCCGAAACGGTTCTTGAAGCCGCGCAGCAGTCTGAGCTCGGAGTTGCTATCACCTTCAAAGTAGAGTACCGTGTCGACCATATGTTCCAGGACCCTTGGTCCGGCGATGGAACCGTCTTTGGTGATATGGCCTATGATGAAGATAGGAATATGCATACTCTTGGCAACACGCATCAGTTCAAAAGTGATGGTACGCACCTGTGTAACGGAGCCCGGTGCTGAAGGTGTTTCATCGGAGTAGAGTGTTTGAATGGAGTCGATGACGATGAATTCGTAATTTTCATTGGAGATTTCGGAGAGTACGGTACTCAGGCTGATCTCGGGAAGCAGAAAAAGGTTCTCGTGGTTGGCGTCGAGCCTGTTGGCCCTTAGTTTGATTTGTCCGGCAGATTCCTCTCCTGAGACATAGAGTACTTTTTTTCTCTGCTGTGCAAGATTGCCAGCGATCTTCAGCAGAAGCGTCGATTTACCGATACCCGGACTGCCGCCTATGAGGGTCAAAGAACCCGGAACGACACCGCCTCCAAGTACAAGGTCGAGTTCGGAGCTTCCTGACGGGAAGCGGGTAATATTGTCCTCTTCGATCTGTGTGATGGGTTGCGCTTTGGAACGTACCGAACCGCTACTGCTGCTTTTCGATGTTTCATTCAGGAACTTGATCTGGTCTGCCGTAAGTTCGACCATGGTCTCCCACTGGTTGCAGGAGGTACATTTTCCCATCCATCTTGGAGACTGAAATCCGCATGCCTGACATTCAAACAGTGTTTTTTTCTTTGCCATTGCTTTCTCCCGGGTATTTTCAAAAAGTATAGGCGATTCTGGGAAAGATGCCGTTAAATATGTCAAATTGTCATATTTTAATTTAAGCCGGGAATGATTCCCCGACACTGGGGTTGATTCATTGTTGACCTTAAGGAATCATTTATCGTAAGTTACGTCTTACCAATAAATTTAAATCCTTTTGGATATAATATTTCTCTTATTTCACTGCGAGGAAGCGGCGTGACACTCAACAAGATCAAACAGTTCTTTATCGCACTCTACCTGACAAATTCCTACGGACTGAAACTCAAACGTACCGACGACCCCAAAGAGAAGAAGCGTCTGCGTCTGGCATACGCTTTCGATCAGCTCAAGGCACTGAATATCGAGGTGCGTACCGAGCATGTAGAGCGGCTTCCTACGGAGGGGCAGTACCTTCTTGTGAGCAACCACCGTACGATCATTGACCCGCCGCTGATAGAGGTAGTGCTTAAAGATACCGATATCTTCGGTCTCTGGATTGCCAAAAAAGAGCTCTACAACTCCTTCTTCTTCGGCATGTTCGTACGTAATGCCGGCTGTATCCTTCTTGACAGGGAGAAGAGCCAGATGGCGGGATTCTTTGCAGATGTCAAGGCGGGGGTAAAAGCGGGGAGCTCCATCTTCATTTTTCCGGAAGGGACACGTAACAAGAGTGACAGACCGGTAGATACCTTTAAGGAAGGGTCACGTATCATCGCCCTGAAGAACAGGCTGCCGATACTGCCGGTCTATATACGCGGGAATGCGGCAGAGATTCTTAAAGAGGCGATCGACGACAGTGCGGTCAAAAGAGAGATTGTCGTCGAGATCGGTGAGTTGATCGATTTCAGGGAGAAGCGTGATCTCCGGGAAGTCTACATGGAGCGTTTCGGTCTCTAGACGAAGATCTCGTCCAGGATGGTGTTGACGTACTCGTTGGCCTTGAAGCGGATGAGGTCTTTGGGTTGCTCTCCCGTTCCGATGTAAAAAATGGGCATTTGCAGCTCATCGGCAATGCTCAGTACCGATCCGCCTTTGGCGGTACCGTCGAGTTTGGTGATGATGATGCCGTCGATGCCGATCATCTCATCGAACGCTTTGGCCTGATTGACCGAGGAACTTCCCTGTGTACCGTCGAGGATGAGCATTTTACGGTGCGGTGCCCCTTCCATCGCCTTGCCTGCGACACGGATCATCTTCTTGAGCTCTTCACTGAGGTTGGTCTGTGTGTGCAGTCTTCCTGCTGTATCGATAATGACACGGTCGAGTCCTCTGGCCTTGGCGGCTTCAATGGTATCATAGACCACTGCCGAGGGATCATGTCCCTGTCTTGTGGAGACAATGGGCACTTCGAGCTTATCCGCCCATCGTATGAGCTGTTCGATGGCTGCGGCACGAAAAGTGTCTCCCGCTCCTAGAATGACTCCCTTTCCTTCCTGCTGATAACGGTAGGCGAGCTTGGCAATGGTGGTGGTCTTTCCCGCTCCATTGACACCGATGATCATTTCGACATAGGGTTTGGCATCGCTCTCTTTCCAGTCCGCTTTATACTGAAATACCGAGATTAGTGAGTTGAAAGCCTGGAGGCGGTTGATCTTCGCAGGCAGAGCGTCAAGCAGTCTCTCGATCAGTTCATAATTGACATCGGCTTCAAGCAGGATATCTTCGAACTCCTCTTTGCTGATCTCTTTCTTCTTTTCTTCTACGACCTCTTTGATGGCATCATTGGTCTTTCCCAATACTTTTTTGAACAGGTTGAACATCGTATCTATTTCCTTTGATTTTTTCTTGTCGTCTATTTTTCTTTAATGGCGGTTCTGATATCGTGATCGATCATTTCAACGGGAACCGGCCCTTCGTAATGGGTATAGTAGTTACCGTTTTTGTACAGAACAGTCAGGGGAAGGGTGAAGTTCGCATCAAGCTTCAGTGCTTTGATCACTTTTTTCGTGACATAGTTGTTCTCAATGTCGCTGGAGACGAAATAGTCCATATGGTATTTGGTGTAGAACTGTTCGAGTTTGGTGGCATTGGCATCGTCATTGACAAGTATGCCTGTCACAAAAAGCTCTTTTTTGTATTTTTTCTGCAGATCTTCAAAATAGGGGATCTGTCCACGGCAGGGAGGGCACCAGGTACTGAAAAAGTTGACAAGAACGACGGGCTGTTTGACATCGTTGATGATGAAACGGTTTTTGTCCACCATTACACCGTGTGTCTCATCTTTGATACTTTTAAGGATAGTGGTACTCTCAGACATGGTACTGATCTTGGTGAGGTTGCTGTTGTTATTCTCTGAACAGTTTTGCTCTGAAATATTTTGCTCTTTGGGGCCGGTACATGCCTCTATTTGTTCCGTTGGGACCATCTCTTTCTCTTTTTTGTCATTGCATCCTGTGACAAAAAGCAAAATGACACTTAAAAGCAGGGGCTTGATACTGATCACATGATTCCTTGGTTATAATGTCATTGGTGCATTCTGTGTACCGCATAAAAGTCTGAAAGATTATACCAAAAGAGCATTAATATGGAAGTTATACGCAAAGAAAGACGAAAGAAGCAGTTCCGGCAAAGATGCCTGGAGCGCCTCAAGGAGATCAGTCGCAAGAACAACTATGTCAAAGACAAAAAGGTACTCTCCAAACTTTATGAAATCATCGAAGAGATGGATGCCAGAGTGATCATGCTCTACCTTCCGCTGGAGCTGGAAGTGAATCTTTACCCGCTTATAAAAGTACTCAGACGACAAAGGCGTCAGCTCTATGTCCCGTTTATGGAAGGTAAAAGTTTTAGCTTGGTAAAATATAGATATCCGCTGAAAACAAAGCGGTTCGGTATCAAAGAACCAAAATATTCAAGACAGTTTAGAAAGAAAAAAATAGATATAGCTATTGTACCGATCGTTGGCGTAGACCTTACACACAGACGTGTAGGCTTCGGCAAAGGTATGTACGACAGATTTTTTGAAAAAGAGATGAAAAATATAGGAACAACTGTGTTTGTGGCACGCCAATTGTGCTATAGCAGCCAAATAGTGACGGATGGACATGATGTCAGGGCAGACAGGATAGTCGTACCGTAAAAAGCAAGCAGAGCAATACATTTCTTTTTCTTTGAAAAAGGAAAAACATATGATAGGAACTATAACAGGCATTTCCGGCATTGCCGGCGCGGCCGTTGGGGCAGGTGCATGTTACCTGTGGCTCAAAAACAGTACCCGAAAGAAATTCGCACATCTTGAGATGGAAGCGAAAGCGAAGGCCAAAGCCATCAGTAATGAAGTGGAGCTTATGCTGCAGGAATCGCAAATGAAGATCAAGACGAAAGAGCTTGAACATGAAGCGGAGTTGCAGAAGCGTCTTGCACAGGTGGAGGGGCGCAACAGGGCTTTGATCCTGGAGCAGAAAGCTCTGAAAAAAGAGGAAGAGGCTTTGTCGCTGCTTGAACAGCGGATCCTCGAAAAAGAAAAAGCACTTGATACACTCGAAGAAAAAAGACAAAAGCAGATAGCCGAAGTAGTGAACAAACTCCAGCATACTGCCGCTATGACCCGGGAGGAAGCCAAAGCGTATATTCTCGAGAAGGTAGAAGAACAGAGTCGGGCAGAGATCGCTTCCATTGTGCGCAGATATGAGAAGCTTGCCAAAGAAGAGGGCGAAAAGAAGGCAAACTATATACTGGCTCAGGCAACGACACGTTTTGCAGGTGATTTTGCCGGTGAGAGGCTCATCAACCTGGTCAATCTTCCCAGTGACGAACACAAGGGGCGAATCATCGGGAAAGAGGGGCGGAATATCAAAGCACTCGAGATGCTCCTTGGGGTCGATATCGTCATTGATGAGACGCCGGGTGTCATACTGGTCAGTTCTTTCAACCTTTACCGCAGGGCCATTGCCACACGGGTCATAGAGATATTGGTCGAGGACGGCCGCATTCACCCCGGTAGGATCGAAGAGGTGCATGAGAAAGTGGAGAGAGAGTTTGAAGATAAAACCTATGAAGAGGGGGAGAATATCCTCATTGACCTGGGGCTTTTCCCAATGCATGAAGAGCTGGTCAAACTCATAGGCCGTTTGAAATACCGTGCAAGTTACGGGCAGAATGCTTTGGCGCATACCCTGGAAGTGGCCAAGCTGGCTCGGGTTATGGCGGCGGAAATGGGCGGAGACGAGAAGCTTGCCCTGCGTGCGGGACTCCTGCATGATATCGGCAAAGCCCTGACTCAGGATATGGGCGGATCCCACGTAGAGATCGGTGCAGAGCTTTGTAAAAGATACAATGAACACCCCACGGTTATCAATGCCATTTATGCCCACCATGGACATGAAGAGCCCGACTCGGTAGAGTCTGCAGCGGTCTGTGCTGCAGATACGCTCAGTGCGGCACGACCGGGGGCAAGAAGAGAAGTGCTTGAGAGTTTTACCAAAAGGGTCAGGGAGATCGAAGAGATCGCCACGTCCAAAGAGAATGTGGAAAGAGCCTATGCCATCAATGCCGGACGGGAAATAAGGGTCTTTGTCAATGCCAATAGAATGAGTGACAACGAAGCAGTCCTTCTCAGCAAAGAGATCGCCAAAGAGATAAAGGACAAGGTACAGTTTCCTGGTGAGATCAAAGTCAATGTCATTCGGGAGACAAGGGCTGTGAGTATTGCAAAATAGCATGAATACTATGCAAAGTGAAATAATAAAAGCGTTATAATTAGATATAACTATTATGATAAAAAGGTAAAACAGTGGACAGATGCAAAGAAATCATCGCAAATGTGAGAAAAGAGGAGCGTTACACCGGAATGAGTCTGGTATTTGGTGTTAACAGGGAAGATTTAAAAGAAGAGATCAATGCTGCCATTGAGAAAACTTCTCGCATCACCGGTCTTGAACCATTGGTATTTGACAATGCCGATACAGACAAAACCCACCATGAAGCGTTTTATATTGAATTTCATGATGATGTACTGCAAAGAGAGAGTGGAGAATTCATCGAGATACTACTCAAAGAGCTAAAGATAGACAAATGCTCCAATGATGTGATTGAAAACTAAAGAGAGGAAGAGGAGATGATGAAAAAACTATTGATAAGTTTGTTGCTGGTTTGCGGAATAAACCTTTCTGCCGCAGCTAAAAAAGCACCGATCGTCGTGCTGGAAACCAATGTAGGGAAGATAGAGCTCAAGATGTTTCCAAAAGCCGCACCACTTGCTGTGGAGAATTTTGTGACACATGTGAAGAACGGATACTACAACGGCCTGATCTTCCACCGTGTTATCAAAGGTTTCATGATACAGGGTGGTGACCCGACAGGCACAGGAAGAGGCGGTGAGTCGATCTGGCATAAAGAGTTCAAAAATGAATATGCACCGAACCTGATCTTTGACAGACCTTTCCTTCTGGCCATGGCCAACCATGGTCCCAACACCAACGGAAGCCAGTTCTTCATTACAACGGTACCGACACCGCACCTGAACGGAGGCTATACCATCTTCGGTGAAGTAGTTAAAGGGAAAGATGTAGTACGCAAGATCGAAAATGTTACGACAGCAGCAGGCGACAGACCGATGTTCGACCAGGTCATCAAACGCGCATATATCAAAAAATAGATGAATCTCGAAACGCTTCGGCAGGAGCGCCGAAAATGGCTGACCTGGAAAAATATCGTTCCTTACCAGGAGGCGATCAAGGCACTTGGGGAGTATGAAAATGTCAAAGTAAGCCTTGGCGATGTCGTTGATATCCAGATAGAGGATCTCTCTCATGAGGATGCAGAGCAGATCAGAGAGACCGCTCTTCTGATGAAGCCCTGGAGAAAAGGGCCGTTTCGTATCAATGATCTTTTCATTGATTCCGAATGGCAAAGCCAGATCAAATACAATCTGCTTGAACCCCATTTCAATCTTAAAGGCAAAGTAGTAGGGGATATAGGCTGTAATAACGGCTATTACCTTTTCCGGATGCTTTCCCAGAAACCTGAAAAACTCATCGGTTTCGATCCCTCTGCCATCTACTATTCACAGTTTCAGTTCCTTGACCATTTCATTCAAAGCGGGATTGTTTACGAGTTACTGGGTGTTGAGCATGTGGCGTTTTATGAACACAAATTCGACACTCTGTTCTGTCTGGGGGTTCTCTACCACCGTTCAGACCCTGTGGCTATGCTCAAATCACTTTTTAAAGGCCTGAACAAAGGCGGTGAACTGATACTTGATACTTTCATGATAGACGGAGAAGCGGAAATGTGCCTCACGCCAAAGGACAGATACTCCAAGATCCCAAATATTTACTTCGTACCTACGGTGAATGCGCTGAAGAACTGGTGTCTGAGAGCCGGATTTGAAAGTGTCGAGGTACTGGAGATCATGAAGACCGACCTGAATGAACAGCGCAAGACCGAGTGGATAGACACGCAGAGCCTCGAGGATTTTCTTGATCCCAATGACCCTGAAAAAACAGTTGAGGGCTACCCTGCACCCAAGAGGGTATATATCAAGGCGCTCAAAGCCGTTTAGGTTCCAAACGACTCCGCAAGCTCCAGTACTTCCAGATACCTTTCGCTCTTCTCTTCATAGATCTCTTCAAGTTTGGCAAGCTCTTCGCTGAGTTTTGTCAAACCTTTCTCCTGGTAACAATCCGGATCTCCAAGACAGGCATTCAGTTCATCCATCTTGGCCTCAAGTGACTCGATCTCGTCGGGGAGAATGTCGAGGTCCCTCTGGTCTTTGTAGCTGAGTTTGGTCTGTGCCTTTTTGGGAGCGGCAGTTATCTCCTCTTTGGCTTTGGACGAAATATCCTGCTCTATTTTTTCAAGCTCTTTTATCTCTTTTTCTATTTCGAGATAGTCCGAATAACTCTGGTAGGACTCTTCTATAACCCCGTTGCCTTTGAAAATGTACAGTTTGGATGCGATCTTGTCGACAAAATAGCGGTCGTGTGAAACGAAAATGAGCGCACCCGGAAAGTTGAGCAGCTGCTCTTCGAGGATGTTAATGGTCTGGATATCCAGGTCATTGGTCGGTTCATCGAGGATGAGGCAGTCCACATTTTTGGTAAAGAGCAGGGCAAGTGCGACACGGTTCTTCTCCCCGCCGCTCAGCTGTGAAATCTTTTTGCCGAGGAACTCTTCGGGAAAGAGAAAAAGTTTCAGGTAGGCATAGACATGCATGCTCTTTCCTCTGACATCGATATGGTCTCCCCCGTCGGGACAGAAGGTACCGATGAGTGTTTCATCATCATTGAGCATCTCCCTGTGCTGGTCGAAATAACCGATAGTGAAATCCCCTTTCTTGATGCTGCCGCTGTCAGGCTTTATGCGTCCGAGAAGCAGTCTGAGGAGTGTGGATTTTCCCGCACCGTTGACACCGACAATGGCGATCTTGTCCCTTTGGAGTATACGTGTGCTGAAGTCGACGATAAGCCTTTTGTCGGCGATCGTATAATTCAAATTTTCTATCTCGAAGAGCATTTTCTTTTTACCGACACTCTTTTCACGGTTGAAATGTTTCTTCTCACGTTCGAGTTCAAGCTGCATTTTTCGGATGAGGGTAGGGTTGCTTTTTGCCTGGTCGCGCAGTTCGAAGACACGCCTTTTTCTACCCTGGTTCCGTTTCTCTCTTGCTCTTACGCTTTTCCCCAGCCATTCCTCTTCATGTTTGAGCAGTTTGAGCAGGTTTTCGTGCTGTTTTGCCAGTGACTGCATACGTGCCTCTTTCTGCTCCAGGTAGTCGCGGTAACCTCCTCTGTAGGAGACGAGTTTCCGGTTCTCTACTTCTATGACACGTGTAGCGATGGTATCGATGAAATGCCTGTCGTGGGAGATGAAGAGCAGAGTGAACTTCTCTTTGAGAAGGATCTCTTCAAGGAATTCCACCATATAGACATCGAGATGGTTGGTCGGTTCATCCAGCAGCAGGACTTCGGGTTTTTTCAAAATAAGCGAGGCCAGTGCGACACGGCGCTGTTCCCCTCCCGAAAGCGAGATGACAAGACGGTTCTCATACTCTTTGAGTTTGAATTCCTGCAGTACCCGTTCTATCTTGTCGTCCAGGCTCCAGGCATTGTGGTGGTCAAGGTAGGCAGTGATTTTTTCGAACTTTTCCAAAAGCTGTTTGTCTTCAAAGTTCTCAGCAACCTGCAAAGAAAGCATATCATACTGCTCTTTAGCCTCTTTGAGTTCTGTCAGTTCATTCTCTATGGCTTCTTTTACATTGAGGGCAGGGTCAAATACAGGCTGCTGGGAAAGCATCTCTATCTGAATGGAACGGTCGATGATCCTCTTACCGTCCGTAGGTTCTTCTTCTCCCAGTGCGATCTTCATCAGGGTCGATTTCCCGCAGCCGTTCTTCCCGACGATGGCGACCCTCTCGCCTTCATTGAGGTGAAAATCGACATCGTCGAGAAGCATTTTGACATCGTACTGCTTTTTGATATCGAAAAGATCAATGAGTGCCATAGATAAAACCCTTTTTTTGTGAAATTATACTCTTTTAAGGCTTGCTAAAGTCCATCGTGATATATTGTGCTTTTCATATAAAGGAACACTATGCTGGAAATCATTGTCGGACTCTATACACTTTATACGTTCATGAAACTCTATATCTCGTTTATGCAGGTAGGGTACATCAATCAGGAAAAACGAAAAGACCCTGTTCTGATGCCGGCAGGAAAATACCTCGTGGCAGCAAATTATGCCGTAGCAAAAGAGAAGCTCGGGATCATCGAAACCTTTGTGGACTATCTGATGTTCCTCTGGTGGGTATTTGCAGGGTTTGCATGGCTCTCTTCACTGCTTCAGGTAGACGGTGATGTAATGAGTTCAGTCTTTTTCCTTTTTGGTTTCGTTGCAGTGAACTATGCCGTCGGGCTTCCTTTTTCTCTCTATCAGACCTTCAAGATTGATGAAGGTTTCGGTTTCAACAAAATGACGCTGAAAATGTTCATTGTCGATGCCCTCAAGTCGGCAGGGCTTTTCTTCGTGCTTGGTGGGGCTGTATTTGCCGTGCTGGCCTGGATCATCTCTTCATATGAGACATGGTGGCTCTGGGGATTCATTTTGATGTTCACTATTGCGGTAGCCGCCAACCTGCTCATGCCTTTTTTTATGGGGCTTTTCAACAAGTTTTCCCCACTTGAAGAAGGGGAACTCAAAGATGCCATCGTGGATTTAATGAATAAAGCCGGGCTGAAGAGTAACGGGATATTCGTAATGGATGCCAGTAAGCGTGACAGCCGTCTCAATGCTTTCTTCGGCGGATTGGGCAAGAGTAAAAGAGTGGTGCTCTACGATACTCTGCTTGAGAAGCTGAACAAAAAAGAACTGCTTGCCGTTCTTGGGCATGAACTCGGACACTTTTCACACGGTGACATCTGGAAGAATATTGCATTGATGGGACTGCTTCTTTTCATCGCTTTCTATCTTTTTGGGCACTTGCCCGAATCGTTGTTCATACAGATGCATGTTTCTCCCTATCCCGGTGTTCAGATCGCCATGCTGATGCTGCTGCTCCCTTTGCTGAGTTTCGTGTTCACACCGTTCATGTCCTATGTCAGCCGGCATAATGAGTATGCTGCCGATGCATACGGCTCAGAGATGGGAGGCAGAGAGAACCTTGTCTCTGCACTGCTCAAACTGATTACGGAGAATAAAGCATTCCCCAAATCACATCCGCTGGTGATCTTTTTCTACCATACCCATCCGCCTGTTCTCGAGCGTCTAAAAGAGCTTGGGTATGATGCCAGTAATGTAGTGATTGAAGAGGAGAAGAGAGAAGAGCCGTCCTTGCCAAATGACGGGATTTTCACCTATATGGATAAAGAAGAGAAGTAGTTGTAACTACACATTCTCGTCCAGTCGTGCCTGAACAAACCAGGTAATGTACGTTTCGCTGGTCAGCGTATCGTCGATATCTCTGATCTCGACCCTGATCTGAAGCAGAGCTCTTCCTTTTTTCCCGAACTGTGTTTTGAATTTTTCTATGGCTTCCTCTTCTACAAAGGAGTGGGCGGTGATCTTCTTTGCAGCCGGTTTTTTGTATTTGATCTGGGCATCTCTGACAAGAGGAATGACCTTTTGTTCAAGTTCGGGAAATAGACTCTGCAGACGCATGCCGCTCTCTGTCTCGGCCAGAGTGAACTGTGCGGCTGCATGTATGGTCTCGACATGGTTGCAGACATTTTTTTTCAGATCCAGAGAGAGTATCTCTTCTTTCTCTTTGATACCTATAAAACGGACAAAAGGAATGTCTGTTGCCTTAATGAACCCCTCTTCAAGATATCGGATGCTTGCTTTGTCTGTGAGGAATCTTTTTACAAAAGAATCCTTGACCTTCTGCAACAATGCATGCTTTGGAAATTGGGGGAACGTGTAGGAAGTCATGGTGATTGCCTTTGGATGATCACTTCAGGTGACACACACGGAAACCTGTCATTCTTATTATATATTATACCATAGTATTAAAGTTTGCCTGAGCCTAAATCCCGAAATAGAAATTCAGCACGCTTTATATTGTCATCGCATCCTTGAGACAAACCCCACAAATACGAGCACAGCAAAGATTGCAGGAATTCTATTTCGTAATTTGGGCTAAAGGTAAATCAATGTATAACTTCAGAATGAACGGACAAATGACATTGAAAGAGGCCCTGGTATGGGCGAGATCTCAGCTTTTACAGAGCTGCGAACGGCCACAGTTCGAAGCGGAACTGCTTTTGGCATATCATCTCCAAAAAGACCGAATGTATCTTGTGACACATGATAGTCATGAGATGGAGGACCCTGAAGGCTACAGACATCTTGTTGAACGGCGTGCTGCCAACGAGCCCTATGAGTATATCGTAGGCAGTGCCAGTTTTTACGACCTGCATCTTGAAGTAGAGAAGGGTGTACTGATTCCCCGTCCTGAAACGGAGATCCTTATCGATCTGGTTGCCGGGATCATCGAAAGGGAGAAGATCAGCAGAATCGCTGAGATTGGCGTAGGCTCAGGTGCCATTTCCATTGTCCTGGCACGAAAATTTCCGGCACTGGGTATCATCGCTACGGATATCTGTGAAACTCCGATTAGAATGGCAAAAAAGAATATTGAAACGTTTGGACTGGAAAAACAGATCGAGCTGCGTCGATCCAACCTTATAGACGACATCGATGAAACGGTGGAGCTTGTGGTATCGAACCCTCCTTATATCGCAGAGGGTTTTCTGCTTGAATCCAATGTCGTGGACTATGAACCCAGAGAGGCGCTTTTTGGCGGACGTGTCGGCGATGAATTGCTCAAGCAGATCATTAGGGATGTCAAAGAAAAAGGTATCAGATGGCTTGCCTGCGAGATGGGATATGACCAGAAAGAGCCGATTGCTTCCTTTGTTAAAGAAATTGGAGTACAATCCATCAAATTTTACAAAGACCTTGCGGGATTTGACAGAGGATTCATCATCCGATTTGCGTAGGGTGCGTACTACGCACGGCTGAAGGAAATTGGCATACTGTCAAAACTTATGCCGAAAGGCTTAAAACAAAGGAAACCACAAATGAACAAATATTTCAGAATCACCACAATGGCCTATCTCATTTTACTGACTGCCACACTGGGTGCCGGTCTTTTTGCCGGTATCGTCGTGGCACCGGTAACTTTTCATACGGAGCAGTGGCTTGGCAGTGAAGTGCTGAGCCATTACCAGGAAGGGCTCATTATGACGCAGAACTTTGTAAGACTCTCCTATCTGGTGAATTTCATGTTGATCGTTGTTGCGTTGTATGAAGGGTATAAATACAAAAAGTTCGAGAGAGATACCATTACCCAGATAGCGACTTTCTTTGTATTTGCTACCGGTCTGCTCTTCTCACAGTACTATATACCGGACATCCTGACCATGCAGATGGCAGGTGAAGAGATGACCAAGTCGGCAGCCTTTCTCAATACGCATAAAGGCAGTGAGATCAACTTCAAGATCTTCTCATTGGCACTTTTGGTTTTGATAGTACGAAATATGCAGAAAGCTTGTAAATAACATGTAGGGTGCTGTGCCCCCACAGCACCAATAAAAATATGCTAAGCAAAAGGTGCTGTCAGGAGACAGCACCCTACAGGAGATACAATTGAAAGAAGAAATATTGAACCATCCTTTCAAACCCATTGTTTTCAATGACACAAAAACACTGATCCTGGGTTCGTTTCCAAGCATCAAATCATTCGAGAACAATTTTTACTATGCCCATCCGCGTAACCAGTTCTGGAAAATTCTTGAGGCAGTTACATTCTACCCTGTAAACAATCGTGACCAGAAGATATGGCTGCTCAAAGAGTGCAAACTGGGGCTGTGGGATATGATAGGATCCTGCCAGCGTGAGAATTCACTTGACAGTTCACTGGAAGATGAAGTGGTGAATGATATCCCGGTATTACTCTCTGCCTATCCAAGTATAGATAAGATTGCTTTAACCGGCAAGAAAGCACAGGCACTTTTCGAAACGCACTTCTCCTATCTCGAGATCGAAAGAGTCTATCTGCCATCACCGTCACCTGCCTATGCCGCTATGAGCTTTGAAGAAAAAGTTATACAATATGCAGATAAATTGGGAATACGCCCGAACGAAGTGACAAGTACCCTTGGGGTGAGGAAATAAGGCATGGCAGTCTGGGCAATCGGAGATATTCAGGGATGCTACAGTGCATTTATGAAACTTCTTGAGGAGATCGATTTTGATCCAAAAAGAGACAAGCTATGGCTCGCCGGTGATCTGGTGAACCGGGGTGATGCTTCACTGGAAACGCTGGAGTATATCTACAGTATCAAAGAGAGTGTAGAAGTGGTGCTTGGCAATCATGATCTGACACTTATAGCAGCCTATTATGGTATTAAAAAATCCAATCCAACCATCGATCCCATTCTGAACTCTCCACGGGCAAAAGAACTGATAGACTGGCTGAGAGGGCAAAAATTTCTCCATGTGGATTATAAACTGGGATACTGTATGGCTCATGCCGGTATCTCCCCTGAGTTCGATCTTGGGATGGCGATACGTTATGCCAACAGAATAGAGGAGAAACTACAAAACGATGAAAGTGTTGCTGCCTGGCTGAAGAAGATGTTCAAAAGCGGTATCAACCGTTTCAACCGGGATTCGAGTAAGATCGACATCGACCGCTACATCGTCAGTGCCTTCACCCGTATGCGTTTCTGCTACAAAGACCACCGGCTTGATTTTGACCAGAAAGGCCCGCCGACAGAGGCATTGAAGGCAAAGGGATTGAAGCCATGGTTTGAGTGTGAGAACAGGGAAGAGATCGATCTGAAGATCATCTTCGGGCACTGGTCGACACTGGGTTTCTACCAGGATGAACATGTCCTGGCACTTGATACCGGCTGTTTGTGGGGTGGTAAACTCACCGCTGTACGCATCGATCTCCCAGAGCTGCAGATCATACAATATGACTGTGAGGGGTGTATGAAGCCGGGCAGGGACTAATTTTTATTATATGCTGTACAAATTTAGACATATTGTCTAATATTTTGCTGCCTTTTCTGAACCCGAATCCACAGGCTTCATAGACATAGAAAAATACCTGCCTGGTAAGATGAGCCGTGAGAATCTGCAGGCAGTTCGATATAAGCCTGATAGACCATTCATTTTATAGATTGATTTTAATCTAAAGAGACTATAATTGTCTTCACTATTTGGCAGGAAAATCAATCCATGAAACGAATCTCTTTACTATTTTTGACAGTGTACTCTCTCTTTTTTACTGCTCTGCATGCCGATCCTGATGTTCCCGGATACCGTCAGCCCAGATGGGGTGTCGGTGCGGTATGGCGCCATGTCAACGTTCCCTTCAATGAGCGTTTTGCCACCCACAACGGTGAGACTACCGTCAGTTTCATTCCCACCTTCTACTACAACGGTGAGCACCTCTATTTCGATGGTACCGAACTTGGCTATCGTGCCGATATCGCTGATAATCTCAGCCTTGCGGCATTTACCAGGCTCCGCTTGGCTGATTTTCCCGAAAATAGGCAGAATGAATACCAGGACGATGGCTACGATCCGGGGGTAAAACTGCGCTACACCTTTACCAGGGGCCAGTATGCAGACCTTGAGCTGATGACAGACATGAAAGGCAATGCTTACGGCAACTTCACTTATGAGCATACCTTCTACTGGAACGATCTTGACCTGATGCCCTATGCGACCGCCAGCTACAAGAGCAGTGGCTTCAATATGAGATACTACGGGCTGGAGAGGGAGTCTCTTGACTCAGGGATCGACCTTGCACTGGGAATGGATATCTGGTACCATCTCTACAGCAATTTCTACCTCTACGGGAAAATACAGACGAAATTCCTCAATAGCGGAGCGACAAAGAGTACCTATATCGGTGAGGACAGACAGAACGAGTACTGGCTTGGATTTGCTTTCAGGGATGACAAGGACAAGCCGGAGCAGACCCAGCTGCAGAGTAAACCATACTTCAGGCTCGCCTACGGTTTTGCTACCACGGCCAACCTGGGAGAGATATTGGTAGGTGATACGATCCCCGATAAGTTCAACAACACGATGAGCTCGCTCTTTTACGGATATCCGCTCTCAGATACTTTCTTTAACTTTCCTGTCTCCATCTACCTCACACCCGGAGTGGTCTGGCACCATACATCGGAGGTACAGGATACGAGCGAAGAGTTCGTCCTTGCTCTCAAGGCCTACTACACGATCCCGTTGCCGTGGCGTGTCCGCCTTGGTGTTGCAACAGGGATCTCGTATGTCACAAATATCACCTACATAGAGAAT
The DNA here is from genome assembly GCF_000987835.1 of Sulfurovum lithotrophicum. Classification (NCBI taxonomy): domain Bacteria; kingdom Pseudomonadati; phylum Campylobacterota; class Epsilonproteobacteria; order Campylobacterales; family Sulfurovaceae; genus Sulfurovum; species Sulfurovum lithotrophicum. Next base: position 1,624,324 of record NZ_CP011308.1, on the reverse strand, counting down.
GCCGATATGGATCCGGGCATAAAATCGAGCAAACTGCTTGAACACCTGGGCTTCTCTGCAGATATCAGCCTGGAGGACATCTTCGGAGACACGCTCGATGGTCTCTGGCTCGGGTACGACATTCACCACCGCTCCGCAGTCTTCAAGTCCGCTTCGGAGTACGGGAACTTCAAAGGCGGTAGCAACTATAACACCGTCTATCTTCAGTACCACTTTTAGTCTGAACCCAAATCCAGAAACAACAAGAGGGGCTTAGGGGCTCTCTTGCAAATATCGGAACTTTATGTTACGATGTGCCCCACAAATTTGGACATATTGCCCAGTATTTTCCCGCCTTTTCTGAACCCAAGCCCACAAGCTTCATAGGCATAGAAAACTCCTGCCTGGTATGATGATCCCTGAGAATCCGTAGACAGTTCGGTATAGGCCTGATAGACCATTTTATGGTTCCCGTAGTCACCCTCTACCGATTCGATAGGCTGTGCATTGACGTCGAGTATGCTGACATTGCCGCCTTCTCTTCCAAAGAGAGGTTTCTCTACCTGTTTTTTTCCATGTAGAGGCTCAAACGAGGTTTCAAGCAGGAGAGGGTGGCCAGGGTAAAGATCCCAGAGTATCTTGAGCATGCCTTTACTCTGGAACATCAGTGTATAGGCCGGGTTGAAGATGATGGCTTTTTGGTTCTTGATGATATTGGTCAACAGCATGGCAAGGTCTGACTCTTCCAGTGCTATGTCCTCCCATGGGATGAGTTTGAACCAGAGCTCGTAGTTCTCATCGTTGTAGAAGATCCCTTCTTCCGCAGAGAACTCTATCTCGTCTATATAGGCGAACCGGGTTGTGTAGCCCGCTTCCGTTGCGATGTGCTGCAGGAGTCTGACGGTATTTTCTTCTTCGGCATTGCCCCTGATAGAAGTGAAGAGAAACTTCCACCCTTCATAGCGTTCTTCAAAACCGGAGACATCCTCATCGAGAGTGACAAGACGTTTAAAGTTGTCAATCAGTGCTTCATAGAGAGCATTGAACTGTGCTGCCTCTTCCAATCCGTTCTGTTTCAGGATTGCCCACTGTACAACAGCAGTCTCAAAAAGAGCGGTAGGTGTGTCAGCATTGAACTCGAGCAGCTTGATAGGCTTGCCGTCGATACCTCCGGCAAGATCGAAGCGTCCATAGAGGTGCCAGTGTACATCATTCTCCCAGGATTCTTTGATGGCTTCTATAAGATTAAATGGGATGCCTATCTCATGAAAGAGGTTGTTCTCCACTACATATTCGCCGGCTTCAACATACATGTCGTAAAGGGTATTGGCAGCCTCATAATACGCCTTCGCCTCTTCTTCCGAAATGACAACGAGTTCATCAGAGATATAGGCACTCTCATCGCTGTCCGTATGCCAGACAAACCCGAGAGATTCAAGATACTCTGTTGTCAGGGGTGTGGTTTTCTGTAAAGTGATCACGGTCTAACCTCCGAAGAAGCCACCGCTTCTTGTAGAACTCTTTTTGTTACCGAAGAATCCGCTTCGTTTAGTGGTACTTTTTTTTGATTTACTGAAGCTTTTCTGGCTTCTCTGGTAGGTGGAAGGAGATTTGTATCCGGCTTTGCGGTTGTTCTGGTAGTTTTGGTTTCCAAAAAGTTTGTTTCCGATCCATGAACCGATCATTGCCCCGGCGATACTGGAGAGTAGGACAGATCCCAGTCCCATACCCTCTGAGACTTCCGGGTTCTTTTGTGTTAAAGTTGAAGTACCGTTATCGATCTTGGCTGCTTCCTCTTTGACAAGTTTGTCCATCTCCTCTTTGGTGAGTACTCTCTCCGTACCGTTGAGTTCTTTGAGCACAATGCGCGTTTCATCGGCAGGGAACTCATCTTTGATCTTGTATTTGCCCGGGGCTGTCTCCTCAATGATGACAAAAGCGCCCTTAGCCTGTGCTGTTTCCTGCTGGGTGTTGCTGCTGGTACATCCGGTCACGCCTGTAGTGAGCAGTGCACCAAGACCGGTTGCGGCAACTATGGTTGAAAGTCTGTTGATATATTTCATTTGTTGATCCTATAGAAAATATTTGGGAGGGATATAATAGCAAAAGAATACTAAACGGAAGTGTAACAGAGAGGGAGGAGTCTCTCTATTGGGTTTAATAAGGGAAGAGCAGATGAACTTGTTTTAATCCATCTGCTTTCTTAGAAAGGTAGGAACATCGAGAATATCTTCGTTCTCTGTATAATCCTGTCCTACAACGATCCTTTTTCCTCCAAAAGTATGGAGTGGATTTGCCGAGCTTGCGTCATTGTTGTTCAGCATGGTTGTCTGTGTCGGCTTCTTAACAGATGTCGGTTCCGGGATAGCATTTTTGTCTTCAAATCCGGTTGCAACGATCGTAATGCGTACTTCGTCAATCTCCATATTTGGATTGGTCGTTGTACCGAAGATGACGGATGCATCTTCATCGGCACTCTCTTCAACGATGTTCATTGCTTCACCGATCTCCATGATAGGATAGTCAGGGTGGATGTCGAAGTGTACAAGTACACCCATCGCACCGTCAATGGAGATATTGTCAAGCAGCGGAGACTCGATGGCCGCTTTTGCTGCATCGTATGCTGCGTTGGTTCCTGTGCTGTACCCTGCACCCATGAGTGCCAGTCCTCTATGTGACATGACCGTTTTGACATCGGCGAAGTCAAGGTTGATGTCGTTCTCTCCATGGGAGAGGATCACTTTGGAAATACCGCCGACAGCCTGAGCAAGGATGTCATCGACCATTCTAAAGCTCTCTTTGATACCGAGGTTTTTTTCAACAATGGAAAGCAGTTTTTCGTTCGGTACGACAATGATGGAATCACTCTCTCTTTTGAGCTCTTCGAGACCCTCTTTCGCCAGTTTCGTTCTTTTTCTGCCTTCGAACTTGAACGGGCTTGTCACGATGGAAACGGTCAGTGCGCCCACCTCTTTTGCCGCCTGTGCAATGATGGGTGCCGCACCGGTACCCGTACCGCCGCCAAGACCTGCAGAGATAAAGACAATATCGGAACCTTCAAGCATGCTCTTGATATCTTCAAAACTCTCAAGTGCCGCCTCTCTTCCTTTGTCCGGGACCATACCGGCACCCAGACCTCTGGTAGCATTCATACCCAATTGCATTTTATAGGGTGCCAGCGAACTTTCAAGTGCCTGCGCATCTGTATTGGCGACAATAAGGTCGATACTGTTGATCCCCTCCTGTATCATGTGGTTGATCATGTTGCCGCCGCCGCCACCTACACCGATCGCTTTGATCTTTGCTCCGTTTGTCTGGCATTTTGTCTCAACGACATTGATTTCGAACTCTTCCATTTTTTCCTCCCTTGTTGTAATATGTATCTCTTAAAAAAGCTGTTTGGCCCAGTTGGTCAGCTTTTTGATTGGGTTTTGCTTGTCAGCCCCGATATCCGGCAAGTCATCGAAAATGATATTGTCAGAACTTTCATCTTTCTCTTTGGGTTTTTTCACTTCACGCTGTTCTTCTGTCTCCTTGACGGTCTTGTCGATCCTGATATCACCAAGATCGTCTGTATGCATCTCTTTGGAGTGAAGAAGATCCTGCTGGAAGTTGATTTCATACTGTGTATGTTCCCCCGCTTTGTAAAGCAGCAGACCGATCACAGTAGCATATGCAGGATCTTTCAGTTCGTCAAAAAGTCCATCGATCTCCCTTGGCTTCCCGATACGTACCGGAAGTGCAGGGAAGATGGACTGTGCCAATTCTCTGATACCTTTGAGTTTGGTCATCCCTCCTGTTAGAATGATACCCGCACCGATCTGCTCTTTGAGTGCGGATTTGTCAAGTGATTTTGCGAGGATCATCAATGCCTCTTCAACACGTGCGAAGATGACCGAATGGACAATCTCGAGCGAGACGCCGTTACGGTTCTCCTCATCGCCTATAATAGGCAGCTCTATCACTTCATTGCTTGTCTCGACAAGGTTCCCATGGCGGATCTTTACATTTTCCGCGATCTGCAGTGGTGTGTGCAGTGCCATGGATAGGTCGTTTGTAATATGGTTCGAGCCTACACCGAGGAAGTCGTTGTATCTGATGGAGTTGCCTACATGGATGACAAGATTGCTTGTCTGCCCGCCAAGATCTATGACAGCGACGCCCAGTTCTTTCTCGTCCTCATCCATCGTTGCGATAGCGGAAGCGTAACCGCTCAGGACGATACCGTCTATCTCTACACCGGCGGAACGTACCGCTTTTTTAAGGTTGGAAAGATTTGATTTCTGGGTCATGATAATGTTGACATCGACTTCCATGCGGCTGGCATTCATCCCGAAAGGATCTTCTATGAAATCCTGGTCATCCACTCTGAAGTTGTAGGGGAGTACATGGACCACTTCGTACTCGTTGGGGACATTGGCATTGTAGAGTGCAGTCTGCATGACACGGTTGATCTCTTTGATGGAGATGTCTTTGTGCGGAATGTTGACGATACCTGTGGAGTTCAGGCTCTTTGCATATGCATTGGAAATGGAGACTGTTGCTGAAGTGATATTGCTTCCGGCGATGCGCTTGGCATCATTAATGGCTTTTTTGATAGCACGGGAAGAGAGTTCGATGTTGGTAATGGCACCTTTTTTGATCCCCTGGGATTTAGCGATCCCGTGGCCCTGTACCTGAAGTTTACCCTCATCGTCAATTTCAGCTATGATTGCACATACTTTAGTCGAACCAATGTCTATAGCTAAAATTGTATTACTCAATTTTTAAGTCCTCCCATGTAAACTTCCGTAGGATATTTTGCATCCAACATCTTGATGAGGTTGGCTTCAAATGTTCTGCTTTTCATTTGATTGACAGTCTGTTTTACAAAATCTGTTCTGTTTTGTTCAGCTGTTAGGAATTTCTGGTCCATAATTTTGTAAACTACTACTTTATCCGCTATGCTTATAATACCCTTTTCTTTTAAAGATGTAAAGAGTTTTTGTACAAATTGTAAACTTTCTTCTGAATTTAATGTTTTCAGGTTGTCATTTTTCTCTAAAGTAACATATTCGGACACATTTGCATTGTTTTCGTTCAGTGTTTTGAGTGTTGTCTCGGCCAGTTTCATCAGGGTCTCTTTCCTGGCCTGGAGTTTGTATTGTTCTGTGACCTCTTCTCGTGCCTCTTCGAAACTTTTTACTTTGGGTTCGACGACTGCTTCTATCTTGACAGTGGCATATCTGTCTCCGACAACTTTTGGCTTAACGATATCGCCGCTGTCTTTGGCAAGGATGTCGTCCCAGAGTGCTTTGGAGAGTGTTGTGTCATTAGCGGGGAGTGTCACACTTTGGGTACTTTCCAATTTACCTTTTTTAAATGCGATATACTGTTTCTGTGCTGTTTTTTTACTCTTTTTAATCTTCAGGTCTTTACTCGCCTGCTCCTTGGCTTCATCGAAAAGAAGCTGCTTGCCTGTAGCATCGGTATAGTTAAAAGAGTTCTCATCATAGAATGCTTTGATCTCTTCGTCGGTCACGTCAACACCATTGGTTGCTGTCCAGACAATAGAAAGTTTGTACATTCGCGGGGTCATGAAATTCTCTTTCTGTGTCTCCCAGAATGCTTTGAGTTTGGCATCATCTATACTGATATTGACATCGTTGCTTTTAAGCACTTTGTACATCAGCTTGTCTGCGATATTCATTGCCGCCGATACGGTCTCTTCCTCAAGAGGCAGTGCATCGGTATGCAGAAGTGCAAGGGTCTTTTGGATGGTGATCTCATCTTTGAGCGTTGCTTCGAAGGTCTTGGCTTTGAGTCTCTGGCTTCTGAGGTAGGCATTGTAGATATCTTTATTGAATACACCGTCTTTCTGGAAACCTTTGATGCCGGCAAGTGTCCTGGCCACCTCTTTGTCTGAAACAACGATCCCCATCTCCTGTGCGAAGTTAAGCAGTTTGGCCTGTACCTCGATACGTGAGAAGGCCTGCTGAATCAGGCCCATCTCTTTGGCTTTTTTCTCATCGAGCTTACCCTGCATCATCTCATTGTACTGATTGTAGAGGTTGCTGTAAGCCATATTGAGTTGTGTCTGTTTGATCTCAATGTTACCTACTTTGGCAACATTGCCCGCTTTGGAACCGAAACTGTACGTTCCCCAGCCTACGAAACCCGCACCTATAAATGCGATGGTCGCTACCCATATGGTCCATACGAGATATTTATTGTGTTTTTGCATCCAGCTAATCATACTTCATCTACCTTCTATCGAAAAATTTGTATAATATTTTACCCAAATAAGCTTGTGATATTACAAGATATGATAAATCTTGGGCATGAAAGTAAAGAGGTAAAGAATGATCAACAACAATACAATGATGCAGCGTGACCTAGAAGTGATATGGCACCCCTGTACACAGATGAAAGATCATGAAACACTGCCATTGATCCCGATAAAATCAGGCAAAGGGATCTATCTGTACGACTTTGAAGGCAACAGTTACATTGACGCAGTGAGTTCATGGTGGGTAAATCTCTTCGGACATGCCAATGCTTTTATCAATGAAAGAGTGAAAAAACAGATTGACACACTTGAACATGTACTGTTGGCAGGATTTACCCATGAACCGGCTGTGGAGCTGGCACACAGGCTTGTAAACATCACGCCTGAGGGGTTGAAAAAAGTCTTTTATGTCGACAACGGTTCCAGCGCGGTCGAAGCAGCACTGAAAATGAGCTACCACTATCACAGGAACAGAGGCAAAAAGAAGTCACTTTTTCTCTCCCTGACGAACTCCTATCATGGAGAGACGCTGGGTGCACTCTCGGTAGGAGATGTGTCGCTTTACAAAGAGACCTACGAGCCGCTGCTTATTGCCAACAGGCAGGTCCCCGTCCCCAAAGACCAGAGTGTGGAGGCAGCCAGAGAAGCCCTTGATGTACTCAGAGAGGTGCTTGAAGCCAAAGCAGATGAAACCGCTGCACTGATCCTTGAACCGCTGATACAGGGAGCAGGAGGAATGCACATGTATCACCCCGAATACCTTGTGGGTGCAAGAGCATTGACAGCAGCGTACGATGTGCATCTCATCGCGGATGAGATCATGACCGGATTTGGACGTACGGGCAGGATGTTCGCCTGTGACCATGCCGGCATTTCTCCAGATTTCATGACACTCTCTAAGGGCTTGACCGGAGGGTATCTGCCTCTTTCCGTGGTGATGACAAGCAACGAGGTCTACAGCGCTTTCTATTGTGACTATAATGAGTACAAGGCATTCCTGCATTCCCACAGCTATACAGGCAATCCGCTAGCCTGTTCGGCTGCTTTGGCGACGCTGGAACTTTTTGAACAGAACGATGTTTTGGCTGAGAATGAGAAGAAGTCACAATACATTAAAGAGAAACTGGAACGTTTTCTTGCTCTGGAAAATGTCAAAGAGGTCAGACAGCAGGGTATGGTAGCCGCAGTTGAACTTCAAGGGTATGATGTCAAAGAGCGTATCGGGTTGAAGATATATACACATGGTTTGAATGAGGGAGTGCTTTTAAGGCCACTGGGACAGGTGATCTACTTTATGCCTCCCTATATCATCACGTATGAAGAGATAGACAGGATGATGGATGTGGCATATGAGGGGATCAAAAGATTAAAATTGTAGGGTGTGTGTTTACGTACCACAATAATATAGAATTATTTTTTGCCAAAGAATTTTCCAAGAAGTCCTCTGTTGGCTTTTTGTACTCTTTCATAATGGAGAGCGGCTCTTTTAACCCCCTGTTCCATTGCTTCACGGTAGAGCTCCTCTGCTTTTTTTCTGTCTTTTCCTATGCCTATCCCGTTCTCGTAGAACTGTGCAAGATCGCAGATCGCTTCGGGATAGTCGTCGAGGGCAAGACGGTTGATAAGAGTAAAGGCTTCAGGCAGGTTCTTTTCGAGCAGTTCTCCTTTGAAAAGTTCTCTAGCCAGCATGAATTGGGCGAATTTCGATTCTGTTGCAGCACTGATAAGCAGAAGCTGTGCCGCTTCGGCAATACCGTTGCTCTCTTTGAGCTTCAGGATATGTGAAATGATCTCTTCTATCTCCTTCTCTGTGTATCCCCTGTTGCTGATCTTCAGCAGCCAGTTGTCAACTGATACATAACGCTCGCTGCTCTCATGCAATGAAGGGTATTGTGTCAACATGTTCTTGAGTTTCTGGTCAATATAGGGGATGGGTTTGTATACTGCCCCGGTAAGGGTTTCATGTTCGTTCACCATGCTTTCTGCTTTACTTTTGTCTAGTGGTACGGGGGCTGCTTCAGGTACCGCGCAGCGTGTTTCTTTGCCTACAGTTTCAAATAGTGTCTCCTCTTTCACTATACCTGTTTCTTCATGTATCTCTTCTCTATCTGTTTCGGAAAGGTTTGCAAAGCCTCCGTTCTTTTCAGTGTCAAGGGAAGTAGCTGTGTCAAGTCCGTCAACGGTATCGAAAAAATCATCTTTGGGGATGAAGTTGGTGTCTATGTGACTCTCTTTGGTCATAGGGGAATCTTCATCAGGTGTATCGAAGAAGTCATCATGGGGTGTATGACTGATATCGAGTTCAATGTTGCCGGGCATGACATCATCCGCTGTCAGATTCAGCAGATCATCGAAAGTATCGTCTTGCTGTGTCTGTACCGATTCTGGTGCTTCCCAAAACGCTTCTTCAGTACTTTCTTTTGTACTGTTATTATTGGGTTCTTTAACCAGTGTATCGAAATCGAAGAGTTCTGTCTCCTCTTTTTTTGGCTCTTCAGGGGTTGTGACGAAAAGATCAAACTTATCTATGATTTCCTCATCATTCTGGGGTGTTCTCTGGACGATCTCTTCCATCGGAGTTTCGATATATGTGGTAATGAGCGCCTGTGTCTGGGCATAGTTTTGTGCCTGAAGGCCGGAGATGATCTCCTGGAGTTTAGGGTCTGACCTGAGTGCAGAGAGTTTGAGTATCTGCAGCTGTATGGTTTCGATATCGGTAAGGGAAATAGCAATATTGATGATCTGAAGACGCTTTTTGGTTTGATTCATTCTTTGATCCTGGCATAAGAAGTAATTGGGTTTAAAAATTCTTTGATTATAACAAAAATATACTTTACCCGGATATTGACACTTGTGTGTTAGTTATATTAATAATGATGCTATCCGTATACTGGTTATAAGTCAATTGAGTGAGTAGAAGCCGGTAACGGAAAAATGTAGCGAAGGTGATCACGAACTACACGAGGGTGTGATAAAACTTTACAGGTTGGCGGAAAGTGCCAGCAGTCTGCAGGAGTTCTCGAGAATGGCGACCTTTTTTGCCATTTCGGTAATATCTCTGTCATATGAAATCAGCCCGTATCCTTTGATAAGCAGCAGATGGCTGTCATGTTTTTGGAAGAACTGCGGTATCTCATAGGGAGCGCGTTCTATCCAGTCATCGATACTCTGGGGGTCGTATACAATGATCTCCCCAAGGATCTTTTTGCCGTGAAAATCCTGAGGAGAAACCTTTCCGTGTTTTAATGAATAGGCAGTGGCATAGGGTGGCATGGTGAAGCAGATATATTTGGCATTGGGGATGGTCTCATAGATATGTTCATGAATGGGAACATCTATGCTTGCTTCACTCCATCGGTAATCTCTTTTGTGACAGTCAAGTGCGATGAGCCCTTCTTCCGTTATTTCATCGAGGATAGTGTCTTTTTTGTTGATGAGGAAACCGCTTGCCGAGATACGCGCCGAGATCGATCCGTGATAAACGCCAAAGAAGTTCTTGTTGAACATAGAGAGTGAGACATGTTTGATCTCTTCAATGAGATGTTTGTCCATTTGTGGAAACCTTTGTTAGGATTATTTCGCTATTATAACAGTAATATTTAGTGAATAGTGAATAGTGAAGAATGAAGAGTGTTGGTATGGGTTGCTGCACAACACTTTTGAGAAGAAGGGAAACAGGTGGAAATTCCGCATATACCGGTACTTTTGGAAGAAGTGTTAGAGAGTTTCGAGGGAGTACCGAAGGGGTATTTCGTCGATTGTACCCTTGGGTATGCCGGGCATAGTTCGGAAATACTGAAACGCTACGATCATTTGAAACATATCGGTATTGACCGGGATGATGAAGCGTTGGCTTTTTCCAGGAAACGTCTGGAACCTTTCAGTGACAGAAGCACACTTTATAAAGGTACGTTCGCCACGGTACTTCCCACACTGAAGGAAGCACCTGTGACCGCTTTGCTTGCTGATTTTGGTGTCTCCTCTTTGCAGCTCGATAAAAAAGAGAGGGGCTTCTCTTTTGATTCGGAAACACTCGATATGCGTATGGATGCAAATGCGCCACTCTCTGCCTATGAGGTGGTCAACACCTATCCCAAAGAGAAGCTGGAGTATATCTTCGATACCTACGGAGAAGTTCGTTCCTATAAAAAACTGGCATCAGCTGTGGTTGATGCCAGGGCCAAAGCACCCATAGAGAGTGCCAAAGCGCTGAGTGAGATAGCCAAAAGCGTTATCCCCCCGGGAGGAAAAATACACCCGGCGACCCTGATGTTCCAGGCGATCCGCATAGAGGTGAACAATGAACTCGGAGAGATAGAAGGGCTGCTTGATGCCATTGAAGCCAAACATTATGAAGGGGAAGTGGTCTCACTCATTACCTTTCATTCGCTGGAAGACCGACTGGTCAAGAACCGCTTCAGAAAATGGAGTCAGGAGTGTATCTGTGATCCCCATGCGATCCGCTGTACCTGCGGTAAGAAGCATGCATTGGGCAAAGCACTCTCACGCAAACCGGTGACCGCCTCCAAAGAGGAGCTCAGGGTCAACCCCAGAAGCCGATCAGCCAAACTCAGAAGTTTCAGGTTCAAAAGTGACAGCTAAAATGGCAAAAGGCGTGAAGAAAAAAAGACCCGACGGGATCACCTGGAAAATGGTGATGATCATTCTGATCTCCATATCGATTGTACTGATCCTGGCAGGTATCAAGATCTACCTGAGCAATCAGATCTATTATGAGAGCAAAGAGGTCAACAAGATGCAGAGGGAAGTTTCAGCACTCAAAGCCGAAAAGGTCCTTCTTGAGCAAAATATTGAAGCCTTGAAATTTAAGAACAGGGTAACCGATACGATCTTTATACTTGACAATACGGAAGAGTAGATGATCCGTCAATTCGTAACTTTCGCTGTTGACAGGCCGGTCATCAATCATATTCTGATGGCCTTCATGCTGGTACTTTCCATTTTTGCCTACCAGGATATTCCCAAAGAGATCTTCCCGCCTTCGACACTTGATCAGATAACCATTACCGGCGGCTACCCCGGTGCCAGTGCAGATGTATTGGATAAGATGGCGGTCAGGAACATTGAAGATGAAATAAAAAGTATCAGCGAGATCAACAATATAGATACTGTGATACAGAACGGTTTTTTCTCCATCCGTGCAGATATTAAGGAAGGGAGTGAGAACCAGCTTGTCCTGGGAGATGTCAAAGATGTGATTGCCAATATCAGACGGGACCTCCCTGCCGATATGGATGAACCCATCGCCAAGATCACCGTGCATGATTTTCCTTTGCTGCTCGTTGCGATCTCAGGAGATGTCCCTAAAAAGAGACTTCTGAATATCGCTGAAGATCTCAAGAGCAAACTGAGCACCTATAAGAATCTCAGCAGTATCAGTATCCGTGGGGATGCGGACGATGAGGTACTTATACAGATAGACAATGACAAGCTTAATGCTTACGGCCTGTCGAAGGAGGGTGTGTACAAAGCCATCTCCACACTCAGCTCCATCTTTCCCATAGGTACGATTGAACAGAAAGGGAGTCATCTCTATCTTTCTACAATTAACGGGGAAAAGTCAGCCAAAGCTCTGGAAGCTACACTGATCAGTGTTGCCGGTAAAAGGGTACGTCTCGGTGATATTGCCCATGTCCAATTTGGATTGAGCGAAAGCAATGAAATTTCCCACTTCAACGGTGTGCAGAATATCTCTATCAATATCAACAAGACCAAAAAAGGAAATGCCATTGCCCTGAGCCGTGAGATAAAACAGATGCTCAAGGAGGTACAGAAAGAGTATAAGGACGTGGTTTTTGAAGCCTATACCGATACCTCTGTCTGGATCAAAAACCGTTTGAACCTGGTCTCTTCCAATATTCTTTTCGGGCTCATACTGGTGTTTTTGGCGTTGCTGCTGAGTGTCAATTACAAGATCGCACTGGTTGTGGCCATAGGGATACCGACAAGTTTCATGATCACCCTGATCGCGGCGGATATGATAGGCTACAGTCTGAATATGCTGACCCTGCTTGGGGCACTTATAGCCCTGGGGATGCTGGTGGATGAAGCCATTGTCGTGGCGGAGAATATTTACCGGCATTTGGAAATGGGAAAAGCACCGAGGGAAGCTGCTATCGACGGCTCGCTGGAAATGTTCCCGGCTGTATTGACAGCCACGTTGACAACGGTGTTTGCCTTCCTGCCTTTGCTCATTATGAGCGGTGAGATGGGAATGTTCATGAAAGTGCTGCCCGTTATGATTTCCATTTTGCTGCTCTCCTCACTTTTTGAAGCCTTCTATTTTCTGCCTTTGCATTCCAAAGAGTTTTTTTCTACGAAAGATATGAAGAAGGGGCATGACAGGAGTGACTTCTGGATCAAACTTGATGTAATGTATGAAAGGCTGCTTGGAAAACTGCTCAAACGCAAAAAACGTTCACTCTTTCTGCTTGTAACTTTCATCATACTTTCCACCGTGGGGATGCTGGAATTGACCAAGTTTAAACTTTTTCCGGAGTTCGATTCGACACAGATCTACCTGAACGGGAAGATCGATGTCAATTCCAAACTGGAAGATACTGAAAAAGTGGTGACCGAGATAGAAAAAAAACTGCTGGAGTATTATGGGAAAGAAGATACGGAAGTCTCTTCCATTACTTCGGTCATCGGTCTCTACTTCAATGCGGACCAGACCTTCCAGACAGGAAAGAATCTTTTTCATATCTTTATCAACCTGCATGAGAAAGCGCCGGAAAACTTTTTTGACAAATACATCAACCCCATTCTCTCTCTGGAGTATGACGGCTCGGATATGATTAGAGAGAAAAAGGCGCAGGAGATTGCCACGGAAACGCAGAAAGATGTGGTTGAGGCATTCAGGAAGAAGCAACTGCCAAACGGCGAGAAACTATTTTCCGAACTGAACATTTTTGTTCCGCAGACAGGTATCGTGGGGCACGATATCGAGATAGGTCTCAATACTGCAGATGGAAAGAAACAGTTTGAGGCGATCAATCGGCTGAAGAAAGCACTTGGAAGTATCAAAGGGGTTTTTGACATTACGGACAATGCTACCGAAGGTGTCAAAGAACTGAAGTTGCGTATTAACGAATACGGGCAGATGCTTGGCTTCAATGAAGCCTATGTTACTTCTGTGCTCAAAGGTACTTTTCTCAAAGGTGAATACGGAAAGATGTTCGACACCAAAGGGCTCATACGTGTGCGCATAGAAGATCCCCAGAAAGATGAAGATCTCGATGTCTCCTCCATCAAGCTGACAACGCCTGACGGTAGACAGGTAGTGCGCCTGGATGAGATTGCCGACTTTATCTATAAAAAAAGCTATGTCAAGATATTTAAAGAAGATGGTGAGAGGGTACGTACGGTCATTGCCAGAGTAGAGAGCAAAACTGTTTTGGCAACAGAAGTGATGACCAGGATAAAACCTCTGCTGCAGACCTTTGAGAAAGAAGGTATAAAGGTGATCATTAAAGGTGAAGAGAAAGAGAACAAACAGATGAAAAAAGAGATGACACAGGCTGCGATGATCGCGATCTTCCTTATCTTCATCTCGCTGGTATGGATGTTCAACTCACTGGTACTCCCGCTTATCATCGTTTCGACCATACCGCTGTCCATCGTAGGGGCGCTGGCGGGAACCTACATCATGGGGATCAACCTGACTATGCCGGGTGTCATGGGGATGATCGGCCTTGCCGGGGTAGTGGTCAATGACGGGCTCATTATGCTCTCTTTCATTAAAGGCTCGAAAGACCAGCAGGAGATGATGCAGAAAGCCGGATACAGACTGCGCCCGATCCTGCTGACCTCTATTACCACGGTGCTGGGGCTTTCAAGCATGATCTTCTTTGCCAGCGGGCAGGCACTCATTATCCAGCCGATGGCGATCTCACTGGGCTTCGGGATCGCCTGGGCTACGGTACTGAACCTCTATTATGTACCGTTGATGTATGCGGTCATCTACAGGGTCAATCCCGCTGGTCCGGAAGAGAAAAACGGTAAAACTTCCTCATTTTTATGATTTTCTCTGTTTACCGCTTCTTCTTTTCTTTAATATATCTGCTACTTGAATTTAAAATTAACAATTTTTGGTTATAATTATTGACTTTTTAAAAAATGACAGTCTGAAAAGAAGGACAAATTGTGTTAAATTCCGTTGAAAGAAAAATAGAACAATTCATTGCCGAGCTGAATGACAAAGAGGTCCTGGGACTGTATGCCAAACTCCCGCAGGGAAAGAGACTGCGGGCAAAGCTTATTTTGAAGATTGCCGGCAACGGACTGCCCGTTGTGAAGACAGCAGCGATTGTGGAGATGATCCACGCGGCCAGTCTGCTGCATGACGATGTTATAGACGATGCCTATACGAGGCGTTCCAAGCCCTCTCTCAATGCACTGTACGGCAATAAAAGGGCCATTATGCTGGGTGATATCCTCTATTCAAAAGGCTTTTTTGAATTGAACAATATTTCGCCGGTAGTAGCGAAGATCGTCTCCAATGCCGTAACGCAGCTTAGTCTCGGAGAACTCAAAGATGTCTCTCTCTCCAAAACATTCAATACGGATAAAGCGATCTACCTTGAAATGATCTACCAAAAGACAGCATCACTCATAGAAGCCAGTGCCGGTGCGGCAGCGGTGCTTGCCGGCAAACCCAAAGAGGCATATATGACCTACGGCAGGAACCTGGGGATGGCATTCCAGATGATCGATGACCTCCTGGATATTACGCAGGATACGGCAACACTGGGCAAGCCTGCTCTTCATGATTTTGTGGAAGGCAAAACGACACTTCCTTACATCTATCTGTATGAAGCACTGGACGAAAAAGGACAGCAGAAACTTGCCTCTCTTCACGGAAAAGTATTGACTGCGGATGAACAGAACTGGATCAAGACAGAGATGGAGGAGCGACAGGTACTCATGAAGTGCTATGCCCAGGCCAAAGAGCTGATAGAAGAGGCGGTGGAACTGATGAACTCCCATGGTGAAGAGGCGCTCTCTGACATCGCTATGGAAATGATAGAGAGGGAATTCTAATGTATTACCAGGTCATCAGTTTTTCCCACAAGAATTGTGAACAGGTAATGCGTGAGCGTCTGGCCTTTGCCGACGATGATGCCAAGAGGACCTTTCTTGACCAGCTGGTAGGGTTCGAATTCGTTCATGAAGCCTTTATTGTCTCCACCTGCAACAGGGTAGAGATCGTTATGGCCACACGTGACAACTTTTCAAGCTATCATGCCGTTCTGGGCCTGATGAGCCAAAACAAGGATGTGAACTTCTACGAACTGAAAACTTCTGCCAAACGCTATGATGACGAAGAAGCGATCGAACATATCTTCTCGGTAGTTTCTTCACTTGACTCCCTTGTCATAGGTGAATCACAGATCACCGGCCAGGTAAAAGAGGCATTCAGGTTCTCCTATCAGCATGGTACGGCGGGACGCAGGCTTAACCGTGTCATTTCCTATGCGGTCAAATGTGCTGCGGAAGTGCGTAATGCGACCAATATTTCCCAAAACCCCATCTCTATCGCTTCGGTAGCCGTGGCACAGGCCCACAAACTTCTGGGCGACAATATTCAGGGAATGAAAGGTATCGTGGTCGGTGCCGGGGATATGGGCGTGTTGGCGGCCAAACATCTGCTCAGGGTAGGCTGTGATGTCGTACTGATAGGACGGGACCTTGAAAAGGTACAGGCAGTAGCGGATACGCTCGGTGAAGATGTCGAAGCCGATACGATGGAGAACCTTCCAAAGTATCTTAACCGCTACAGACTGCTTTTCTCGGCTACCTCGTCACCCGATCCTGTGATTACCAAAGGTCTTATTGAAAACGAAACACTGCCGCGTCACTGGTTCGATATGGCAATCCCGCGTGACATTGAAGATATGACACTGGAAAAACTGCAGCTTTTCCGTATCGATGATCTGCGTGCTATCTCCCATGACAACCATGCCATGCGTGAAGAACAGGCGGTAAGAGCAACTGAGATCGTTGAGCGCTATACGGAAGAGTTCTATGCGTGGCTCAAAGCACTTTCCATAGAGCCGGTCATCAAACAGATGCGCCAGCATGTCTCGGCAGCCATCGAAAAAGAGATACAGCGTGCACTGAAAAAAGGTTTTGTACCCAAAGAGTATGAATCCAATATGAGAAAGATGGCCGAGCAAATGTTTAACCGTTTTCTGCACGATCCGACGCAGAACCTCCGAGCCTCTTCGACCGAGAGTAAGAATGCCAACTGTATTGAAGCGGTCAAAAAGATGTTCAGCATCGATACGGAACATGTGGACTTCAAGCAGTACAAAAACGATCATCATACCAAAGGATACAGCGCGTGAGATTTTCAAGATTATTGATCCCTACGACCAAAGAGACCCCCAACGATGCAACCCTTGCAAGTCACATCTATCTGATCCGCGGAGGATTTATTCAGTCGGTAGGTGGAAGCGGACTATACAATTTTCTTCCCCTGGGCAAAAAAGTACTCGACAGGGTACGCAGTGTCGTCAAAGAGGAACTGGACAAAGCTGGGTGTCAGGAGGTCAGTCTCTCCTTTGTAACACCGGCATCGCTCTGGGAAGAGAGCGGACGTTACGAGAAGTACGGTAAAGAGCTCCTGCGCTTCAAAGACCGCAAGAACAATGAGTTCGTACTTGGTCCGACGCATGAAGAGATGATGGTGAACCTGGTACGTCAGAGTGTCAAAAGCTACAAGCAGCTGCCTTTAAATCTCTACCAGATCAACCTGAAGTTCCGTGATGAGATCAGACCGCGTTTCGGTCTTATGCGGGGGCGTGAGTTTCTGATGAAAGACGGGTACAGTTTCCATGTGTCCGAAAAAGATATGAAACGTGAATTTGCCTTGATGGAAGAGACTTACAAGAAGATCTTCACCCGTCTGGGACTTGAGTTCAAAGTGGTCGAAGCAGACTCCGGCGCTATCGGCGGAAGCGGAAGCAAAGAGTTCATGGTACTGGCAGACAGCGGAGAAGATACCATCGTGGTCTGCGACAACTGTGACTATGGTGCCAATATTGAAGCGGCGGTACGTCGGGAGAAAGCCTGTGAGGCCAAAGCGCCCGAAACAGAACCAGGCAAGGTTCACACGCCTGATACGACGACCATCGAAGCATTGAGTACTTTCTTCGATGCCGATCCTTATTATCTGGTAAAAACGGTTGCCAAACGTGCACTCTATGATGAAGGAAAGAGTGAAGTGGTACTTTTCGCCCTTCGCGGTTCCGACGAACTCCAGGAAGTCAAAGCATGCAATGCAGTCAATGCCAATGATCTGGTCGATATCAGTGAAGAGGAATTGGAAGCTGCCGGTTTGCTGGCAGGTTACATGGGGCCGACGGTCGTACCTGAAGGGGTCAGAGTGGTACTCGACAACAATCTCAAAGAAGCAGACTCCATGATCTGTGGTGCAAATGAGAAAGATCAGCATCTGGCCGGGGTCAGTTTCGAAGGCATGGCGGGTGACTATCATGATATCGCAGCAGTACAGGAGGGAGATCTCTGTCCGAAATGTGGATCACCGATGCGTTATACCAAAGGGATAGAGGCCGGACACATCTTCCAGCTTGGCACACAGTATTCCGAACCGCTTGGCGCAACCTTCCTCGATGAGAACGGAAAGGCACAGCCGATGGTCATGGGAACCTATGGTATCGGTGTGAGCCGTCTGCTGGCAGCCATTATCGAGCAGAACCATGATGAGAGAGGATGCATCTGGACCAAAGAGTCCGCCCCGTTCGACCTTCAGCTGATTGTTTCCAACATTAAAGACGAAGCACAGGTGGCATTGGGTGAAAAACTCTACGATGCGCTAAGTGCCAAAGGTCTGGATATACTCTTCGATGACAGGAAAGACCGTTTTGGTGCCAAAATGAAGGATTATGAGCTGCTTGGTATTCCCCATGCAGTGGTCATCGGCAAAAAGCTTCAGGATGGGCTGGTCGAGTTCATCAGCAGAGAGGGGCTTGTCAAAGAAGAGGTCTCTGCTGATGATATCCTCGATGTCGTAGGAGAAAGGGTCTGATATGTTTTTACTGATCATGATTCCTTTTATGTTGCTGGAACTGTACCTTTCCCTCTATGTAGGAGAGCGTATAGGCTTCTGGTGGTCAGTGATCTGGATCGTAGCCACGATGATATTAGGGATCAGGCTGCTTCAGTACACTCCCTATACACTGATGGGAAATATTTCTCATGTTTCTATGGGGAAACTGAGTCTTGAAGAGTTTCAGAATGCCAGTACTTCCTACCTGTTAGGTGCGATACTTTTGATCATCCCCGGGGTATTGACAGATATATTGGGGGTTCTGGCATTGAGCTATACAATGTATTTACGTTTTGTTGCTAAAATCACCCCTGAACAAACAAAATTTAACAAAAACAAAGGAGATGACAATGTCATTGATGTCGAAATTATTGACGAGCACAGTGATCGTGACGATCGCATTGAGCGCTAATGCACAGGTAGACAATAAAGCACTGTTGAAGTATATTAAACGAAATATAGTCAAAAACCCGCAGGTCGAGGTCAAGGGTATCAAAGTACTCGAAAAGAAAACACATAAAGATATCCCGGGTTGGGATGTGTATCTGACCTCTATGCAGCTGAAGTACCAAAACAAGGACATAGACGCGCCTGAAATGATTTTCGTGAATAAAGACGGGCTGGCCACGGGGCATCTGGTAAATCTAAAGACGGGAAGAGATTACCGCAACGAGATCAAGCCGACAGTGCCAAATGAAATGTATGACGATGCGCACCTGCTGATGGGGAACAAGAATGCCAAACACAAGATCCTTGTTTTCTCTGATCCGATGTGTCCATTCTGTCGTGATGTCGTTCCTGAAATACTGACATCAGCCAAGAAGAATCCTAACCTGATGGCAGTCTACTACTACCACCTGCCTCTCATGAGGATCCATCCGGTCTCAGGTTCCTTGACACGTATCATGCACGTGGCTCAGAAGGAAGGCAAAACGGATGTAGTGGAGAAAATGTATTCTCTCAAGATCGATCCGAGAGAGACCAACAAAAAGAAGATCATCGCGGCAGTAAAGAAACATACCGGGTATGATATCACCGAAGCAAAGATCAATGCCAAAGAGGTGACAGATGCCATGAAAGCAGATGAAAAAGCTGCGGGTAGGATGATGGTTTCAGGAACACCTACTGTGTATATTGACGGTCAGTGGGACAAGATGAGAGACGGATATAAAAAGCTTAAATAAGCCTTTTTTAATTAATAAAGGGGAGAGATTTGGAAAAACTGGTTATAGCGACACGGGCGAGCAACCTCGCTTTATGGCAGGCATATCATATCAAAGAGCGGATCGAAACAACGTTCCCGGATGTAAAAGTGGAACTCAATGAGATCACGTCAAAGGGTGACAAGATACTTGACAAACCTCTGGCACTGGTCGGGGGTAAAGGGCACTTTACCAAGGAACTCGAAGATGAAATGATCGCGGGCAATGCCCATCTGGCAGTGCATTCACTGAAAGATGTACCTACCTATATCCCCGAAGGGCTGGAACTTTGTGCCATTACCGAGCGTCAGGACCAGAGCGATGTCTTTCTCTCCCACACCTACAAAAGCCTGAGTGAACTTCCTGAAGGTGCGGTGGTGGGTACGACTTCATTGCGACGCCGTATGCAGCTGCTTGAGAAGCGCCCGGACCTGAAAGTAAAAGATCTCCGAGGAAATGTCAATACCCGTCTGAGAAAGCTCAAAGAGGGGCAGTACGATGCGATCATCCTTGCGTACATAGGGCTTTACAGACTCGATCTGCTCAAAGATATCCCTTATGTAGAAAAGCTGGACTTCTTCATCCCTCCTATGGGACAGGCGGCACTGGGCATCGAGATCGTCGCAGACAACGAGAGGGTCAGAGAGATCGCCATGAGTCTCAACCACGAGCCGACCTTTATCTGTACGAAAGTGGAGAGGGACTTCATCTCTGTTATCGGTGCAGGATGCTCCGCGCCTGTTGCGGTCAATGCCATGATGGATAAGAAAGAGGATGATGAAGCTCCCACTATCAGTGTAAGAGCGATGATCGGTTACCCTGACGGTACGCATATTCTTCATGAAAGCCTTACTTCAGCGCTGGATGGAGCGGATATCCTCGGTGATGAACTGGCAGAGAAAATGATAGAGAACGGCGCACTGGAGATCCTCGAGAATGCCGAGAAGATCGCCTTCAAAGATGAGATGCCGGAGAGATTGTAAGTCTTTCCCTTATTCCGCCAGTCCTCTGGTGGGATGTCATATCCTATCAGAATCTTTTTTTAATAATTCACATCGATATGCTTTAGCTATGAGACACGTAAAGAGCAGCTATTTCACTTTATGATCTGGTAGTTTTAGCCTCGCTAAATACTTCATTTCTGGAAATAACGCTTTGTCATTTTTTAGGATAAACTTTTGAAGCTTTTCGGATCCTTCTGTAATATAAACTGATGATAGCCATTTACCTTTTTCTACTTTACCTTTGAGTGTTCCGGCTTTTATTGCCTTTTCGGCCACTTCGCTGTTCATAAATCCAATACCAAGACCATCTGACGTTACACTATATTTCATAAACATGTATCCCGTAGATTTGTTATCTTCTGGATGTGTCCATTTGAGATTTAGGTACTTGTTTCCTTTTAGTGATGATGTGTGACCAAATAACTCTGTAGATTTTAATCTGCCATCTTTTTTCATCTCTATCATGATGAGTCGAATCAATTTTGTTTCTTTATCTAGTCCTATGTGGATGTATCCCAATTCACGGTCATCTTTCCAAAACCAAGTTCCTAAGATAGATGGGTCTATCTGTTCTTTATTGGGTTTAGTGAGTGCATGATCAGCATAAGGAATACAGCCTGATAAAAATAGCATTGATAGCAATATCATAAAATAACGCATAAAATATCCTTTATATTTATTGTTGATTCATACCTAAACAATGTTTTGGAATACATATCCAATTATAGAATATAATACTCAAAAAATTCTCAATCAAGCTTTTATTTTTCTAAACTACTATACAGAAAAAAAGATAAAACCACGGGTAGAAGTCGATACAAAATATAAAACGTGGATATGTAGATGAAGCGAGGCATTGGCGAGGTAGTTCTGCCAGGGATTATGAAGAAATATCGGGTTTGATTGAGGTGGAAATATTTTTGTGACATAGGCTCTCGTACGCATTCCCACCGAGGACGGTTGGGAATAAGTAAATAGAGATATCCGTGACATTCTGTAGGCAATTGCAATGGATTTTTTGCTATAATCTTTAACTATTTAAAGTTTAAAGGTAAAGCATGCAAGATGTCATCCAATGGCTCAAAGATAACGGTAACTTAAAGGTGATAGATAAACCTCTCGATGTGGAGCTTGAAATTCCCCATGTCGCTTACATAGAAGTGAAAAAAGAAGACTCCAGACCGATTCTCTTTACCAAACCCGTCAATAAAGCCAAGGGTATCGAGTATGAGATGCCCGTACTCATGAATATCTTTGCGAACAAAGAGATCACCGAGAAGATCTTCGGCAAGCATCCGGATAATGTGGCTGAGGGTATCGAGGAACTCCTCAAGCTCAAACCGCCCAAAACATTCAAAGCCAAACTGGCGATGATCCCCAAACTCTTTTCTTTGAAAAACGTCTTTCCAAAACGTTTGAAATTCAAAGGGGAATGCCAGGAAGTGATTATTCCCAAAGAGGAGGTCGATCTTGACAGACTGCCCATCCTTAAAACATGGGAAGAGGATGGGGGTCCATTCATTACGATGGGGCAGGTCTATACCCAGAGCCTTGACGGACAGATGCAGAATCTCGGGATGTACAGATTACAGCAGTATGACAAGAACAGACTGGGGATGCACTGGCAGATCCATAAAGACGCTTCGCACTTCTTTGACCAGTACCAAAAAGCAGGAAAGAAGATGCCTGTAACGGTAGCAATAGGTGGTGACCCGCTTTACATTTGGTGCGGGCAGGCACCGATGCCGCACGGAATGTTCGAAATGTTATTGTATGGTTTTGTAAGAAATAAAAATGCCCAGCTTGTGAAGTCTATCAGCAATAATATCTATATTCCAAGAGATGTGGATATCGTCATTGAAGGTTTCGTTGATCCTGAAAAGATGGAGATAGAAGGGCCGTTTGGTGACCATACCGGTTATTATACGCTCAAAGAGCCTTTCCCTGTCATGGAGGTAGAGACGGTCACAATGAAGAAAGAGCCTGTCTTTGCAGCTACAGTGGTGGGAAAGCCGCCGCTGGAGGACAAGTATATGGGGTGGGCGACCGAACGTGTCTTTTTACCAATGCTAAAACCGATGGCACCGGACCTTATAGATTACAATATGCCGGAGAATGGCGTGTTCCATAATCTGATACTGGCTAAAATGAAAGTGATGTACAAAGGACATGCCCAGCAGTTCATGCATGCCTTCTGGGGTGTGGGGCAGATGAGCTTCGTCAAACATGCCCTTTTTGTGGGTGAGAATGCACCGGAGCTCGAGGAGGCAGAAGCTTTGACAGAGCATATCCTTAACAGGCTCAGTAAAGATAAAATACTGATCACCCAGGGGATCGTGGACCATCTGGACCATTCTTCAAGTGAACAGTTCGTAGGCGGAAAACTGGGGGTAGATGCCACTGGTTATGAAGTGGAAGAGGGTATAGGGGAACTCTTGAGCGATGAAATACTGCTTGCCACAATACAGGAGATCGATGCTTCTGTGGTTGGCCTCAAACAGTATATGACCCATACAAAAAATCCTGTCTGTGTCATTGCTGTAAAAAAAGAACGTTCCCAGCAGAAACTCATGAAAAAACTGCGGGTGCTCAAAGCACATATCAGAGTGCTCGTGGTAATCGATGAGGCAAACAATGACCTGAACGATCCCTATATGCTCATCTGGCGTGTGGTAAATAATATTGATGCGCAGCGTGATGTGAAACTGAAATCCATCATTGCTATCGATGCAACCAACAAAAGCGAAGTGGACGGCTTTATGCGTGAATGGCCGGGAGATACCTTCTGTACGAAAGAGGTATTGGACAGTTTACAGGAGAAAGGGCTGATCGATATCGACGAAGCATTTATCAAAAAGTTCGGTTTGTTACCGTTTTAAAACAAAATAGGATATTTTTTATCCTATTTAATGTTTTTTAATAATAGATTAAAGAAACTATGCTAGAATTCTTACGTAATAAAAATTATCTCTAAGGAAAAAATATGTTAGTAACAAAAAAAGCTCCTGATTTTACAGCAACAGCCGTACTCGCAAACGGTCAGATCGTAGAGGATTTCAACCTGATGGACAACCTCGGTGAAAAAGGTGCGGTTCTTTTCTTCTACCCGCTTGACTTTACCTTCGTATGTCCTTCAGAGATCATCGCGTTCTCTCACAGAGCAGATGAGTTCAAAAAAAGAGGGATTAACATCATCGGTGTGTCCGTAGACAGTCAGTTCTCACACTTTGCCTGGAGAGAGACTCCGGTAGAGCAGGGTGGTATCGGCCGTATCAACTTCCCGTTGGTCGCAGACCTTACCAAGCAGATCTCAAGAGATTACGACGTACTTCTTGACGAAGCCGTAGCACTGAGAGGTTCTTTCCTTATCGATGCTGACGGAACGATCAGACACGCGGTCATCAATGACCTCCCTCTCGGAAGAAATGAAGATGAGATGCTCAGAATGGTAGATGCAATGCTCTTTACCAATGAGCATGGTGAAGTATGTCCTGCTGGTTGGCAGCCGGGTGATGAAGGTATGAAGCCGGATGCTGAAGGTGTTGCTTCCTATCTTGAAAAACACGCTGACGAACTGTAAGCTTACAAGACAATGTTCCGGGTTTTTCCCCGGAGCTGTTTGGAAATGATACGCTAGCTCCGTACCCGAACTTCTTCTCCCTCCCTTTTTTGCGAGGGTGCGGGGCTAACGTATCAATTCCTGTCACGGAAAGGAAAACAATGACAGATTATGCAGCACTACTCAAAGAGAGTGGTCTAAAAGCGACATTTCAGCGTATGAATATTCTCGAAGTCATAGAGAAACACGGACATATGTCGGTGGATGACATCTATGCGGAAGTGATCAAAGTGCATCCATCCCTCTCTCTTGCTACGATCTACAAAAACATCATTTTGATGCAGGAGAACGGTATTTTGGTGGAAGTACCCATTGCTGGCAAAAAATCGAAATATGAGCTTGCAAAGACAGACCATATGCATCTTATCTGTATAGAATGTGGTGCGGTAAAAGATATGAGCTGTATGGAGACGACAGACAGAATCTTCCACGAGATGACAGAGAAAGAACATTTCAAGCTGAGTACCCGCCAAGTGAATCTTTACGGTGTTTGCGAAAGCTGTCAGATACAAACCGCTTCATAATACAGACTAAACAGGAAATGAAAAAGACGATTTCACTTTGTATCTGTCTGTTTTTTCTGAGTGCCTGTGGCGACAAGGCCATAGTGAATGTCTATGACAAGAATATCCTGAAAACTCCGCTCCCCTGTTTAAAACTGACAGTTTTCCCTAAAAACGAAATGATACAAAAGACAATGGAAGGATTGTACACCTTCGATAAGAGCTGTCCCTATCATCTTGACATCACTCATAAAAGTGGTATTGCCTGCAACAGTACACAGAATGTTCAGACAAAATGTATCAATGGTTTTCCAAGCTCCTATCTCAATATGGAGGTACGAAAAGGGCTATCGCTGAAGTACAGTTATTATATCGATCTGATGTCAGATGTGACCGAAGAGGATGTGAAGAAGGGATTTGAACGATTAAATGATGATCTGGTCTTGGCCGGATAACTGTATGGGCCAAACTGCCCACAGTCTATTTGAAGAGTGCTGAACCCACACGCACGAGGTTTGATCCGCATTTAATCGCCAGAGGGTAATCCCCGCTCATACCCATTGAGCAGACAGTCGCTCCCTCTTTTCCCAAAGTCTCAAAGATACCGTGTGTGATCTCAAAGCTCTGCTGAATAAGTAAAGTATCGTCGGTGTGTGCACCAATGGTCATAACGCCTTTAAGTGTGATATTGGGGCAGCTCTCTTTGATCTGAAGGTAGATGTCATGGGCCTCTTCGGGTGTCACACCCGATTTGCTCTCTTCTCTTGCAGAGTTGATCTGAAGCAGGCAGTGCATATTGGCCTCTTTGGCTCCAAGTTTCTTGTTGAGCTCTTCAGCCAGGGAAAGAGAGTCAAGAGAGTGCATCAGTGAAGGACGCAGGTCAATGAGATTGTTGATCTTGTTCTTCTGTAACGTACCTATCATATGCCATTCAAGCGGGAGTTCTTCAAGTACTGTCATGCGGGTTTTGAGCTGCTGTACCTGATTCTCACCGAAAGCCCTCTGTCCCAGTTCATAGAGTGTGGCAATGTTCTCCACTTCGGTGTATTTTCCTACCGCGACCAGCTGCACGATATGGTGCTCGCTGACCGAGATGCGCGCCTCTTCTATGTTCCAGATGACTTCATCGAGATTCGCTCTTAAATGTTCTTTGTCCAGTATCATATTAGCATCCTTTGTTAGTGCCGTGAGGGCACGGCACCCTACCGCTATCAAAGCTTTTCGTTAAGAAAAGCATACCAAAATTCATAATTCAACATTCTTAATTCCTTTTGCAAAATAAGAGGTTAGCCCATCAACCGATGGATATCGTTATAAATTCCAAGGAACATCAATCCGCCAAGTAGTACCCACCCTGTTACGGTCATGTAATACATGACATTCTCACTTGGGGCTTTGCCTCTCAGCATCTCATAGAGGTTAAACATGATGTGTCCGCCGTCCAGGGCAGGGATAGGCAGAAGGTTCAGTACTCCCAGGTTCACAGAGATGAGGGCTGTGAAGAAAAAGAGTGCCAGAATGCCGGCATGGCTCGCCTGCGCGGTGACATCAACGATGGTGATGATCCCTCCAAGCTGGTCTGTGCTGACCGCTCCGGTAATGAGCTTCTGTACACTTTTAAAGATCAGGGTACTTGACTTGACTGTTTCATCCCAGGCATATTTGAGACCCTCCGTAAAACCGTAGACCACTGTTGTCTGTTCCGGCAGAGGGGTAATACCGATAATGCGCCGTTTGACCGTTTCTCCGAAAATATTCTTGTCCTCGATCACTTTGGGTTCAAGTATAAGTGTTTTGAGGTGATGATCCCTTTCGATGATCATTGTGAGTTTTCCCTGTGAAGTATTGATCTGTTTGCCGATATCTTCCCAGTATTTGATGTTGACACCGTTGATCTGAAGGATCCTGTCTTTTTTCTGGATGCCTGCCTGATAGGCCGGAGAATCTTTGGTGACCTTGTCCACATACGGAAGCAGCTTGGGTACACCCATGTAGGCGATGGCCAGGTAGAGCAGAAAGGCCATCAGGAAGTTGGCAAAAGGCCCGGCAAGAAGAATGATGATGCGCTGCCAGGGTTTTTTGGTATTGTAACTGTCCTCATCGTAGCTGACCTTTGTCGGGTCGGTGTCATCCTGGCCTTTCATCCTGACATAGCCGCCAAGAGGAATGGCTGAGATGCTCCATTCGGTCTTTCCGATCTTTTTCGTCCAGAGACGTTTGCCGAATCCTATGCTGAAAACATCGATCTGTACACCGAAAAAACGTGCAGCAGTAAAGTGCCCGAGCTCATGAAAGAAGATCAGTACGGAAAGAACCAGCAGTGCGACTAAAATACCCATATTAATCCTATGTATCCCTGTTTTGATTGGGATAAATTTTTAACAGATTATATCCAAGTGTAGTAAAAAATTGATATAGATTAACCTTTTGAGATATTTTTTTGCTAAAATAAAAATAGGTTGCTGCATTGTAGAAGAAAAAAAGGAGGCAGTAGCAAATTTTAAAGGAAGGAGTATGTTGATGAGTGAGCATAAAGAACAAAATGAAGAGCTTGAAGTAAAAGGTGAAAATCTGGAGGAAGCACTGCTTAATCCGGAGGAGAATGAGAAGGTGACTGAACCTGAGAATGAGACAATAGAGGAGACTGAAGTTCCTGAAAAGGATGAAGAAGTTCCGGCCGATGTCGAAAAAACTGAAAAAACGGAAGTTTCCGATGAAACTGAAGAGGCTGAAGAAGTAACAGAAGAAGATCTTGATTCGCAGATCGCCAATCTGAACAATGAGGATGCTGCTGTACTTCTTGTTAAGAAAGCCAAACATATCGTTCATGATGCCGAAGCACAGATGGAAGAGTGTAAGCTCCTGCTTTCGGATGATCTCAAAGATCTTGAGGCTGCCAAAGAATCTCTTGAGAAAGGCGGTATGGACGAGTGTGAAGAGATGTTGGAAACACTGGGCTATAGCGGTACCAAGGAGGGTGGTGAGGAAGAAGAAGCTGTTGTATTTGAAACCAAAGAGGAGGTTCCGCCGGTCCATATCCGTGATGTCTCCAGTGGTAAATTCACCGGTTTCCTGCTTGCCCTGGTCTTTGGAGCGGCTACGTTTATCGGACTTATTTACTTTGCCGCATCAAAAATCGGAACCACGCTTAACCCGAACAATATACTGTCGGTTGAAACATATAAAAATCTTCTGGCAGGTTTGGGTTCTCTTGTAGGAATGGATAATCCAATGGTTGGTGGAGCGATATTGGCAATTGCGGTACTGCTTGTGATGTTTATTGTCTACAAGATCCGTGTCAGCATAAAAGCTGCAGGTAATTTTGCGTTTGCCAAAGAGCAATTGAAAAAAGCCGAAGAGTATGCAGAACTGAAAGGTACCTGTAAAGATGAGATGGACAGTATAGATGCCCATATCAAAGATGCCATTGAGACACTGAAGAATTATGAAGTGATCCTGCATGAGCAGAAAGGAAAACTCAAGCGGATCCATCATCTCGAAAAGAGCGATGATGAATCGGCAGATTACCATGCCAAATCTCTCAAAGAGATGGAGGATACCTATGAACTCATCAAGACCATCAAAGAGTTCCTAAACACGCCTATGTCGGAAGAGGGAAAACTCTCCGGTAAAAGTACGCTTTTCCTCTACAGAGCGAAAAACCGTCTTGACAAGATGATAGAAAGTCTCTATTGATCTGCTAACCTCTCCCTCTTTCCCGGTATTTGAAATGCCGGGAAAATTCATTTTGAAATAATCAACGCACTTACAATTCCTGTTAAAGAAGCAAGAAATACGATAGTATAACCTGTAGGAAGATCATAAATATATGAAATAGTCATAGAAAGCATGATGATGACAGATCCAACGACCCAGGCAAAGACGAGAGGGTTGAACTTATGCTGCAATAATGATAGAAATGCGGGAACAATAAGTAGTACGAAAACCACTAAAACCCCTGCAAGCTGGACTGAAGAAGTAACGGTCAGCGCTAAAAGACCAAAGAAAAACATCTCTTTTTTTATACCTGACAGTGACTTGTGAAAAAGATAAAAAAGCAGAGCGATACTGCTGTAAAGTATCAGCGGCTCCCAGAGGTCCGATGGCATAGTGAAAAGAATATCGGTTGCCTGAAGCTTGTTGAAAAGCTCCGTTCCCTGTGTGGTATTGGAGAGCAGCACAATGATCGCACTTGCCCCCAAGGCGTAAAGCATACCGATAAAAGCTTCGATATGTTTGATGCGATGGGTAGCAATAGAGATGAGCAGTGCCCCGATGAGTGCAAAAAGCAGGGTAAGCACAAAAGCATATTTCCCATCAAAGAAGAGGAGGCTGAGTGCTACGCCGATCGCAGCGAATTGACCAATGGCAAGATCGGTAAAGATCACACCACGCTTGATGATCTCCAGTCCGAAAACAGCATGGATAAAGACCAGCAGTATCGCCAGTGCAAAAGCCGGCCAGAGTAATGTGATCAGCGACATAGTCTCTTCGCTATAAGATTATAGAAGTCTTCAAGTGTATTTGTGCCACTTACAGCGCCGACATCGTGTGGCAGTATAACGACCCTTGCTCCTGTTTTGGCTGCAATGAATTTGGCAGTCTTTTTCTCATGATAGGCATCCTGTAAAATGGTACTGATATGTTCCTGTTTCATTTTTGTGATCAAAGCCATAGTGTGTTTGGAACTTGGAGAAATGCCCGGAAGCGGCTCTATGGTTCCTACGGCTTTGATGTGGTAACGTTTGAGAAGATAGTTGTAGAGTTCATGATACTGTATTACTTTTTTTCCGCTGCATGCTTTCATTTTCCGGTCAAATGTATTGAGGTACTGTTTCCACCGTGCCGTAAAACGGGAAAGATTCTGTGCAAACACTGAGGCGTTCGCCGTATCGAGTTTAGAGAGTTTTTTGGTAATATAGCGTGCAATCGGAAGTACATTGTGGGGGTCGGTAGCGAAATGGGGATTACCCTCCGGGTGTACGTCTCCATAGGCGCGTGAGACTGCTTTTGGTTTGTCTATGAGGTGAATGCTGCGACTGACATCCACAAAGCCTTCTGTCCCGATACGAACTTTGGGGTTATTGGCACGTTTTATCAGGGGTGGCAGCCAGCCTATCTCCAGACCGGCTCCGTTTGCGACAAGTATATCTGCACGGGCAATGGCAGGGATAAGTGAGGGTTTTGGAATGATGAAGTGAGGGTCGAATTTTGCCGAAGCCAGCACCTTGACCTTCACATGGTCTCCTCCGACTGCCTGGACAATCTTGCCAAGATAGGGGTAACTTGCAACTACATTGAGTTTTGCAAACAGCGATATAGAAAAGACAAGGGTCAGTAAAATAATTTTTTTCATGAGGTTCTCCTAAAATGCGTGTGCGCCGTGTGCGCCTGCTTCAATGGTAAATCCGAGGAGTATTTCGGAAACATTCCTGCGCTGCTGTTCTATACCGAATGCTTTTGAATCATCATAGGTATACTGCAGTCTGAATTTGGTGAACTCAAAGGGTTTATACTCCAGCATGGCCGTGTATCGGTCCAGGTCTTCTGGCTGTTCGTCAATGTTTTTGAAGAGCGAGTCATACCGAATGCCGCCTGCCCAGTTCTGGTCATATTGATAGACCAGCTGTGTATAGTATCCGGCCTGTTTTTCATTTCCGGTTTCGGTGTCTTTGTCCCGATAAAGCAGTTCTGACTGCCAGGTCAGAGAGCTATAACTGTCCAGTGCGGTCTTGAGTGTGAGGTCCGCACCGTAGATGTCCGTGTCAAGCCCCTCTTCATTTTTCCCGTGCGCAATGGAAAGACCGCCAAGCAGGGTGCTTGTATCTCCAACATCTATACTGCTTTTGAGATAACCGATATAGAGATTGTTCTTTTCCGTGTCACCGAAACTGATATCATTGCTGCCCTGCATCGCTTCAAGGCCAAGCATCATATAGGTATCGGTAGGGAGTACCCACTGAAGCTGTGCCCCTGCATCGTTTATACCTTCAGGACCAAGCAGTGCTTCATAGACAAGAGGCTGGGAAGTGAATTTCCAGGCATGCTGGTGTATGGCATTGATGCGTCCGAATTCACTTCTGAACTTACCGAGTTTTGCCCGTAAACCATTGGGCAGGCTTCGTGAAGTGATGTAAGCCTCTTCAATTTCGAATTCATCGGGATGCAGGTGGAAGATCGCATCGGCATCAAAGTAGGGTCCCACGGTAGAGTGCAGAGCAAGTTCGGCATAGTTAAAGTTGAATCCCCGGTTTTTATTGAACGGAATTTCAGTCTCCCCGTCAGGATCATAGCTGCTGAACCCCGGGATGGATTGTGTTTCATAGGTACTGTTGTCTACACTGCGTCCCACCGCAGAGCCGTCAAGAATCAGGGCGATATCGGGAAGAAAAGATTTTTGGTCGAATGTCTGCGTATTTTGTTGTAATGACACTGTATCGTCTGTTTCACCATACGCTTCTTCCTCTGCAGACGGTTCGGTTTTGGCCAATTTGGGTTCTTTTCTTTTTACTGTTGCTTGTTTCTTTTCTTTTTGCACAACATGTTGTTCTTTTTCTGTAGTTTCTGCTGCAACATGTGTCTGTTTTTTTTCAAGATCTTCGACACGTTTTTGCAGTGCCTGTGTTGTTTTGATCTGTTGTGCCAGGAGTGCTTTCAGTTCTTCCAGTTCGCTCTGCGCGAAAAGGCTGACGGAAGCTGCCATGGACAATAGAATGATTTTTTTTGTCATAGGGGTATTTTCCTTATATACATTGAATAGGGAGTACAGGCCTGTTATGAATACAGAACATCTGTCTCACACCAGGCATATCAATATTGGTATGGGTTATATGAATTTTTCAGGAAAATAACGGGGGAGCGTGTGCGTCAAAACCTTTAAAAGTTTCGAAAACAAAGAGGGATTGATATAGTGCTATCTTTTGATAAAGAATACTGTCTATAAGGGGCAGGGTAACAGAGTCAGGTGTGTCGCCGTTATGAAGATTTTTGACAACGATACATACTTTACAATTATCATGGGATGCAAGTGCATCGTGATGTATATGTGTTGCCCCAAGATAGGACGAGAAAAGATAGAAAAGAAGAAGAAAATGTACGATACGTTGTTGAAACCGTTTCATACATTTCTCCTTTTTTTATGGAAGTATAGCTTATTTTTGGTTTTTTTTCAAAAGCTATGAGCACAGACATACATGGATACGGCAATAACGATAACGATGAGGTAGCTGTGACAGATACCTTGATGTGTATGAGGTTTGAGGGCTTTTTTTACGAATGTAATATATAGGTAGGTATCATGTATCTGTTCCACTTTTTGCTCTAGAAGTGATTTGATATCAAAATTTTCACTATTGTATGGACAATGGGCTAATATGTCATGGCACTTAGATTTCAGTCTAAGTGCCATTCCTTGTCCAAAGGAGGATATATTATTTGGACTTACCTATAAAAGTGCCAAAAGTTTTAAACTACTGTAAACTGACCCATCATGGCATTATTTTCATGCTCTAAAAAGTGGCAGTGATACATGTATGGTACAGTCGCATCAGCATAGTCGGTCATCTTGACCAGGAGTTTTACGCTTTCTTTGCCTTTCAGGTAGACCACATCTTTGTAGCCTTTTTCATTTTCAAGTACATTTGCAGCACTGCCGTTACGTTCAATGACTCTAAAGTGTGTTGCATGAATATGGAAATTATGATCCATACCCATCATATTGGTTACTTCCCATATCTCAGTATCTCCCAGAGGAACCACTTCATCTATTCTCTTCATATCCATCGCTTTTCCATTGATGGTAAATACCATATTTTGCATACCGAGATTGAATTTTCTTGTATTTGTGACAAGTGACAGGTCTATAGGGTCAAGCTCTGCAAGTGTGTTGGGCAATGAAGTGACTGCTGTAGCATTTTTACTCACATTGACTGTCATAAATGTTTTATTGTTTTTGTATTCATGCAGTGTAAAAGATGCTCCAGAGTCATTGCTTAAATCTACAACAATTTCTGCTCTTTCACCTGGAGAGAGTACGAGGCGTGTCATAGAAACAGGGGCTTCCAAAAGAGAGTTGTCTCCACCTATTTGTTTAAAACTTTTCCCATTTGAGAATCCTAAGTCATAGACTGAAGAGTTTGAACCATTGAGAAGACGGAAACGGATCTCTTTTGCTTCTGCTTCAAAAGTTGGTTCTATCGCACCATTGGTGATAAATACATCTCCTATATATCCTCTGGATATCTGCATCTGTGTCGGACTGTAATCCAAGGCTGTTTTATCTGCTGTAAAGAAACGGTCCTGAAGTACCACAGGAATATCGTCAATACCATATCGGTTTGGAAGGTCTAAAGCTCTGCTCTCATCATCTTCAATAATGATCATCCCTGCCAAGCCCTGATACACATGATGTGGTGTTTTATGATGTGTATGCGGGTGATACCAGTTTGTACAGGCATTCTGATTTACGGTATATTGTGCAGACCATGTTTCTCCTATCGCTATAGTTTGGTGTGGTGTACCGTCCATATTGGCAGGTACATGCATACCATGACCGTGCATAGTGACTTCTTCGGAAAGATTGTTTGTATAGTTCAACGAGACATTATCTCCATTTGTAAGTAACAGTGTAGGTCCAAGGTAGGTACTGCTAATGGAAAAAGTATTGGTCAGGATACCATCAAAAAACTCATGTTGTGCTTTATTTACATTGAGGTCAAAGTGTTTCACACCATTTCTGTCGATGGGTTTAATGAGTGCAGGTATTGGAAGTGCCTTTGGAGTGACTGCCGGTGGAGGGGTAGTAGTACCGCCACCACCCCGTCTTTTCCATCTTCTCGCTTCAGCACCCTCTGTCCCGATAAATAGATACATTGCTGTGATTCCACTAAGTCCTAAAAATTTTCTTCTTTTCATGGTATATCCTTTTTTATATGTTATACAAGAAGTTTAACCCAGCAATATGACGAAAAAGTGATGCCAATATGAAAAAATTATGAACAGATTGTTTCTTGTGCGGATTAAAAAAGCAGGAGAAGAAGTGTAAAAAAGAACAGCTGTAAATCACTGTTCTTTTTTATGATATTCTGATCTTAGGGATCTACAGTTGCATTGTGATCATCATAGTCAGAATATTGGTTCCAGTAATCATCGTCATAGTGATTCCAAGTACCGTCACGGTCATCATCATCCATATAGTCAGGCATGTTATTGTTGTTCTCGTCATCGAGTACGTTGGGTATTCCGTCATGGTCATCATCTTCGTAAGCATTACAGGTACCGTCATCATCTCGGTCGTCATAACTATCCACCATACCGTTCTGGTCACGGTCCATTACCGGTATATCGTTCACCACCATATTGTCCATAGACGTTTTAACATAGAGACAGTCATCAATAACATGGTCTCCGTCCACGTCTTTGACATCACTGTATTGCATAGGAAGCGGAATATGTCCCATATTCATATCTTCTGTAATCTTAAAGGTCTTACCTGTTGTATTTCCTGTGTCAAAACCAACCTGCGAGATGCATCGGTTTGCAGGATCCTTCTCATTGGTCGTCATTATCATCGTACAGTTTGTATTTGTCGGGATGTCGATTTCAAACGGGTGCTGTGATGTTCCATTGTTGTTTGAAGTCACCTGTGCATAATAGCCGTCTTCACAAAATGCTTCGATGAATGTACCCGGTACGGTACCGGAAACAGTTGCCATTGTGGCAGAAGTTGCCGTACCTGCCGGGGTGGAAGATCCTCCTCCGCTGCAGCCGATGATAAATGGCACTACCGCTGAACCTAAGCCAAAAATTTTTATATACCCTTTCATATGAGTCCTTTTTATTGTAGTTGTACAAGCCAGAAGACTTATACTTATGAAAACTATAACTTATAGATATGACGAAAAAGTGATGCCAATATGAAAAAATTATGAATGGAAGGTGATCATAGTGATATATCTGTTTTTATGATGCTCCGTGGTCACTGTAAAATTCAGCTTCTCGGAAAGGCGTTTTATGATCTTTGTGCCGATCCTGGTCGATTTGAAGAGGTTGTCCTCTTTGTCTTTTGGGATATTGCTGATGATAAGTGTTTTCTTTGCCGCATCAATGGCCATATCGATAGTAGTTCCTTTTTTGGTGTGTATCGATACATTTTCATACATCGCCTGTATCACCTGTAAAATGGGTTTCCTGTAGGAGTGAATGGTGAAGTCCTCATGCCAGTCTGCATCGATAGTGATCTGGTTGAGTTCGAGCAGAGGCTGGAATTTTTTCTGCATATCTTCAAAAACGGCTTTCATGGAGATATCGCTTTTGTGGGTGTTTTGTATATCAAGTTCCACCCCTTCGAGAAAAAGGATATCCTGAATGATCTCTTTAATACCCTCTATGTCTGTATTGGTCTCCTTGACATACTCTTTGACGGTATCAGGAGAGGTATCGTTGGTCAGTGAAGAGAGTCTCGCCTGCATAATGGCGATGGGAGACTTCAGCTGATGGGTGATCTCCTTGAACATGTCATGCTTTTTTTCATACAGCAACTTGTTTTTTTTGAGTAGATTGAGGATCGCCATACGCAACTCCTGGATCTCGTAACTGTCTGAAGGGCATTGTGTCGTCGTACCTTTTTCCTGTTCGAGGTTATGACAGGTGTTTACCAGGCATTTGAGCGGAGAGAAGAGCTTTCTGTGTAAAAGATAAATGATGAAAGTAAAGAGAATGGAGACAATAAGAAAGACATAGAACAAAATGTATCTCATATTGTTCAGTTGACTCTCAATGTATTTTTTTGACATGGAAAGCTGTATATAGGAGCCGTCTTTTAAAATCAGTATTTTTTCATATTCTTTGTGCCTTATGTCTTCTTTTCTGGTAAAGTAGTCCACATTCACAGAGGCAAAATCATTGTTGAGGGTACAGAGTGTACACATTTTCTGACTCTGGGTATTGCAGGTATTAAAATTTTTATTTTTTATCTCTTGGCTTGTCAAGTGTTCGAGAGAGCTTGCAATGAATTTCAGGTTGTCTCGGTACTCACTTTTCAAATGGTTCTCATAGACATTCAAAGAGACCGTGGACATCAAAATGAGGGCACCGTAAAGGCTGCCCAAAAGCAGCATAAGGGTTTTGTTTTCCAAAGAGGGTCTAAAAAAGTTCAATCATATATCCTCTCGTCTTAAATGTCTTGATGATATCAACGGGCAGTTTTTTTCTGATCTTGCCGATGGTTACCGTTATGGTGTTGGGCAAAATATCGTCAGGGTGTGCATAAAGTGCATAAATCAACTCCTGTGCTGTGAAGAGTTTGTTGGCATTTTCCAAAAGGAAAAAGAGAAGCGCGTTCTCTTTTTGGCTCAGCAGGATCATATTGCCCTCATAATGGATCTGCTTGTTGGTCATATTGAACTGCAACCCTTTATAGCTGATCTGCTCGGGAAATTTTTTCCGAAGCTGTGCATTGATCCTTGCTGCCAGCTCCCTGACATCAAAAGGCTTCTCGAGATAGTCATTCGCTCCAAGAGAAAGTCCCTTTATTTTATCATCCACTGTACTGTAGGCACTTGTTATGATAATATCTGTATCTATATTGTGGGCATGAATGAGCTCTATTGCCATAAGCCCTATATCTGCATCATTGATATTTCTGTCCAGGATGGCGATATCATAATGATACTGCTTCAGGTATGCTTCAATATCGTTCAATGTGGAGACATGATCGACAAGATAATAATGCTCAAGATACTGCATGACCAGCTTGGCAAGTTTGCCATCATCTTCCAGATATAATATACGTTTCATAATATACCTTTCCCGTTACTTTGGTTTTTTACCATACTCTTCTATGGAGTAGTTGTC
Organism: Sulfurovum lithotrophicum; assembly: GCF_000987835.1. Lineage (NCBI taxonomy): Bacteria > Pseudomonadati > Campylobacterota > Epsilonproteobacteria > Campylobacterales > Sulfurovaceae > Sulfurovum > Sulfurovum lithotrophicum. The sequence continues at coordinate 1,587,802 of NZ_CP011308.1, read as the reverse complement.
ATATATCCATTCGGCAACAGTCTGATATTCCTCTTCTCTCATATCTGTAATGGCCGGCATAATATCAAATCTGGCAACTGCCTTGTCATCGCACATATAGTAGGTAAAAGAGGGATGCTTGATATATTCTTTTATAAATGAGACGACCACAAATCTGTGGATGTCTTTGTCATATACTTTTATTCTTTTTTTAAGACGCCTTGAAATTTCATTCATCGGTGGTGCTTTCAGTGAATGTTTCTCTTTGGCAAAGTCATATTTTTTAACCTCATACCTGTGGCAGGAGGCACATTTTTTATCAAAAACAGCCCGGCCGTCCATAGCCGATAAGCCTGAAAGTAATAATCCTGATAAAAATAAATATTTCATGAGTTACCTTTCGGGGTTGCAGGAACCGCATTTTGAACCATGTGAGGTTCCTCCATTACATTTTGTGTCGGAAGTACCACATTTGGAACCATGGGAAATGCCATCTTTTGACTGTTTCAGCATTTCAAATTTAGACTTTTCCAAAGGTTTTGACACACTTTTATTGTGTTCATTTCCGTTTACGGTATAGTTGTCTGCCATACTTAAAACTGAAAAATTTAATGCAAATATTATCAGAAGCATTCTCATTTTTGGCTTCTGTAGTTGTCCAGTGACATTTAATACTTTTATCGTACTTGTTATGCGTATCATTTAGTTTTCCTCCTTTTTAAAAAACAATACATACAACCCTGGTAAAACCAGGAGAGTGAGTAGTGTAGAAGAGATGATTCCACCTGTAACTACTACCGAAAGCGGATACTGTATCTCTGAACCGACACCTGTGGCATAAAGCAGTGGCAAAATACCGAAGAGCGTGGTAAAGGCTGTCATGAGTACCGGTCTGAGACGTAACAGTGTGGCATCTTTTACCATATCCACCATTTTGACATGAGGGAATTTCTTCCGTAATTCATCAATGAAAGAGACCAGTACGATCCCGTTCAATATGGCAATAGCAAAGATGGCAATGAAACCGACAATGGCAGAGACAGACAGGTATTCACCTGAAATAATGAGTCCTGCAATTCCTCCGATCATTCCAAGTGGTACACCAAGCAGAATGAGGAAGGCTTTTTTAAACGAGTTGAAAGCTGTGTAGAGCAACAGCAAGATCAGCAGCAGAGTGATCGGAATGATCATTGCAAGGGTTGCCGTAGCTTCCTGCATATTTTTAAAGTCCCCGGCCCATTTGATGTAGTAACCGTTAGGTATATCTACTTCTTTTTTTATCTTTGCATCTGCTTCTTCAACAAAGGATGCAATGTCTCTTCCTTCAACTTCCATGGAAAGTACCATATAACGGCTCAGATCTTCACGTTTAATAAAGGAAGGCCCCTGTATGACTTTAATGTCACATACTTCATCGAGTCGTACCATTTTTCCTGTATTGCTACGCAGAAGTACGGCTTTAATGCTTGCTATATCTTTCTTCGCTCCCTTTATTTTTGGAACGATACCAAAACGACGGATACCTTCTATTTTTTCGGTGACAGGTTCTTCTCCTATGCCGTTGCGGATGACACGCATCACTTCATCAACATTGATGCCGTAACGGGAAAGTGCCAGATAGTCAGGTTTTATGGTGATCTGTGCCTGTCCCAGCTGTGATTCTATTTCCGGTCTCTCCAACCCTTCTATGCCGGAAACCGCCTGCTGGATCTGGGTGGCGATCCTGTCCATGACTTTCTGATCCTCACCGTAGATCTTTACGGCAAGCTCTGCCTTGACACCTTCAAGAAGTTCTTCGATACGCATGGAAATAGGCTGCGTCGGTATAAATTGTACAAAAGAGAATGTTTTTTGCAGATCTTCTGTCATATTATGTCCCAGTGACTCCATATCTTCGATCCCGGGTTTAAGGGTGAGAAGTACTTCCATATAGTTACCCTGTGCCGTTTCACCTTTTTCACTTCGTCCTATCATCGTAAGCACTGAGCTTATCTCTTTGGAATAGTTTTTAAGTATATATTTTTCAATAGCGTTAGAGGTATCGACACTTTGCCCCAAAGCAGTACCCGGTATGGCGATCACACGGTACATAATGGACTCTTCATTGAGTTCAGGCATGAACTCTCGTCCCTGCTGTGTAAGCATTGCAGCAAGAACGGCAAAGATCGCAAAGGTAACGATGATGACCTTTTTGGCATTATGCATGGCAAAATTCAGCATAGGCGTGTAGAAACCTTTAATGAAATTCATGAGTGGGGAGTTGGAGTGCTTCCCTGTTTTAAGCATCATAAATGAGAGTACGGGTACGAGCAGCAGCGCCACGGCAAGAGAACCCAGCATAACAAAGACGATGTCCAGTGCCATGGGAGAGTAGAGCTTTCCTGCAAGCCCTTCCAGACTAAGCAGAGGTATGAATACCACAGCAATGATCAGTAGGGCAAAAATGACCGGTTTGGCAACTTCTGCCGTTGCCATGGCGATCACCTCTGCCCGTTCAAGTTTGGGGTTGTCATGCAGAAGCCTGAAGCTGTTCTCAACCACAACGATGGTCCCGTCCACGATCATACCGATGGCGATGGCAAGCCCGGAAAGAGACATGAGGTTCGCCGACATACCATACTCCTGCATCATCAAAAATGCGATAAGTAAAGAGAGTGGTAGGGAGATAATGACGATGAATGCCGAACGCAGTTCAAAGAGAAACAAAAAGAGTACGATCGCAACAAGAATAGAACCTGTTAAAAGTGCAGAAGTCATTGTATTGACCGCTTTATGGGTGATCTCGGTCCTGTCATAGATGGTCTCGATGCTCACGCCTTTGGGAAGTGCAGCATTGACAAGCGGGAGTTTTGCCTTGATCGAATCGACGACTTTGGCGGCATTGGTACCGCTTCGCTGCAGTACCATACCGAACATCGCTTCTTTACCGTCAATAGTCACGGCACCAAAACGGGGTGCTGTTCCAGCTTTGACCTCTGCAACATCCGCAATGGTGACCGCTATGGCATCTTTGCTGCGAATGACCGTGTTCCTGATGTCATCGAGTGTCTGGTAAAAGCCTGCACCGCGAATGAGATACTGCTCCTTGTTGAACTCCAGATACTGCCCGCCTGCGGACATGTTGGAACGCTCCAGTGCTTCAATGATCTCATCGTAAGTGGTATTGGTTGCCTGCAGGCGTTTGGGGTCTATGAGTACATCATACTGCTTGGTAAATCCTCCCCAGCTGATGACATCCTCTACACCGTCAACAGATTTCAGCAGCGGTGTAACAATATACTCCTGTATTTCACGTAGTTTGGTTAATGAAAGTTTGCCGCTACTGTCTTTGACTTGATACCAAAAGACTTGTCCCAGTCCTGTTGTATTTGGTCCCATGGTAGGTTTACCCCAGCCTTTTGGTATCTCGATAGTGTTGAGACGCTCGGTGACCAGTTGTCTGAGAAAGTAGGTATCATAACCGTCTTCAAAGAAAATGGAGACATACGAGAGTCCGAAAATAGAATTTGAGAGTATCATCTTGACACCCGGAAGACCGGACATCGCCGCTTCTATAGGGTAAGTAATGAGTTTCTCAATATCTTCAGCCGAGTTTCCGGGACTTTCGGTATAGATGACAACCTGCTTGGGTGTAATGTCGGGAAAGGCATCTACCGGAATGTCCTTGTAGGCCTTGTAACCGAAACTCGCAACAGCAATGAAAAGTGCCAGGATCAGGAATTTATACTGTATTAACAGTTCAAAAAAACGTTTCATAATCTACTCCTAATCCCCATCACCCAGTGAAGATTTCAGCAGCATAGACTTGACGAAATAAACACCGTCAGAGACATACTCTTCACCTTTGTCAAGCCCTTCAATGGCAACATCATCCCCGTAGTAGGCAATGATCTTGACCACTTTGGGTACATAGGGTGCTTCTTCCTCTTCTTCGCCTTCCTCCTCATGCTCTTTTGCCTCTTTGTTATGGCCATGCGGCTTTTCTGCAGCATGTTCCTCGTCTTCATGACGGGCTTCTTCAAAGACGACCCATTCGCCCTGAAAGAGAGAGAGGGCAGATTTTTTTATCATGAGTGCATTTCTGTACGGCTCAAGCGATATCTCCATCTCCGTAAAGGCATTGATGAGTATATTTTCTGGGTAATTCATCATCATGAAAAGTACTTTGGCGCGCTGTGTCTCTTCGTCGATGGTGGGCAGAAGCTGTACGAAGTGCGCAGGATACTTCTTCCCGGCAAATGTAACGAAACCCGTTGTTTTGGCTGTCACTTTCATGGCATCGTTCAAATCCACATAGGCGATGGCATAATAGGCGCTTTGGTTGACAATGGACATGAGAGGATCTTCGGCATTGACATTGGAGTGAAGGGGAACGAATATCTGTCCGACCACGCCGTCGGCATGGGCATAGAGGATGAACTTGTCGGTTGCAGTGGTCAGTTTTTTCGCATCGATCCCCAGTGAATTGAGCTGTGAAGCAAGAGCGTTTTGCTGAGCAAGTATCTCTTCTATCTCGATGATCTTCTGGTTGAGTTCATTCTGGGAGGTCAGGCCTTTCTTATAAAGCTTTTTCGCTGTAGCAAGTTGTTCTTTGGCCGCTTTGGCCTGTTGCTTCAGGGCGACATAGTTCGCAGACATCTTTGAGAGTTCTATGGACTCTATAAGTACTACTTTTTCGCCTTTTCTTACATGCTGTCCGGTGGTGACGAAATATTTCTCGACATGTCCCGGAAGTCTGGAGACGATCTTCTGTTTCTGGTCGGAAAGCTGGGTGATCTGTGCATTGGTACGGACGATCTTTCCCAAAGGTTTTATCTTGGCATGGTCCATCGTTATTTTATTCGTGGCCGTTTCGCCGGCAAAAGCCAGTATCGGCACTATGAGCAGTAAAGTCTTAATCATTGTAGTCTCCTTGTAAAAAACGTAATTCTATTTTTTGATCGTTGATCATTTTTTGTGTCTGAAGCAGGGCTTTTCTTGTCTGAATGAGCTTGTTCTTCGCTGTCATCAGTTGAAAGAGCGAGCCTTTGGCTATCTTGTATCCTTCCTGGAGAAGGGTGGTAAGTTCCTGCTGTTCTTTCTGCAGGCTCCTGAGTGCGTGGTACTGCGCGGAAAGTTCTCTGAGGGCTGCTTTGAGCATCTGTTTTTGCGAACGTATGCTGATAGAGAGCTGCTCATTGTCCAGCTGCGTCTGCTGCATTTTGAGCTTTGCCAGCATTCTCTCTTCGCTTCTGTCATTGTTGACGGAGAGGGGGATGCTCACTCCCACACGTACGATACCCTGGTCGGGTTCCTGCTCCACACTGGTATAGAGATCGAAATTTCGGAAACTGCTCTGGTTGATGCTGTAGTCACTCCGGTAGAGTTTCTCTTTTGCCTTGAGAACCTGCTGCTGCGGACTCAGTTTGGCACTGCTCTTTGTTTTGGAAGAGACAGAATAGATGAAACGTTTCTCCAGAGAGACTTTCTGGCTCAGTCCCGCTATGGCAAGCAGTTGGTAATAGAGCTTGACAAGCTCCTGCTTCGTCGTATATTTCATTGTTTTGAGCGTCAGTGTTTCCGTTCGGGCCTGAAGGTAGGCGACACGGTTTTCAGAGCCGCTCTTGTAGCGTTCTTTTACCATGGCAGTCACTCTGTTGGAGAGTGTGTACTCCTGGTCCAGAAGCGACAGCATCTTGCTCTGGTAGACATACTGTGTGTAGAGGTTTTCGAGTGTTTTGATGTAGCCGGCACGTCCCTGTGTGACAAAAGCTTTGCTCAGCAGTGAATTTGCATTTGCTTTCTCCTGCAGTCCATCCATGTAGCTTCCGGTACGGATGGTCTGGGAAAGTCCGGCTGCGTATTCGATATTGCTTCCTCCGGCGTTCTCGTTGTAATTTGAGAGTTCCAGGTTCATTACCGGGTTCGAAGCCCTCAGCAGTATGTTGTTCTTCTGTTGTGCCGTCTGCAGGGTGAGTGTCTGGCTTTTCAGTATCTTCGAGTTTTTCAGTGTCTTTGCTTTGAATGTTTCGTAACTCATGCCGTAAAGACTGAGTGAAAATATGCAAAAGAGGTAACCCATTCGTTTCATTGTTTTTTCTCCGTGTTGATTTTTTTCGGATCGATGACCGTTCCGTCGAGTGCATTGATGTAAACCGTGCATTTCGTGGTCCTGGCAATATAGTAAAGGTAGGATCCGCGATGTGTCAATGTGAGTTTTACGTCACTGTTCCTGCACACCCTGGCGGCTATCTTCTTCGCCTGGTCTTCGTCTATTTTATGTAATCGATGTGCATTTTTCTCATCCATATGTTTCAGTGACGGACGATGGTTGTATCTGTGCAGATCGAGATGTTCTGATGCTGACATGGTCTGCGCATACATAGATGTGCAAAAACCAAGTATGAATAATGGGTATTTCATTGTAATCCTTGAATTAGGGTTTTAAAGTGCTCTGTAAAGAGAACTATGGTGCCGGTAAAAGGATCAGGCTATAGGGGGTTTGTTTTCGGTTTCTTTGAAAGGTGGGTGGTAGGTGAGCAGTTTCGTATCGGGCTGTTCTGCGTGCTGAATAGTTGGCATATGCTGTATAACAGGTGTGATGATAGCACTCATATGAAAGAAGTGGTGAAAATCACAAAGATCACCACACTTCGTGCCGTGATCCACTTCCTGTACATATTCCTTGGCACTTTCATGTACGCAATGCTCTTCAGAAGCGATGACAACGGCATGGGCAATATTGAAAAATAACGCTGACAATAGTAAAAGTTTCAATATGGCACTTTTCACTGCTTCTCCCTTCTGAAATATTTGTTGTAGTATAACGGAAATATACTTTATTCATTTATTATATTTTATTTTCGTGTAAGGAGTGTGCAGTGGTATCTACACAAACCTTGCACAGGCTTTGATTATACTGCTTATATAATTTCAATACATAGGTAAATAAAATGAAAAAAAATAGATGGATGATTCTGTCAGTATTTGTTTTGCTGTCAGCTACACTGCTTTATGCAGGAGTGGATACGGAGACGGTTTCCGGGAATGAAGGGGTGCTCAGTCTGGCGCTGGGCTCTTTTGTGGCAGGTCTTTTGCTTACTTTTACACCCTGTGTACTTCCGATGGTACCCATTGTATCAAGTATTATCGTAGGGCAGGGAAAGGAAATTACCAAGGCCAAAGCCCTGTATCTTTCTGCTGCCTATGTGCTGGGGACCATACTGACTTACACGGTCATGGGTGCACTGGCAGGTGCTACTGGGGAACAGTTGCAGGCTTATTTTCAAAATGTATGGGCCATAGGGGCCATCTCTCTGATCTTTGTAGCTATGGCACTTTCTATGTTCGGACTGTACGAAATACAGCTTCCTTCATTTATACAGTCAAAACTGAACGCCAGTTCCCAGCATATCAAGGGAGGCAGCGGTCCAATGGTCTTTTTACTCGGTGCCATTTCCGCTTTGATCCTGGGTGCCTGTGTCTCTCCCATACTCATTTCGTTCCTGGGTATCGCTATTGCCAAAGCAGATCCGATGCTCGGTGCGGTCACGATGTTCTTCCTGGCTTTGGGTATGGGTATACCTTTGCTGCTTCTGGGACTGGGTGCGGGACATCTGTTACCAAAAGCCGGTGAGTGGATGAATAAGATTAAATACACATTCGGTGTACTGCTTCTGGCCACAGCCATCTACATTTTCAATGAGCTAGATCTTGTACCGCCGCTTCTTCCCTGGGGTATTTTATTCATCGTCGTGAGTATCTACCTGGGGGCTTTGCGTCCTTTGGGTGAAGAGGCAAGAGGATGGTACAAATTCCTCAAAGGCATAGGGATCGTGGTGCTGGTATGGGGTATGCTCCTGCTTATAGGTGCGGCATATGGTCAGAGAGATATACTTCATCCTCTGCCAAAACTCTCTCTGAATAACGTTTCTGTGATCGATGAGAAGAACTATATTCCTTTTACGCTTGTGAAAGACGAGAGGGAGCTTGATGCCAAAATAAAAGAGGCGATCAAAGCCAGAAAACTCCTGATCATCTATTTCTATAAAGATACCTGCCCTGTCTGCAAGAAGCTGAATGCCACTACATTCCAGGATCCGAAGGTCAGGGCAAAATTGAAGGAGAAGTATGTTGCTGTCAAGGTCAATATTACTGATACTTCCGATGAAAAGAGCCAGGCGATCCGAAAACGCTTTAATATCTTCGGCTCGCCCTCTTTCGTCTTTTTTGATAGAAACGGAAAGGAACTTAAAAATGATCTCTTCTATGGCTATGAAGATCCGAAAGAGTTTTTTGATACTCTGGATATTATTTCGGATTGATCAGACACGTGCATCATATCTTTCCGGACCTCAGTCCGTTGGCAACGGCCAGTAGCTCACTGGCTTCATGTACAAGTACAGCCATGGCGACAGAGATGAGTCCTCCCACTCCCGAAGGAATCAAAATGGCAAGTATAATGATCGCAAATACAATGTTCTGTTTGCTGACACGACGGGCTTTTTGACCTATCTTCATGGCTTCAATGATCTTGTTCAGATCATCTGCCATCAACGCAATATCTGCTGCTTCTATGGCAGCATCCGTACCTGCGGCTCCCATAGCCATGCCGCAGGTGGCTGTTGCAAGTGCAGGTGCATCGTTTACCCCGTCTCCCACCATCAGTGTCGGACCTGATTTCATCAGTTCCTTGATGGCGTTTACTTTGTCATCGGGTTTAAGTGAAGCACGGACATCATCCATACCGAGCTGTTCTGCCACCCTTTGTGCTGTTTTGGAATTGTCCCCGGTCAACATGACAGTTTTTATACCGAGACCGTGAAGTTTTTTAATGACATTCGCTGCATTTTCCCGTATGGTGTCCTGAATAGCAATGAGGCCCAGAAGTTGATCTCTGTTACCAAGAAGTACAACGGTCTTGCCTGCCGATTGCAGATCTTCAATGATGGAAGTATGCGCTTTGAGTTCTATGCCAAGCTCTTCAAAGAGCTTGGGGCTGCCCAGGTACCAAAGCATGTCATCGATGTGTCCCTGTACGCCTGAACCGATCAGTGTTTTTGAAGCATCTGCCGGTAACAGGGGGATATTATTTCCTTTGGCATATATGACGATGGCTTTGGCAAGAGGATGTGTAGAGTACTGTTCAAGAGATGCCGCCTTGCTTAGAAGTGCTCTCTCATCTTCTTGAAAAGTGATGACATCAGTGACTTTCGGTTTACCATAGGTAAGCGTACCGGTCTTGTCAAAAGCGATGGTTTCGATAACACCCAAATGTTCAAGATGTGCACCTCCTTTGATGAGGATCCCCCGTTTGGCTGCACCGCTTATGCCTGCTGCCATAGCGATGGGGAGGGAAATAACAAGTGCACAGGGTGCTGCTGCAACAAGCAGGATCACGGCTTTTTCTATCCAGTAGGCAGAGTCTGCTCCTGTAACAAATGGAACAATCATAAGCAATATGGCACTTAGCAGTACAATGGGACTGTAAACGCGTCCAAAACGTTCCATCCACATCTGCGCATGGCCTTTTTGCTCCTGTGCATTTTCGACAAGTTCGATGATACGAGAGAGTGTATTGTCCGAAAATGCTGTGGTCGCTTCGACAAGAAGGGCTGATTCACCATTGATGGTGGCAGCAAATACCTTCTCCCCGGCTTTCTTCTTCACCGGCATAGATTCACCTGTGACAGGGGATTCATCCAGACTTGATTCTCCTGTGATGATGATACCGTCGGTAGGTACGGATTCTCCAGGAAGAACGTTGAACCTGTCACCGACTTTCAATGTTTCGGCTGGAACGATCTCTTCGGCACCGTTTCGTACGAGCCGTGCCTCTTTGGGTGCAAGGTCGAGCAGGGAGCGGATGGCATTACGTGTTTTACTGAAAGTGTATTCTTCTATCCCCTCGGCAGCACCGTAAAGGACTACAAGAGCCGCCGCTTCATCCCACATTCCAAGGTAGGCTGCCCCGGATGTCGCCCATATCATCAGCATGGATATGCTGATCTCATGCTCAACAATGAGCTCTTCAATCCCCTCCCGGACCCAAAGGTATCCGCCAATGACAATAGCAATGATATACATGGGGGTCGTAATGGTACTGCTGATTTGCAGAAAGTATTCCATACCGAATGTAATCAACGCAATGATGGCTGCTATCAGAGCGTTTCGCAGAGGAGGGTAGGTGATCCATGAATGAAACTGGTTTTCTTTTTTCTTTTTCATATTGTTTCCTTGGTCAGTCATCTGTTTTATCCGTTACTGCTTTTTTTTTGATCTCTTCAGGTGTAAGTATCTTACCGTTAAGTGCATTGATGTAGACCTTGCAGTCTGTTGTCATGCCAAGATAGTAAAGATACTTTTTGTGATGCTTGAGCGTCAGTTTGATATTGTCCTCCTTACACTGTTTTTAGGTAATTTTCATTGCTTCGTTCTCGTCTATCTTATGCATTTGATGTAATTGAGTCTTGTCGGTCTGTTTTGCTGACTCCATATGCAGGTCTATGTGTTCAGAGTCTGACATGGTCTGAGCGTAAATTATTGTACAAAAAGCAAGTGTGAATAGTAAATATTTCATAGGTAATCCTTTGTGTTTGTCTGCCTGGTTTGCTGTGATTGATCCATAATGGCAGATAGGTCAAGTTTGAACACAGACCCTTTATTTATTTTGGATCGGACTTCAATTTTAATATCCATTTTTTTTGCCAATTTGTCAACGATGTGCAGACCGATGCCCAAACCTCTTGATGTTTCTTTGTAAAACCTGTCAAATATTTTTTTAGGGTTTTTGATTCCGATCCCGTTATCTTTGATCGATAATATATTTTGATCCAAGGAAACAGATACATTACCTTCATTGTTACTGTACTTACATGCGTTTGACAAAAGATTGTCAATGATCCGGATCATTGCATTTTTGTAGGTATATATATTTTTTGATTCCATATCTAAATTGAAATATATATGGGGGTAGCTGCCGGAGAAGAATGCTATTCTTTGTTCGATCAGTGATTTGATGTCAAATGCTTCACGTTCTCCCATATCTTCATTGATAAACTCCTTGAGGTTCTTCTGAAGGTTCAAAATCGTATCTACTGCACTGGCTATCCTCTGTTTTATTTTAGGGTTTGATTCTGGTAGGAGCCTGAGGTTTAACCTGATGGTAGAGATGGGTGTATTGAAATCATGCAGTATGTCTTTTATGAATTCATTTGTCATTTTTAACGATTGTTTTAATGGGTAGAGTGCATAAAATGAGAAAAGTACAGAGACAATAAATGCGAGGAATAAGGCTTGAATGATCTCATGTACAATCCCACGTTCGATGATGGCAATGTCATTACGAAAATTTTCTAGCGGGTATGAAACTTTTGTAAAGTATTTTTTTGAGTTGAATATTTCAAAATAGGCATAAAGAGACTTCTTGTTACGAAGAAGTTTATAAAGCTGCTTGTCTTTTGACTTTTCTACAAAATTGATTGTAAATATGCTGCTATGTAAAGTCAGACTGGCAATCTGCATTTGGGAATAAAGCGTGTATTGATGGGTCTGCACTTTGTCACGATAGATATGATTGTAAAGTAGTATTATCAATATGGACAACGAAACAAAAAAGAGAACAATACTTCTCATAAATGAATTTATTTCAACTTTGCTCAAGAATATATCCTCTTCCCCGTATGTTCTTGATCTCTATACCGGTTATTTTGTTAATATTGCTGATATGAAACCTCAATGCATTCGGACCTGGATTGTTCATGCACTCATATAGTTCATTTTTATTGATGACTCTGCCGATATTATGAAGGAAGAGATCAAATATCTGTGTACTGACCTCACCAAGAGATACGAGCTTTTGGTTTCGAAGCAGCTTTTTCTCTTTTGGGAAATATTCCAGATCTTTATATTGGATTTTTTGATCCTTTTCCATGAGCTTCAGGTTGACTTTAATGAGCAGCTCTTCTGAATAAAAAGGCTTCTTTATGAAATCATAAGCTCCTGCATCAAAAGCCTTGAGTACGGTTTTTAAATCTGTCATGGCGCTGATGAAAATAGCTGGTGTCAGATCATCCGCATTACGAAGACTTTTTAAAATATCCAAACCATCAATATCCGGGATATTGATATCGAAGATATACAGGTCATACTGATGATCATAGGTAAGATCTATCGCTGTCTGCCCACTTGTAACATAATCGACTTGATATCCGCCTGCAACAAGCAGGTCTTTAATGGTGTCACCCAGGTTGAAGTCATCTTCAAGAAGCAATATTTGTTTATTCATGGTACTTCAGATAACCTATTTTCAGTATTAGTCACAGGTTGGTACATTGGTCTCAAGTGATTTTGCTGCTTTTGGCTTTTTGCCCACTCCGCATTTCACAGTCCCGCATTTTCCTGTGCCACATTTATTCATCTTCCATGTAGAAGAATTGAGATCTTTTGACGTATGCTCCTTTATATTTTCATCGATGCTTTTATTGTTTTCTGTAGATCTGTTTGTATCTATACTATTATATTTTTGTTGTGATATATCTACTTCCAACTGTTTTAGCAACAGCTTTTTTTCTGTGCCTGAAGCCTTCTTGATCTTATCTATTTTCTCATCAATGGTATTGGTTTGTGCAATACTCCATACAGAAAATCCAAGAAAAAAAAGTGCCAGAGCAGATTTTATTTTTTTAGGTAATATCTTTTTTAATGTCAATATACTCCTCCTTGCTGATTTCACCTTTGGCATATCTTGATTCCAGTATATCCAGGCTGCTGCTTCTTTTTTCATTTGCAAATAGGCTGTAGAAGAAAAACAGTATGGTTAGCAGGAGGAGTAGTGGAATAATACCGATACCTCCTATTGTCCAGCAATCGAACCACATGACTACCACCATCCTTTTTTATTATTCATGGAGGAACCGCATTTCCCCTGTCCACATTTCATATTTTGTGCTTGTGAGAGGACCCATGTTGCCAATGTGTCCAGCTCTTTGTCGCTAAGATGTGAGAAGGATGGCATTCTCGTATTGGAAAACATCGGGTACTTGCCATGACTTCCGTTCTTAATACTGTTTTTTAGTGTGGCCTTTGCAGTGTTGGCATTAATTCTTGAGTTTCTCCATGCAATACCTGCAAAAGGGGGTGCATCTTTCATACCCATGATGTTGTGGCATGACATACATTTGTTTTTTTCTATAAGTGTTTGTGCTGGATCTCCTGCAAATACCGAGGTTGCTATCATAGCTGTAAGACCGAATGTAACTATAACTTTTTTCATTTTGAATCCTTTTTCTTTTTAGATATAACAATTATAGTCAAAGAGCGTTAGTAAAGTGTGAGTGAACATCTGCATTATGATCTATCTTCTTAGAAGAGAGAGGTAGACAAAGTAAGTACTCTCGTTCATGGATCACTTATGATGAACAGCATGAACCACCGCTGCAACTCTCTTTTTTCGTAAAGTAGGGTTTGAGTAGGAAGTATAGTACCAGTCCCCACAGTACGATGGAACTGAGTGTTGCGATGATGCCCCCGTGTTCATCCATATGTATGAGTGATGTCGGATCGATATGTGATGCATCAAAGATGGCATCGAGTCCAAGACCGAAAAGGATACTCCCTATCACGATCGTTCCCAGGTAAATAGCCAGTGACCTGTTGCCAAGCATCTTTTTGACCACTCCGATGGTCACCGTATTGGTTGCAGGACCTGCCGAAAGAAAGACAAATGCCGCTCCGGCACTCACTCCGCTCAGCATCAGTCCGGCTGCAATGGGAAGCGATGCGGTGGCGCAGACATACATCGGTACGGCAATGACAATGACGATGAGGTAGCTTAGCCAGTTGTAGGTTTTGAGTATTTCACTCAGGTTGTCCGGGATCGCCACGGTGATAAGCGCACCAATAATGAGACCCCAGAATAGCGGCTTGGCGATATCTCCGAGCAGTGTGATGAAGGCGTACTTCATGGCAGCCAGGAATGAGAAGCTTTTTTTCTCTGTAGTATCAGTCTCTTCAGTATCTGCTTTTTCAGCTTTTGGAGCATTCATGCTGAAACTGGTCATCTGTTGCGGTGCAGCGGATGAGAATGCCGGTTTCTTTACAGCCGTGGTTTCTGACTGTTCATATTTGTCGAAGATATTCGTAAGTATCCCCGCTGCCGTGGCAATGACCATGGAGGTGACAACGCGGTAGATCGTGAAGATCCACCCGAATATGCCGTAAGTCGCCAGAATGGAATCAACCCCGGTAATGGGTGTTGAGATGAGAAAAGAGAGCGTTGCACCTTTGCTCGCACCTGACTTTTTGATGGAAGTTGCCAGGGGTATGACCCCGCAAGAACAGACGGGCAGGGGGATGCCGAAAAGGGTGGATTTGACCACTGACGTGATATTGTCGTTGCCCAGATGCTTGGTAACGATACTGTCAGGTACGATCTCGTGCAGGATGCCTGCAAAGATCAGACCAAATAAAATATAGGGAGCCATGGCAAGGCTCAGCTGCCAGAGTGCTTCCAAAAAATGTGTAATTTCCATACTGTAAACCTTTTTATGCTATCATTCATATAACGATATTGTTATATATTAGAACTTCGAAAGAGATTAAGGATAACCTTAAATGAAACAACTCATTCAAATCGCCAAGGTTTTTTCAGACGAAAACCGTGTCAGGATCATCGCTCTGCTTATGAGGGACGGGCCGATCTGTGTCTGTGAGATATGTGATACGCTGCAACTTTCACAGCCTCTGGTATCCCGACATCTCAAACAAATGAAAAATGCAAGCGTGATCAGCTCCGTAAAAAAGGGAAAATGGATGCTCTATTCAGTTGAGAAGGAGAGTGGGGAACTTTTCTGCTGGCTTGATGCAGTCAGAAAGTCTGTTCCCGCACTGCCCGAACAGGTCGTATGCAGCCAATATGTCAAAGAAACTGAGAAGTCAACTGAACTTAAATTCTGATAGGAAGAGGCGATAGCCTCTAAGCAGAAATAAAATCTATTAAGTTAAACTTATCTTTAAATTTCATATATGAAAAAGGAACAATAATGGCATATATAGAACTTCCCGAATTTGAAGAAATGAGTCCTGTGATACAGGAGAAAGCCAGGCCAATTATGGAAAAGACCGGAAAACTCGGTGAGATATTCAAGCTGCTTGCGGTAGATGAAAAAATCTATTTTGCAACCGATGCAATGGTACAGGGTTATCTGCTGGATGAAACGCACCTCTCTTATGATATCAAGGAGGCGATCGCACTGCTGATCTCCAGAGAGAACAGCTGCAAGATGTGTGTCGATGTGCACAGAGGGATCGCAAAGATGCTTGGATTAAGAGATGAACGTATTGAAGAGATACTGCGGGGTGTGGAGGAGATCGATACGGATGAAAAAGAGAAAGCACTGCTGAACTTTTGTATCAGGGCTTCTCGCAAAGACAATTACAAGATCCAAAAAGAGGAGATAGATGCACTTAAAGCAATGGGTTGGAGTGACAAAGAGATCCTTGAAGCAGTTGCGATCACCGGCTACTTCAACTATATCAATACACTCTCCAACGTCTTTGGTCTGGGACAGTAGAGCTATGGATAGCCCTACACTGTTTTTTACTCACATTTCACTGCTTCTTGTTCTCTAAAACTTTTGGATTATTGTTTAGGGGAACAATAATCTGAACTCCGTACCGACATTTACCGTAGAGTCCAGTTCTATCTGGATACCGTACTGGTCACAGATGCTCTTAACGATGCTCAAACCTACCCCGAAACCGCCGGAATATTCGGTACCGCGTTTGAATTTTTCAAAGATCTCTTTTTGCTGGTCGGCTTCGATACCGATGCCTTCATCGATGATCTTCAGTGTTCTGTCTTTCAGAATGATCGTGATGGTCGATCTGGGGGATGAGTATTTGATGGCATTGCCGATGAGGTTGCCCAGAAGCAGGGTCAGCTGTGATTTTGGGATGACGCATTTCGTCTCCTGGGCTTCTACTTTGAAGGTGATGCGTTTGATCTCGGCCAGAGGAGTGTAGTAGGCGACACTCTCTTCCAGGACTTCTTTGATATTGAGCGGCTCGGCGATCTCTTTTTTGTCACTGAAGTTCAGATAGGTCAAAGAACGGTAAATGTCATAGAGCTGCTTGGTGCTGATGGAGATATTGTTGAGCATTTTTGGGGAACAGCCGCCTGCTTTCAGTGCCTGGTCGGCAGACATTGTAAGTGAAGTGATGGGGGTGTTGAGCTCATGGGTGACGTCGTTGATGAAACGCTCTATCTGTGTGACACGCTCATGGACCGGTTTCATGAAGAGTTTGGAGAGCATCCATGCAATGGCCATGATTATCAGCAGAACGATCCCCACTACCAGTAGGACAGAATTTTTCAGTCTGTGGAGTTGTCCTTTCAATATGTTGGACTGGACGACCACATAGGAAATGTTCATATGTTCACGTGGTGCATCGGAGATGAGTATATTGTAGTCATCGACCGTAAAATAGCCTGGTTTTATTTCTATGTTTGGTTTGACAAGCTTTCCTTCAACTATTTTCCCCTTGGTATCGATCAGTGCCATCGTGACATCTTTGGGAACTATTGCCTTTTTCATGGATGTACCATGCATATGCGCCATGATGAGTTCCCCTGCCTTCTTGTCGGCAATGTGTTCGAGTTTATAGTGTATTTCATTTTCCAGTGCATGTTTCTGTGCCGTGTAGTACCAGAAGCCTATCAAGGAGATAAAGAGAAAAGAGGAGACGATGTAAAGCCCCAGGAAGGAATAAAAGGATTTTTTTTCCAGATCATTCATACCGGTAGCCCAATCCTCTTTGTGTCACGATCTTGTCGGCACCTATGACTTCCCGCAGGTTCCGTATGTAGGAACGCAGTGTGGCATCACTGGGCAGGGCGTCGAACTCCCAGATATTCTGTATCAGTTCTTCTTGCGATATGAGCCTCTGGGGATGGGCGATGAAGTATTCCAGTATCTCACACTCCTTAGGTCGTAGCGGCATTTCGTTCGTTCCGTCACTGACCAACTGTTTTTTAGGGTAGTAGGTCAGTCTGTCACTGAGTTTGACAGGGGCATCCTGCTCTATATGAAAGAGTATCTTGCTCTTTTCTATGCGCAGTCTCAGCTCTTCAAGCTCAAAAGGTTTGCGTATATAGTCATGTGCCCCGACATCGAAACTCTCTTTGAGATGTTTTGTGTCCTCATAGGCAGTAATGATAATGGCGGGTGTGGTATCGTTGAAACTTCTGAGCTCTTCAAGCAGTTCTATGCCGCTTTTACCCGGGACATTGATGTCGAAGATGAAAAGATCGTAAGATTCATCATCGATGAACTCCTGTGCCTCTGCAGAATCGAACGCCCTGTGTGTCGTATAGAACTGCTGAAGGTAGTCTGTAAGGATGTCTCCAAGAACGGGGTCATCTTCCATAAGTAGTATTTTCATTTTTTATTCCTCTTTACATATTTTACAATAAGATATTTAATAGTGTATATTAATGTAATGACCCCAAAACCATAGACACTTTTTTAAATAAATGGATAATCATATACTCATACACAACCAATCTGATTGTGGGTTTGAGGTTCTGGTTTTAAAATGTCAAAACCTTGTCGCTCTCTATCACCCAATCAGAAAGTATCTGCATTGTTGATGAGACACTCTCATCAAAATACGGTTCATTTTTGAACAGGCCGCAACGGGCATTGCAGGTACCACACACTTGAAGGTTTATTCCCCTGGTATACATTTTTTTCAACATTTCTAGCAGATCATAGTCATATCCTTCTGGCTTCTTGGTCTTGTCTCTGGCAAGATCAACAGCATCATTTATAAGAAAAATATTGACCTCTTCTCCGTTTTTGTGAAGTGTTTTTGCCAAACGCAGTGCATTCCATGTTATATCAGAACCATCATAGGGCTGATGGTTCAGTATAATGGTAGTCATCTTTATTCTCCTGAGAGTTTTGTAACACCTAAACCTGTATCTATAGGGTATCCTTCTTTAGCCCATCCCTTGAGTCCGCCTTTAAGGTTGACGGCATTTTTATAGCCCAGTTTCCTAAGCGTTTGGGCAGCCAGAGCACCGCGACTACCGCCACGACAGTAAGTGACGATCACTGCATCTTTATTTTTGATCTTGTTGAGAACTTTAAACTCAAGGTTTCCGCGGGTAATAGCAAAATAGTCATCCGCATAGATCTGTCCTTCGGCTCTCTGCTCTGCTTCACGCACATCTAAAACAATGACAGGTTCCTCTTTATCCAGCATCGTTTTGAGTTTTTTAGCTGTAATCTCGCCAGATTCTTTCTTTGCTTCTTCAATCAGCTTATCTGTCTGTGGATGACCTGCAAGCAAAGGAGAAACCCCCAACAGTATAATTAGTGATAGCTGTGTCAGTCTGTTCATAGTATTTCCTCATATTATATTAACTACTTAGGCAATTGTGCAAGTAGTTTATGTATGGTATAATACTTTTACTTAAACTACAAGGATTCAAATGCTGGACATGAACCAAAAGATAAAGATCTTTAAAGCGCTGGGGAACGAAACGAGATTTTTAATTTTTAAAAATATTTTTACCGGAGGGTATACCTGTTCTATAGATAAGAAAGATCCCAAAGTCAAAGTAAGTCCACATGCTACCTGTGTCAGTACCATTGCAGAACATTTTGAATTTTCTTTACCTACTATTTCCAAACACTTGAAAGAATTAAGAGAGGCCAATATCGTTACTATGGAAAAAAAAGGTAATAAAATTTACATAGAACCGAACATAGAGACAGTTCGGGAACTGGGAGGATGCTTCACCACTTTGGTCAATAACTTTGAGGAGAACCGTGAACTGTTTTTTGGTGAAGTTGCTATTAATTGAGAGGAATCAGACCTTCTCGATCATAAAAAACCGAAACGACTGCTCTGTCTCTTTCGGTGTTGTATGGATGACTTCTATACTGTCAACCAATTCTAATCCGTCTATTAACTCCGATTTTAATTTCTTATCATCGTATTGAACAATATCCAGTCCGCTGCATTGCAATGGACCCGTTTCACTAAATGTTCCAATAAGTGCAGTTCCGTGTTCTTCCAATGAATCGTGCAAGACTTCAAAATATTTCTTTCTGTCTTTAGCGTCCAGTAAAAAATGAAAAACGGCTCTGTCATGCCAAAATGTATAACGTTTGGAAGTTTCAAAAGTGGTAATGTCTGAACAGACATACGTCACTTTATCAGCCAATGCACCTAATCTTTCTTTCACAATTTCAAGTGCCTGACCTGAAACATCAAGCAAGGTTATATTGCTGTATCCCTCTTGTAACAACTCATCAACCAGGAAAGATGCACCACAACCAATATCAATAATGGCATCTTCCCTGGAATTTATATGTGATTTAATCTGTGCTATGGAAAATTCCGGTGAATTTTGGTGCCATAAAACCTGGGTGTAGTCTTTGGTTTTAAAAATCTTATTCCAGTGTTTTTCTCTTATTTTTACAGCAGGAACCTTGTCGGCTTTAAATGTAGCCCCTTGTGTCGTTTCAGCAGTAGTATAATGGGTAAGTCCTGTACATACGACATCTTTAAATCCTGCTTTTTCAATGATCTCTATCAGTTCATCCTGACGAAGGGTACCTGCCACACAGTTTGCCCAGTCTTCTTCACCTTCATTACTATTTTCACTGTCACAACAGGCACTTTGCTCCACAGAACAGCAGGTACCTTCTTCTACAGAAATATCTATCATATCGGCAAAATAGATCTTCCCGTCAGGTTTAAGTACCCTGTATATTTCAGCAAAGACAGACTCTTTGCAGGAAGTCAGGTTGATAGCACCGTTGGAGATGACAATATCGATCGATTCATCTTCAATATCCAACGCATCAAAACTGTTCTCTAAGACTTCTACATTGTCAAATCCTGCCTCTTTTGCATGCTCTCTTGCCTTTTCTACCATTTTGGGTGTGATGTCCACACCTGTGACCCGGCCACTTTCACCCACAAGGATTGTAGCAACAAGCAGATCAACACCCGCACCACAGCCAAGGTCTAAAACTCTTGCCCCTTCAGGTATGTCTCCTACAGAAAAAGGGTTGCCTACAGCGGCACAGTACTCCCAGACTTCATCTGGAAGCTTTTCGATCCACTCTTCTTTGTAGCTATGTGCCTTTGCATTCTCCAAACCTTTTTCCCAGCCAAAATCTTTCTTGGGATTTTCAGCCAACTCCGAATAGAGTTCAATGATCTGTCTGTTGTCTGCCATTTTATTCATCCTCCACTTTTACAACAATACCCAAACCGGAATCAAAAGGCAAACCTGCTTTTGCCCAGGCTTTAAGACCGCCTTTGAGCGTATAGACATTGTTGTAACCCAGTTTTTTCAGAGTCTCAGCGGCCAGGAGTCCTCTCCCTCCGGTACGACAGTAAGTCACAATGACCGCATCTTTGTTTTTGATCTTGTTCATGATCATGAATTCAAGGTTACCCCGTGTCATTTGTACCGTATCATCTGCATAGATCTCACCCTCAGAACGTTGTGCCACTTCTCTGACATCAAGCAGTATGAATTCATCTTCATTGTCTATCATCTTTTTCAGCACGATCGGAGACATCTCTTCCACTTTGCTTCTGGCATCAGCCATCATTCCGTCAATTGCCGGACGGCCATAACCTGTACAGGCTTTTTGTTTATAAGGTGTAGGATGAAGTTTCTCATTTTGCATATACTTAAATACCGTCAATGCCTTTTCATCTGTCGGCTTTTTTATTATAGGTCTCTTTATTGCCTGTTTAAACGGCTTGGCATTACAGTCTGATTTTGTTTTGCAGGCTGATCCAGTACTGGCAGGTGTGGCATTGGCTGTTTTCTCTTCATTCTTGTTTGCGGTTTCATTTTTTTTACTTATTTTACTATCACAGACACCTGTCGCACAACTTTCTGCACTCGGTGCTGCGTCAAATACCTTGTTTCCCCATTGAGGGAAGGAGAGCATTATTACAGAAAAGACCGTCACGATCGCCAAAAACTTTTTACTTGAGAAAAATCCAACTTTTGCATCACAGTCACAGTCGATCTCTTTTGCAGGTTTCAGTTTGTCGTACCAGGCATATAGCAGAACTAAAACCGTGAACCAGACCAAATAGTTATGATACGGTGTCAACCAGGAAAAAGAGGATGCCAGAGTACTGGAACCGGCAAGTACTGCCAATACAGGTGTAATACAACATAAAGATGCTGCGATCGTTGCGCCAATAGCGGTTAAAATACTTTTATTTATCATTTATAAGCTCCATAGTAATTTAGCTAATATGCTAAATAGGTTTAAGGATTGTATAGAGTATTGGCTTAATATAAAGTTAATTGTCTAAATTGCTAAATAGATTTATTTTGCTATAATCTTATTAAATTACTTTAAGAGGGCTGTACTATGCTGAATATAGAAGATAAGATCAAAATTTTCAAAGCATTGGGAAATGAAACACGATTTAAAATATTTAAAAATATCTTTACCGGTGGTTATGCCTGCTCCATAGATGACAAGAAACCGGAAGATGACATCATCGCGCAGGCAACCTGTGTCACAAGTATTGCCGACCAGTTTGACTTTGCCTTGCCTACCATTTCACGCCATCTTAAAGAACTTAAAGATGCAAAGATCATCACTATGACGAAAAGTAAGAACAAAATCTACATAGAGCCCAATATAGAAACCATGAAAGAGATAGCTGAATGTTTTAGAAAACTTGTCAAAGAGTATGAAGAAGGGGTAGTATATCAGTTTGATAATACCAAATCATAAAATATAAAAAAACTATATATAAGCCTGGTATCTTTACATACCACGCTGCATTTTCTATAATTTTATGTTTTTCAGCCTGAGCGAATTGCTGATGACTGAAACAGAAGAAAAACTCATGGCTGCTGCCGCAATCACCGGTGAAAGTAAAATTCCAAAGAACGGGTAGAGTACACCTGCTGCTACCGGTACGCCCAGAGAATTATAGATAAAGGCAAAGAAAAGGTTCTGCCGTATATTCTTCATTGTAGAACGGCTGAGTCTGATAGCTCTGACGATACCGGTCAGATCTCCTTTGACAAGTGTCACTCCTGCACTCTCCATTGCCACATCCGTACCTGTTCCCATGGCAATACCCACATGCGCTTGTGCCAGGGCAGGGGCATCATTGACACCATCGCCGGCCATTGCTACATGCCTGCCTTCTTTCTGCAGGGCCTGTACGACCTTCGACTTATCTTCCGGAGAGACTTCTGCCTGTACTCTGTCTATATGCAGCCTGGCAGCGACTGCTTTTGCCGTGGTTTCATTGTCTCCGGTGAGCATGACGATTTCGATACCCTCTTCATGAAGTGCCTCGATCGCTTCAGCCGTACTCTCTTTGATCGGGTCCATGACACCTATGATACCGGTGGCTTTGTTGTCAAGCGCTATGAGCATTACGGTCTGTCCTTCTTCCCGGTACTGCTCCGACAAAGCAGGAAGTTTTTCCGCATCGATGCCGAGACTTTCAAAGAGTTTGTCATTGCCTATAGCAACCTTCAGGCCATCCACTTCACCCGTTACACCTTCTCCGGTGACGGAATTGAAGTTGTCTGTTTTGCCAAGTTTCAAGCCTCTGGCTTCGGTACCCTCAACGATCGCTTCAGCCAAGGGATGTTCACTCGATCTCTCCAGTGTGGCAACGGCCCTTAGTAGTGTTTCTTCATCAATACCTTCAAGTACTTCGACAGTGACCAGTTTGGGTGCACCCTCTGTGAGTGTACCAGTCTTGTCAACCACCAGTGTATCTACCTTTTCAAGTATCTCCAGTGCTTCCGCATTTTTGATGAGCACACCCATAGAAGCACCTTTCCCCGTACCGACCATAATGGAGACCGGCGTTGCCAGACCAAGGGCACAGGGGCAGGCGATGATAAGCACTGCTACCGCAGAGACGACAGCATAGGCCAGACGGGGTTCCGGTCCCCAGAAGTACCATCCGATGAAAGCGAGTATCGCTACGATCACTACGATAGGTACAAAGTAGCTCGAGACGACATCTGCAAGTTTCTGAATAGGTGCACGTGAGCGCTGTGCCTGAGCTACCATGTTCACTATCTGTGAGAGCAGGGTATCGGCTCCGACCTTCTGTGCTTCTATCAGCAGGGAACCGGTCGCATTGACCGTGGCACCTATGACTGCATCTCCCGATTTTTTGGGTACGGCAACAGGCTCTCCCGTGACCATCGATTCATCGATATTGCTTTCCCCCTCAATCACGACACCGTCCACCGGTATTTTGTCACCCGGACGGATACGCAGAATGTCTCCCACTTTGACCGCTTCAAGTGCGATATCCTCTTCGCTGCCGTCCTCTCTGACGATACGTGCTGTATTGGGTGCGAGTCCGAGAAGTGCCTGTATGGCAGTGTTGGTCTGTGAACGGGCACGCAATTCAAGCACCTGCCCCAGAAGTACCAGTGCCACAATGACCGCTGCCGCTTCGAAATAGACATGTACCAGTTCGCCTTCAAACTGCATTTTGGGCGGAAAGACATGGGGGAAAAGAAGTGCGACCATACTGTAGAGCCATGCCGCACCCACACCCAGGGCTATCAAGGTGAACATATTCAGATTCCAGGTTTTGACCGACTGATATCCCCTGACAAAGAAAGGCCATCCGCCCCAAAGTACCACAGGTGTTGCCAGTGCAAACTCGATCCACTGCACCATGCGCATAGAGAGCCAGGAGGGTATCAGGTCAGGAGCAAGGTCAGCCACCATTGCCAGGATGAACACAGGGAGTGCCAGCGTTGTACTCACCTTGAACCGGCGTGTCATATCGATCAGCTCTTCATTCTCCGCTTCCTCAGCTTGTACTATTACAGGTTCAAGTGCCATACCGCAAATAGGGCAGTTCCCCGGACCCTCCTGCCGGATCTCGGGGTGCATAGGACAGGTATAGACGGCATGAGGATCATTCTCTTTGTTTTCCATAGTGCCATGATCATGCCGTTGATGTTCATGAGGATGCTCTTCTGTAAAAAGAGGTCGGCAGGTGGCACATTCGGCTTCTTCCTCTGTATGTATATAGCTCTGAGGGTCAGCATCGAATTTATGCTGACAGCTCTCGGAACAGAAATAGTAGGTTGTTCCTTCATAGTTTATATGGAATTTGGAATCGCTAGTGACTTCCATTCCGCAAACGGGATCTTTTATATTTGTTTTCATGATGGATCCTTTCAGGTTCATTCTTATAACGATTATAGTGCGATAATGTGCATGGACTGTGTATGGTGAAAGAGATGTTATGAGCATTTAGGGTTATTGGAGGTGCCCATATGGTAATGGATTGGGAAAAACGGCAGTCCGATACTATCGGACTGCCTAACAAGGAGGGTATTTAGTGGGTGGCGTAATATAAAATGGCCACGGAAGATTCTAAAAACCGTGACTATTGTTTAGTTTTATTATTTACCGGTATTGCATTTACCCATAGCTTTCATATTTTTCATATTGCCTTCTGAACTGCCTGGTTCTGTAGCCAATTTGTTTGCATGCTCAAGCTCAAGTTCCGCTTTGGTCGGCTTTATTGCCGGCTTTGTTGACTTGGTTTTCATTTTACCGCTCTGTTCGGCATTACATTTTCCGGCAGCTTTCATTTTAGACATATCGCCTGTAAAACTGTCAGGTCCTGTGGCTGTTTTGTTCGCATGTTCCAACTCTACCGCTGCTTTATTTTCTGCCTGAGCAAAACCAAATCCTAATCCGAGTGCAAGAATGCTTGCTACAACTACTTTTTTCATGTCGTATCCTTTAAGTGTTTTAGGGCGACTCTGACAATAGACGGTATCCACAACATCTCCAGCTTTTGTTCAGACAAGGCACTCTTTTGAAGGCCTGGCTGAAGCCAAGTCAAAAAAGAGTAACGCAGTATGGGCGAAAGCTGGTGATGCCCGAAGGGTGGGATTTACAAATGCGATCTTGCACAAGATATTCACTTCGTCTTGACTACGGCCAGGACTTGAGAATCTCTTGCACAATTTCACATCTGTTAAACCCATTGTGGGTATCGTCTATTGTTAGAGACGCCCTCCAGAGGTTTCACTCTCTGTACATCCGCATTATAAGAGAACAGTGTGTATGCAGTGTGCATATTGTCTGCACATTTCATGCACACAAGATAATTATGATTTCCCTATCATAATATAAGGATAAAACAAGATGATGAAAAGAAGAAAGTTTATTACGATCAGTTCGGCAGCAGCAGTATGGGTACTTACAGGATGCGGCGGTGGAGGTAACAGCGGCGGTATGGGTAACGATAACCCTGGCAACGGTACACCTGTAGGGGGGACACTCCCGATTCCCGAACTTCTAGAAGGTAAGGATGTTAACGGTGTGCTGCACTATGACTTGGATATTGTCAATGCACAGCATAGTTTCTTTGAAGGTATACAGACGGCAACATATGCCATCAGTGGTACCTACCTGGGACCAACCCTTCTTCTGAAGAACGGTATGGATGTTTCCATCAACTACACCAATAAACTCGATGTTGAAACGACTATGCACGGACACGGTATGCATGTGCCCGGAAAAATGGACGGTACAGCACATCAACCCATTGCAGTTGGTGCCAGATGGTCTGCCAGCTACCGTGTACAACAGAATGCCTGCACCAACTGGTATCATCCTCACTATCTTCATAAAACTGCACCACATGTCTATCAGGGACTTGCCGGAATGATCATTATTGAAGATAGTGAAAGTCAGGCACTGGATATTCCAAAGCGTTATGGTATCGACGATATTCCTTTGGTACTACAAGATAGATTCTTTTCAGCTGACAAAACACAACTTGACTACTCTCCGTCCAATATGCAGCTCAGCAACGGATATATAGGCGATACATTCATCACTAACGGTGCCATAGAACCTACCTTTGATGCCGAAGCCAAAGAGATCAGGTTCCGCCTGCTTAACGGTTCGAATTCAACGGTCTATGAGCTTGGTTTCAGTAATGGGAAAAATTTCAGACAGATCGCTTCGGATAATGCATTTCTGGAAAAACCTGTGAATATGAACCGCATCATACTCTCTCCAGGGGAGCGAGCGGAGATCGTTGTGGACTTTACAGATGATACAGGTGCATCCTTGAGACTTGAGGAATACAGGTACAGCAAAACATTCCTCAAGATCAATATCAACAAAAATGCTACGGCAGTTACCTCTTTACCTGCACAGTTGACAACGCTTGATCCGGTTGCTACGCCGACTAACAGCAGGCAGTTCAGGCTCGGTATGGCAGGGATGGGTGTCTTTACCATCAATGACAAAACGATGGATATGAACCGTATCGATGCGGCACTTTCCCAGGGAGATGTCGAAGAGTGGGAGGTCATCAACGACATGGGCGTCGACCACAATTTCCACATACACGGTACCCACTTCAGGGTTGTTTCACGTAACGGAAGTACTGCACAGGTACTTGAGAACGAAAAAGGCTATAAAGACGTAGTCTATCTCCCGGCAAATGAAACACTCAAGTTCATCGTAGAGATCCCGGCGGACGGAGTGACTGCAGACAGCAACAATCCCTATATGTTCCACTGCCATTTCCTCGAACATGAAGACAACGGGATGATGGGGCAGTTCACTGTTAGTTAATAGATTTGAAAGGTGTGCACAATCTGTACACACTTTTCCTATATACTTTGTTATACAAATTCAAAACAAAAGGATACACCTATGAAGAAAACACTGATCGTAACGGCAGGGCTGCTCTTTTCCACTCTGACGCTTAGCGCAGGCAATAACGGCAATGCCGTTTATGAAGCGAACTGTAAAGCCTGCCATATGCTCAAGCCGATGATGAATAAGCAGAAGATGATGCAGATGAGCAGAGCGGACCGTATGTCGATGAAAGAGAAGATGATGAAGAACATGAAAGCACCGCCAATGGCCAAGGTTTCTGCAAAACTGAAATATGATTTTAAGGGTGACAAGGCACAGATTGTTGCTTTCGTTAAAGACTACATCGTCAATCCAAGCGTTGACAAAGCACATTGTATGCCTATGGCACTGAAACGGTTCGGTGTAATGCCTCCCATCGGCAAATCACTCTCTGCAGAAGACCTCGATACGATTGCGAACTGGGTCGTGGACAACTTCAATGAAAAGTGGGACGAAAATGCGATGAATATGATGTGCAATACCGGTAAAGGCATGATGAAATGCGGTGGTGGTATGGCTTCCCCTGCCCCAAAATCTGGGGGTGGTATGAAATGTGCTCCGGGTAAATGCGGTGGGAAATAGTCTCTTTATCTGAACTTAACAAGTGGTGCAATATTGTGCACCACATTCTTTTTCACAAGATGATCTCCCCCCCCCCTTGGTAACAAAAAAGCTTTATTAAGATAGAAACTATAAAGGGTACAACCGTTCATAAAATAATATAAAGTATAAAGATTATTTTTATATATTAGTAATATACTAAAAAGATGATACTAGGTTTATACGGTATATGAAAATATTTTAAAGGAGAAGGGATGCGGGTCTTTTATCTGGAAGATGATGAAAAGCTTTCGCAGATCGTAAAAGAGTTCTTGCAAGATAAAGTGATCATTGATGCTGTCAATACCTTCGATGAAGCACAGGGACACTTGTTAAGTTATCACTACGATATTGCTTTGCTTGACCGTAATATTCACGGACAGGATATTGGTATGAACCTTATAGATATGATCAAAAAGCAGAGTCAGGAGACGGGCATTATAATTATGAGTGCCTACAGTACCATCAATGACAAGATAGATGGCCTGGAACTGGGTGCAGACGATTATATGGAAAAACCGTTTGACATGAAAGAACTTTATGCTCGCATACAGGCACTTCATCGCAGAAATGTACCCAAAAACATTGAAGTAGGCCCGATGATATTCGACACAACGAACAAACGGATATTTCATAATGAAGAAGAGATATTCCTAACACATAAAGAGAACGATCTCCTTTTCTATCTTTTGATTAATAAAAACAAAGTGATCTCGCATGAACAGCTTTTGCATTCACTCTATGTGCACCCTGAGGAGATAGCATCAAATACCATCAATGTTAGGATCAATGCCATTCGTAAGAAACTTCCGGTTGACCTGATAAAAAACATTAAAACCAGAGGCTACATCATTGAAGCTCAATAACCTTTCACTCCAGACCAGACTGAGCTTTTTCATACTTTCTACATTATTGCTTGCAATGGGCATTATGCTTTATATATCATTGTTTTTTTATAAAAATCATTTTAAAGAAGAGATCTACGAGGATTTTGATTCCATCTCCAAAACAATTATTGTCAACAAACTGTACACGTTCAATAGCCAGGATCAAATAAAAGAAAAGCTTTTGGAAAATGCAAAATGGTGTTTGCCATCTTATAAGCATGTTCTGGAAAATACCAATATTCAAATAGGTAAACAGTCTAAGGATTTTCCCGATGATATCATTTCATACAGTAGTATTTACATTATAGTCTAACTCTGGTTTTGGCTCAAATTTTGGGTAGCAGGTCACTGCATCAGAGGGTGACACATTTACTACAATCATTATATATTTAACACATAGTGCAGCGCTTAATCTACATATAGTTAAGTAAATCTATTGATTTAGTAAAATTTAACTATTTTTTAATTTTCCTGTAATTTTTTTTTAATTTTTATCCTATAAACTTACTTTAACCTGTAAAAGAGTTCCAAGCTTTCTTGCAGAGTTCTACACATAAAGGGATAAAATGAACAGACGTGATTTTTTAAGGAAAGGGGCTGGAGGTTCAATCGCTTTTGCTCTATCTGGATTGATTATGGCTCCGGTCAACGTACAGGCTGCAACAGCAACAAGAACATACGATATAAGCGCTAACAGTCAAGATACAACCATGATCGATGGGAGTACGGTATTTACATGGTCATTGGATGATCCTGCATCTCCCGGTCCGGGACATGTCGGTTCTGGAATGGTAGTGACTGAAGGTGATACCATTGAAGTAAATCTTACAAACAATCTTGACAGAGACATCAATTTTGTTGTACAGGGTGTCTTAGGCTCAACTCCTACGGTTGCACCGGGCGAAACAAAAACCTATACCTTTACTGCACCTGCTGCCGGTACCTATATGTATACCGATGATGCGAATGGGTACATCGCCAAGGCGATGGGACTTTTTGGTGCACTAGTTGTAAATCCTGCAGATGGTTCTGCAGCACTTTATGAAAACGGTCCGACCTATGACCAGCAATATGTCATGGTCATGAGCGATATGGACGGCCGCCTGAACGATGCCATTAAAAACGGTGCGACGAGCTATGACATTAATAATTATGAACCAAACTACTATTTTGCCAACGGTCTTATCTACCCTGATACGAAAAAGTATGATGATACACTTATTACGATGAATGTAGGAGAGGATGTCGCAATTCGCTTCATCAATGCAGGGGTGATCGAATACCCTATGCACTTCCATGGGTACCATGTCAATGCCATCAAGAACAATCGCCAGCTCGTCAGTGGCTTCATCAGCCGTGATACTGTGCTTGTCAGACCAGATACGACAGCTGAGGTTATTCTTCCTGTAGAACAGTCAGGTGCTTATCCATTGCATACGCATTATGTACCAGGAGTAACGGTCAACGGTGTCTATACAAACCCTTACGGTGGTGGTCTTATCATCATGGTAGCGTCTTAAGAAGAAGGAGAAAATTATGGCAAGAACATTTAACTACGAAACAAATGGAACAACTCTTAGAGCAAGAATGAATGGAAATATCACTCTTGATAATGGTGGTTCAGTAAAAACATGGTATTTTGGGAATGGTTTTTCCGGAGACAGGGATTGGGCAGGACCGATTATCGAGGCAACAGAGGGTGACGTGGTCAAGATCACGCTTCGTTCAGGTATGCCGCATACAATTCATCTTCATGGTCTTGATGTAGATCAGGCAAATGATGGCGTGCCTGCAACTTCGGGATATATCGCTGGCAGTAAAAGCAATGGAGAGTTTGGTCGTGTTGACGGATATACATGGTTGGGTAGATCTTATACCTATACTTTTGTAGCACCGCATGCAGGAACGTATCAGTATCACTGCCACGT
This sequence comes from Sulfurovum lithotrophicum, assembly GCF_000987835.1. Lineage (NCBI taxonomy): Bacteria > Pseudomonadati > Campylobacterota > Epsilonproteobacteria > Campylobacterales > Sulfurovaceae > Sulfurovum > Sulfurovum lithotrophicum. Next base: position 1,557,700 of record NZ_CP011308.1, on the reverse strand, counting down.
AGATACGGTACTTCATTACGATATGGGTATGCACGGTACGATTATCATCCGTCCAAAAAGTGGGAATATTGAAGAGGCATGGGATGGCGGACCGACTTTCTCAAAAGAGTACGTCTGGCAGATGGGAACGTTCGATACAACATGGAGAAGTACGAATGTAAGTGGTTCAAAAACCGTTCGTTACCGTCCTGACTGTTTCATGATCAATGGTGTTAACGGCGTAGATGCCAATACGGATTCTACTGTTGCTATCACTGCAAATGCAGGGGAGAAGGTACTTATCCGAACAAACCAAACATCCTACCAGGGAGCCAAGATCGAGTTTGGCGGATTGCCTTTTGAAGTGATCGCAGCAGATGGACGTCCCGCAGCCGAAGCTCAGACTGTGACATCACTCTATATGACACCGGGTGAACGTTATGACATTCTGCTCACTATGCCAAGTGCCGGTACCTATGATGCGAGTATCAGTTACTATGACAGTCGCGGAGTTAATGTTATAGGAAAGGTAACAACCACTGTCACTTCATTGTAATGATGACAATAGATAACATGAATTAAAGAACCCATTTAATTTTACATAACCGTGTCCTGAACTTCTGTAACATGCAAAGTTCAGGACAAGTATATACTTCTACGCATTTTTCAAACTTCATACACAATATATAGCCGCATATGCACACAACATGCACACTATCCGGATATACTTTTTCTAAGATAACATAAAGGATAATAGATGATCTATAAAGTACAAACATCAACCCCCATAACACAGGTTAAAGAAGAGATCGGGGAAAAGGCCAAAGCCGTCGGTTTCGGTGTACTGCAGACATATGAATTCAAAGAAATCCTGAAAGAGAAAGGGTATCCGATAGAAAGAAATATCACTGTTTTTGAACTCTGTAACCCCCCCGGGTGCACAGCAGGCTTTGACACAGCTTCCGGAGATCGCAGCCTATCTGCCATGCCGGATCGTAATTTATGAAGAGAATTATGTAACCAAGCTTTCGACCATCGGACTTGAAGAGATGCTCGCTGCAGTCGAGGTAAATGAAGAATTCAGATCTTACATGACGTTGTTGTTCATGAACCTCAAGCAGGTCATGCACTCTTGGGATAACTAAATTAATAATAAAGGAGACGTTATGTACGGATTTGGACACGGATGGGGAATGGGCTTTGGATGGCTCGTTCCTTTACTGATCATCGGTATTTTATTTTATCTGTTTCAGGATAAAACTAAAAATAAAAGCAGAAGCGAAGCGCAGGATATACTTGACAAAAGGTATGCCAGCGGAGGCATCAGCAAAGAAGAGTATGAAGAGAAATCAAAACTTTTAAGAGAAAATGCATAAAAGGGGATAGTCGTGCAGAGAAGAACATTTATAAAGGGAGTAGCTGCAAGCTCACTTATCGGTATATCAGCGGCAGATCTGCAGGCGGAATCGCCCAAAAGATCGTCAGACAAGAGGCGTACACTGACTGGCAAAGAGTTTTTTCTCGATATTGACTATACATCTGTCAATATCACAGGAAAGAGATCGGTTGCAACGACTATCAACGGACAGATCCCCGGTCCGACTTTGGTATGGCAGGAAGGCGACACTGTTACGATCCATGTAACGAACCATTTGAAAAAATCCTCCTCCATACACTGGCACGGGATCATTCTGCCCTATCAGATGGATGGCGTACCGGGTATCAGCTATAAAGGTATTGCGCCGGGAGAAACTTTTACCTACAGGTTCAAGGTACATCAGCACGGTACTTACTGGTACCACAGCCATTCGGGTTATCAGGAGCAGACGGGGATGTACGGCGCCATCGTCATCAAGCCGAGGAAGAGAGAACCCTTCCGTTATGACAAAGACTACGTGGTCCTTCTTTCGGACTGGAGCGATGAAAAACCGACAAGCATCTACAGAAAGCTCAAACTTTCAAGCGACTACTACAACTTCAACCAGCGAACCGTAGGCGACTTCTTCTCGGAAGTGAAGAAAAAGGGTTTTGGCAAGGCGTTCGATGACCGAAAGATGTGGAACACGATGCGTATGAGCGACAGAGACCTTTCCGATGTCACAGGGTATACCTATACATACCTGATGAACGGACAGAATCCTGCCACGCAGTTCAAAGCGTTGTTCAAAAAAGGTGAGAAGATCCGTCTGCGTTTCATCAACGGTGCGGCAATGAGCTTCTTCGATGTACGCATTCCCGGATTGAAGATGACCGTGGTCTCAGCGGACGGAAACCATATAAAACCTGTCAAAGTGGATGAATTCCGCATAGGGGTGGCCGAGACTTATGATGTTATTGTTGAACCGACCTCGAACAGAGCTTATGCCATCTTTGCCCAGAGTATCGAACGAAGCGGTCATGCCCTTGGGTCATTGACACCTTCTGTCACACTGTTGGCGAAAGCACCGAAAATGGACAAGCCCCAGGCCCTTACGATGACGGATATGGGAATGGATATGTCCAAAATGGGTAAACACAAAGGTATGAAAATGCCAATGAAGAAGTACAGATGGTCAGCGATGGAGGCACAAAAGTATCCTATTACCAAACTGCCTATGGCAAAAGGGGTACAAAGCACCATGATGGCAATGGATCCAAAATACAGACTGGAAGACCCGGGAGTGGGGTTGCGTAATAACGGTAGAAGGGTACTGACCTATGCAGACCTGAAGAACCGCTATTCCACACGCCGACACAAAAAACCTGACAGAGAGATCGTTCTGCATCTTACGGGTAATATGGAACGCTATATGTGGTCCATCAACGGGATAAAGTATTCGGATGCTAAGCCGCTGCAGTTCCATTACGGGGAACGTCTGCGCATCACGTTCATCAATGATACGATGATGAACCATCCCATGCACCTGCATGGGATGTGGAGTGACCTTGAAACCGGTGACGACAACCATCTGGTACGCAAGCATACCATCGTCGTGCAGCCCGGAGCGAAGATCAGCTACCGTGTGACCGTCGATGCTAAAGGTGGCTGGGCCTACCATTGCCATCTTCTCTACCATATGGCGGGGATGTTCAGAAAAGTAGTGGTATCGTAAGGAGATAAAAATGAAACATATTAAAAATAACTGGAAAAAGATATTTCTGCTATTAAGCGGTGCTATGGTCCTCGGGCAGACGCTTCATGCTGCAGGTGCGGATGACCCTATTCGTACCATGTTCATCATGGACAAGTTCGAAATACTGAACAATGACGATAACAGCAGGGAGTGGGAAGGCAGCTTCTACGTCGGGTATGACCTGGATAAACTCTACATCTATTCCCAGGGAGCAGCGACTTCCGATGGTTTGGAATCAAGCCAGAATGACTTGGTCTATTCCAGGGCTATTGCACCGTTCTGGGATATTCAGGCGGGTATTGCCTATGACAAGACCGGTGATGCCTCCAAAACATGGGGAGAGATCGCCATTGCAGGTCTGGCGCCGTATTTTTTCGAAACACGTGCAGCACTGCTGATCAACAGTGACGGCAATGTGGGCCTGCGTCTCGATGCGGAATATGAAGCGTTGATCACCCAGAAGCTTATACTGACCCCTTCCGTGGAAGCAGATTTTTATACCAAGGACGATCCGGAAATGCTGATAGGCTCCGGACTCTCCTCTTTGGAAGCGGGCCTTCGTCTGCGTTATGAGATCGTCCGTGAATTCGCACCTTATGTGGGGGTGACATGGGAAAAGACATTCGGTAATACACGTGATTTCAATCCCGTAGATGAAACATCACTGCTCGTAGGTGTACGCTTCTGGTTTTAGAAGTTGTAATTGGCAACAGGGCCGTTGACCCCCCCCTCATGACCCTATCACTGTGTTTTTTATCGGCTCTATCGGTATCTGGCCTTTTATTGGCTGCTTTGGCGTATAGACAAGCGATGAACGGCTTTTTTACATACCTGCCGCTGTCAAACACTATGACGCAGGCATTGAATTTTTTGGATTTATGCTAAAATAAAATTAGTCAAAATATTACACGTTTGGCTGTAAAATGGAGTAAGATTTTTAGCACACATTATGTTTTAAAAATATATTGGAAACGATAGAAATGGCTTTCGAAGGAAAGTTATAGATTTCCTCAGTATAACTTAAAAAAGGATTGTTAATGATTTATAAAGTACAAACAACACAAGATATAGATATTGTAAAAGAGCAGATTGCAGAGAAAGCAAGAGCCGTTGGCTTTGATGTATTGCAGTCATATGAATTTAAAAAGATACTGCATGATAAAGGCTATCCCATAGAAAAGGATATTACGGTCTTTGAGTTGTGCAATCCTTCTGCTGCACAACAGGCCCTGACGCATATGCCAGAAGTCTCTGTCTCTTTTCCCTGCCGTATCTCAGTCTATAAAGCGAGAGGTGTGACAAAAATAGTAACGATAGGACTTGCATCGATATTGAGTGGGGTAAACGGAAATGATGAATTCAGGTCCTATATGACCATAATTTTTGAGAACCTTAAACATGTTATGCACTCCTGGGATGACTAAACAATACAGAATAGAGAAATCAAAACATTTAAGAGAAAATATATGATATCGGCTTGATGCAGGAAGAAGGATTTGGGAGTATCGTGTGACTTTAACCCCAGTTAACGAAACGTTACCGCCAGGTGGTATACGTTTCCAGTTTTAATTTTAGACTTTAAAAATTGTAATTGGCTACAAGGCGGAACTGCTGGTAATCTTTGAGCAGATCTCCGTTCTCATCGACTTCGGCATCGAAACCGACAGAAGCATAGGCAGCAGTCAGTGTAAGTTTTTCATTCCAGCTGTATTCAAGTACGATGTCAGTTTCTCTTGATTCATAGAGTGAAGTATTTTCGGCTTCGAAATGTCCGTAGGCAATACCGGTGATAAGTCCGTCGACTCCTACAGCTGCGAAGTGGTATCCGGCACCGATCATCCAGGCCTCTCCTTTTATACCCATGGCATCGAGTGTCTGGTCCTCCATGGAGGTAAAGAAGGGTCCGCCGCCAAGGCTGAGCCCTGTGGCACCTGTCTCACCGTTGTCACGGTTGTACGCGGCAAGCAGATGTATGCCTCTTTCTTCATCGGCGAATTCAATACTTACTCCGTAAGTATTGGCATCCTGCTTGCCAAGAAGTGCCTCTCCTGTGTCACGGCTTCCGTCATACTGAAGACCGAATGTCAGGCTTCTCTCTTTGGAGAAGGCATAAGTGTATCCCGCTTCGGCATATACGACATTGGCGACATTGTCATAGTTGTAGTACCAAAGACTCAGAGTCAGATCCTCTATGCCCTCATAGATGGCTGAAGCATAGGCTATCCCGTTCATGTCGTTACCGGTTCCGAGTGTCTCGTATATTTTGACAAACCTGGATGCATCTACACCGTTCTCCCAGCCGGCCATTTTGTTGATATACCCTGCGGAAAGTGTGAGGTTATCAATATCTGTATTGGTAAGGGTATAGGCTTCAAAGTAGTTGGGGATCATCCTGATGTCGTCACTGTCGGCATGGGGAGTGTCGAGTAACTGTCTTCCCAGTTTGATCTCAGTATTTCCCCATTTTCCGTCAAGGTAGGCCTCGGAGAGCAGTATGAAACTATTTCCTTCAGCATTGAAAAAATCCGGATTGACATTGTTTGTATTCTGATTGATGCCAAGATTGAGCACCGTATAGGCAGAAAGGCCTACACTCAGTCCATTCCAGTTTCTTGAATCAAAGTGGTAGTGTCCGCCGAGCGCATAGGCACTGTTACGACTGCCTCCATCCTCTTTGAATGTGATATACCCGGTACGCAGTTGTCCACTGGTATGCTCTATGGGGTTGTTGGCTCCCATGATACCCCTGACCGTTTTGATTTCTACAGATTGATGGAGAATATCAGCACTCTCCTGCGAAGATAGGGTTTGATTATTTTCACCATATATATCAATACTCATTATCACTAAAAAAAGTATGCCTGATCCTATTTTATTCATTCCTGTATTCCCCTTATTGATCTGTTTTTAGTTTATATTTTTTTGACTTCTATCTTTTCGGCTTCTTCTTTACGAAGGGCGATCAAGGTGCTGCCAACCTCTATCTCCATGGTCTGTTTGGCGAGGGAACATCCTTTGACAGTGAGTTCCTCCCCACGCATAACACCAAATGAGTTCAATCGGTCTTTCAGTGCTTTGTCAGCATCTATTCTTATGATCTCGGCTCTGTCGCCTTTTGTCAATTCTGTAAGTTTCATTTCATCCTCCTGTGATCAATAGTGTTACTCTGTAAGCAATAAAGCTCAATATCCACGCACTGGCCGTGGTCATGAAGAAAAGGTAGGCCAGATACTTCCATCCGCCTGCCTCTTTGGCAAAAACAGCCGATGCCGCAAAACAGGGTAGGTAGACCATGACAAAGACAATGAAGGCAATGGCGGAAGCAAAAGGTATCTGTGCGCGTATCTGGGCGATGAGGCTGTTACTCTCCTGATCGACCTGGTCGCCCAGTGAATAGAGGACCCCAAGGGTGGAGACGACCACTTCCTTGGCTGCCAGTCCTGCTTCCAGCGCCACGGACATACGCCAGTCCATACCAATCGGTTCAAAGAACGCTTCACTTGCATGGCCTATCTTTCCAAGGTAGCTTTGCTCAAGAAGTTTTGACTGAAGCTCGTTGTTCAGTTCGGCTTTTTTGGCACTGCTCTGTACCTGCTCTATCTTTGTCTGGTACTGTGCTTCCAAAGTAGGATCTTTGGGGTAGTTGCTTGCAAACCAGACAAGCACTGAAGCTGCAAGAATGAATGTACCTGCTTTGTTGAGGTAGCTCTTTGCCTGACCATAGACTGTATGCCAGATGAGTTTTAAAGAGGGCATACGGTATTTTGGCATTTCCATAACAAACGGTTCATCATCTCCCTTGAAAACGAATGTCTTCAGTGCTTTTGCCATGAAGAGTCCGAGCATCGCTCCGGAAATATAGATGATGAAAAGGATGTTCCCTGCATGCTCCTGTCCGAAGAAAGCACCGGCAAAGAGTACATAGATGGGCAGTCGCGCGCCACAGCTCATAAAGCCGATGATAAAGAGGGTGATGAGCCTGTCTTTTTCATTTTTCAGGATTCTTGCTGCCATGTAGGCAGGTACGGAACATCCGAACCCGGTCACAAGGGGAATGAAACTTTTTCCGTGAAGTCCGAATTTGTGGAAAAAACCGTCAAGCAAAAAAGCGACACGGCTCATATACCCTGTAGTTTCCAGCAGCGCTATACCTACAAAGAGGATGATGATGTTCGGAAGAAACATGATGACCGCACCCACACCGCCTATGATCCCATCTGCAACGAGTGAAGCCATCTCACCGTTTCCGAGCAGCGTTCTTGCCTGGTCGGCAAGCCAGACAAATCCGGCATCGATCCAGTCCATCGGTACGGCACCCAGTTCAAATGTGAGTTGAAACAAGGCCCACATGAAGAAGAGAAAGAGCGGGATACCGAGGATCTTGTTGATAAGCAGATTGTCAATCTTTTGTGTAAGGTTCTTTGCTTTCATGGATTTGACTGATATAACTTCCATTTTTGCCCCTTTGGCAAAAGCGAAGTGTTCATCGGCAAAGATCTCTTCAATGTTTTTGGTTCCCGTGTGAAGGTAGATGTGCTGCAGCGCTTCTCTGATGATGGGCAGCAGTTCTATCCAGATAGGTTCGTCATGCATCTTTTTGTAGACATCTTCATCTTCCTGAAGCAGTTTGACTGCAAGATGACGGTAGGGAAGGTCACTTTTGTAGTTCTTCTCTTTCAGGAAGTCAACGATATGGGCGATCTCCTCTTCGATAGGGTCAGAGTATATCACTTTTGAAGTAGTTTCTTTCTTCTCATAAACCTCTACGATAGCTTTTTTAAGTTCTTCGATACCTTCACCGGTATTGGCAGAAGTCTTGATACATGGGACACCCAGAATGATAGAGAGCTGCTTTTCATCTATCTCGATGCCTTCTTTTTGGGCTTCATCGCTCATGTTGAGCGCTACAACAACCTTTTTACCTGTTTCAAGCAACTGGGTGGTAAAAAGGAGGTTTCTTTGCAGATTGGTGGAGTCCACCACATTGACGATGATGTCATATTCATCGCTCTGAAGGAAACTTTTGGTCACTTTCTCTTCAATAGTATATTCGGTCAGCGAATAGGCACCTGGAAGGTCGATAATGTGTACCTCGTAATCTTCGCATGACTGTTCGTGGCACATCTTGAAGACCACTTCCGTCTTGTCTACCGTGACCCCTGAAAAGTTACCGACTTTGAGTTTGGCATTGGAGATCGCATTAATAAGAGAGGACTTTCCTACATTGGGCTGCCCCGCAAGTGCAACGACTATTTGCTTCATGGATTATGATTCCTTATGTTTATTTAAAAGTAAAATTGAAAACTGTTATCATTTAGTTTTGCTAGGAGTAATTTACTCTTTTTATTCTTAAGTAAAGTTAAAATTGACAGTCGTTATCAATAAAAAGTTTTTAATTTTGAAAAAGTTTGTTCTTGAAGGGAAATTTGGAAAAGTTTTGAAAGTAAAAAGCCCAAACACTCTCCCGGAGGAGAGTGGTGTATTCAAAAAGTTTGGGAGATTACAGGGTAGGATTAAAACTTGTAGTTTGCATAAACTTCAAGAGCGTTGATATCGCTTGTATCAGCACCGTAGTTTGTGTTTGTATAGACAACATTGAGATCCATGTCTTTGATCACGACAATATCAGTGTTTTTGAAGTCATATCCAAGAATGACGTCTATTTCATGACCGTCATTGTTGTTCACAGCACTATCTTTGTATTCATAATAAGCATAGCTTGCAGATGCGCTTATACCGGCAAATTCAGTTGCAGCTTCAACTTTGAAGTTATTTCCTTCAGAACCACCTGTAGCTGTGTTCCATGAACTTGTATAAAGACCGTCCATTACACCAACCCAGCCGGCAACATTGTCAGAAACGTTTACATAAGCAGCCATAAGATCGAAACTACCGAGTGTAGCAGTACCTTTTACACCGAATACATTTGAATCATCAATTGTGTCAGTATTGTAGTTTGTATTAACATACTGTGCAAGAAGTTTTGCAACACCAAAGTCATATCCACCATCAACATAGATCTGTGTATATTTATCTGGACTGACAGCAGCACCGGCATCTACATTATAGAACCAGATGCTTCCAGATATTGTTTTGTTATCATATGCTGCACTAACTGTCCAGTTGTTACCATCATCGATATCTGTCAATTTGATCCAGTTGTCACCAGTATTGTTAACTCTCCATGTTCTTACATATGAACCGATAAGCGTTACATTCTCGATAGAAGAGTTTGCAACTGTATAAGCCTCGAATGAACCAGGTGCAAGCAACCAGTCGAAACCACTCAACATTGGTGTATTAAGGAGTTGACGACCAAGAATGAAAGTTGTGTCCATGAGAGTAGCTGTAATGTTTGCTACGTTGATGAATGCGCCATTGTCCTGACCTTCAAAGTATTCGCCAATATAGTCAAACGGAATATCTCTATTTGTATTCACATAACCAACTGCACCCAGGTTCATAGCGATATTGTCTGTAAACTTATGGTTTACATTCAGTGTTGCTGCCAAACCGAGCTGTGACCAGTCTTTGTCAAACATGTCATATGTAGGTTTCCCATTATCAGCAGTAATGTAGTACCCCGTCAATTTACCGTCGATTGTTGTCTTTGGAGCTTCTTCTACTACTACCGGAGCTGGAGCAATGTCTCCACCTGCTACTGCAGCACTTACAGCCAATGTTGCTACTAGACTTAATTTTGTAAATTTCATTTTGTTTCCTTGTTTTGTTTTGTAAGTGTATGATAACAAAGATGAATGGAAAGTAAATGAGAAAAGTGATTAATTTTTAATCAATTGGATGATGGGACATTTTTTGGAAGAAATCTCTGACATATTCATAGCCGGAGTAGAGTGTAAGGACGACGGCAATCCATAAAAGAACTGTACCTCCGGGCCACTGCATCAGTAAAAAACCAATGGCGATCATCTGCACCACGGTTTTAACCTTGCCCATCCAGGAGGCGGAAATATCCATTCCCTGGCTCATGGCAGAGACACGAAGGCCGGTAATGAAAAGTTCCCTGGTAAGAATGAGAAAGATCGCCCAGGGAGATGCCCAGTCAAGCATCATCAGCCCAAGAAAACCTGCAAGGGTAAGCATTTTGTCCGCCAGAGGGTCGAGAATGGCACCCAGAACGGTTACCTGGTTGAAAGTACGGGCTATGTAGCCGTCGAAGAAGTCCGTTGCCGAGGCGACCACAAAGATGAAGGCAGCAAAATAGTTCAGCCATGATCTGTCAATGCCTTCAAAGATACTGGCATCTTGATTGACGAGGAAGAGGAACATGAGGGGTGCGAGGAGGAGGCGGATGAAGGCAAGGATGTTGGGGATATTGAAAATTTGTGATGATGCCATCATCTGCTCCTATAATATGCGTGATTAATTGAAATGCGTAGGGTGCTGTGCCCTCACAGCACCAAAAGACAATATTTTAGTTGGTGCCGTCAGGGGACAGCACCCTACGCGGGTCGAAGAGAAATAATCCTCCGTTCATTCCACTTAGCGGAATGTCGTTCCGCCATCCACTACAATGGTCTGTCCGGTGATCCAGCTGGCGTCGTCCGTACAGAGGAAGTAGACTGAACCGGCGAGGTCTTCGGGGCTTCCCATTCTGTTGACAGCTGAACGTTTGATGGTCTCGGCTTTGACCTCTTCGTAATTGGTGAATGCTTTGAGGGCATCTGTGTCGATTGGCCCGCCGGAGACGGCATTGACCCTGATACCCATTTCGCCAAGCTCAACAGCTGCATAGCGTGCCATGGCTTCCACTGCGGCTTTGTTCGTACCGTGGCCGGCATAGTTCTCGATATAGATGAGGTTACCCGTAGAGCTAAGCGTTACAATGGCACCGCCGCCTACTTTTTCCATGCGTTTGGCAGCTTCCTGTGAACCGGCTACAAAGGCACCGACTGTGGCAGTATAGATGTTTGCCAGACCTTTTTTGGGTCTGAGTTTCATGAACTTACCGTAACCGCCGACAACAGGGCGTCCGTAGATCATCGCGTTGGAAACGAAGAAATCTACTCTGTCAAAATCTTCGTCGATAGAAGCAAAAAGCGGTTTGAACTGATCGGTATCGAGGATATCGAGGGGATATGCTTTGGCTTTGATACCGTAACTATCCATGAGCTCCTGAGCGATCACATCTGCTGCATCTTTGTTGCTGTTGTAGGTGAATGCGACATTCACTCCGTTCTGAGCGAACTTTTCGGCACAGGCTTTACCTATTCCCTTCGTCGCTCCCGTAATAACAACGGTCTTCCCTTTCATTTCACCCATGTTACACTCCTACGATTTTATATTTTTTCATGACATCTTCTATCTTCTTCATATTCTCGCTGCTTGGCGGTACAAGAGGCAGTCTGTATTCCAGGGTATCGATGAGACCGGCGATGTACATCGCCGCCTTGATCGGAATAGGATTGCTTTCACAGAAGAGAATTTTATTGATCTCAAAGAGTTCATCATTGATTGCTTTGGAGGTTTTGAAATCCCCTCTAAGCGCTGCGTGTGTCAGATCCGCTTTCATGTCAGGCAGCAGATTGGCTGTTACAGAAGTAATTCCTTTTCCACCGCTTGCCAAAATGGGAAAGTCGATCGCATCATCACCGGAGAAGACATAGAGGTCAGGTACTTTTGCCAAGAGTTCCACCGTTCTCTCGATGGAACCTGTCGCTTCTTTGATCCCCATGATATTCCATACATCATCAAAAAGTCTTTTGACCGTATCGGGGAGGATGTCCACACCTGTCCGTCCGGGAACATTGTAAAGCATAAAGGGGACTTCGACTGCCGAGGCGATCGCTTTGTAGTGCTGGTAGAGCCCTTCCTGGCTTGGTTTGTTGTAGTAGGGGCTGACGGAGAAGAGGGCATCGACACCGCAGGCTTCGGCATGTTTGGCGATGTCAATGGCTTCATGTGTTGCATTGCTTCCCGCACCTGCAAGGACTTTTGCCCTGCTGCCTTTGCATACTTCAACAGCGATCTCTATGCATCTTTTATGCTCGTCATGGCTGAGTGTCGCACTCTCCCCCGTGGTACCTACAGGACAGATAGCATCGATGTTGTTGTCGATCTGTCTCTGGATGAGGGCGGCATAGGTCGCTTCATCCAGTGTACCGTTCTTGAATGGTGTAATGATAGCAGTGGTCGCACCGCTTATGTAGTTGTTCATCTTTCTTGTCCTAACGTGATACTTACTGTTTTTTCTCTTCGTGTTTTTTGAGGATCACAGTGGTTGAATAGTCATGGTCAAAATACTTTTTGGCTACCCGACTGATCTCTTTGAGTGTAATTTTATCCAATTTCTCTTCATATTCAAGTAAAGGCTTGAGATTTCCTTTGGCAAGATAGTCTCCGTAAAGGCTTGTCAGTGAGTTGGAGCTCTCCAGCGAGTAAATGAATTCTGCTTTGGTATTGATCTTTACTTTGTCGAGTTCTGCCTGTGTAACATCGCCGTTCTTGATCTTCTCAAGCTCTGAGAGTATCTCTTTTTCAACGGTTTCAGGTTCGACCCCCGGAGAAACAAGTGCCATGATGAGGAATACACCCGGGTCTTTCATCTCCATATTGTAACCGTAGATCTGGTTGACAAGCTGTTTTTCATGGACCAGTTTTTTCTCGAAACGGCTGCTTTTCCCGTTGCTCAGGATGTGGCTGATAGCGGAAAGGACCACCTGGTCGTCATCTTCGAAGTTGGGAATAGAGTAGAGGATGGCAAGGGTATCCACCTGGTTGCTCTCTTTGTGCAGAATGGCTCTTTTGGCTCCGTCCACTTTGGGTTCCATGGCTGTGACTTTGGGGATCTTGTGCTCATTTTTGATCTTTCCGAAATATTTTTTGGCTTCACTGAAGACCGTTTCGGGCTTGATATCTCCGGCAACGACCAGAATGGCATTTTCAGGCTGGTAGTAACGGTGGTAGAACGCTCTGATATCTTCGATCTTCCACGACTGTATGTCTTCCATAAAACCGATGGGCAGCCAGTGGTAGGGGTGGTAGACATAATGTGTGTTGAATGCCCTGAAATAGAGGTATCCCATAGGGTTGTTGTCCGTTCTGAGACGTCTTTCCTCGGCTACGACCTGACGTTCTTTTTGAAACTCTTCGTCTGTGAGTTTGAGATTGTGCATCAGTTCGCTGAACAGGTCGAGTGTCATGGAGAGGTTCTTGCTGGCGGTCTTGATGAAATAATGTGTCTTATCGAAACCTGTTGATGCGTTGTTGACGCCGCCATGCCCTTTGACAATGACGTCAAATTCGCCCTCTTTGAGCTTTTTGGTCGATTTGAAACTCAAATGCTCAAGCATATGTGCCATGCCGCTTTTACCCATAACTTCGTTTCTGCTTCCGACTTTGTAGTAAATGTCGGTGGTAATGACACCCGAATCATTGTCCATAGGTATGACCACGACCTGCAGGCCGTTGTCAAGTGTTTTTGTATAGTGTTTTGGCAGTGAATTGGCCATGAGTACTCCTGATAACAGTATCAATCCCAATACTGTTCTTTTAATGATTGTTTTTAAATTCATATGGTCTCCGTAGGGTGCGAAATCACGCATCGTTAAACATGTGGTGCGTGATTACACACCTTATGCGGTTATTTCCAATCAGCGCCGATGGCTTCTGAAATATGAGTATACCCGTCTTTTTTTAACAGTTTTATAAGTCCCTCGTTAATTTCTCTGATGAGCGCAGGGCCTTTGTATATGAGCATACTGTAAACCTGTACAAGCGAAGCACCTGCTTTGATACGCCTGTAGGCTTCTTCGGCCGAGTCGATGCCGCCTACAGAGATAAGCAGGGTTTTACCGTACAGTTCTTTGCCTATGGCTTTGAAGAGCTGGTAAGACTTTTCTGTGAGCAACGCTCCCGAGATACCGCCGAAATCTTTGGCATGAGGCGTAAGGCTGTAGTCAATGGTGGTATTGGTAGCGATGATCCCCGCTGCACCGGCATCTACGGCAGTGTTGCACAGTGCAATGGCGTCTTCAGCCGTCATATCCGGTGCGATCTTGAGCAGTACGGGCTGGTCGGTAATACGTTTTGCCATGGCAAAAATGTCTTTGATGAACTGTTCATTCTGCAGATCTCTCAGTCCCGGAGTGTTGGGGGAAGAGATGTTGATGACAATGTAGTCACCGTAGTCTTTGAATGCATGGAAAAGTGTTTCATAGTCCTCTAATGCTTTCTCTTCCGGGGTTACCTTGTTCTTTCCGATGTTGATGCCGACAGGGTAGTCGAAGAAGTAGAGTTTGTTGAGCTGCTCAAGCATATAGCCCATCCCTCTGTTGTTAAAGCCCATGGCATTCTGTATGGACCGGTCTTCAAGAAGTCTGAAAAGTCTTGGTTTGGGGTTGCCCGGCTGTGGTTTGGGTGTCACCGTTCCTATTTCGGTAAAACCGAAACCGAGTGCCGGCATGGAAGTGATGTACTGGCCGTTCTTGTCAAAACCGGCACCCAGTCCGACGGGATTTTTGAAGGTTCTTCCAAAGAATTCCTGCTCGATGATCGGGTCGGTCACGAAATACTGTTTTGCCAGAAAGTGCTGAAGCGGGGGAAAGCAGGGCAGTGCTCTCAGGCCGATACCTGCAATGGTATGAGCAGTTTCAGGATCGAAGTTAAAAAGTATTTTTTTGACGGTATCGTATGAAAAAAGTGGCATGGCGTTCTCCATGATAAATTGGTGCTATTATAGCTAAATAAGTTGATAGTAGGTGATTGTCATAATGACGGGTTGAGTTGCTGTTGCCACTTGGAACCTTTTTTGTTTTTTTTGGGGCAGTTTATAGGCAAATTTTGCCAGTTATTCAGAGGGAAAGTTCTATTTTGGAATTTGGAGATGAGGTATTAAGTAGAAATGTTTTATTATTCTAAAATACTTTGCGCTGGTTTTGTTTTATCTTGTCTTATTTAGAATGGATCGAAGCTGTACAGTCAAGTCGTAGAATATTGACAATTATCAAACAGAGGAATGAAGCAATGAGTGATACGACAAACACAAAAACTGACACAAGCTGGTTAATCCTTTCCCATGCAGCTGCTAAACCCGGTAGTGCTGTTTCTAATCATATTGATGACCGTCTTCCATATCTGAAAGCGCATGGTATACAGCCTATTATGCTCTCTTGCTCTACCAGTGGCCAGTATAATGACGTGCCACACTATCGTACGAGTGAGGCTTTGTTGCCATCGTCATTGCGAAGCCGAGTCCGTAACTATTTAAAAAGCCGTATTGCGACAAAATGGATACGGCAGACTTTCCAAGGTTTTGCGCTAATTCCGATACTCCCATTCTACGCACTAGAAAAACTACTGCTGGACATAGATGCAGGTTGGTCTTGGACTTTTTCGGTAGGGAAAAAAGGGATAGCTCTTTGCGAGGAGTATCAGCCAAGCTGTATCTACTCGACAGGTGGTTCGATTAGTGCTCACTTGGCGGCAATGAAGATTGCCCGCCACGCCGGCATACCTTGGATTGCGGAATTTCAGGATCCCTTGGTACATGATGTTTGGCCGTATAGCAGGCGGTCATTATGGCAATATAAATTTATCGAACGGCTGATCTGTCATCGTGCGCAGGCGGTAGTATTTCTTACAAAAGCAGCCATGGAGGCAGCACAACGTCGAACAGACCTGGGGAACCAGGGCCATTATATCTATGCGGGAACATCACCCAAAACTCTTTCGATTAGCCCCTATCACAAGGGTGCTACAATGAACTTTTCTCATTTTGGATCAATGGGGGGAAAACGCCACTTTGGGTATTTGTTTTCCGGTCTTGATATTGTTCTTAAGGAGAACCCTGAATGGGCTAAATTTATTTGCATTCATCAGTATGGATCTATTGACAAAAGTGCCAAGAAGATCATCAACGATTCTATTTGGAAAGATAATGTGACCTATCACGGTCTGGTTAAAAGAGAGATTGCTCTAAAGCATATGGCAGAAACCGACTGCCTTCTACTTATTCAAAATCCTGAATTCTGGGCTCAGGAAACTATTCCCGCTAAAACCTTTGAATATCTGCGTATGGGTCGCCCTATTCTAGGGTTTTTGTATAGAAACCAAGAACTGTTTGAAATGCTTGACAAGCCCCAGAATTCTCTAGCGCAAGTTGATGATCCACAAGCAATAGCAAAGGCTATAAAGAAGCAGATTGTTCGTTGGCTTTCTGATGAGCCTTTTAATGCCCATACCTATACCGAGTGGACGACAAAAGATGCGGTTGATCAGTTAGTGAAAATTGCCAAGGAGATTTCATTTGTACATCATGCATAATTGGCAGAATGTTTCTGTATCACGGATCATCAATTATCTGGTGAAATATAATGCATAACACCCCTTTCCTTTCAGTGATTATTCCGACCTTTACCATTGAAAAGCATATCGAGCAATGTTTGGATTCTGTAGTTCATCAAACTTTCCATAATATGGAAATTATTATTATTGATGATGCATCCAGAGACTCAACTCCGGAGATTATACGTAAGTATGCGAAACGTGATTCACGAATAAAACCGATATTTCATGAAAAAAATATTGGTCCCGGTGCTACGCGAAACGAAGGATTGAATTTAGCAACGGGACGATATGTAACTCTGATGGATCATGACGATTGGCAGGATCTGACAAAGTATGAAAAAATGGTTCAGAAGGCCCAGACGTCCAATGCTGATATTGTATTCTGCAATGCAGTGGAATACAATGAAACAACGCATGAAACATTCACTCTTTACGATCCTCCCTCTATGCTGTGGAGGCCCAAACCTATGAATTTTGATTCTCTCGAAGAGAAGCTGCATTCCTATGGACAATTTATCCCTCCCTGGACAAAAATTGTCAAGCGTGATATGGTTAAGCATTACGATATACGGTTTTCCGAAAGAGAGTATAATAAATTTGATGATGTTCTCTTTCATTATCTCTCTTTGCTGTTTGCGAAACGAATTGAATATATAGATGAGGCATTATACACTCATCGCTTTTTCCCTGAATCAATTTCTGCACAAGCAGAAACAAATACGGATGTATATTTTGACAGCTTTAAAACATGGGATGATTTGGCAGATAACTGTCGGAAAAACGCTATTGAGCCCGAAACTGTTTTTATATATTATGTAAAAGAGCTATCCTCGCCAATGTATGTGGTTGAGAACAGCAAAATGTATGCGAAAATGGCACAAAATATTATTGCAAATATGAAATTGAAAAAAACAGATTTTCCAAAAAAATACCGAAAGTATTACCATAGAATAATGAACTACTCTTCGCTTAAAAAAGCACATATTTCTCTACGTCGTTTCAGAAAACGTATTTTTTCTCAATAGACTTTCGAGTTAGTTAATGTAAGATTACAGGTTGATATCTTCCTCAATTTTCCAAGAAATCAATACAGCAAATTCTCTAGATCGTATATACATTATGCGGAATGAACAAATAATCATAGATAGGGATTTGGCAGAATTGTCGAAATTTGATATAGTAAAGAAAAGTTATCTACGCTTTTTCCCAAACGGTGCCTTCTGCCGTATCCCAAAAATAGAAAAAATAGGGGTCTAAAATCAAAATAGGGGTACAAAATAGGGGTCAGGCGTTGAATATACACTTTTCTGCTATACTTTTAGAAAACAAGTAGTAGATGATGTCAAGAAGACCGCGTATAGATCTGGCAGGGTATCATCATATTGTCAATCGTGGAGTGAACCGTTCGGATACCTTCAGGTCGGATGATGACTATGCAATGTTTTTAAAGATCCTTTGCAAAGCAATAGGCTCTGAGTGTCTTTAGCTGCATAGTTGACTGCAGCACCTGATGTTTGAAAAGTACCATCAGATTGTAGGCAAGCAGTATGAATCTAAAAGAAGCTTCCGTGGTAAAGAAGAAGCTGCTTAGACAGAAATTGTCCGCACCAAAGTCGTATTTGGGCTCTTTGATCCTGTTCTCACAATCAGCCCTGCTGTTGTAGAGATTGTACATCTGATCTACAGGCAGATCCATATTGGTGACATAGGCACTATAACGGTATGCAGGCGCATCAAAGAGAAGTTTTCCTCCGCTGTTGGGATATTTACTGATTCTTTTTCGTATGATGATATAGCGCCTCTTTTTACCATTTTGTGGTTTGAAGTAGAGATTGCAGACATCCAGACCATCATTGATCTTCACCCACTGTTCTATCGCTCCGATCTGATATTTGATGTTCTCATAAAATTTGACCGTAATGATATAGTTGAGTTTTCTTTTCTCAAACCATTCCAGAAAGGCATTGGAGTAAAAACCGCTGTCAGCTCTGACCAATCTGATTTTGTTCTCTTTAAGTACCTGATCGAAGGTTTTATTCAAAAAGGCTTCATAGTTATTATGGTCAGAGGTATTACCGGCTCTCATCCAAGCATTGGCGACCATTTTTGTTTGTGAAATAAAGGCAATGAGCGGATGATGGGACTTTCTTCCTTTTTATCCGAATAAACGATCTTGAACTCACCCATTTGGTGAACCTTTCACTATGATGCTATTTTCGTATTTTAGGGGCTTATCGGAGATTTGTCAATTTTGATTGCAAAATTTGGGTTTTAAGGTTAAAAGTGATAGTATAGAAATGTAAAAAAATTAAATAAAAGGAAGTGTTATGAAAAAATTTTCTCTTTCATTAGCAACAATTTTGGCAATGAGTACATTTTCAATGGCAGGTGGAGACATAGCACCGGTAGAACCGGTTGTAGAAGTTGTAGACACATGGAGTGGTCCATATGCCGGAATCCAGGCGGGTGGCGTTTTTGGAGATGCAGATGTCAGTATTCCGGCATATCCGTCTAATTTCAGTCTTGACCCAAGCGGATTTGCCGGCGGCCTCTATATGGGATACAACTGGCTGCTGGAGGATAACTTGCTGCTTGGCGTTGAAGGTGTGTACAATTGGATGTCTGCAGATGATGATGGTCTTAGCGGTGGAAGTGGTGGCGAAAGATATAAAGTGGAACAGAACTGGGATGCCGCCCTCTTGCTTAGAGCCGGAAAAGTCATGGGAGACATGATGCCCTATATCACCGGTGGAGTAGCCTGGACGGAGCTAGAGACAACATATATTCCTGACAACTGGGGTGGCAGAACCGATACTGTTACAGGCTGGACGATCGGCGCTGGTATTGAAAAGAAGATCAATGAAAATCTTCATGCGAGAATTCAATATCGTTATACAAATTATAACACAGCAGATTTCTTTCATGCAGGCCCGTCGCATGTCGATTACGATTCCAGCAACTTGATGCTTGGGGTCAGTTACCGCTTCTGATACCTGAAGGTTTTCTTCGCTGGAAGGATGTTTTTCATTTCCACGCACAGCGTGGGAGTGAGAACAACTTTTACCTCTTTCTTAATGAATCTTAATGCTGTAATATTACGGCACCAACTAAAGACCTAAATAAAAATAGCCACAAAAAAATAGGAGTCAGGCGTTGAATATACACTTTTTTTGCTATACTTTTAGAAAACAAGGAGTAGATGATGTCAAGGAGACCGCGTATAAACCTGGCAGGGTATCATCATATTATCAATCGTGGAGTGAACCGTTCGGATATCTTCAGATCGGATGATGACTATGCAATGTTTTTAAAGATCCTTTGTAAAGCATGCAGGGCATATAGAGTAGTGGTGCATGATTATTGTCTGTTGCACAATCATTTTCATCTGCTGGTCGAAACAGAACTGGACAATCTTTCACTCTTTATGAAACAGGTTAACAGTAATTACGCGATCTACGCAAATAAAAAACAAAAAAGATCCGGGCACTTCTGGCAGGGAAGATTTTACTCACGATACATCAACAATGAAGCGTATTACTATACACTCATACGTTATATAGAACAAAATCCGATAGAAGCAAATATGGTAGAGAGGGTGGGTGAATACCCCTATACATTGGGAGCGGTGATTGCCAATAAACAAATACCCGTACCCTGTGCAAAAAAATCCAAATTACTGGCAGAACTGGATTATGAAAATATACAGGAACTCATAGGTGTAACTCTGCAAAAAGAGGAACTGAAGATACTTGATACGATCAAAAAACAAAAAGTGATCACTAAAGAAAATAGGCATCAGCCTGCTTATTTGAAAACACTGAAGGAACATTTCGGAGACAGTAAAACTAGGAATGAGAGAAATACCAGTATTATCAATGCCTGTGATGACGGATACACACAAGCCCAGATCGCAAAGCATTTGAGTGTATCCCGTTCACTTGTTTCAAAGATCGTCAAAAGTGTATATTCAACGCCTGACCCTTAGCAGCATAGTAGGGTGTGCAATTGCACACCCTACGTGTACCGAATATGTATGATAAAACAATGTACCTTATAAATGAGAAAAAAAATATCTACGCTTTTTCCCAAACGGTGCCTTCTGCCGTATCCATAATGGAAATGCCTATTGCTGTAAGTTCGTCACGGATGGCGTCGGAGGTGGCGAAGTCTTTGGCTTTTTTGGCTTCGGTGCGTTTTTGAAGCAGTGTTTCTATCTTTTCCTTGAGGGCTTCGTCTACCCCTATCTGGAAGTAGGAGAAAGGCTCTTTGCCGCCAAAGCCAAGCAGAGTGTCGATGAACTCTATGTTGGCGATGGTCTCTTTTTTAAGGGCCTTGTCTTTGGGATTCGCATCGAGCTTCTCATTGGTCTCTGCAACCATTTCGTCTATAACAGCCAGTGCAACAGAAATGTTCAGGTCATCACTCATCGCATCGAGCAGCGCCTGCTTGAATGTTTTGTTGACAGCAGAGGCTTTGCCAGGCAGGACTCTCTTTTTGAGCCGGTAGAGCTTGTCCAGCCTTTTTTTGGCTGTCAGCAGGTCCTCTTCATTGAAGTTGAAGTCATTTCTGTAGTGTACAGAGTTGAGATAATAGCGAAGTATCTCACCGTCATAGACTTCGAGTGCATCTTTGAGGAAGAAAGAGTTGCCCAGTGATTTGCTCATCTTCTCTCCGTCTATCTGTACGAAGCCGTTGTGCATCCAGTATTTGGCAAGTTCATGGCCTGTAGCACAGCGGCTCTGTGCCGCTTCATTCTCATGGTGGGGGAAGAGCAGGTCGGCACCTCCGCCGTGGATGTCGATGCTGTATTGGCCGTTGCCTTTGAAGTACTTCTCTATCATCGCGGAACATTCGATATGCCAGCCCGGACGCCCGGAAGAAAAAGGTGCAGCGAAGCAGATGTCCTCTTCGCCTTTACAGGCTTTCCAGAGGGCAAAATCCTTGGGGTTGTGCTTATCACTGTTGTGTTCTACCCGGCTTTGTGTGTCGTCATCGCTGACCTTGTGCGAGATGTCACCGTAATGGCTGTCTTTTGCAGTGTCGAAGTAGACATCGCCGCCGGAGACGATATAGGCGCAATTTTTGTCAATGAGTCTTTGTATCATCTCTTCGATGGCATCAAGCGATTCGGTCGCTTTGGGCTCGATGTCTGCACGGGCAACTCCCAGAGCGGCCATCTCTTCAAGATAACGGTTAATGTAATAGTCGGTGATCTCCTGCATGCTTTTGCCGGTCTCTTCCACTTTTTTGATTATCTTGTCGTCTATATCGGTGAAATTCTTTGCGAGGGTCACTTTGTAGCCGAGTGTTCTGAGGGTACGGGAGAGCAGGTCGAAAGCCAGAGAAGATCTTGCATGTCCCAGGTGGGCATCGTCATAGACGGTAGGACCGCAGACATAGATGCTGGCTTCACCTTCCCGGATGGGTTTAAATGTCACTTTGGTTTTCTGTACACTGTCGAAGATCTGCATCTGTCCGCCTCTTTGTAATTGATATCGGGATTATAGCTAAAGTATCCTAAACAGTTTTTAGCTTGGTAGCTATCGTATGAGCGTCACTAACCAGCTATTCGCATAGTAGAGTACAGCAGCAAGCAGACACATCATGATCAGAAAATAGAACAGTTTTTTGTGTTTGATGATCTCCATGAATCTTTCTGTCCCTACCTCTTTGACCGTGAAAACGAAAAGGACCCATCCCCCGATACTTCCGGCCAGTGCCAGACCTGATGCGCCCAGAGGATGCATAAGTATAAGAGAAGATGTCACTGAAGCGATGAGTGAATAGACTGCGATGATGGCAGCTTTTTTGTGGCGGTGAGAGGCATAGAGAAAGAGTGAAAAGAGTTTCGCCAGGCCGAAAGGCAGCAGGCCTATCATGTACATACGCAGTACACTGACGGTCTGGAGTGTTTCAGCCTGTGTAAATTTGCCTCTCTCAAAGAGTAGCCATACGATTGGTTCGGCAAGCAGCATACCTCCCAGCATGGCTGCTCCAAGAAGGAAGGAAAGAAGCCAGAAGGCCTGGTTGAGGTTTTTGTAGGCTTCGGTTTCATTGCCATTGTTGAGTGCTTTGGAGACAGTGGGAAAGAGTACGGTTGCCGTCGCGATGGCAATGATGGCAAGGGGAAGCTGGAAGACCCGGTTGGCATAGAAGAGGAACGAGACAGAACCTGTCATCAGGAAGGTAGCCAGTATCGTGTCAATGAATGCGGAAATCTGCGGGGTGGAGTTTCCGAGGATGCCGGGCAGGAAAAGTGACTGAAAATGCTTCTTCTCCTCTTCCACATCTTTACTCTTTCGGTATTTCCATCCGCCTATGAGCAGCTTATGGAGTTTAAAATTATGTAAAGTGACAAGATGTGCAAATACCTGTAAAGCACCGCCGATGAGTACGGCATAACTGACTGCATAGGCTACTGTTTTCGGGTCTTCTTTCATATAGAGCCAGAGTGCGGTGATCATCGAAATGTTCAGCAGTGCAGTGGACATGGCCGTGGTGGCAAAATGCTCTCTGTACTGAAGCAGGGTTGCCAGAAATGTCACAATGAAAATGAGGTCCAGATACCAGAAGTTTATGGCAGTCATCGGTGCGGTTTTGGCTATCTGTTCACTGTCCCAGCCCCAGGCGAGCAGTTTGGTGATAGGTTCTGGGAAAAAGGTGATCAGCAGTGACACAGCCACAAGGAAGATAAGAAATCTCAGGAAGATGGCCGTAGCAAAGACCCCTTTGTGTCTGGAAGCCACAAAAGAGGGCATGAAAGCCTGTGTAAAAGCACCTTCGGCAAAGATACGCCTGAAAAGATTGGGGAGTTTGAATGCGACAAAGAACATATCGCTCCAGACCGAAGCTCCAAGTGCGGAAGCCATCAGGACATCGCGTCCCAGACCCGTTACGCGTGAAAAAAGTATGCCGAAGCTGTTGGTAAATATGGAGCGTAATCTCATGCGTCTCTTTGTTGTCGGCTTCTACTGGCCGGAGTGTGTTTTATAATATTCGTACTCACTGTTGCTGAGTGGTCTGGCACATCCCATTTTACGGTCTCTGATGGCACTTTGGTAGGCGTATGAAAATGCATCGGCCCCGTCGGTACGGTAAGTCTTTTTGAGTTCTACGGCAGTTTTGGGCGAAGTCCAGGTGATATAGCCTTTTTGACAGTCGACTCCGGCCTGCCGATAGTCTTTGACGGTTACATCGCTTTTGACAGGCGCATTGCTGAATTCTGCTCCGTGAGGGACCAGGTAGGGTTTGCCCTGGACAAAGACGATATTCTTGTTATAGATCGACTGTGCAGTGAAAGTACTGCATCCGGTAAAGAGTAGAATGGAGGTACCGATGAACAGAGGGCTTAAAAGTTTCATAAGAAAGGTCCGTTTTTTTTAGTTTGAAAATTATAGCAGTTTTTTTGTGAAAGTCAGGGTTCTGGTGTTTGGCTGGCAGGGTAAAACATGTCAATATGTCATATTTTTTGATAAATCATAGAAACTGTTGATATACTTATAAAAATCGAGCGTAAGGAGCGGAAATGATCGTAGGTATGGAAGGAGCAGTGGAGAGACGTGACCCGACATTTATTCATTTGAATGTGAACGGGATCATCTATGAAGTACAGGTTTCCATCAATACTTCCAATGCCATACAGGAGAAGCGTGTAAAGCTTTTCATTACGCAGGTGATACGGGAAGATGCCAACCTGCTGTTCGGCTTTATGGATACCAACGAGAAGAAAATGTTCGATACCGTTCTGAAGATCAATGGAGTAGGGCCCAAAGTGGGGCTTGCCATCTGTTCGACCTTTACGCCGGAAACCTTTGCAAAAGTGGTCGCTTCCAAAGATGTCAGTATGCTCAAGAGAGTGCCCGGCATCGGCCCCAAGGCAGCCAGCCGCATTTTGGTAGAATTGGCGGACTTCATTGTTGACGGAGATGCAACAGAGGGTAACAGCGGTGCACTGGGTGAAGCGGTTATGGCGCTTGAAAGCCTCGGGTTCAAGAAAGATGCTATTCAGAAAGCACTTTCCGGGTGTTCAGGCGATACAAGCACTCTGGTAAAGGAAGGTTTAAAAAAGCTTCAGAGACTGTGATGCGTGGTATTTGCATGATTATTGCACAGCAGCAGGTGAAAAAGCGTTAGTTTCTTTTTGGGGTGTTCCACAGTTCTTCAAGCAGATTCAACAGCGGAAGATAGAGCATTTCAACTTCCGCTGTTTCAATGTACCCCTGGTTGGGAAAAAAGAAGTGGTTGTTCCTGTTACGCCTTGTACGGATGATAATATAGATCATCTCCGAGATAAGTGCCGCTTTGTCGGAAGGAAAAGAGACCTTTTCAAATAATGTCTCTTCGGCACTTCTGAGCGCTGTACTGATGGTTCCTGTATTGATCTCTGCAATATAGCTTATTTGCAGATCCTCCAGTGTCTGACTGAGCCAGGTATTGCTGTGGGCAGTGACTTTCTTCCCGTATTCGCCATGGGCTCTTTTCCTGAAAAAAGGAATGTGGTGTCTGAGCAGACAGGCTTTCAGGAGTATCTCGGCAGCCAATGAAGCGTTCCGCCAGAAATCTACCGCTTCGAATGCGTCTTCATCAGGAATATCGGCAAGTCTGAAAAGACCGTTTTTGTAGCTGAGTATCTTCTGTTTGGTTGCAAGGTGGATGGCATAGGCATGGTTGTCTTCATCCAGATAGCTAATGTCTATATTTTTCATGCCTATAGTGAAGATATGGTTTGCCTGTCGGGTTCTATCACACGGCGCGCCGAGACGAATTTCCGGGCATAGTATCCGTGGTCGATAGGGGAGATGATGATCCCTTTTTTCCTCGAAGCGGCATGGATGAACTTCCCGTCTCCAAGGTAGATACCGACATGCGTGACGGGGATACCCCGTTTTCTATCGGTCAGGAAGAAAAGCAGGTCACCTTTCCGCAGGTTCTGAATAGCAACGGGTTCACCCTTTTTTGACTGTGCCCATGCCGTGCGGGGGAGGTTGACGTTATGTTTTTTGTAGAGGTACTGTACATAGCCTGAACAGTCAAAGCCTTTGGGTGAAGTCCCGCCCCAGACATACTTTCCCCCTTTGAAGAATTTGGCGTCTTCAAGAAGTTTCTGCCTGTCTACGGCTGATATATGGTACTCTTTACCGGCTTTTTTGGCCAGGATCATCTCTCTGCTGATACGGTTGGCTCTCAGTCTCGCAGCCTCTGCTCTGTGTGCGAGATTCTCTTCACGATGCAATTCATCATAGATCGCCTGCAGGGAGTATTCCGTCTCTTTCTGGTTGAGGCAGTCATTTTCCCTGTGTTCGAGCGTTTTGCTGATGACGATATTCTTGCCCGGATCTGTGATAGTAAAGAGGTTTGCATTGGATGCACTGAAGAGAAGCACAGACAATATCAGTAGTTTGTTCATCCCTTATCCTCTTCTATAAAATTCCTTGATATCCCATAATATCAAAATGAACTTTAAGAGGAAATAAAAGCAGTTAAAGGTAATTTTTTAATGATGTGTTCCGCAAAAGTTTGCATCACATCCATGAACGGCCCCGGAGTCTTTGGAATTTTTCACAAAGAATTTCTTCAGCCGTTTTTTATGGTTCTGGAAGAGTTTGTTCTTCAGGCTGGCCATTCCCTTGGGTTTGTTTTTATGGATTTTCATCATTTTCTTTTCATTGTCGAAAAAGTAAGCCCAGTCGTCACTGTCGAGCTGTTTTGCCATATAAAAAGGGGTACCGTGACAAGAGGTACAAAGCTTTGTGACGATCCTGAATGCCCGTGTATCATATTTTTCGGCTGCATGTGAGAGAGTGAAGAAGCCGCCAATGACCATTGTGCCTATAAGAATTTTTTTCATAATTTTTACCTTCGTATATTCTTTATTGGATAGATCATAGTGTATTTTTGTGCATTGTATGTGTAGTATTTTGAAAATAATCCTGTTTTCCCGGATGTACCGGACAGGGTAATCAAAGCTAAAGAGGAAATCAAAAAGATATAATATGCTTATGAATAAACAGATCGTTATTATAGGTGGAGGAGCCAGTGCGCTGATGCTGGCTTCATTGCTCCCCAAAAAATCTGCTACCGTCATTGAAAAGAATGCTGCACCCGGAGCGAAAATAGTGGTATCGGGCGGAGGAAAGTGCAACATTACCAATGCGGTGATGTCTCCGGACTTTTTTCTGGCAGACACGTCATTTGTTACACCCGCTCTTGAGGCATTTAACGAGAAGGACCTGCTGCGGTGGTTGAAAAGGCGCGGACTTGAACCGGTACTGAAAAAAGGAAGCCAGTACTTCTGTAAAGAGTCTTCCCGTGAACTCCTGTCGCTATTGCAAAAGGAGAGCAGGAAACAGACCTTTTTTTACAGCGAGACAGTTCTCTCTGTCAATAAAAGGGAAGGACATTTTTATATCAAAACCGACAAAAGGATGCTTACCGCCGATGCCGTGATGGTAGCTTCAGGCGGGCTGAGTTTTCCGAGGCTGGGTGCCGGCGGCATTGGTTATGAGATCGCCGGGCATTTTGGGCACAACATTGTGAAAACTGCTCCAGGGCTTGTAGGT
This sequence comes from Sulfurovum lithotrophicum, assembly GCF_000987835.1. NCBI lineage: Bacteria > Pseudomonadati > Campylobacterota > Epsilonproteobacteria > Campylobacterales > Sulfurovaceae > Sulfurovum > Sulfurovum lithotrophicum. Next base: position 1,530,741 of record NZ_CP011308.1, on the reverse strand, counting down.
TTTACGGTACAAAAAGAGCAATTCTTCTTTAAGGAGCTCAGCGGTGCTTCTACGGAAGTGGTCATTACCGTGAATGGCCAAAAGTGCAAAGGTTCCCTGCTTTTTGCCCATAAAGGCATCAGCGGTCCGGCAGTGCTGGATGCTTCGCTTTACTGGGAAAAAGGAAAGATGGAAATAGACTTCCTGCCCGGTTTTTCCTGGGAAAGTATAAGGAAAAGCCCCAAGCAGCTTTCATCCCTGCTGCCGATGCCCAAACGTGTTACTAAGGCATTTCTGCTACAATTAAAGCTTCATGACAAAACAGGAAACAGGATCACGGACAGGGAACTGCTTATTTTAAAAGGCTTGAACCACTACAGTTTTGCTCCTGCCGGGACATTTGGTTACTCCAAAGCGGAAGTGACCAAAGGCGGGGTTGATACGACAGAGGTGGATAGCCGGACGATGATGAGTAAAAAGTGTGAAGGACTTTTTTTTACAGGGGAAGTACTGGATGTAACAGGCCGACTGGGCGGGTACAACTTCCAGTGGGCCTTTTCAAGTGCAGCAAGTTGTGCACGATTCTTTACTGGGAGGCAAAGATGAATATAGGGATGAAAACAAGAATAGTGTTGGCAGTATTGTTCGCTGCTATACTGAGCGGATGTGTCGGGCCAAGAGATGCCGAAGGATGGAGCTCTTCACAAAAGAGAGAGTTTATGAAAATACTTTCTTCGGACAAGTATGTCTCTTTGTGTAACCAGAAACCGCTGTATGACAAGGTAAGACAGAGCCAAAATTCCAGACTGATGACCAAACTGCTTGTTGGCTACACAGATAATCTTGCCAACAGTTGTATAGACAGCAGTACGCTCGGTAAAGAGTATGATGCCTACTGGCAGAAGGTCGGCACTTCCGATATCCAGATGAAATTGAGGGCAGGACAGAGTATCGAGACCATTCTCAAACCTTATATTCCCGAATATAAGCAGTTTGGACTTTTACTGGCCAAATACAAAGCCCTGCAGAGAACACCGGAAACATCGGCTGAAGCACTGCATAAAGTACGTATGAGTCTTGAGCGTATCAAACTGATGAGACCGGGTCTCGGCAAGACCTATGTGCTTGTGAATATCCCTGAGTTTAAAGTGAGAGTCATCGAGAATGACAGGACATCGGTATCGATGGGTGTGATCACGGGAAAGAAAAAACATCCAACTCCAGTTTTTAGTGAAAGACTGCAGTATATCGTTCTGAACCCGACATGGAATGTGCCTGACAGTATCGCAAGGAATGAAGTAATTCCAAAACTGCTCAGAGATCCGGCTTATCTGAAAAAGCATCGTTTGGTCATGCGCAAAGACTACAATCTTGATTCATCGGCATTGAATCAAGACTCTGTAAATCTTGCCGCTTACAAGGGTGGAAAGGGTGATGTGCCGTTCAAGTTCATTGAAGTACCGTCAAACAGAAATGCCCTGGGGCGTGTCAAGTTTATCTTCCCGAACCACCATTCGGTCTATATGCACGACACGCCGACGAAGTATCTTTTCAAAAGGAAAGTGCGTGCCTACAGCCACGGATGTGTAAGGCTCCAGGATCCCAAACGGATGCTGCAATACCTGACGGAGCATTATACCGATTACAGTTTTGAAGAGGCGATGAAAAAGTATGACAGTCTCAAGACAGCATACATGAAGATCGTCAAACCGCTCTGGGTACATACTGCCTACCTGACCGCTTATGTGGAAGAAGACGGTACACTGAGACTCTTCCCCGATATTTACGGTCTTGACCGCAAACAAAAACTGAACTTCTGATTAACAGAATGAAAAGATGACAAGGGCATGGCTGATACTGGGCGATATCCTTGTCACGCTGTTGCTTCTCGTCTCTTTCATATTTTATTATCTTTATCCGCCCAAAGGAGGGCTAAAACCGGTAAAGATCCATCCTCTGGAACAAAACCTTACACTCCCGCAGTACGGAATAGCGATACCGGAAACAAACTACACCATGACCGTAGAGGATCTTAGGCGTATGGCACAGGAAGTAAATAAAACAGCATACGTACCCATAGAAAGATTCAGGGATGTTCCCCTTGAGGAAGCCCTTGTACTTGCCGGTGCCAAATCGGGAGATCCGGTGTTTATCCGTATCTTCAAACGTGAAGCCATTCTGGATGTTTGGATAAAGGAAGATGGAGCATACCGATTTCTTAAAGCATACAAGGTCTGTGCCTACTCCGGCAGACTAGGTCCCAAGCTTAAAGAGGGTGACAGACAGGCACCTGAAGGCTTCTACAGCGTTACCAGAAGCAGCCTTAATCCCAACAGCAAGTTCCATCTCTCTTTCAATCTTGGTTATCCCAATGCCTACGACAGGGCCTACGGACGGACCGGATCATACCTGATGGTACATGGTAACTGTGTTTCCATAGGCTGTTACGCAATGACCGATGAGAAGATAGAAGAGATTTATTCGCTGGTGGAAGAAGCACTGAAGAAAGGCCAGAAAAAGGTGCAGGTGCACATTTATCCTTTCCGTATGACCAAAGAGAATATGTCAGCCTATTCCCACTACCGCTGGTACAGTTTCTGGGAAAATCTCAAGGAGGGATATGACTATTTCGAAGCAGAACATCTGCCGCCCCATATTGGTGTAAAGAACAAACGCTACAGTATCTACGAAACAGATGAGTAGAAAATAGATGTATATAATGACATTTCTCCATATTAATATGTTAAAATATTCCAATTCAAAACAATGGTGAACTATGGCATCCAAAGAGATAGACTACAAAGGGCATGCTTTTCAACTCTCGTATGAGCTGGCAAATCCTTCACAGGAAGAAGTATTGCTGGTTCTGCACGGCTGGGGAAGCAACAAAGAGATCATGAAACAGGCATTCGGCAAAGAGCTGTCCGGGTACAAACACATTTACCTTGATATGCCCGGGTTCGGGAAGAGCAGCAATGATATGGTGCTTACGACAGAAGACTATGCCGCCATCGTACAGCTTTTTCTCGATGCCTTGAATGTAAAAGTCAAGATCGCCATGGGACACTCTTTCGGCGGGAAGGTTTCGACACTGCTCAACTCTCCCTGTCTGGTACTGCTCTCCTCTTCGGGGATACTCGTTCCCAAACCCATGGATGTAAAAGTCAAGATCGCCCTGACTAAAATGCTCAAGCCTTTTAAATTCGCATGGATACGCAAACTGTTCGCTTCCAAAGATGTGGAGGGAATGAGCCACGAGATGTACGAAACATTCAAAAATGTGGTCAATGAAGAGTTTGAACACAATTTTTCCAGGGTTTCAGGCAAAGCACTGCTCTTCTGGGGCAAGGCAGATACCGCAACACCGCTCTGGACGGCGGAGAAGATACAAGGTATGATCCCCGGCGCACAGCTCTATCCGCTCGAGGGTGACCACTTCTTCTTTCTGAAACATGCACCGTTCATCGCTCAGACCATTACAGACCAATGCAAGGACGGCAACTCATGATCATCGTAAACTATCTTTTTTATGCACTTTTTCTTCTGGCGATGGGTTACTACGCCATCACCAACCTTCAGTGGTACAGCTACAAACTTGAAAGGGTGATGTTCCACCATACCAAGACATGGTGGCATTTTGTCTATTTTCTGATTCCCTATGTGCTGTATATACTGGTAAGTTATGCTGCGCCTCAATTCGGTTTTGTGGTCGTAATCGCCTATCTGGCACTGTTCTACCGATGGTACAAAGGCCTGGACAAGCCTCTGGTATGGACAGGCAGGGTGAAACGCTTTTATGCTTTGATGGTCTTTTTGGCACTCTTTGTCATTTTTGCATTCAACCATTTTGCAGTGCTCATACCCATCTTCCTGGCTTATTTCATCTCTCTCTTCATCGAAAAGATGCTCTTCCACGGCTTTAAGGTCAAAGCACAGAAGAAGATAGACGATATGAAAGATCTCACGGTAATTGGGATCACTGCAAGTTACGGGAAAACCAGCATCAAGAACTACATTGAGCATCTGCTTAAAGCAAAGTACAGGACTTATGCTACCCCGCGTTCGGTCAATACGCTCGGCGGGGTCATGAAAGATATCAATGACGACCTGCCTGAAGATACGGAAGTTTATGTGGTCGAAATGGGTGCGAGAGGCGAGGGTGACATTGCCGAGATCACCACGTTTGTCAACCCGCAGTATGTCGTGGTCGGCAAGATAGGCCCAGCGCATATCGAGTACTTTAGGACCATGGAGAACATCCGAAACACCAAAATGGAGATACTCCGAAGTGGCCGTCTCAAAGAAGCATGGATCCACGAAAGTGCGATGGTAAAACCTGAAAAGAACATCCATGTATTCGGTACCGGGGAGAACCTGGACATGAAAACCGGGCTTCCTGCGCCCGAATATCTCATAGAAGATGTCGAAGCAACCCTGGATGCCACCTCTTTCAGACTGAACGGCGTGCGCTACTCGGCAAGTATACTGGGTGCCTTCAATGCCATGAACCTGGCTGCTGCCGTACTGGTGGCTAAAAAGCTTGGCCTCAGTGATGAAGAGATACAGCAGGGACTCTCCACGCTCAAAGCGGTCGATCACAGGCTGCAGCGTATGGATGCGGGAGGAAAGGTCATTCTCGATGACTCTTTTAACGGAAACATAGACGGGATGATGGCATCTTTTGATCTCGCATCCACCTATGAGGGTAGAAAAGTGGTCATTACACCAGGCCTGGTCGAAGTGGACGACGAGCTGAACGTGCAGGTGGCAAAAAGGGCCAATGAGGTCTTTGACCTGGTAGTAGTGACGGGTGATTTGAACTATGCTATTTTCAAAGAGCATGTCGACCCAGAGAAACTGGTGAAGCTTGCGAGTAAGGGTGAGATGGAGAGTATGCTTGTGGAGCAGACGTTGCCCGGAGATCTGATCCTCTTTGCCAACGACGCCCCTTCTTTCGTGTAATTTTACTGCATCTTCGGCCGAACGGCTTCGTTTTGTTCGGTCACATACTGAAATGTATGCTCCCTCTCTCCACTCACGCCGTTCGACCAAATCTACAGCAAACTTACACGGATGCTTTTATTTCAATCCTGGAATTTTGGTTTTGATATGATCAATAATAGAGCTTTTACCCAGTTTTTTGAAAAAGAGTGTATGGTGTTCGCTTTTGAGAACGATACCCTCTTCATCTTTCATTTTGCCTTTTTGGATGATGAATCCTTCTCCTATGGCTTGGTGGAGGCGTGTGCTGACAAAGCGTTTTGTGGAGTTGAGACATTCGTAACGGTAGGTCTTCAGTTTGGAAGAGTACCGATCGTCCGTATGGAGCTTGAGTTTGCCTTCGATACGGTTGCATCCGTCGTATCCGTCAATCTTTCTGTGTTTGGCATGGAAGTCGAGTATGGCTCTTGCAGACAATACTTTGTATCCGTCCATGGTACGAAGGATCCAGCTTCCTTCAAGGCTGTTGAGTGGTATGGAATCTGCAGAGGCGAAAAAAAGTGTCGATATCAAAGAGATGAAAAGCAGTTTTTTTGGGAACATAAGTACCTCTCTTGATTTTTTCGATAGTATAATAAATCTCGATTAATGGAGTATGTATGAGAACGGTACTGTTTATCTATTTGTTAACCACGGCTCTTTTTTCTTCGGAGATCCATCTGACAAAGCAGCAGGCAGACTACATAGCCAAAAAAGTATGGCAGAATGAAGGGGCGGGCAAGGACAAGTACCTTGTCTGGTGGAACAAAGGTGAGGATTTTGCTTCGCTTGGCATAGGGCATTTCATCTGGTTTCCCAAAGGACATACTGAGCGTTTCAGGGAAGTGTTCCCGATGGTGGTGGCTTTTATGCAGAAAAAGGGTGTGCAGATGCCAAAGTGGCTGAACCCAAATACTGATCTCCCCTGGCAGACAAAGGCTGAATTCTTTGTGGCCAAAAAGCAAAAAACGAAACGGTACACGGAACTTTTTTCTTTCCTCAAGCGAACCATGCCCCAACAGGCAGAGTTTATGACAGAACGCCTCAAACAGGCACTTCCCCAGATGCTTGGCACAATAAAAGACCCGAAAAAAGCAGTGATGATAGAACGCCGCTTCAACCATATGCTCTACAAAAAGAACGGAAAGATAGATGAAAGAGGGCTCTACATCCTGCTTGACTACACCAACTTCAAAGGAGAAGGAACGCTCAAGATCGAACGCTACAAAGGGCAGGGTTGGGGACTGTTTCAGGTGCTGGAACATCTTGACGAGAAGAATCCAAACAAATATAAAGCCTTTGCCGACTCCGCCAAAGCGATGCTCTCCCGCCGCATAAAGAACTCTCCTCCTGCGCGGGGTGAAGAACGTTGGAGAAGAGGGTGGAACGTTCGTCTGGATACGTACTGGAAATAGTTTGAAGTACGGGCACCTCTAATAACCCTAAATACGTTATAATTTCGCTGTTTTAAGAAAGGATATGATCTCTATGATGCAGTTTGATTTTAGTTACTATCTGGATAGAATTTCCAAATACGCAGGACTCATAGCAGCGGTTCTTGTCGTAGCGCTCTCTTTGCTGGTCGCCTACGATGCAATGATGCGCTATCTTTTCTCTGCCGGTTCCATTGCCCTGCAGGAAGTGGAGTGGCATCTTTTCGATATTGTTTTCCTGCTGGGGCTCTCCTATGCACTAAAGCATGACAAGCATGTGCGGGTGGACATCTTCTTCGAACGCTATTCACGTGATACCAAAGCAGTTGTACAGATACTCTCGATGCTGTTGCTGGTCATTCCCTTTTCCTTGCTGTTCGTCTCGGATGCCTTCGATATGGCGTATCAGAGTTTCCTGCAGCATGAAGTCTCTCCCGATCCGGGAGGTTTGGGAAGCCGGTGGGTCATCAAAGCGGTACTTGTTCTCGCATTTGTTCTGCTCATTTTGCAGGCTGTCAGTGAAGTGCTCAAAGCCTGGCATCAGTTGGAGAGCAAAAGCAAACTATGGCGTGTCCTCGCTGTCGTGGCTGTATTGGGAGCTATGGTCTATCTTGCCTGGTACAACCGTATGGCATTCTGGTTCGACCCGGTCTTTTTGATGTTTGCTATGGCACTGGTACTCCTGATGCTTGGTTTTCAGGTCGCTTTTGTCTTTGGTGGTGTGGCGCTCTTTTTTGCGATGATTTCCGATGAAGTGGGTCTGCATGTCCTGGAAATGCTGCCGTATCGGACCTACGGCATTATGGGAAATATTACACTGATGGCTGTACCGCTTTTCATCCTGATGGGGCTGATACTGGAAAAGTCCAAAATGGCGGAGAACCTGCTGAGCTCGATGGGAAAACTTTTTGGTTCCGTACGCGGCGGCTTGGCGATCTCCGTGGTTCTGGTGGGTGCGATATTGGCTGCCAGTACCGGTATCGTAGGGGCATCGGTGGTGATGATGAGTCTCATCGCACTGCCGCTGATGCTGAAGCATAACTATTCACCTGCACTGGCTTCCGGGAGTATCGCTGCTTCGGGAACACTTGGCCAGCTTATTCCTCCTTCCATTGTGCTCATCGTCCTTGGTGATCAAATGCATCTCTCTGTGGGCGATCTTTTCAAGGCAGCTGTTGTTCCCGGTATTCTGCTGATCATTCTTTACATCCTGTACATTCTGATCTTCGCGTTCTTGAGGAAAGAAGCGGCACCCGCCATCATTTCGGATGAACCCTACAAAACAGTGGCCAAAGCGGCTTTCAAAGCCATCCTTCCGCCGCTGCTGCTCATTGCAGCAGTGTTGGGGTCTATCTTTGCCGGTATTGCATCGCCAACCGAGTCTGCAGCCATTGGTGTGCTGGGTGCATTTGCATTGGCAGCCTATAACCGTGTGCTGGATTTTGAGCTGGTACGCTATGCTGCTGTAGAAACTGTCAAACTCACAGCGATGATCTTCATGATCCTCATTGGGGCGACGGCATTTTCTCTGGTCTTCAATGAACTGGGCGGCGGTGATATGGCTTTGCAATTTTTTACCGGAGATGTGGGCAGCAAATGGACCTTTATACTCATTGCAATGATGGTAATCTTCCTGCTTGGATTTTTTATCGATTTCATCGAGATCGCTTTTGTGGTCGTACCGATACTTGTACCCATTGTGGCAAGCTTTGGCATAGACCCTGTCTGGTTCGCCATTCTCATTGCGATGAACCTTCAGGCATCCTTTTTGACACCACCATTCGGTTTCGCACTTTTCTATCTGAAGGGTGCCGCAGGCGATAAAGTGACCACGGCTGCGATCTACCGTGGCGTGGTCCCGTTCATTATCTTGCAGGTCGTGGCACTGGGGATCATCGTTCTCTTTCCCGACCTGATTTACCTTTTTGGAAAGTGATGAGCATATTGATCAATCCGTGGATCGTCAAGTGAACAAACGACTAAAGAACGATCCTCTGCCCGCCAGTTTGTCTATCAGTTCAAAATAATATGTTTCGTTTTTCAGTCCCAGTTCTGGGTACTTGAGTTTCCCGTCAGGCATCACCACAATAGTGAAGGGTACGGACTCTATCTTGAATGCGGAAGCCAGTTTCGGGTTTTTGCTTACATCACACTTTACAACAGGAATTCCGTTTTCCTCCCCATACTTCTCCAGTCTCTCGTCTATCAGCTGCATCAGCATCTGGCATGGCCCGCAGGTAGGGGAGTAGAAGTCAATGAAAACGGGCTTTTCATTGTTCTTGATGATCGTTTCGTAGTTTTTATCTGTAAGTTCCATGGTAAAAGTATAGCTTTCTTTTCATTACATGCTATAATTTATTAAGAGATAAGGAGAGAAGATGGAGATTAAAAGCAATTATGTAGATATTTTCAAACGGGAGATATTCCCTGCAAAGGTCAGAGTTGAAAAAGGAAAGATCGCTTCCGTAGAAAGAATTGATACACCTTGTGATACCTACATACTTCCCGGATTTGTTGATGCGCACATACACATCGAGAGCTCTATGCTTCCTCCCAGTGAATTTGCGCGTCTTGCCGTCTGTCACGGTACGGTTGCTACCATGTCAGATCCGCATGAGATCGCCAATGTTCTTGGTATTCCGGGTGTTAAATATATGCGGGACAACAGTGAAATGACACCGTTCAAATTCTATTTTGGCGCTTCTCCCTGTGTGCCAGCTACAACATTCGAGACCAGCGGTGCGACACTGGGAGCCGACGAGGTAGAAAGCCTGTTGAAAATGCCGCAGATCAAGTATCTTTCCGAAGTGATGAATTTTCCCGGTGTGATCAACGGTGACCCTGATATGCTTGCCAAGATCGCAAAGGCAAAAACACTGCATAAACGCATTGACGGACATGCCCCGGGACTGAGGGGGGATGCGCTGACGAAATATATTGAGGCAGGTATTGAGACTGACCATGAAGCATTCAGTTATGAAGAGGGGCTGGAAAAGCTGCAGAAGGGGATGAAGATACTGATTAGGGAAGGTTCGGCAGCCAAGAATTTTGAAGCGCTTGCACCGCTCATTCCCGACTATCCGGACAAACTGATGTTCTGTTCAGACGATCGGCATCCCAATGATCTTGCCAGAGAGCACATTGACGGGCATGTCAGACGGGCGGTCGCCAAAGGGTATGACCTCTTTGATGTGCTCAAGATCGCTTCGGTCAATCCTGTTGAGCATTACGGGCTTGAAGTCGGGTTGCTGAGACTTGGGGATGCGGCTGATTTCATTGTAGTAGAAGACCTGAAAGATTTTAATGTCCTTCAAACGGTTATCGATGGAGAGATCGTCGCCAGAGGAAAGAAACCGCTGATCGATTCCGTTACTGTGGAAACTCCCAACCATTTTCATACTGGATTGAAACAAGCAAAAGAATTTGCTTTAGATTGGTGTGCACAGACGGAAGTGATCCATGCCATTGACCACTCACTGATGACAGAGGAGGAGATCGTCAATGCCGCTTCAGGAAAAGCCGAAGATATACTGAAGATCACGGTGGTCAACCGTTATGAAGATGCAAAGCCGGCTGTAGCGTACGTGCATGGGTTCGGTCTCAAGAAAGGTGCCATTGCCTCAAGTGTGGCGCATGATTCTCACAATATCATTGCGGTAGGGTGCAGTGATACGCTCATCGCCAAAGCGGTCAATACAATCATCGGGAACCGGGGCGGGATCTGTGCAGTAACAGAAGAAGAAATTGAAGTTCTGAGTCTTCCGATTGCGGGGTTAATGAGTGACAAAGACGGTTTTGAAGTGGCAAATCGTTACGCTGATCTTGACAGGATGGTACGGGAAGATTTCGCTTCGCCTCTAAGCGCACCTTTCATGACACTCTCTTTCATGGCACTTCTGGTCATTCCTGAACTCAAACTAAGCGACAAAGGGTTGTTTGATGGACGCAGCTTTCATTTTATAGATTCCTGCAGGAGATAGATATGGGATTTTTCAAACTCAAAGAGCATGGAACTGATGTTAAAACAGAAGTGATAGCCGGAGTCAGTACGTTTCTTGCCATGCTCTACATCATTCCGGTCAATGCAGCCATCATGAGTGAAGCGGATATACCTTATGATGCTTTGGTGACCGCAACGGCAGTAATGACGATTCTTGCCACACTTATCAATGCTTTCTGGTCCAATACCCCTGTAGCCATGAGTGTCGGGATGGGACTCAATGCCTTCTTCACTTTTGGATTGGTCAAAGGAATGGGGATGACCTGGCAGACGGCGCTGGGTGTGGAAGTGGTCTCCAGTACGCTGTATGTATTGGTGACAATGACCCCGCTTCGGCGCTGGCTCATCGAGACGATGCCGATGGATTTCAAGCGGGCTGTCAGTGCGGGTATCGGTGCGTTTATTTCATTTATCGGGCTGGAACAGCTGCATATCATCGTCAAGAGTGATGCGACACTGGTCACACTCGGGAAGCTAAATGAGGCACCGGTACTGATGGGGATATTTTCCCTGCTTCTGGCACTGTTTCTGCTGTTGCGAAAGGTGCAGGGCGCTTTCATTGTCTCTATCGCGGCTACGACAGTGTTGGCATGGCTGCTGGGTATTTCTGAGTTGCCCAAAAGTTTTATTTCCATGCCGGCATCGATGTCTCCCATTCTGTTCAAAATGGATATCATGGAGGTGCTGAAGTTGTCGATGGTTCCGGTACTGCTAACCTTCCTGATTACCGATATCTTCGATACGATAGGAACATTGACGGGGCTTGGCCTGAGGGCCGGGCTTTTCGAAGGGAAACGCTCTGTGGCACTTGAAAAGAGTATTGAAGCTGATGCGGCAGGAACCTTTCTAAGTGGTTTTGCCGGGGTGACCAGCACAACACCGTTCATCGAGAGTGCCGCCGGAGTAGAAGCAGGAGGCCGTACCGGACTGACGGCATTGGTGACGGCGCTGCTGTTCATCCTGCCCCTGTTTGCCTTGCCGTTCTTCAAAGCCATTCCCTCCTTCGCCATCTACCCGGTTCTGATACTGGTAGGTACGATGATGTTCTCCGAATTGCGCTCCATCAACTACGATGATCCGGCTATGCAGTACAGTACTTTCTTTACCGTCCTGGGGATGCCCATGACCTATTCGATCACGGATGGTTTGATGCTTGGAGCTTTGGTCTATGTAGCAGTGAAAGTAATGAATGGAGAGATGCAAGAGATCAGCAAGGGAATGATAGCCTTGGCGGGAATTGCTATTCTTCTTTTTTTCTTCTTGTAGAAAAGAGAGATTTATCAAGAACTGCTTGGTGTGGTAATACTTTACGATATAGAGAAATATTTTATAGGAAGAGGGAAAGGAAAATGAAAAACACAAGAGAAAAAATTATTTACACCACACTTGCAACGGCTGCACTTTATGTGATCCTGTTTCTATTTTTCGATAGAAATATCGATCTTTGGATGCATCACCATATGCTGGGTAAAGCAGCAGAATCGATTGGGAAGCAGATCTCGGTACTGGCTTCATTGCTCTATGTCAATATTGCTCTTTTGTGTGCTTTTGGATATATCGTCATCGTTGATCCGGGCATAAGGAAAAAAAGCACAAAAAAACTTTTTTATATCATTATTACTGTCACTGTTGCCATTATGATAGGTGAGGGATTCAAGTATCTGCTTGGGCGTTACAGGCCCATAATGTTCTTTGAACATGGTGAATACGGGTTGCACTTTTTTACTACAAAATGGGTATTGAACTCTACACCGTCCGATCATACCATAAGAGCATTTTCTTTTTTTACCGCTTTAGGGTTTTTGTATAAACACACTATGCCTCTTTTTATGTTTCTTGCATTGATGGTCGGCGCAAGCCGGGTGGTTGTGACCGCACATTATCCCAGTGATGTGCTGTTTGGCGCCTTTGTCGGCATCATGACCGCTGTATGGATGCATCGCTATTTTTTTGAAGGGATAAAGGGTGATTGAGGTTGCTGTCAGGTCAATATTGATATCATAAGTATAAATGAGAAGAGGGATAATTCCTTATGAAAAAGATTCTCTATAGATTTGATAAAGAAGGTGCGGAGCTTATCTGGGAAAAGGTGGTACAGAATGTTAAAATTGATCATCCCGAGCTATAAAAAGTTTTTACCCCTGCTGAACAGCTTTGTCAATGTGAGCAGTGAAGTTTTTGACGTCCGGCAGATCCAGGACAAGATCGAGTTGTGTGCCGAAGAAGCATTTGTCTATATACTCCGGAATTCCTACAGGGATGAAGAGGGTGATATAGAGATATCCATAGAGATCAGTGAAAGATACTTTATCCTCTCGTTCATTGACAGCGGTTTGCCTATCGATATAACTTTCCCCCAAACAACAGCAGATGGCCTCAAGTCGATAGATACTCAGACACTAGAGTTGCTTCTGATTAAAAAATTCAGTCATAAGGCTGAGTGGCTTAATCATGGAAAAGAGGGCAGGGAATTCAAACTCTATTTTGAACTGCCCCAGCAGGCGATATACACCCTGCCTGAAACAGAAGAGGATGAGAATTTTGAAGCCTCCATCGATGACATCGTGATCAAACAGTTTGAAGAGAGATGGGCTATGGAGATCTCCCAGATTATTTATGAAGCGTATGGATACAGTTACCCCAATGAGGATCTTTATTTCCCGGAGAGGATCATCTCGCTCAATGAAAGCGGGCAGTTGGTCTCGGTCGTTGCGTACGATACAAAAAGAGACAGGATCGCCGGGCATTATGCGCTGGAAAGAGAAGACCTCGGAAGTGTGGCGGAGATAGGACAGGCAGTTGTAGTGCCAAAGTACAGAGGGCTTGGCTTAATGAAAAAGATACGTGTTAAAACCCAGGAAATTGGCAAAGAACTGGGGCTTGAAGGTATTATGTCCAAGCCTGTGACAGTGCATCTTTTTTCCCAAAAAACCAATGAAGCCCTCGGTGCTGTGCCTGTAGGAATGGGTTTTGGTGTTTCGCCTGTAAAAAAATTCAAAAAGATTGAAGCCGACTCTTCCCAAAGGGGTAGCTGCATGTACTACTACCTGCCGCTGAAGAATAGAAAAAGGGTTTTGTCTGTTCCGGCTAAACATAGAGAGGTGATAGAAGCGATCTATAGAGATTTGAAACTGGACTATTCATTTCAAAAGGAAGAATGCAATCTTAGAGAAAATGGTATAGTTAAAAGTTCATACGCTCCAAATTTTGAACTAGGTTCAATTTTTGTCACAGAGATAGGCAAAGACAATATAAGTTATATCAAGGAAGCATTCTTCAACCTTCTGTTCAGGATGAAAGCGGAAGTGATATTGCTTTATATCGTCATAGAAGATCAGAATGTTGAAAGACTGGTCTTGCAGGCGGAAGATGAAAAGTTTTTCTTCTCCGGCATACTGCCCTCTTTTGTGGAGGGTAAAGATGTGCTGGTGTATGAGTTTTTACCTCAGGATATTGATGAGTCAAAAGTCGAGATCTATGCTGACAGGGCCAAAGCACTGGTGGAGTATATCTCAAATGAAAAAAGGAAAGCAGTATGATAGAGATACAAAAAGATGAGAGCTTTTTTGTCATTTTGAGTCACAGGCTCGATGCCATGAATGCGGATGAGGCAAAAGAAACCGTAGATAAAAAGCTGGTAGATATCGATCGTGATATTGTGATCGATGTCAGTGATCTGGACTATATCAGTTCGGCAGGCCTGCAAGTCATTCTGAAATGTGCAAAACTGGCACAGGAGAACGATAAAGAGTGTTTTTTAAAAGGAGCGCACGGAACGGTAAAAGAGATTTTTCAAGTCTCGGGTTTTTTGACTTTTTTAAAAGAGATAGAATGAATTTCACATCGATCGATGCAGTTGATCGTTATTTGGAAGAGTTCTGTGCGAAACATACACTAAGTGATGATCTGTGCTATAAGGTCAGGCTGGTTACCGAAGAGTTGGTAACCAATATGTTCAAATATACAGAGGCAAAGGAATTTTCATTGACTATCAGGCATTCAAAACAGATAGAGATAGATCTGGAGTATCTGTCTGATAGTTTTGACCTTACTGTAAAGAAACCGGATCAAAAAGATATTGCAGAGTTACGAGAGGGAGGGCTGGGACTGTTTTTGGTTGAGTCAATGACTGAAACGTTTAGTTACCGGCATCAAAATGGCAAAAGTATTTATAAACTCACGATTTAAACTGGACAGGATACAGAAAAAAGTTATTTTCTATATTTTAGTCATTACCATACCACTGTTGCTCTTCTCGTTGTATTTTATTCAAGATGTGGGTGGCAGTGAATTGACAAGGTCTGCGAAGCAGAAGGCCTCCCATATAAATACTGAAATCATGTCAGAAATAAAACAGTATTTGGAAGATGCTTCTGCGTTTACCAAGGAAGCTTCCTATATGCTAAAGCTGCACCCCCATGAATACATAGCTGTTTTACCTTTTTTAAAAAAACATGTCAAAAACAATCCGAATGTATATGGAAGTGCACTGGCGATTGACCCTTCCTCTTCATTAAACGGGCTCTATTGTAAATACTATTATGAAAACAATGCCACAGTCAAAGAAAAGTGGCTGTTGCCTCCGGCATATGACTATCTTCATCAGAACTGGTATACAAAAGTCAGAGAGTCAAAAAAAGGTGAGTGGAGCAAACCTTATTTTGACGAAGGAGGAGGGGAGGTTTTTATGAGTACTTTTTCCTATCCCATGTTAGACAAGTA
Source organism: Sulfurovum lithotrophicum (assembly GCF_000987835.1). NCBI lineage: Bacteria > Pseudomonadati > Campylobacterota > Epsilonproteobacteria > Campylobacterales > Sulfurovaceae > Sulfurovum > Sulfurovum lithotrophicum. The sequence goes on along the minus strand of NZ_CP011308.1, from coordinate 1,515,627 downwards.
TGATCATTTTTCAGGGGTTATAACGGCAGATATAAAGATAGATGTATTGTCTCTAAAAATTCAAAAAATGACATTTTCCAAAGAACATTTTGTATTTGTATTGGATAAAAACGGATTTTTACTCTCTCACCCCGATGATAAATATGCAATGAAACAAACTGCAATCACCTATGCCAAAAATGTACATTCAGAGACACTTTTAAATGCAATTCCACATATACTTGAAACAGACAGAGGTATTTATACGGTCAATATTGGGGATGAGGAATTTACGCTTTACTATTCGACAATGCCTTACAGTGATTTTAAAATTATGACTTTCCTGAACAATGCTTTTTTGTATCGGTCACTTTTTGAACTTAAACAAAAATTTATCGTTATAGTGATTATTGACATTCTGCTCATACTGCTGATGATCTTCATCATATTGAAACAATTTAAAAAAGATATCGTAAAGAAAACCAAGCTCAGGAACGATCTCGAACTGGCCAGAAAAATACAAATGAGTTTTTTGCCGGTACATAAAAATATTGAAACAGACAGGTTTGAGCTACATTCATATTTAAAAGCGGCAAAAAAAGTTGGAGGAGATCTTTATGGCTATAAAGAGTTGGATAAGAGTATCATTTTCTATGTTGGAGATGTCTCCGGAAAAGGCATCCCTGCCGCTTTGTTCATGATGGCGACACAGATACTTTTGAAAAATGCAATCGACACAACAGATGACCCCGCAGAGATCATAACCCTGACAAACAGTAAGCTTTTGGAGATGAGCAGCAATGGCATGTTCGTTACACTTTTGGTTATCAAATATGATTTCAAGACACATACATTGACGTTCTGTAATGCAGGACACCCTGGCTTCATTGTAAAAACTGATCGGTTGTTTTCCCCCATCAGTAATATCCATCCTCCTGTTAATACTTTTAGTAATACAGTATATGACAACAATATCATGACAATGAAAGATCCATTTCAGCTTATCTGTTTTACCGATGGTGTAACGGAAGCAGAGAACAGTAAGCAGGAGATGTTCGGTATAGATAGGGTGGCGAAAAGTCTGGAGAGGGAATTCAGTTTGAAATATTTATTGGAAAGTATTGGTGGATTTATCGAAAACAATCCACCAAATGATGATATTACTATTTTGGAATTCAGGATTATAAAGAATATCGGTGAAACTTGAAAGGACTATTCATGCCCATATTAAAACAAAAACAACATTTTATGCTCTTTTTTTCAATTATTTTCCTTACATATATCACTTTTTCAGGATCTACTTCTGCAACTTCACAGAAAGATCAAATTACCATTGTAGGAACAGCTGATATACAGGGTTTGATAGAACCGTTTGAACAGGAATACGAGATCAATGGCTCTAAAGTGGAGATAATGGGCGGAGGTATCAGCAGGATAGCCTCTGTTCTAAAGCAGGCCAAATCAGAAAACCCCTCCGGTACCTTTGTTCTTTCAAGCGGAGATGACCTGATGGGGCGGTATTTTCATACATTCAAGGGGAAAGCCATTTATTCGCTAATGAGTGAAAGCGGCTATGGAGTGTATGCCCCTGGTAATCATGAGTTTGACAAGGGTACAGAGGTGTTTGCCAATGCCTTGAAATATGCCTCGTTTGATACGATATGTTCAGACCTGATGGTGGAAAGTACTGCACTGGAAGGGAAGTGTATTCCCTATAAGATCGTCAATGCCAATGGTGCTAAAATAGGTTTTTTCTCTCTGATGACTGAAGATCTTCCCCTTATTACAAGCCCGGGAAAAGTCAAGCTCAGTGCTGACAATACTGTATCGGCCAGGAAGATGGTTGAAATACTGAAAGGTGAACAATGTGATATCATTATAGCTGTAACACATATAGGGTTGGATCAGGACAAATCAATTGCCCAAAAAGTAGAAGGTATCGATGTAATATTCGGAGGCCACTCCCATGAAGTGACCAAACAGCTGGTTCGGGTAGGTGATACACTGATCGTAAATGGCGGAGAAGAGGGATCCTATGTGCTTAAATTGCTTCTTCCTCTTGACAACAATCATCGTATCAAAAAAGAAGAGGCTGAATATTTTCTGATCCCTGTCATTGACCCTATCACTGCAGATAAAAAAGTAGAGGCAATACTTGAAGCCTATAAAGCACAATTGCCAGCAACAGTTATTTTGGGAAAAACAACCGTTGAATGGGACTTGACGACAGATGCATTGAGAAAAGGTGAATCCAGTGTAGCCGACCTGATAAATGACCTGTTGCGCGATAAGTTTTCTGTAGATATTGTCATGAACAATGGAGGTGCTTTCAGAGGCAAAAAGGTTTATCCTCCGGGTAACATTACCGATACCATGCTTCATGAGATCGATGAATTTTCAAACAATGCATATATGATGAACATCGAAGGAAAATATCTGCGCCAGATACTTGAGCACAGCGCGGCTTCCTATGGGCGAGGTGGGTTGATGCAGGTTTCCGGCATACACTATACGATAGATCTCAGTAAACAGCCACAGGTGATCAAACATAATGATGACGGTTCATGGAGCATTGAGCAGGCAGGGGAGCGGGTAAGCAATATAGGTATCGTCATGCCAGACGGGTCACTGGCACCTGTGGAAGATGACAAGGTATATAAAGTGTTATCAAATGCTTATCTTGTCACTCATGCCGGAGACGGTTACTTCTGGTTTGAACAGTACGGTACAGACAAAAAGAATACCTATACGACATTCTATACTGTTATGGCAGGATATCTGGAAAAACATACAGTTATGGATCCAAAGCCGGTGGATGGACGATTGAAGGTGATACACTGAAAATGGTAAGACATTAAAGATTCATCATGAATACAATAGTAAAAAGACTGCCTACAAGTGTAATGAAAACAAGTTTTGCGGCCAGATTGGCATCACAGCCGTAACGTTTGGCAAGAACAACACTGAGCATTGCCGAAGGCATGGCGGCTTCGAGTAGCAGAACCTGAAGCTGCCATGCCTCCAAAGACCTTTTCAACCATTCGTGGTATAATCTCTCTAAACATTTCGTAAGGTAAAAAATGACACCCAGAGAAGCCATAAAATTACTTTTTGACAGAATGAACAAAGAGATCATCGGACAGGAGCATATTGTCGAGCGTTTCATTATGGGAATGCTGGCTGATGGCAATATGCTTGTAGAGGGACTTCCCGGACTGGCAAAGACCCGTGCTGTACGTTCCATGGCCAATGCGATCGAGGCAAAATTCTCCCGCATACAGTTCACTCCAGATCTTGAACCTTCGGACGTAGTGGGGGAAGAGCGTGTCTATGAAGAGAACGGTAAGCGCTACTATGAATTCCATGAAGGCCCCATTTTTGGAAATATTATTTTGGCTGATGAGATCAACAGGGCACCGGCAAAAGTACAGTCAGCCCTGCTTGAGGCCATGGAAGAGAAACAGGTGACCGTTGCGGGTGTTACACGTGATCTTCCTGAGCTCTTTGTCGTTCTTGCGACACAGAATCCACTGGAACAAAAAGGAACCTACCCGTTGCCAGAAGCACAGAAAGACCGTTTCTTGATGCACGTGAAGATAGACTATGTAAAAATGGATGACGAGTATAGAATGGTCAAGCAGGTTCTCAATGAAGGTCATAGAAAAGAGCCCTATGAGAACAGGATACCGCAGCAGTTGATCTTTGGTGCAAGAGAAGAGGTTAAGACAGTCGAGATCAGTGAAGAGATGGGAAAATATATGGTTGAACTTGTATTTGCCACACGATACCCGCTGCGTTACAGCAAACAGCTTGAAGTGATGATCGAAGTGGGGGTAAGCCCCAGGGGCTCTCTGGCACTCACCAAATGTGCGCAGGTACATGCCTGGATGCGAGGAAGACGTGAGGTGACGGGTGAGGATGTCAAGTCTGTGATCCATGATGTGTTCCGACACCGCCTTATCAAGAGTGAACATACGAAGTTCAGCGGAATAGAGAATGACGAGATCATCGATATCATCATAGAACATGTACCGGAACCCGAAGTAGAATTCAAAAGGCCATCATGATGGAACAGATAGAGATTTCACTTAGACAGGATACCGTAGACAATTTGCAGGCTTTTTCTGAACTCCTTGGCAAAGATATCAATATGATGCTTGAAGAGGCATTGCGACACTATTTTGAAGAGGAGCAGAAGAAACTGATAGAAAAAGGTATTGAAGAGGATGCTTCCATGACCAATCTGGACTATGATGAGTTTTGGGAGGGAGTGGAACTCTGAAACGAAAGTGCCGATTTATCGGCGCTATCTTCTTTGGGTCGATGCAGTCATTTGCCGGGAAAACGACACAGGAAGTTGAAAGTATGAAATGAATATTAAAAAATGGATCAAAGAGGTAGCAATAGGGGTGGCAGCCATGTTTATATTATCCAATATAATAAGCTATATACGTCAACCGGATCTGGATTCAGTGCTACTGCCGGCAGCGACGGTACGTCTTGTAAATGGTGATACTTATGCGTTCAGCAAAGGAAAACCGGTCATTATCCATTTTTGGGCAATCTGGTGTCCGACCTGCAAACTGGAAGCGGCAAATATAGAACGTGTTTCCCGAAAGTATGAAGTATTGACAGTCGCTGTCAACTCCGGAGAGGATGAAAAGATAAAACGCTATCTTCAGGAGCGATCTCTTGACTTCAGGGTTTTAAACGACAAAGAGGGAAAGTGGGCACGAACCTTCAGGGTGCAGGCTTTTCCAACCACCTTTATCTACGATGCCAAAGGCACATTGAAATTTACGGAAGTAGGCTATACCACGACAGCAGGTCTGCTTGCCCGAATGGCACTTATCGAGTAAATTAAAAAAATAAGAGTAAAATACGCCCCAAGATTAATATATAAAGGAAAAACATATGGAAAACATCCCTAATTGTCCAAAATGCGGCAGCGAATATACCTACGAGGACGGCAGTCTCTATATCTGCCCGGAGTGTGCCTATGAGTGGAGCAAAGATGCGGCGGCAGAAGCGGAAGAGGGACTGGTGGTCAGAGATGCCAACGGCAATATCCTTGAAGAGGGTGACACGGTCACCGTTATCAAAGACCTCAAGGTCAAAGGAAGCAGCGGCGGTATCAAAGTCGGTACCAAGATCAAAGGTATCCATCTTGTCGAAGGCAGTGACGGACACAATATCGACTGTAAGGTACCTGGTGTCGGTGCGATCAAGCTCAAGCAGGAGTTTGTGAAAAAGGCTTAAGTCTTTTGGGCGCTTGATTATTTCACTATTTTGCGAATCACAACCCTTTTATGACGATATTAAAGAGGTAATCCACCTCATGGTCTTCCATATTAAGGGTTTTTTTTGTTTGAAAAAAATCTAAAACTTTTTTGGTGGGAAGTGCGGAACTGTAGATGCAGGAAGGGTGTGCAGGCTTGAAAGCCTGCATAAGGGCGATCTCTTCTGCAATAGGCTGCTCACAGATATAGCAGTGCTTCTCAGGAGAGAGCCTTCCTTCATACTCCAGTAGTCTGATGTAGCTTTCACAGATGATGCGTTTGGGGTTCTGTTTCTCCCATTTTTTTGCTGCACTCAGCAGCAGGTCATAATAAAAACTGTCGATCTCTTCGGCTTCCTTTAGATGCGGTTCAAAAAGCCTGATGAAGTTGTGCCAGACAAGCAGTCTGTTCTTATCGAAGAGCCAGGGGAAGCCGATGTGGGAGAGTGAACGCAGCCGAGGCAGAAAACGGCCGTCTTCCCCCTCGACCTCGAAATCGATGAGGTTCCCCAACTGTAGAATGGAGTGTCTTGCACCAAAAAAACGGTAGTAGACCCTGACATCTCGTGCAGTAAGTACCATAGCGATGGAGTCTTCGTTCTTCACTTTGCGCACACTCAGTATGAAGCCTTTAATGTGATACCTCTCTTTAAAATAATTGTTTTATATTATAGTAAAAATGTTGTTAAAAAGCAGGCAGTCGCCAAGCCCTGAATGAGGGGACAGGGAGCCATTTTAATTTAAATCTAACGTATATTTAAGTATAATCATCCCCATTTTGAACACTTATAGTTGCGCTATCGGTTGTTCTACTACACTATTTTTAAGGTTGACATATGAGAGATTTATTTACCTCCTTCAAGGACAATTGTGGATTCGGGCTTCTCTGCTCCATCGACAATACACCTACCCATCAAAACTTGGAAGATGCCGTTACATCACTGTCGCGTATGATGCACAGAGGAGCGATTGCAGCGGACGGAAAAACAGGTGATGGTTCCGGACTTCTTCTCTCTCTGCCCAGATCATTCTTCGAGTATGTGGCAGCCAAGGATGGGATGGATCTTCCAGAACAGTATGCCGTGGCCATGGTCTTTTCCCGTAATGAATCAGACTTTGACGTGATTGAAAGGATCTGTGCCAACAATGACCTGAAGGTAATCTATACACGTACAGTACCTGTTGATACCAATGCGCTCGGAGAGCAGGCGCTTGCAACGCTTCCCATGATCAAACAGGTCTTTGTCGTACCGAGAAGCGTGGTTGCAACCGAACGTTTTGAAGCCCTTATCTATCTTTCACGCAAAGAGATTGAGCATGCGCTCAAAGATGACAGAGACTTCTACATTCCTTCTTTTTCAACCAAGGTGGTTTCGTACAAAGGGCTTGTCATGCCTACGCACATCAAAGAGTTCTACAAAGACCTTGCCGACGAGCACTTCAAAATCTCTTTCTGTCTTTTCCACCAGCGTTTCTCTACCAATACACTGCCTGAATGGAGACTGGCACAACCTTTCCGTATGATCGCCCACAACGGTGAGATCAACTCCGTGACCGCCAACCGTTTCAATGTCAAAGCCAAGATGGCGGCAGTGAAATCCGAAGTCTTTACCGAGAAGGAGATGGAACGACTGACAGATGTGATACAGGATGGTATGAGTGACTCTGCCAGTCTGGACAACTTTATGGAATTTCTCAGAGTCAATGGTGTGGACTTCTTCAAGGCGGCACGTTCACTCATTCCTGCGCCGTGGCACAATGCGCCACAGATGGACTCGGACCTCAAAGGTTTCTATGAGTATGCCAGTACCTGTTTCGAACCGTGGGACGGTCCGGCGGCAGTCAGTATGACAGACGGCCGATATGTCGGCTGTGTACTTGACAGGAACGGGTTGAGACCTTCAAAATATATTGTTACCACCGATAACAGACTTCTGATCTCTTCTGAGTACGGTGTACTTGAAATTCCTGAAGAACAGATCGTTCAGCGCGGCCGTCTGCAGTCGGGAGAGATGATGGGAGTTGACCTCAAGTACGGTAAAGTACTGATGTCAGGCGATATAGACAACTACCTCAAATCGATGTTTCCGTATAACAAGTGGATGGGTAAGAATATGAGCTATCTTCAGGAGCATGTACCCAATACATATGTGGAGAAGGTCTCTAGCGACCATACGGTGATGGAAGCAAAACAGCGTTACTTCAATTATACGCTTGAGCTGATGAGAGAAGTCATCAAGCCTATGATGATAGAGGGAAAAGAGACGACAGGTGCCATGGGTGATGACACACCTATCGCCGCATTCTCTACCCAACAGCGAAATTTTACCGATTTCTTCAAACAGAAGTTCGCCCAGGTGACCAACCCGCCGATCGACCCGATCCGTGAAAAGAGTGTGACCAGTCTGAATACCGGTTTTGGTGAGATTAGAAACGTTCTCTCGGATGATGCGGAGCATGCAAAACGTCTCAAGACTGTATTGCCCATCATGTCGGCAGAGAAATTCGCTGTACTCAAAGAGTTCGGTACCCCGGGCAATGAAAAATACGACCCGGCATACAAAGCAGCAAGCTACAGCACGACCTATGTGCATGACCTTAAAGAGAGCCTCAATAAGCTGGTCGAAAAGATTGTTGAGGATGTTCGCAGGAACGGTGTCAGAACCGTTATCCTTGATGACAGGGAGCTTTCGGCAGAGACCAAGGTATTGCCAATACTGATGGTGATAGGACGTCTCAATACCGTACTGCTTGAAGAAAAGCTCAGACATTTGACCAGTATCGTTGCAGTAACGGGTGAAGTGTTCGACCCGCATTCTGCAGCCTGTATGATCGGTTACGGTGTAGCGGCGATATATCCGTACCTGCTTTACTACACAGTGGAACAACTTGCGAACGAAGATGATGATATGGCGATCACACTCAAGCGTATCAGACGTGCTATGGGTGGCGGTTTGCTCAAGATCATGTCCAAAATGGGTATTTCGACTGTCTCTTCCTACAGAAATTCAAAACTCTTCGATGCTATCGGACTGAGTGATGAGATTGTCTCCGAGTGTTTCAGCGGTACTCGAGGACTTCTGAAAGGACTGGGATACAGCGATATCGATGCCAGACTCAACAGCAACCATGAGCGTGCTTTCACGGATGCTTTTGAAGGTAAAAGCAAAGCGCTCTACAAGGGTGGATACTACAAATATAAAAAAGGCGAGGAATTCCACGACTTTTCCAGGCCGACTATTGCTGCTATCCAGCAGTGTGCGTTGAGCGGAAGCAAAGAGGATTACAAAAAACTCGAAGAGTTGGTAGATAAAAGAGACAAGAAGTTCATTCGTGATTTCTTTGAGCTTAATTCTGCAAGGGAACCTGTCAGTATCGATGAGGTCGAACCTGCTTCGGCGATACTTAAACGTTTCTCTTCTGCGGCGATGTCCATGGGATCCATCTCTCCCGAAGCACATGAAGTGCTGGCTGAAGCGATGAATACCATCGGTGCGAAGTCCAACTCGGGTGAGGGTGGGGAAGACCCGAAACGTTACGGAACCATCAAAAATTCCAAGATCAAACAGATTGCTTCAGGACGTTTCGGTGTAACACCGGAATATCTGCGTTCGGCTGAAGAACTTCAGATCAAAGTGGCACAGGGGGCAAAACCGGGTGAGGGAGGCCAGCTTCCCGGAAGCAAAGTCTCCCCGCTCATCGCGTCACTGCGATATACCAAACCGGGTGTCACACTTATTTCACCGCCACCGCATCACGATATCTACTCCATCGAGGATCTGGCCCAGCTTATCTTCGACCTTAAGCAGATCAACCCAAAAGCCAGGATCGCAGTTAAGCTCGTCTCGACAGCCGGTGTAGGAACGATCGCAGCAGGTGTGGCGAAAGCCTATGCGGATAAGATCATCATCTCCGGCGGAGATGGCGGAACGGGCGCGGCACCGATCGGTTCTATCCGTTTTGCGGGTAACCCGTGGGAGCTTGGGCTCCATGAAGCGCACAATTCACTCAAAGCGAACAACCTTAGAGGTAATGTCACTGTCGAAACGGATGGTGGACTCAAGACAGCGCTTGATGTCGTCAAAGCAGCTATCTTTGGTGCTGAAGAGTACGCTTTTGGTACGGGGGCACTGGTCATCGTCGGATGTATCATGCTTCGTGTCTGTCACCTGAACACCTGTGGTGTCGGTGTTGCGACACAGAATCCGCATCTGAGAGAGCGTTTCAAGGGAAATGTCCGGAAAGTGGTCAACTACTTTACGCTCCTTGCAGAAGAGGTACGTGAGATCCTTGCTTCTCTTGGGTACAGATCTCTTGAAGAGATCGTCGGTAAAACAGAACTGCTCAAGATTATAGATGACGAGTATGCCAAAAAATTCGACTTTGAACAGTTCCTGGAAAAAGTGGAGGGTGTCGATACCTGCCAGGTACCGTTCAACGAACCGTACGACCAGAACGAGTATGAAAAAGAGATCATTAAAGAGTTGATGCCGACCATCAAAGATCCGTCAAAGCCGATTGTTCTGAATAAAAAGATCAGCAATCTGAACAGAAGTTTCGGTACAAGGATCTCCGGTGAGATCGCGGAATACCACGGGAATAAAGGACTCCCTGAAGATACGATCACGATCAACCTCAAAGGGGTTGTAGGACAGTCTCTGGGAGCATTCCTCTCTGAAGGTATAACCATTAATGTTGATGGTGCGGGGAATGACTATATCGGTAAAGGAATGAATGGCGGACGTATCGTCATTACCTCTACGAAGTCCGGTTCTGAATTCGCACTGGGCGGGAACACCTGTCTGTACGGTGCCACCGGTGGTACACTCTATATCAGTGGCCAGGTGGGCGAACGTTTTGCGGTACGTAACTCCGGTGCAGTTACAGTGGTTGAAGGTACAGGGGATCATCCTTGTGAATATATGACAGGCGGTACAGTTGTCATCCTGGGCAATACTGGTGTGAATTTTGGAGCGGGTATGACAGGCGGTAAAGCATTTGTCTATGATGAAGAAGGTACCTTTTACGAAAAGCTCAACCCCGAGCTGGTAGAAGCACTGCGTATAGATACCGATGAGCTGGATTTTGAAATGTTTGGACTCAAAAGACTTCTGAAAGACTATATTGAAAAAACCGGCAGTAAAAAAGCGCAGGATATCCTTGACAATGCCAGAGTATGTATGCGTAAATTCTGGCTGGTCGTACCGCGTGGTGCAAGACCGTCACTCGATGCCAGTAAAAAAGGCGAGTAAATCATCGCGTTGCGATGAAGTGAAGAGTGAATAACGAATAGTGAAGAATGTCGGTATGCTTTTCATATGAAAAGCTTCTATCTGGAGGTAAGCATTGAACCCATTTATCGAAGCATGCATCAGGGCTAACGAAGAGATCGCTTCGGCGCTTGAAAAGGGCTTTGATACGTCCTGGTATGAAAAGACCGAAGTAGGTGCAGGTGGGGATGTCAGTTCAAAACTTGATCTCTTTGCGGAACAAATTTTTTTTAAATATCTTTCCTCTTTCGGACATATCGAGTCTGAAGAGTCCGGGATCATGGGAGAGGGTGATGTCAAGATCATCATCGATCCCATAGACGGCTCTTCCAATGCCCTTTCCTTTTTCCCCTATTACGGAACTTCTGTTGCCAGAGTGAATGCAGACGGCCTTCTCGATGCAGCGGTGGTCTGCAATCTTGCCAATGGCGATCTCTTTGTCAAATCAGGAAAAGATGATGTATTGCAGGGACGACTTTTCAGTGCAGAATTTCATCCCGGTCATGTCTCTTCTGCTTCGGAGATAGGGCTTTTTGAGAAAGCCTATGCCCATCCCTTACTGGTTGCGGCACTGGATAAGCTGGGGTTTAAATTCAGGGCTCCGGGCGCCATAGCGCTTTCGCTGGCCTATGCGCATACAGTCGAATACGTCCTTTTTGTCGGACCGTTCCGTATTTATGATTTTGCAGCGGGACTGGCACTTTGTGAAGGCCTTGAAGTGATTGTTGAGGCGGATTATGTTATAGTATCGAAACGAAAAAACGTCGCAGACAAGATAGAACAACTGGTCAAAGACCTGAGAGAGGAATAATAGCATGTTCAGTAACCTGTTTAAAAAAGATGAAGTAAAGAATGAAACACCCAACCAGTGGATAAAATGTCCAAAATGTACCTCCCTGATGTACTATAAAGAAGTAGAGGCCATTCACAATGTCTGTCCCAAGTGTAACCACCATTTCCGTATCAGTGCAGACAAGAGGATATCTTATTTAGCCGATGAAGGAAGCTTCACAGAGCATGATGCCAATCTCGCTCCGGTTGACCCGCTGAAATTTACCGATAAAAAGTCATATAAAAAGCGTATTGACGAGGCGAAGACAAAAACAGGAAAAAACTCTTCTGTCGTAAGCGGAAGCTGTACAATTGACGGTCAGGATGTGGAACTGGTCGTATTTGATTTTGCATTCATGGGAGGGAGTCTCGGTTCGGTTGAAGGTGAGAAGATTGTCCGTGCCGTTGACAGAGCTATTGAGAGAAGATGCGGTGTGATCATCGTGAGTGCTTCAGGCGGTGCTAGAATGCAGGAGAGTACCTATGCGCTGCTGCAAATGAGTAAAACTTCTGCAGCACTTAAGAGACTCAGCGACAAAGGTCTTCCTTTCATCTCTGTACTGACAGATCCTACGATGGGAGGTGTTTCCGCTTCCTTTGCTATGCTTGGTGATATCATTATGGCTGAGCCCGGTGCCCTGATCGGGTTTGCAGGGCAAAGGGTTATCAAGCAGACAGTGGGTGTCGACCTCCCTGAAGGCTTCCAGCGTTCGGAATTCCTGCTTGAGCACGGTCTTATCGACATGGTTGTTGACCGCGGGAATATGAAGCAGACACTTTCTGATCTGTTGAAACTCTTTTCAAAAGAGAACAGTCCGGCTAAACTGGAAGCTATGGACAGCGGAGAGCATGCAGAAGTTGCAGCCGTAGAAGAAGAGTAGTCTGCAGGGTGGATCTCATCCACCCTACGCAGTGCATCAGAGTTTTAATACCCCTTTGACACGTGCAACACTGTCTCCCTTGTGTAGGCTTAAACGCACGACGGACTCTGTGAGGGCCTTGAGCTCATGCATGACATTCCCTTCCAAAGCAATAACATCTCCCTCATTCAGGATCACTTTTTTCTCTCCCACGCCAAACTCGATGGAACCCCTGAGTGTCATGACAGTAATGGGAAATTTGGTTTTGTGCTTTTTCATGATCTGACCTTCTTTGAAGGCTATGCGTATCTCTTTGCCAAAATCACTCTCAAGCATGGGTGTAATGACTACACTCTCCTCTGAAAATTTCAGATCGTTGTAAAATGAAGCTGTTTGCATCTTTATCCTTTATTTTAGGAAATTATATCTATACCTTATAATGTATATGTTGATATCTGTCAATTATTTTTTATTAAAATAATAGATATTATTTTATAAACCTTCGTTTAAGCAAGTAGGCTGTATTATTTTTCCTATGAAAAAATTATTAATACTACTAATACTTGTTTTCGTGGGAATACAATTTGTTCCTATGAATGTACCCGCTGATTTGCCTGTGAAAGAAGGAGATGCTTTAGAGGCTCCCGAAAATGTACAGGCAATACTTAAACGTTCTTGTTTCGACTGCCATTCAAGTCATACGACATTCCCGTGGTACAGCAGTATCGCTCCTGTTTCATGGTTCACAAAAGAGCATGTCAAAGAGGGAAGAGAAAAGATGAACTTCTCTACTTGGAATTCGTATGACGATGAAAAAAAGCTCAAGTATCTTGAGAAGATACCAAAAGCGATTCAGGACAAGATGCCGATGAAAAGCTATCTGATCATGCATAAAGAGGCAAAACTCAGTGATGCCGATAAAGAAGCTTTAAAAGCGTGGACAACAGAAGCTGCCTTTGATCTTGAGTAGTATACCTATTTAACTCACATATTTTTTTTCGTTTTTGAAGTCGCTTTGGCTTCAAGCGGATCATCCGGCCAGTAGTGTTTTTTGTATTTTCCTCTCAACTCTTTTTTGACTTCATCATAGGTGTTTTCCCAAAAACTTTTTAAGTCTCTCGTCACCTGCATAGGACGTGAAGCAGGGGAGAGCAGGTGGAGCATCAGTTTGACTTTGCCTCCGAGTACAGCAGGGGTGTCGTGTGTGCCAAAAAGCTCCTGCAGGCGTACTGCAAGTACTGGTTGTTGAGGATCACTGTAGTCAATGTTGATCTGTGAACCACTGGCAACTTTATGTTTAGCCGGGACGAGGTGGTTGAGTTTTTGGAGCTCTTCGTAGCTGAGAAGTCCCAGAAGGATATTATACAGATTCAGGTTCCGGCAGGCTTTGAGTGTCGTTACATTTTGAAGGTAGGGTGCCAGCCACTTGTCCATAGTGTCAAGCAGGTTTTCATCGGAAAAATCAGGAAAACTTTCATCGTGAAGATGCAGAAAATTTACTCTTTCTCTAAACTTTTTTGCTTCCTTGTTCCAATGTAAAATATTTAAACCCAATGCTTCGATTTCATCCAAAAGTACCTCAAGTACTTCCGGACTGTCGGTACTTTTCAGTTGTGTCTCTTTGAGTGTGAGTTTGCCAAAGCGTTCTACTTTTCGCACCTCTACCCGTGCCTCTTCCTCGTTCCAGGTAACCCTCTCCTGTGTTTCTGTTCCCAGATAGGTTTCTATGTCTGCAAGACTCAGTGCTATGGCTTTGTAGATGGTAGCATTGGTGCTTTTGGCATCCAAGTCCGAAATGGCCAGATACGGACTGTTAAAGAGAGTGTCATCGCTGTGCAGATATGCTCCTTTTCCGTTGGAAAGCAGGTAGGTACCTTTGTTTCTGTGGCGAAGCTGTGCGATGCGGTCAGGGTAGGCAAATGCAAGCAGGATGCCAAGCTGTTCCGTATGGAGTGTGGAGGTTTGGTTCTTTTCAATGCGTCTGGCATTTTCAAGCAGATATCGGCACTGTTTTATATCGACATATTTAGATGAAACATTTGCTTTTTGGGCAACGTCGTGCAGGGTGATGACCCGTTCACGTAGATCGGCAGAGGTGTAAGCGCTACTGTAGATATCTTTCTCCGAGACCAGCACTGCCAAAAGAGACGCTTCATAGGAGAGATCCATCTCTTTGGCTTTGAGCATCATATGGGCAAGTCTGGGGTGAAGTCCGTAGCTGCCCATGGCTTCCCCGTGGGAGGTGATGTGTCCGTTGCTATCGAGTGCCCCGAGTTGTTTGAGGAGTGTCCGGGCATGGTGTATGGCAGTGATAGGCGGGGTGTCCATCCAGGAAAGAGCATTTATGTCATCATTCCCCCATTGTGCCAGTTCCAGAACAAGCTGACTGAGGTCTGCAGAGAGTATTTCGGGTGTATCGTGTTTCTGTAGTATCCTGGACTTGTGCCACAGGTGGTAGGCCTTCCCGGCTGAAAGCCGTCCTGCCCGTCCTGCTCTTTGGATGGCAGCGTCTTTGGAGATGAATTTGCTCTCAAGCTTGTTCATGCCCGAAAAGGGATTAAAGACAGAAACATTCTGAAGTCCGGAATCTATAACGATCTTAATACCCTCAATGGTCAGAGAAGTCTGTGCGATGTTGGTGGAGAGTACCACTTTCCCTGTGCCTTTTGGTGGTGCTTTTATGGCTCTGTCCTGTGCCTCTTTGCTGAGGTTCCCGTAGAGTGTAGAGACGTAGGTATTTTTGATCCTGCTTTCATTGAGCAGTTTTTCCACTGCTTTGATCTGTCGGACTCCAGGAAGAAAGACGAGGATGTTTCCTTCCTCTTCTGCAAGCAATTTGAGCAGAAGTTTATGAATGTAGGAGGGTAGAGTTTTGAGTGTCGGCTGTGGTGTACCGGCATCCAGGTATATACGCTCCACAGGAAAAGCCCGCCCCTGACTTTCAATGACGGGTGCATTGTCCAAAAGTGTGGAGATCGCCGCTGTATTCAGGGTGGCGGACATAACGAGTATTTTCATATCTTCCCGCAACACGGACTGTGACTCCAGAGCCAAAGCCAAAGAGAGGTCAGCATGCAGGGAGCGTTCATGAAACTCGTCAAAGATGATCAGCGCCACACTTTCCAGTGCCGGGTCGTTTTGCAGTTTGCGTGTGAGTATCCCTTCTGTGACGATGAGTATCTTGGTCGCTTTGCTCTGCACCGACTCCATCTTTATCTGATACCCGACACGCTGACCCACCTTTTCTCCCAGAAGTTCCGCCATACGCGCAGCCGAAGAACGCACTGCCAAACGACGCGGCTCGAGCATGATGATCTGTTTGCCTTCCAGCCACGGTTCGTCAAGCAGTGCCAGAGGCAAAGCAGTGGTTTTGCCGGCTCCCGGAGGCGCCTGCAGTACAAGACGGTTATGGTGAATCAGTTTCTCTTTGACTTTGGGAAGGACGTGGGTGATGGGCAAAGTTTGCATAGTGGGATTATACTGTTTTTAGGTTACGGGGGAATAATAAACCCGGATTTTGCAATAGAGATCAGCAATCTCTCACAGATCATTGCCTCATGGACATTCACAAAGAATCATCGCTTAACCTACGGGTTAACTTCAAATTCTTTGTAAACACCCATAAGACAAGCATCAGCAAGATATTTTGTGATTCTATTGCAAAATCCGGGATAAAAGTCCCCATCAGAAGAAGCCGTTCTTGCTACTTCTTCTGTGACAAAATCCACTTTGCAATCCCATCAAGTTGTTTTGGAGTCAAGTCTTTGTAGGCACGCATGGGCATGTGGTAGTTTGGCCATCTGCCTTTGCTGCCGTGGACAATGGCATCTTTGATCGTATTGAGATCGTTACTGGTATATTTGGCGGCGATCTGGCTGAAAAGCGGTCCTACTTTACCGTTCCCGTCGATATGACACAGTTTGCAGTCTTTAAGGGCAAGTACCTGCTCATAAGGCTTCATTGCCGCAATACGGTTTTGCTCTTTCATCATTTCAAGCAATTTTTTCTGATCGTAGGTGAGTAACGCATATCGGGCAATGGCACCAAGTTCTTCTTTGTTGACATTTCCTTTTTGCGAAGGCATCAATCCGTATTGTTGAAGTACCTCTTTAATGCAGTAGGATTTCTCTTTGCTCGGTGAAAGTACATAGGACTGTACAAATGCCACAAAGTTTGCCTCCTTCTCGGAAGTGGTTCCGCCTTTCATCCAGTCACGAAGATGGACGGTGACTGTATACATCGGAGGGGCTTTCTCGTCATCACTTATTTTGGGTGGTATGTCAAGGTTGTGACATGCAGCACATTTTTGTTTTATCAGTGCTTCTCCATCATAATGTTTATGTGTTTTTTCTGTCTTTCCGCATCCTGAAAAGAACAATGCTGCCATAAGCAATATACTATACCATACTATTGATTTCATTATATATCCTTCGTTTTTATTGATTATATCAGATTATAATTAATATAATCTATCCTCATATTGATGGTTGTCTTGCTCATAGATTATACCAACAGTAGGCTATAATGCTCTCCATGAAACAGCAAACAGCACTCAACATACTCAAATCAGGCAAAAATGTCTTTATGACCGGTTCGGCAGGAACAGGGAAGACCTATCTTTTGAATGAATATACACAATACTTGAAAGAACGCAGGATCTATCCGACCGTTGTAGCACCTACGGGCATCGCCGCTTCACATTTGGGCGGGCAGACTATTCACTCATTTTTTGCACTGGGCATTCGTGAAAGCATCGATGAGGGGTATGTGGAATTTTTGCTGGACAAGAAGTACCTGAAGACCCGCTTTTCCAAACTTGACATCCTTATCATCGATGAAGTTTCGATGATCTCTCCGGAGCTTTTTTCTTCGATGGACCTGATACTGCGCGGGTTCAAGGGGACGGATGTGCCGTTTGGCGGGGTGCAGGTGGTGATATCGGGAGATTTCTTTCAGCTGCCTCCGGTGAGCAAAGAACCGAAAGAGAAGCGTTTTGCCTGGCAGTCTCCTGTCTGGAAAGCACTGGATCTGCAGACCTGTTATCTTGAAGAGAAATTCAGACAGGATGATTCTCAACTCATACAGATACTCGATGATATCCGCTCGGGAACCATGACTGCGCATTCGGAGAAATTGTTGGACAGTAGGCTTGAGAAGGCGCTTCCTTCCCATTTTAATCCCACCAAACTCTACACGCACAATGTCGATGTCGACCGTATCAACCTCTCTGAACTCGAAAAGCTTGAAGGCGAGGAAAAACTTTTTGTCTATGAATCAAAGGGGAGCCAAAAGAACATTGAAAAGGTATTCAAGTCCTCTCTGGTGATGGAGGAGTTGACGTTGAAAAAAAGTGCAGTGGTTATTTTTATCAAGAACAATGCTGAGGCAGGGTATGTTAACGGTACTACCGGTACGGTGGAAAGCTTTTCTCCTATAGACAACATGCCCATTGTTCGTACTACAGAAGGCAGAAAGATAAAGCTGGAACCGGAAGAATGGTCTTTGGAAAATGACAGTGGCAAAGTAGTCGCTACGGTTTCACAGGTGCCACTGCGCCTGGCATGGGCGATCACTGTTCATAAGTCGCAGGGAATGACTCTTGATGCTGCCGAGATGGACTTGAGTAAAACCTTTGAAACAGGGCAGGGGTATGTGGCGCTTTCGCGTATAAAAAATATTGAAGGCTTGCGTCTGATGGGACTGAATCCTATGGCACTGCGTGTAGACCCGCTCATTTTGCATATTGACGGACGCATCAAAGCAGCTTCACAGAAAGCGGCTGAACGCATAGAGAGTCTTTCTCCTGAAGCTTTGGAGCAGGAGTTTGAACAACATATTACACGCTTGGGCGGTATTGTCTCCAAAGAGAAGATAGACGAGGAGAAGAAGAATATCAAGGAGGGAAAACCTTCACACTCTGCCTATGTGACTCCTGCGCATATGAAAACCAGACACCTTTTGCCAAAGTGCGGCAGCATCATCAAGCTGGCGCAAAAGAGAGGTGTGAGCAAGGGTACGATCATTAACCATCTGCAACGTATCAAAGAGGAAGAACCGGAAACAGACCTAATCAAATACAAACCGGACGAGGCACTTTTTGAACGTGTAGATACAGTAGTACTGAAACTCGTAACCAAAAAGCTAAAGGAGAATTTTTCCGAGGATGGCAGGTTGAAGCTCAAGGCTGTATTTGATGCCCTCGACGGTGAAGTGGGTTATGATGATATCAGGCTGTGTATGTTGTTTTTAAATACGAAGGAGTCATAATATCAGAAATACTGAGGCTGAACGTCTCTTTTGCCTTGGCCGATATAGTGAAAATATAGAGATTTTTCCCACTACCTATCCGTTATGCATCCATGATCTCTACTCTTTTCTCCTTTTGGGTTTTTTGTGTTGCCGTTCAGCTCTTCCAGGATCTTTTCCGCTTTTTTAATCTGCAGCGTGATGATCGCCAGTTCTTCCTCATAGGCTTTTCTCTCTTTTTTACTCAGCTTTTTCTTTGGTACTTTGTGAAGTATCTCTCTTCTGGATTTCAGTTTTTCCAGCAGACGTTTCAGGGACTTCTTTTTCCCCTTTTTTTCGAACCCCTCCAAGTTTAAAGATTCTTTGACACTTTCTATGAATTTTTTGATATCCATCTCTTATCCTTTCATAAGTTCTTCAACCTCTTCATCGCTGACGGACATTTCTTCATTGAGTTTTTTCAGATCACTTCTGATATCGATGAAAAGGATTTCCGCCATAGCGATGAGCTTTTGGCTGATGTTGTAGGCGTAATCGCTGTCGTTCATCAGAGAAGTGGCCATCTTTTTGGTGATCAGCCCCTTTCGGATCAGTTTGTCAAGCGTGCCGTTTGTGACAATATCATACCGTTTGGCATGGACCTTGGCTTTGGAAAGTAACAGCATAATAACATCTTCCTCCTCCGTTGTGGCTATGGTGTTGATGGTTCTGAGCAGTTCTGCCAGACCTTTTCTGATGTCATTGTACTGCTCCCTGATATAAGGATTGCTGCTGTTTGTATATATTAGCAGGTTCTTTTGCAAATGTTTCGTGTCTTTGATCGCTTCGACAATGTCTCTGCTTGCCAGCTTGAGTTTGTAAAGCTCTTCTATATAGTCAGTAGGCATGTTTGCCTGTGCCTTAGTGGAAAAGTCGATGATCTCGCCGTAGATCCCCTTGATCCAGTGGTTGTAGAACTCGTCGATATCAAAGGAACCGTGAGTATAAACATCTTCGATGACTTCATCGAGGTCCATGGAGGAGAGGAGATTCTTTTTTTTCAGATTCAGACCGTGTGCAATGATATCGACGGCATTCTCATACAGGTGTTTTGTCTCCATGACAATGGCGGAGAGCGCTGTTGAAGGAAGTGCCAGTGCTGCATCATCCAGATATTTTGGTTTGCCTTTTGTTGCACCTTTGGGTATGAAGAGGGTATTGAGGAAGCTGACCAGCGGATGGATGAACGGCGAGACGGCTAATACACCTATCACGTTGAAGATCGTATGGAACAGAGAAAGCTTCATCGCATAATTCTCGACACCGATACCGAGCATGACAGCCAGACGGTCCACGAGTTCGGCAAGCTGATAGATGAAGAGAATGGCGATGACGGCGGTCGTGAGATTGAAAATGAAGTGGGCAACAGCAAGACGTTTACCGTTTTCATTGGATTTCAGGGAACCCAGTGCCGCTGTTACCGTTGTACCGATATTGGCGCCGATGGCCAGGGCCAGTGCGTTGGCATATTCGATCTGTCCTGTGGCCAGTGCGGTGATGATGATAGCCATGGTGGCGGAGCTTGACTGTATGATCACCGTAGCGGCCGCACCGATGAGCACATAGACGAAAATACCTGTATATCCGGCTATGGCGTACTGGGCAAGATCGAGACCCTCTTTCAGCGTTTCGAACCCCTCCTTCATATAGCCGATACCTAGAAAAATGATGCCCAGGCCGATAAGAATGGAAGCGATACCCTTCCAGCTGCCAGACTTCAGGAAGAGAGGGATGAATATACCCAGAACGATCATGGGCATGGCGTAGGCAGATATCTTGATCTTCAGGCCGAAGGCAGAGACCAGCCAGGCTGTTGCCGTGGTCCCGATGTTCGATCCGAATATCACGCCGACTGCCGAGGTCAGGCCCATCAGTTCTGCAGAGAGGAAAGAGATGACGATAATGGAGACCAGACTTGAACTCTGGATGATCGCAGTGACAATAAAACCGGTAAAAATAGCTTTGGGAGTATTGTTGGTGAATCTTTCCAATATTTTCTCAAGCAGAGAGCCGCTGAATGCCTTGAAGCCGTTCTCCATATATTCCATACCAATGAGAAAAAGGGCGACACCTCCGAAGATCGTACTGATGTTGGGATGGTTTTCCAAAAGAAACAGTGCCCCCAATACAAAAAGTACAATAATCGAAGCGGTAAAATTTCTAAAAAGACGATGCATGAACATTGAAAGCACGATCCCCCTCTTGTATGATTTTATCTCACTTTAACTTTTTATTATACTCCTAATATTAATAGAAACAGGAACAAGTTGGCATTTTGCCTGTACTCTGCCTTGACCTTGAACGAAAGAAGCACTATAATAAGCTAAAAAAAGGAAGAAAACATGTTTAGTATGAAAAAAATATCTATTTCAGCAGTCAGTACTTTACTGGCTGTAAATGTAGCTTATGCGAATTTTGGTGATGCCGTGGTCGGAGGAATGGTAGGGGGTGCGGTCGGTTCCGTGATCACTAACGAGGTTTATAACAGTAACCGTGCAAGCAATCGGCCGCCGGCACAGCGTCATTACAAATCGAAGAAGAGACATAAAAAATATGCAATAGTCCCGAAAGATACACCGGAAATGAAGATACAGCGGGCACTGACAAGTCTGGGGTTCTACCATGGCAAGATCGATGGAGAGATCAACTCATATGAGACACGTTCTGCGATCAAAGAGTTGAACAGGACATACGAAATAGGCAACAGCGCCTCTTTGAAACCTGAAACAAGGGATGCATTGATCTATCTGGGTACGCTTTTTGAATTTGACAGAAATCTTATAGCCAGGGGAACAGACAAACGTACCAAAGGGAGGAAGCTTCAGACGGCATTAAAGATACACGGTTTTTATTTTTCCAAAATAGACGGTGCGGTCGGGCCGGGTACCAGAAAGGCGATCGCTGAGTATAAAGCGGCAAACGGCTTGTCGTATGGTTCTGCTCTGGATTATGAGGAAGAGTACCAGCTGATCAGCTCTGCCAAACAGATGAATGACAAGAATATTGATGATACGATCGCTACGCTTAAAGGGAGAGGAACCGGGCAGACACAGGCGCCTACCCAGCCATCTGTACCCCCTGCAGCGCAGGCACCGACCAATAATACGATACTGATAAAATAAGTTTCTGCAAAGGAGAGCGGCATGAGAAAAAGCATAGCACTGTTTTTCATGCTGTTTGTATTTTCATCAGATCTTTTTGCCTACAAGGAGATTGTCATCGATCTTTCCGAACAGCGTGCCTATGCCATAGAGGATGGGCAAATCATGTTTGACGGTCCTGTCTCTTCAGGGGTACGCGGACGCGAAACACCCCAGGGCGAATACCGGATACTGCAGAAGAAGAAATACCACAGATCGAATCTCTGGCCCAAACCCGATGGCGGTGCGAAGATGAACTATATGCTGCGTTTGACCAACAGCGGTATCGCGATGCATCTGGGGCACGTTCCAAAAAGCGGGCCCGCTTCCCATGGATGTATCAGGATGAAAAGCGGTTTCGCGCAGCGTATGTATGAGTGGGCGAGGGTAGGAACCTCTGTCTATGTCGAAGGGGATATAGAGGACTGGTATGCCATGCACCAACGCAGGCGTATCAAAAGTTATTATGATGAGTATGTTATCGTAGATGCTTACTGAGAATGGTTGCTGTTCTTCATTATCTCGAACCAGTTTCGGTTGAATACTTTTCGGATAAAGGGCTCTTTATGCGGTAAAAGGCAGCCGCTGCAGTCCTGATGTACTGCATTGTCTGAAACGAATTTCTTTCCTTCCTTTGCATTGATACTGCATGTACTATAGTAGGTTTTGCCTTCTTTCTTATACAGTCCATTATCATCGAACCTGAAGTAGGGACAGGCACAGAGATAGCAGTTCAGTACTTCCATATCGTGACATTTTTTCTTCTGGGCATAAAGTGGGCAGAACTCCGGCTCTTTTTCAGCCATGTTCTCAAAACGGAAATATTCAATGATCTCTTCATCAGACAGCTCAGTGAGTTTTTTCATGATTTTCCGGTGTTTTTCTCCGTGCTTTTTAAACCAGGTGCTGTAATCCATATTCGATCCTTTTAAATTCTAGATAGTCCATCTTGTTATACGGTAATCCAAGCAGATGGAATATTTTTTGTAATGTTCCGGCATGTGTACATATAAGTATCTCTTTATCATGTGGTAATTGGGTTATAAACTGTTTGATGCGCCGCTCGAAAGTATACTCTGATTCTGCACAGAGGAAGTTATGCCATCTCCCTCTTTCTTCCAGAAGAGAAGCATTGTAGTCCGAAAGACGGCTTACCTCATCAAAATTCTTTCCCTCTATGTGGATTTTGAAACGTACTTCCCTGAGTCTTTTGTCCTGCCGGTACTCTTTTATCCCCATCATTTCAAGTGTTTGGGTACAGCGTAGAAGATCGGAACTGTAGACAAGGTCAAATTTTTGTTTTTGGAGGATGGCGATACGTTGTCTGTCAAACAGGGAGGGAGCTATGGGGAGGTCGGTCCATCCGTTGTAACGACCCTGATACTTTGAAGACAGCGAGGCATGGCGCAAAAAGGTCAAAGCCATAGCAGGACTCCTGTTACAAAAAGAAGTATCTCTACACTCTCAAGTGTTGTTCCCAGAACATCACCGTTGATAAATCCTAGTTTTTTTTGCAGGGTTTTTGTTATAAACCAGGCGATCATCAGACCAAAGGAAAGCAGGAGTATAAAGTGCATTCCTATTGCCAGCAGACTGCCTGTAGTAAAGAGAAAAAATGCAGTAGTAAAATATATCGGAGAAAATGCTTTTTTAAGCTGTGTTAAAAATGTAGATCTGAATGTCTGTGTATAAAAGAGCATCAACAGTGCCAGGCGGCTGACGATAAGTACTGAGAGAAACAGAGAAAAGAGATGGTGTAACAGTAAAAAAGTAATTCCGGAGGTTTTTAAGAATACTACGGCAATTCCCCAGAGTACACCCATAGCTCCTACATCAGGTTTTTTAATTGTCTCATAGGCATTTTTTCCGCTGTGGGAAGCATAAATGGCATCTGCCACATCCATTACAGCTTCAGTATGTAAAAATCCGTAAAGTATCATATAGGTAACGGAAGAGAACACCGCAGCATACCAGCCAAGGGGTGAGAGCAGATAGAACAGCCCGATAACAAGCAGTCCCAGAACCATACCGACAAGCGGAAAGAAAAACAGCATTGCACCTAATGCACCGGAAGAACTTGGATCATCGGCTGTCTTGAGACGCACAGGCAGTATGGAGAAGTAGGAGAAAGCGAACTTCAGCCCTGTATAGAGATCTTTTACAGAAGACTTTCTGCTCTCTGGCTTGTCGTGTTTCATAGGATACCTTTCAGTCGCTGCAGCAGCTCTGTGTAGTTTTGATCGCTGATATATCTGGTCGTAGCATAATAGAGCAGTGCATAGCGTATATAGGTTTTGAAAGCAGTCATATCCAGTGGAGAGCCATAGTACTTCAGCAGTATAGAGACTTTGTGGATGCAGAGTGTGGTACCCTCAAAGCACCATCCTACAGCGACTACGGCCAGATCAAAGTGAAAATCTCCAAGTGCACTGTCGGAAAAATCAAAGACACCGCTTAATCTGTCTTTGTTGAATTTGCAGTTATCGGGGAACAGGTCTCCATGAATGATCCCCTCATTTTTTAAAGAGATATCAATAGTGTGAAAGTAGTGATCCATCAATGGATCCTGTAGTGTATCTATCATTTCTTGAAGTGATGTCCTGCTATATTTTTCCAGGCGGAAGGGGAGTTTGATATGTTGGCTTTTTGTATGAAATGCCTTGAGAAAAAGGGCAATTTCTTTGATATGTCTAGTGCCTGGCTTAACAATACTTGTTCCGGGTATTTGTGTATAGACGATTGCAGGATGAGTGTTGATGGTGAACTGATCGACCACTTTTGGCACAGGGAAACCATCAAGAGCCCAGAGAAGGGCTGTTTCATTTTCTATGGTTGAGTATGAAATTGTATTTTTGAAAATTTTAAGCACATAGAGATGGCTTAAAAGATAGACACTTTCCATAATACCGTTTACTGTAGGGATGAGTTCCAAATGTCTGTATCTGTCTGGCAGGTCTGCATGTGTTATGGCGGTTTTTATACCCATAAAAGTAATCCTGAACATAAAAGGAAAAGTATATTGAAACGTCGTTGAAAAGAGAGTGCCCGGGTAATGTCATTTTCCGTGATCGATTCTCTGCCTTCTCCAAACCATGCTTTCTTTTTGATCTTTCCAAAATAGGAAGCAGGTCCACCAAGTTTAATGCCAAGAGAGAGTGCCATGGCAGCAATAGGGTGTCCGGCATTGGGACTGTCATGCCGTCTGCCATATCGGTAAAATCTGTAGAGGGGTATATTTTTTACTGAATTTTTGTTTTTTGGCATCACAAGTGTAATCAAAATAGCGGTAATTCTTGCAGGGATATAGTTGGCAATATCATCAAGCCGTGCTGAAAATTTACCAAACTTTTCATACCGTTTGTTTTTATAGCCTACCATAGAATCAAGTGTATTGATGGATTTATAGACAAATGCTCCGGGAATTCCAAAAATCAGTAGATATAAAAAGGGAGCAATGACTCCGTCGGAGAGATTTTCCGCATAGGTTTCAATTGCGGCTCTGTGGATATCTGAAGCGCTGAGATGTTTCGTATCACGACTCACAAGATAGTTAATGTCTTGTGGATTGACAATAATATCTTTGACAGAGTCATACAGCATTTTGGAAGCAATGGTTACGGAACCAATGATGCCGGATACAAGTATTTGCAGAGTAGGGTGTAGCCATTCTGACAGCAAATATTGTACCCCGCAGGAGAGAGAAAACACTACCGCCACAAGTGATACGGCAAGCCATATCCCACGAATAACTGAGCTTTGATAAAACCGTTTTTCAAACCATAAAATATAATCTCCCATCAGTACGACAGGATGGCGGATAAAGTTGAATTCACCGAATACCCGGTCGAAAAGATAGGCGATAATGCTGGTGTCAACATACATTTTGTATGATCCTTTCAGTGTCCAGATGTGCTTTCATTTTCTGGGTAAAAGCTTTGATCTGCTCCTGCTCGTACGTCTTGAACCAGTCATCGATGAACAGTCCGTGTGAAAAAGTACCGTAGAGTTTGCCTTTTTTGTATCCGTCCGGATACTTTTTTGAAATACCATGGTGTATCTCGTAGGTATCATTGCAGCGTTCAAGAACCTTTTCTTTCCTGAAAACGATGGTGTCGTCTATAAAACCAAGTGCCTCTTCATTTGCCGATCCATTTGCCTCCACACCCTCTTTATCCTGGATATGTTCAAACATCATCTGATACCCGCCGCAGATACCGATGAGATGTATCTTTCCTTCTTTGTAATGTCGCTGTAGCTGTGAAAAGAGGCTGTTGTGTTTGAGCCATCGGAGATCATCGATGACGCGTTTGGAACCGGGAAGTATAATACACTCAAAACCGGAGAGGTTGACATTGGCCTTTATAAACTCCACACAGGTGTTTGGGTCGGCCAGTAGCGGTTCAAAATCGGTGTAGTTGCTCATGGTTGGGTAGGCGATGACGGCAACGTGTCTAGTGGATCGGGTACAGTCCTGGGTGTACCCTGTCAGACTCTGCGAGTCCTCAAAGCCGAGGTTGAACGGCAGGTAGGGGAGGACACCGAGTACCGGGATACCAAACTCCTTTTCAATGATGTGTATGCCCTCGTCAAAGAGGCTGATATCACCCCTGAACTTATTGATAATGACGCCTATGACATTTTCTTTCAGCTGCTTTGGCAGTAAATTGTAAACCCCGTATATCGAAGCGAAAACACCACCTTTTTCAATGTCGGCTACGAGGATGATGCGGGTATTGAACTCAGTAGCAATGAAGATATTGGAGAGATCCTTATCCATCAGGTTGAGCTCTACCGGGGAACCTGCTCCCTCAGCGATGACTATATCATAACGCGCATCAAGCCATTCAAAGGCTTCTTTGACAACGGGTTTGAGGCTGTCGAGTTCCCGGTAGTAGGCTCTGACATCTTTGTCTGCAATGCTCTTGCCGCTTACAATGAGTGAAGCGGACGAGCCCTGACCGGACTTGAGTAAAATGGGATTGTTGTGCCATGAGGTTGATACCCCGAGTGCTTTTGCCTGAAAATACTGCGCAACGGCTATTTCGGAACCGTCATCCGCAACGTGTGCATTGTTGGAGACATTCTGTGCCTTGAAAGGGGCAATGCTGTAGCCTGCTTCCTGTAAAATTCGTCCGATGACCCAGGTGAGTGTACTTTTCCCTGCATCTGAACTGCTGCCAAAGATACTGAAGTTATGCATGGAGCACCTCTTTCAGCTGTCTGAGTTCTCCAATGCTTTTAACGGCAATGCGTACATGATGGTCGTCCAGTCCGTCGAAGTTCATGCAGTTGCGTACCAATAGCCTGTGCGTGATAAGTTTCTGCTGGAATTCCCCGGTACTGATGTGGAGTCTGACAAGTATGTAGTTCGCTTCTGAGGGGTAGATCTTCTCTACGAGCGGGCTGTTTTCAAGACTGTCGAGAAGGAATGTTCTGGCAAGGTGGTTTTCTCTGTCCGAACGTTCCTTGAAACCGCTGTCTTTCAGGGCAAGCTGTATGTAGGTACTGTCGAAGGCCGAGAGTTTCCACAACGGTTCTTTCGCCCTCAGTCTGGTAATGTTGTCCGGGTGTGAAATGAGTGTGCCCATACGTATGCCTGCCGCACCGAAAAACTTGGTCATTGACTTGAGGATGGTGAGGTTGGGGTACTGTTTCAGGAACCTGGTCGCTGAAGGATGAGACGTGAATTCTATGAATGATTCGTCTATGAGCACGAGGCACTCTTGGGCGTGCCACATCTCAAGCAGGGGTTCCATGTCATAGAATTTTCCATCTGGGGTAGCAGGGTTAACAAAGATTACAAGGCTTTCTCCTGGTATCTTTGTGTCCAGGTGCGTGAACCTGTCGATAAGGTGGAGCCTGTATCCAAAAAGAGTGGCTGCTTTTTTGTATTCGAGATAGGCAGGTGAATAGATTGTGCATACAGATATTGCGGTTGAGAGTTCCCGAAAGAAGGAGAATATGGCACTGCTGCCACCGTTAAAAAGTTCCAGGGTGGTAGACTCTACGCTGTAATGAGATGCAATGGCATTATAGAGCGCATCATAGTTGGGGTAGGGAGCGATTTGCAATGTATTGAAGTCTGTACTGATGTGTGGTTTAACGAAGTTGATGTTAGAAGAGAGGTCGATGACTTCACCCCGAGAGCATCCGCAGGCTCTGGCAAATGCTGCAATGTCTCCACCATGTTGATAGCGTGTCATTTCAGTTTGTGCTCCAGACCCAGTCTCACTTCATAAACAGTATCACACAGCTGTGCAAGCTTCTGTCCTACAATGCCAGAACGGTCCACGTACTCTCTGCTTATGCCGTCGATGGGTATGATGCCCGAGTTTACATCGTTGAGTACGAAGACAATATTTGCTTTTGCCTCGTAGAGTGTTTTCACTTCGGCCAGAACATCTTCAAAGTTCCATGATATCGTATTGAGTATCCACATACTCATACAGTCGATGAGGTAGGTCCCTTCCTGTTGTATATGTATACTTGGGTATAGCGTCTCTTCGATGGTCGTGAACTTCTTTTTACGCTGTTCTTGGTGTGTCGTGATGCGCTTTTGCATCTCGTCATCACCGTAACTATTGTCGTAGGTAGCGATGTAGTAGGGCCTGGTGTTCCCTGCAAGGTTGAGTGCCTTCTGTTCTGCAAGCAGGCTTTTCCCTGATTTCTGTCCGCCAAAGTAAAGGAATTTCATGGGAGCAGTCCCTCCACCTGTCTGGTGATCTCTGCGGGTGTCAACCCGTTTAGCATACCATATACCAAAGCACCACCGGCACCGACCCCCTCTTTTGCCTCTCCTTTGTCATACAGCTTGAGAAGCGGGTGATGGCTTAAAGAGAAAGTAAAATCGGCATAATAGGCATTGATGGGGAAATCAAGCATATGCAAAAGTGCATCGATATCTGAATTTGGATCCTCTGCTACCCATTTGGTGGTACACAGCGCAAGTTGCGAGCTGTCTATTTTTATATCGAGGTGCTTGGCAAGTGTATCGGCCACAAGCAGTACGGCAGCCATTTGTGTCCCTCCGGCAAGGATAAGGGGGAAGCGACTGTTGACCCCCAATATGAACCCTGCAATAAATATAAGCATATTGTCACCCACAGAGCTTAGGATGTCAAAGGGATCGGTCTTTTCTTTTATCTTGGAGAGGGCTTTGTCAATAGTCCTTTTTTTTATATTTTTGGGTACATTTTTGAAGCTCGAAGAGAAGAGTGATCTGGCATGATAGCCTAGTGCTAATGCACTTGCTGCTGCTGTAGTGGTTCCTGAAGGGACAGACTCTCCCAAAATAAGATAATGCTCTTTGCATTGATAACTCCTGCCAAATGCCATACCTTTTTCAAACAGTGTTCTTGCCTCGATATTTGCCCCTTTGTCAATGGAGCCTGAAGGTTTAATATCAAAACGGTATTGTGGGCATTTTAACTTTGGTGGTATTTTCAACCCAAGGTCCATGGCTTCGATGTGTCCGTAAGGGTACAGCAGATGTATGGCACGGCTAATAAGTGCCGGTGTGGGAATACCATTTTTTGTTTTGGGCAGTTTTTTGAGGCTTTTGAGTTTCCCCCGGGAGAGGAACTCCGCATCGAGTGTCGGGGTCAGGTGCAGCAGTCCTGGAAGTCCTGCCTGTGAGATACCTTTTATCTTTGCTGTTTTGGTATTGCTCATGGCAAGCATGAAGGTGGCTTTTTTGTCCACAAGAGGATGCAGGAAGCTTTTGTCCCCTGTAATAGTCTTGATCGCTTCTACCGATCCCCGTTGTGTCCTACCATCCATATGCAGTACGGTTTGACTCCTTTTTTTCTTTTCTTGCCATTTTTTGAGCTTGAGTTCCGGCTCCTTGAGAAATGTACTGACTTTTCCGACACAGAGATAGCCGACCAGTTCATAGGCTTTTCCCATACCAAGCAGTTTGCGTATCTTCTTTGGTGTAAGGATGCTGACCCATCCGATACCGATATTCATGGCACGTGCCATCAGCCACATATTTTGTATGGCGGTGGCTACACTATAGCGTCCGGTATCGGACTGCGAAGTCTGGCCGAGGATATTGCCTCCCTGATTATGATAGAAAACGGCAATATGCACAGAAGTCTCTCTCAGTGCTTCGAGTTTCAGTTCTTTGTACATGGGACGGTATTTGAACTTCTTTTTGCTTTTTTTGTAAGTGTGTTCATAATTTTTGTAGACGGCATCCTGTATGATTTTATCGGTGATGACAATGAATTTCCATGGCTGGGAGTAACCTACGGAAGGTGCATAATGGGCCGCAGAGAGTATAGTATCTATCTCTGCCTGAGTGACCGGCTCACTGGTAAAGTGGTTGCCCCTTACGTCACGTCTGGCCTTGATGATCTCTTCAAGAACCTTGGCATCCTGGAAAGAGAAGCGTTTCATGAGAACCCTTTATACTTGAGACGGTAGTATGGTGATGAGAGGATCATGCTGTATTCCTTTTGAGCAAAATATAGATGAAGAATGGCGCTCCCAGAAAGGAGGTAACCACTCCAATAGGCAGATCAGTGTTACCGAGATTGCGGGCAATGAGGTCGGAAAGGACCAGGAATACACCTCCGTAAAAGAAAACGGGCATGATGATCCTGTCGGTACTTTGGCGATAGATACGCAGCAGTATGTGCGGAATGATAAGTCCGACAAAACCGATAGGGCCTGTCAGGCTGACAGCAACCCCCACGGCCAGAGATACGCCCAGAAGCAGGATGTAGCTGACACGTCTGACATGGATGCCCTGCATGAAAGCAAACTCATAAGAGGTCAGCAGGGCACGCAGTGGCATACGGTAGACAATGACAAGCCATACAAGCAGCAGGGAAGTGAATGCCAGAAGCAGAATGTTGCGGTAGCCGACTACATCGAGGCTTCCCATCGTAAAGCGCATTATCTCGTAGCTCTCCTGGAGTGATGAGAGGTAGAACATCAGCATTAGTGCTGCTGCATAGAAGAACGAAAGGGCAATGCCTACAAGTAGTAAAGAGGTCGGATCGTATCCTTTGAAGCGTGAAGCGACCCCAAAGAGTATCAGTACGGTCAGTACCGCCCCTGCAAAGGCAAACAATGGTGAAAGAAAAGAGAAGCCCATCACAATGGCCGCAGCAGTGAAAAGTGTGGCACCGCTGGCAACACCGAGAGTAAATGGTGTGCTCATGGGATTGCGGAAGACCACCTGGAAGACCATACCGCCCAAAGAGAGAATACCGCCTACGAAGAAGGCCAGCAGTACACGTGGCAGGCGTATTTGGAAAAAGACCTGATGTTCGAGACTGTGAGTGTCCCAAAGGCTTGAGAGTGTAAGCTTGATCTCTCCAAAAAAAGGTGCAAAAAGAAGGATCAGAAAACCTGATACAAGTAGAACTCTTTTCATAATGACACTACCACGTGGTTACCGAGATTCTTGACTGCACCACCGTAGAACGTATCAAGCTGTGGCTGGGAGAAGAAGGCTTTGGCGCTGCCTTCAAAGGCTATCTTGCCCTCATGTAGGAAAAGGATATCAAAGTCCAGGCGGTAGGCAAGGTCAAGATTGTGGGTGATGATGATCTTGCTTTTTAGTGTTGTGTCCTCTTGGAGCAGTGTAAAAAGCAACCGCATCCGTATTGGGTCAAGATTGGCGGTAGGCTCATCGAAGATGGTGAAATCTGCTTGATGCATCAGTGCAGAAGCGATAAGAAGCATCTGTGATTCTCCGGAACTAAGCGTTTTGCACGGTTTGCCCATGAGATGGCTTATGCCGAGCTTCTGCAGTGTAGTGTCAGTGGTGATTTGGGATTCGAACTGTGCCAGGGAAAGAAAGTCTTCCACCAGCAGGTAATCATCATAGATTTCCAGTTTTGCAGGTATGTAATTGATACATTCGGCCCGTTTCTTGCCATAGACTCTGGAGGGAGAAATACCTTCAATGCAGACACTCTCTGTCGGAATGAGCCCGGCAAGAACTTTGGCAAGGGTGGTCTTACCTGTACCGTTGGCACCCAGGATAGTAAGATGTCTGCCCCTCCTGAGTGAAAAGGAGATGTCTCTGAGGATATCACTATTGTAGTTGGTGATTGTTAACATGGGTCAATATCTTTTTAAAATCCTGCAAAAAATAGATCAGACGGTCACTGGGGATACCGGTATACTCTTTGTCAATAATATAAATGTCGCGATTTTTCACTGCGGTAATGGGCAGTTCCAGCCAGGGTTGGATGAGGTCATTCTTACTGAGGCCGCTTTTTTTCATATCGTGTACAAGAAGAATAACGATGTCTGGATTGGCGGCAATGAGATTCTCTATGTTAAGAATGGGCTGTCCTTTGCGTGCAGATTGCAGAGCGTTGGTGTTGCCGGAAGCGTTGATGATATCATTGAGGTAGAGGTTCTGGCCTACCACGAAGATATTTCCGACCAGAGAGGTATTGTGACCGATGACCATAAGTATTCTTTTTCCTGTTACGATACCGTTGAGTGCCTTGAGTGCCCTGTCTATCTGTGTAACGATATAGCGGCTCTTTTCCTCTTTATGAAGTTGCTTCCCCAATTGCAAAATAGCCGTAGTGATGTGAGGGAGGCTGTCGATAGGGATGATCCGTGTCTGTATACCTAGCTTCTCAAGTTGTGCGAGGAGTTTTCGGTTATTGGGCTGCATAAATACGATCGTGGGATGCAATGCAAGTATCTTCTCGAGATCGGGGGAGAAGTACCCGCCAACTTTTGCTACGTGCTTGGAAGCTTCGGGGTAGGTAGAATAGGTAGTGTTTCCCACGACCATATCACCCGCTCCAAGGGCATAGACTATCTCGTTGATGGCAGGAGAGAGTGTGACAATACGCTCCTGTGCTATTGCAAGGACACTAAGACAGGATAGTAGCACATATTTCATCATTTTCCTTTTGGCCAGTGTGTGTCATGGTATATGTGACTTAGATGTTTCCTCTTACACCGATAAAGAAGGCTCGTGGGCTTGTTGCGTAACCATAGACCGTCTGGTAGTATTTATCACCGATATTCTCGATTTTACCATAAACCTGTAGTGCATCGGTGACCTGGTAGTCAGCTGTCATGTTAAACACGGTGTATTTTCCGGTTTGTTCGCCTTGTTCCCCGGCTCTATCGTAGCGTTCACCGATGTACTGTGCATCCGCACCGATATGCAGTTTGTCGATACCGTAGTAATCAACACCAAGATTGAAGGTATCCTTTGCGCGTCTTGCCAGTGTTTTGCCGTCATTGTTTTCGGCTTTGAAAAGATGGGTATAGTTGCTGTTCAGCAGAACCCCCTCATATACTTCTTTCTGGTAAGCTAACTCAAGCCCATCTATTTTTGAAGTGCCTGAAACATTGTCATAGCCACCGCCGATCCAGTTTCCGTTTGCATCATAATTACTGACATAATCAATCATGTCTTTGATTTTGTTGTTGAAGTAGGTGATCTTTAAATCTTTGTAGGCAAGAGTCACATCGTAACTGTCGGTTGTTTCGGGGTTGAGGTTGGTATTACCGCTGAATGGGTCGAAAAGCTGATACATGGTCGGTACGTTGTAGGCCGTTCCATAGTTAAAGGAAGTGACCAGCCCCTCGATGTGACTATGAACATGCTTGATACCGATTTTTCCTGTAGCTTTACTGTCAAAGTCACTGTAGTTATCGTAACGCAGTGATTCAGTCAAGATGGTTGTACCTCCGAGTATTCCTTCAAACGTATTGGCATTGGTAGCAAATATTCCTGTGGAATCATAATTTTTATCAATGTCGTTTTCATAACTGTAGTCTTTTTTATCTACACCGACAAGCAGGAAGTCTTTGCTTCGATAGTCGATCTTGGAATTGATACCAAACTCATCGACTGATCCGTCAAAATGCTTACCAAACAGTGCATCCGGATATGTCCGGCTGAAGTCAGAACGCTGTGCATAGAGATTCAGTGTCTCATAGCTGTCTTTATGGTTGAAATTCGCTTTGGTGAATTTATAGGTACTTTCAAACCTGTATTGTCCATTCGGATCAAAAGAATAGGTTGTACTGTCGTAAGGATCGGCATCACCGTCACCTTTGATCTGACTATAGGAAAGTGAAAGTCTGTTATTTTCGTTAAAATGATACCCTGCCTTCATATTGATGGTTTCATTTTTGTATTCATCGTCCTCATACTGGTCAATGTCGGTACCATAGGGCGCTACGGTAGTGAATCCGTCAGTATCAACCACATTGTAGCTGATGTTGGCATAGTAAATATCAGTTGCGGTAGAAACGCTTGCACCATACTTCCATGTTCCGAAACTTCCACCTTCGATATGGGCTGAAGCATGGGTACCTTTTTTTGCTTTTTTTGTGATAATATTGATAACACCGGCACTGGCATCTGCCCCCCAGATACCTGATTGTGCCCCTTTGACTATCTCGATCTGTGCAATATCATCGACCATCAGATCGGAAAACGGTGCACCGCTGAGAGAGGTGGGGTCGTTGTATCTTACACCATCGATCAGTACAAGAATGTGTTTACTGTCCATACCTCGGAGAAATACAGAAGTGCTGTGTCCGATTCCTCCATTGCTGACAAAGCTGATACCTGCTACCGAACTAAGTGCCTGGGCAACTGTTGTATAGCCTCTATCCTGAATTTCCTGAGCTGTTATCACATCAATATTGGAGGTGACATCATTAAGTGTTTGTGTTGTCTGTGTTGCGGTTGTAACAGTGATCTCTCCTAAACTCTCTTCGGCAAAAGCAGTGTTTGAAAGCAGCAGTGTCGCTGTAATGAGGCTGAGTTGTTTGAATTTCATAATAATGTTTCCTATGGTGTAATATAGTATTGCAGGGTACGCAGACACGTACCTTTTTGTTGGCCTTTTCGGCATATAATTATTGTATACAGATTGTATGATGTGGTGCGTGGTTACGCACCCTACGCGAAATTGTATTATTTACAGAGAAGGAGGAGAAGTTTTGTACTCTTCTATTTTAAAGGCATACCTATGGTACTGGAAATTACTGTCGACCCTGCAGAGTTTGTTTAGGGTCGAGTACATGGCGATGATCGCCAGTGAAAAGTAACGTCTGGTATAGCCCCGTAAGTGTTTCATGCGCGAATTTTACACTATTTTAAATAAAATAAAGTATAATCCAACTCAATTATTTTTATTATATTTTAGGAGATTTCATGGCAATTGAGACAGTAGCATCGACAGATGCATTTAAGGCATTGGTAGCGGAAGTAACTTCACAGGAAGGGTACAGAGAGTCTATGGCATTCGGTATCGCAAGAGTGGACAGAGGTCAGAAGAATGCGGAGAAAGTACTTCAGGCGAACTTCGGCCTGATCAACTGGAAAGAGAATTTCGGTTCTGCTGCCGTTTTTATCAAGGCGCTGCAGGAAGCGAAATGCGATGTTGATTTCAGCGGCAGTGAGTTTGTTGCGACCATCAATGACAATTTTGTCGCCAATGCTATGGCGGCATTTGCTCCGTACCTGGCAGAAGCAACAGGCGATTCACACAAAAATGTTCAAGTCATTAAAACATTGGCCAAAATGGAAGATATCGGTAAGAATTTCCGTATTGTATTTCTTTTTGAAGATGTCAATCCTGAGTCTGTCGAAGCAGTTTATCTGAAGCTCTATGCACTCTCTTTGAGAAAAGCGGAACTCAGAAAGATCAATCTGAACGGTGCCTTCGGTATCCTCTCAAACGTGGCATGGGTTGGTAATACACCGTACGAACTGGATTACCTCAGAGAGAATGAGATAGAGATGAAGCTCAATGGTACGTATCCGACAGTGGACTCTGTGGACAAATTCCCAAGATTCCTCCAGCATGTGATCCCTGATGACAACACACGTATCCTTGAAGCTTCCAAAGTCAGAATGGGTGCGCAATTAGCGGCAGGTACAACGGTCATGCCGGGCGCGTCCTATATCAATTTCAATGCAGGTACACTCGGGCCGGTTATGGTCGAAGGACGTATCTCTTCCTCAGCGATCGTGGGTGCCGGTTCGGATGTCGGCGGGGGTGCGAGTATCCTCGGTGTACTTTCCGGAACGGACGGCAACCCCATCAGCATTGGAGAAAACACACTGCTTGGTGCGAACTCTGTGACTGGCCTTCCTTTGGGAGACGGCTGTATCGTAGATGCGGGTATCACTATTCTGGCAGGTACGAAGATCAAGATCGCTCCCGAAGAGCTTGAGAAGATCAAAGCGGCCAACCCGGATGCAAAGCTTGAGAACAAGACGACCTTCAAAGGCGAAGAACTTCAGGGGCTCAACGGTATCCACTTCAGACAGAATTCCATGACAGGTGAGATCATCGCGAGAAGAAGTACGAGAGAAGTGAAGCTCAACGAAGACTTGCATTAAACAGTGCTGAGAATTACGTGCTACATGTTACGAAAAAGCGATAGGAAATAGAATGAATACTGATGACAAAGAACTGTTGAAGCAGGTAACACTGCTTGGTATTATGAAAAAGAAGCCTGATGAAACGCTTAATGATGTCATGGTGATGCTGGTTGATACAGGGATGTACAGTATGAAAGAGGCAAAACAAATATTTAAAGAGCTCAAAGCCGATAAATATCTGGTGGATGGCTGCTTGACGCTAAAAGGCATTACTGAGGCCAAAGCAGCTGAAGCAATGTTCAAACAGGGGTGACGAATGCGTGTAGATAAATGGCTCAGTGCCGTCAATGTGGTAAAACGCCGGACCATCGCGACCGATATGCTTAAAAGTGGCGTGGTATTCGTCAACGGTATGAAAGCCAAGGCATCCAAAGATCTCAAGGTGGGAGATAAAGTGACCATTGAGTATCTCAAAGGCCCAAAGTCCTATGAAGTGTTACAGATACCTGCGACGAAGACGATCCCCAAGTCCCAGAAAGAGGAATTTGTGAGAAGCGTTGAATAAAGGCAAACTGCTTTGCCTTTATAGCTTCGAAACCGGAATGGTCGTAGTTGTAGGGTGTGCAATTGCACACCAAATAATTGACGGTGTGCAATTGCACACCCTACGGAGATAATAGATGGATATTAAACAAGAATTTGAAAAACTGTTCAACAACGAGATGAATGAGACTGAAGCACGTCAATTTCTCATAGACCTCTATGAAAAAGGGGAGAGCGGTTCAGATATCGCTGCTGCCGCTTCTGTGATGCGTGAACACTCCATCAAAGTCCCTCTTTCCGAGGAACTTCGCCAAAAAGCCATCGATGTAGTTGGTACCGGGGGAGACCAGAGTGGTTCGTTCAACATTTCTACCACGGTTTCCCTGCTGCTTGCGTCCCTGGGATCTGTGGTCGCCAAGCACGGCAACAGGAGCATTACCTCCAATTCCGGTTCTGCCGATGTACTCGAAGCACTGGGGATCAACCTGAACCTCTCGGTGGAAGAACAGGTGAAGATGCTTGAAGAGACCGGTTTCTGTTTTATTTTTGCGATGAACCATCACCCTGCGATGAAACACATCATGCCCATACGAAAGTCCATACCCCACAGGACGATCTTCAATATTCTTGGCCCACTTACCAATCCTGCGGGAGCGAGAAAATATCTTTTGGGCGTGTTCGACCCTGCCTATATCAAACGTATGGCCGAGGCACTGCTTGCACTCGATACCCAAAGAGCCTATGTTGTGAGCAGCCATGATGGAATGGATGAACTCTCCTTGTCAGGGAACAGCTCTTTTGCCTACGTGGAGAGCGGACGTATCAGTGAAGGGGAGATCAGTCCTGAAGCTTTAGGGTTCAAACTGGCGCCCAAAGAAGCCATTTTGGGTGGAGATGCAGTACATAATGCCCAGATCACCAGAGACATTTTTTCCGGTACTGAACGAGGAGCCAAAAGGGATATTGTACTGCTCAATGCAGCCTTTGCCCTTTTTGTTGATGGAAATGTTAGAGATATTGAAGAAGCCATCGCTATGGCAGAAGAGGGTCTTGACAGCGGCAAAGCCGCAACACATTTGAATTTCATGGCAGAGGTGTCACGGAAATTAGCGTAGGGTGTGCAATTGCACACCATGTAATAAAATCGGAATAAAATAAAATTTACGCCGAAAGGCCGAACACAATCAACGGTGTGCAGTTGCACACCCTACGAGGTATTTATGGAAATCATCGCATCAGAGCAGGAATTAAATAAAGTTGTTGAATATCTCGATGAGGTCCTGCCCGAGAACGCTGTTGTTTTTCTCCGCGGTGACCTGGCCGCGGGAAAAACCACATTGACACAGGCCATCGCCAAGGCAAGAGGTGTGGAGGGCGAAGTGACTTCACCGACCTTTTCCCTGCAGCACTGTTACGGGGAAGGGCTGTGCCATTACGACCTCTACCGTCTGGACCATGAGGAGTTCATGCAGATGGGACTCTTTGAAGAGTTCGAGAAGCCGGGCTGGCATATGGTGGAGTGGGGCAGTGATGCGCTTAAAACCTTTTTAGAGGGTGTAGGGTATAATGTGGCCATGATCGGGATAGAACCTTATGAAGAGAAACGAAAATATACAATAGAGTACTGAATGCACACACTTGAAGCCAAACATCTTGCCAAAACCATTAGGAAGACCAGGATCGTTCACGATATCTCTCTGTCTGTCAAAAGTAAGGAGATCGTCGGGCTTCTGGGGCCCAACGGTGCAGGTAAGACCACTTCTTTCTATATGGTCTGCGGATTGACCGGTGCAACGGAGGGAGAGGTTTTTCTCGATGGCGAAGAGCTTACCCGGTTGCCTTTGAGCAAACGTGCACAGATGGGCATAGGCTATCTTCCGCAAGAGTCGAGCATCTTCAAGGACTTGACGGTCGAAGAGAATCTTCTGATTGCCGCAGAAGCACTTGAACTTCCCAAAGAGACGGTACAGCCGCGTATAGAGAAACTTTTGGAGATATTCAATATTGAACCCATCCGTTCACGTATCGGTATCCGTCTGAGCGGAGGGGAGAGAAGAAGGGTGGAGATCGCCAGGGCACTGGTGGGCGAGCCGAAATTCCTGCTCCTTGATGAACCTTTTGCAGGAGTCGACCCCATAGCGGTGCTTGACATACAGAACATCATCCGTCAGCTTGTTGAACTCGATATGGGCATACTTATTACCGACCACAATGTACGTGAAACCCTGGGGATATGTGACAGGGCCTATGTCATGCGAAACGGTGAAATGCTGGCTGCGGGAACAAGCGAAGAGATCACCAATGACGAAAATGTACGAAAGCATTACCTTGGTGAACATTTTACGTTTTGATGCCATGATGGGTACGTAATGAACCTTTCCGAAGTCAAAGTACTTCTCGACGCAGAAGCGGCAAAGCGAAATGATCTTTTCGAACTCTCCTATGACAAACCTGACCCCCTGCTTGTCGCTTCAAAATACAAAGAAGAATCCGTTGCGCTGATCTGTGCACTGTTCGGGTACGGCAATGCCGGGCAGATTGTGAAGTTTCTGGAAAGTCTTGATTTTTCTCTGCTGAAGGCTTCTGAAAAAGAGATACGCAGATCACTCTCCAAATACTACTACCGCTTTCAGAAACCCGAGGACGTGATCGCAATATTCATTGCGCTTAAGCGTTTAAAGGAGTATGACTCTATTGAAAACATCTTTTATCAGGGGTACCGTAAAGAGGAGAATATACTCGATGGACTGTGGCATTTCATAGCAGTACTGAAAAAGAGTTATCCTCACAGCTCATATGGGTATGGCTTCCTGACGGGAAATATGCCAAAGTGTGTGGATGGTGCAGGTACCTACAAACGCTATATGATGTATCTGCGCTGGATGGTCAGAAAAGACGATCTTGATATGGGCTTATGGAGTAAAATAGACAAGAAGGACCTTCTGATGCCTTTGGATACCCATACCTTCAAAATGTCAGGCAAACTGGGCTTGCTCAAGCGAAAAAGTTATGATATGAAAGCTGCCATAGAGCTGACAGAACGTTTCCGAAAATGGGACCCCGCAGATCCTGTCAAATATGATTTTGCGCTTTACCGGCTGGGTCAGGAAAAGTTGGTAGAACTATAAGTTAAAATTCTTACTTTTTTAACCGGCTGTTTAACTCCTTTTTTGTATAATACATGCAAATTATTACAAGAGGATGTTTTATGGAAGGTGTATTTACTTACCTTGGCGGTATTTTAGGCGAGGACAGCCACTCGGCAGTATTGATCGCACACTTGATTTTGGTAGCTGTGATCGTAATGATGGTTGCAAAAATGGCTACAAAGAGTTTCAGAGCGGTTCCAAACGGAGCGCAGAACGTTATGGAAGCTTACCTTGGCGGTGTGATTGCTATGGGTAAAGATGTGATCGGTGAAGAACTTGCAAGAAAGTATCTTCCGCTTGTCGCTGCTGTCGGACTGTTTATTTTTGTTTCGAACGTGATCGGTATCATTCCCGGTTTCGAGTCTCCGACCTCCAACATCAATGTAACGCTTCCGCTGGCACTTATGGTCTTCTTCTACTATAATTATGAAGGTATCAGAAAGCATGGTGTGGTACATTATTTCGCACACTTTGCCGGACCGGTAAAACTGCTTGCTCCATTGATGTTCCCAATTGAGATCGTATCCCACATTTCAAGGATCATTTCACTTTCATTCAGACTTTTCGGTAACATCAAAGGTGATGACCTTTTCCTATGGGTACTTTTGATGCTCGTTCCTTTCATTGCACCGCTGCCTGCCTATCTGCTGCTTACTTTCTCGGCACTCTTGCAGACATTCGTTTTCATGATCCTTATCTACGTATACCTTGCAGGTGCCGTGGCAATCGACGAAGAACATGAAAAAGCGCCTAATCCGGCCATAGATACCATGGGTGCAGTGTAAGCGATCTATATGAGACTGACTGACAAAACACTTGGTTTTGTAATCAATTTTCTCCTGGGTGTCGCATGGGCCTTTGTGCTCATCGGTGCCGTTTCCTCCTTTTATTCTTTTTATCAGACTAGCATCTTTTTTGCCATTGTCTCAGCATTGATCGGTGCCCTTCCCGGTCTGGCCGCCATCCTGGTACTGGAACATATTATCACCGGCAAAGAGAAGCTGGCAGAACTTAGGAAGCAGACCAAACTTCTTGAAGAGATATCAAAAAAAGAGGATGCAATTCACTACGTATCCTAAACTCTCTCAAATGACCAAAACGCTATAATCTGCCTTATTATTTCAGTAAGGAATACCGCTATGTTTGAAACCGTGATCGGTCTTGAAGTCCACGTTCAACTCAACACAAAAACGAAACTTTTCTGCGCCTGCCCTACCTCTTTTGCCGAGCATCAGAACAAAAATACCTGTCCTACCTGTCTGGCACTGCCCGGAGCACTTCCGGTTGTAAACAAGGAAGCTGCCATCAAAGCGATGCGTTTCGGCTATGCGGTCAATGCAGACGTGAACCATATTTCCATCTTTGACAGAAAATCCTATTTCTATCCGGACAGTCCGTCAGCATATCAGATCACGCAGCTGAGTAAAGCGATTGTACAGAACGGTGAACTCTATATCGATCTCAAGGATGGAACGCAGAAGCGTATCGGTATCACACAGGCACACCTTGAAGCGGATGCGGGAAAGAATATACATGAGGGTAACTATTCCAAAGTAGATCTGAATCGTGCGGGTACGCCATTGATGGAGATCGTCTCCGAACCCGATATGCGCTCTTCGGATGAAGCGGTGGACTATCTGAAAAAACTGCACTCTACCGTCCGTTATCTCGATATCAGTGATGCAAATATGCAGGAAGGCTCTTTCCGCTGTGACGTGAACGTCTCTATTCGTCCCAAAGGTCAGGAGGCGTTCGGTACGAGAGTGGAGATCAAGAATATCAACTCTTTCCGTTTCGTGGCACAGGCGATCGCCTATGAGGTGCAGAGACAGATAGAAGCGTATGAAGACGGTGTTTATGCAGAGGAGGTCGTACAGGAGACCAGACTGTTTGATGTGACCAAAGGTGAGACCCGTTCGATGCGCGGAAAAGAAGAGGCGGCGGACTACCGCTATTTTCCGGACCCTGACCTTCGGCCGCTGGTCGTAACGGAGGAGATGATCGAGGAGGCGAAAGTCATGCCGGAACTGCCTGATGCCAAAGTGAAACGCTATGTGGATGAACTTGGTATCAAACATGATGATGCGCTGGTCATTACCTCCAAAAAAGAGTTGGCGTACTACTTCGAAGAGATGATCGCGCAGGGTGCAGTGGCCAAAACAGCAGTGACATGGCTGACCTCCGAACTGTTGGGCCGACTGAACAAAGCAGGACTGGAGATAGAAAATTCCCCTGTAAGTGCTGCAACCCTGGGCGGGCTTGTGGCCAAGATTGCAGACGATACGGTATCAGGGAAAGGTGCCAAAGAGGTGCTTGACTATATGATGGAGAATGAAAGCCGTGACATCGATGCGATCATCGATGAGCTTGGGCTTGCACAGATCAGTGATGACGGTGCCATTCTGGCGATCATCGATGAGATCCTTGCCAATAACCAGGATAAGGTAGAGCAGTACAAAGGCGGCAAAGAGCAACTCCTGGGCTTCTTTGTCGGGCAGACAATGAAAGCAAGCAAAGGCTCCGCCAATCCGGGCAAAGTGAACGCGTTGCTGAAGCAGCGTCTGAGTTCTTAGTTAGTATAGAAAAAAGAGAGGGGAGCTTATGAAGCAGTTGATCTTGTCATGGGCGCTCTTCCTGAACCAATCAAAGCGGTACCGCGAAAGCAAAGAAAAGGTATGTGACGTTCTTACCAATTCCGAAAACCCCTATAAGAGGGTTTTCGATATTTTTATCATATTCCTGATCGTTACC
Source organism: Sulfurovum lithotrophicum (assembly GCF_000987835.1). NCBI lineage: Bacteria > Pseudomonadati > Campylobacterota > Epsilonproteobacteria > Campylobacterales > Sulfurovaceae > Sulfurovum > Sulfurovum lithotrophicum. The sequence continues at coordinate 1,473,203 of NZ_CP011308.1, read as the reverse complement.
TCTGTTTTTATCCTCATTTATGAAGTGAAGCATCCTGTGCCGGAATGGCTGGATAATTACGATATCTATTTTGTCTCTTTTGTCTTTCTGGTAGAGTATCTGCTTCGTCTGTGGATACACAATGATTTTTCAAAGCATATCGCTGAAGAGTACCACAATGCACAGTTCCTGCATGCAAAATTTGAACTTTGGCCGGTGGTGAAAGCAGGACTGAAAGAGAAGTTCCACTATATGGTCACTCCGGCGGCGATCATTGACCTTTTGGCGATCTTTCCTGCCTACAGACCACTGAGGGTACTGCGTATCTTCGTACTTTTCCGGGTCCTGAAGCTTCTGCGCTATACCAAAAGCATCCATCAGTTCGTCGATGTACTTGTCAACAAGCGCTTTGAACTTTTAACGCTGCTCTTTTTGCTTGTTTTTATTGTGATGACGGCCGGAATCGCCATTTATGTCCTTGAAGAACATATCAACCCAAATATCAACTCCCTTTTTGATTCACTCTATTGGGCGCTGATCACTATTTCGACTGTGGGATATGGCGATATTTCTCCTGTGACCGATCTTGGACGCAGCATCTCTATGCTGGTCATTGTCAGCGGTATTGCGATGATCTCTTTTGCTACCTCTGTCATTGTTTCAGCCTTTTCGGAAAGATTGAATGAACTCAAAGAGAACCGTATTGTCGAGCAGATCAATAAAAGCAGATCTTTTCTCATTATCTGTGGCTATGGGCAGATGACGAAAATGTTCTTCAGGCAGAAAAATGAGAAGATCGACAACTATATTATTCTCGACAATGATCCAAAACGGGTGGAGCAGGCGCACAAGGACGGTTACCGGGCGATCGTTGAAGATGCCAGCCGTTTCGAGACCCTGAAAAAATTCAATGTGGAGCACTCCAATATCACTATATTGTGTCTGACGGGAAGCGATGTGGAGAATATCTATATTACGCTCAATGCCAAGAGTATTTCCCGCAAGATCAGGGTGATCGCCAGAGTGAACGATATGAATATCGTCACCAAATTCAGATATGCCGGTGCTGACCATCTTCTCATGCCTAACCAGGTAGCCAATACGATGATCCGTACGGCAATTACCCAACCGACGATGTACAAGGCGATCCATGCTATTTTGACGGGAAAGAGTGTTGCGCGTATCGATGAAATCCATGTGCATGAGAATCACTCCATGGTAGGCCGTATTGTTGGTGAGCTTGACTTTAAAGCATACAAGCTCCTGCTGATCGGTATAGAACGCAACGGTGAATTCCTTTTCAATCCGTTGCCGGCAGAACGGATAGAGAGCTACGATATCCTTTTGCTGATGGGACAGCAGATCAGTATACGGTACTATAAAGAAATGCATGGGGGGATCCACTGATGGTATCACAGTCTATTCTGCTCTTTGGTTATGGGAGTCACGGCAGGTTCATTGCCAGCGGACTGCATGAAGACGGATTCAAGATCAAGATCGTGGAATCGAACCCGGACTATTATGAGCAGGCGAGGGAAGACGGCTATATCGATGTCGAGTATGCAGATGTGACCAGCGACAGTATACTTCAGGCACTTAATCCGCAACATTTTGATCAGCTGGTCTGCGTGATGGAAGATGAACATCTCAATGTCTTCCTCACTCTCTCTCTGCGTTCGCTTTTCAAGGAGTGTTATATCCTTTCGATTTCAGACTCCATGCATACGACCAAAAAACTGAAGATGGCAGGTGCCGATAAAGTGATCGATCTCTATGAAGTGAGTGCCAACAAGATATACAATATCCTCAGGCGTCCTGTAGCGACCAAGATCCTTGAAGGGATCGTTATGGAAAGAGACGGGGTGGTTTTCCGTGAAATTCCTGTCCCTGAAAGGTCATTTCTTGAAGATGTTATGACGGATGATCTCGATCTGGCCCCTTACGGGATTTTGCTGATCGGTATGATCGACGAAGAGCTGGGGCATACCTTCGTCTTTATCACGGCGGGGATCAATCACAGGGTTGATGCGGGAGATACCCTGGTCTGCATAGGCCCCAAAGATAAATTGGATGAATTTGAAGCGGTGCTGAAAAAGGAGAAAGAATTATGATGAAAATGGCGATAATCGGTGCGGGAAAATGGGGACAGGCACTGTACCATGCCTACAGTGAGAACAATGAGGTGGTGATCCATTCGCGTACCCCAAGGAATATCGAGCATTTTGTTTCTTTGGGTGAGGCGTTGGAGAGGGAGTATCTGGTCATGGCCATTCCTGCACAGTTCGTACGTCACTGGATGGAAGAGAATTTTGTGGACAAAGGCCAGAAAATACTGGTTGCAGCCAAAGGCATAGAGACATCCACCGGTGCATTTCTCAATGACATCTTTACACAGTTCTTACCGCCGGAGCGTCTGGCATACATTTCGGGTCCCTCTTTTGCCGCGGAAGTACAGAAGTCACTCCCCACGGCTCTGATGATCTCTTCGACCAACCTTTCACTGGCGCAGACTTTTGCGGATCATCTGCCTTCCTATATCAAAGGCTATGTGGATGACGATGTGGTGGGTGCGGAAGTCTCCGGAGCCTACAAGAATGTCATAGCCATTGCCAGTGGCGTCTGTGACGGATTGGGGTTGGGAAACAACGCCAGAGCGGCACTGATCTCCCGCGGTCTTGTGGAAATGGCGCGTTTTGGAAAGAGCTTTGGTGCCAGAACGGAGACTTTTCTTTCTCTGGGAGGTGCCGGTGACCTTTTCCTGACTGCTAGTTCCAGACTTTCTCGAAATTACAGGGTCGGACTGGGTCTGGCAGAGGGGAAAGATATGGATACCATTCTGAAAGAACTCGGCGAAGTGGCAGAGGGGGTTCCTACGGCCAAAGCGCTTCACCGTATCGCGCAGGAGAAAGGCATTTATCTTCCCATTGCAGAGGAGGTCTACGCTATGATCGAAGAGGGTAAAGATCCGCATGAAAGCGTACATGACCTTTTGGGATAGGTCTTAATTTTTTTACGATAGAATATCCCTTTAAAGGGAAAGACCGATGTATTTCAAGCACTCATTTTTATTATTACTGCTCTTGAACAGTTTTGCCTCTGCGGGTTTTTTCAGTGACAACAATGAGAGTAAAGAGGTCGGGCTTTCCACGCATATCATCAAGTTTGGCGGAGAAGAGGTTTTTGATGAGTCAGACCTCCTTGACGCTGTCAGTGCCGACCATAAAAGTTTCTACCAATTCTGGAAAGATGACACGGCGCGCATTAAGGATAAACTTCTTCCCACGCTTGGGGCAACACTGCGCAATTACTTTGATGCCGAAGGCTACTATGATGCCGAATTCAAGATCAAACAGACCAAAACAACGGTGAAAGTCAGCGTTAAAGAGAACAAGCCGGTCCTTGTCAACGATATCAATATCAGCAGTGACTACAAGATTGACGATATGATCACCTTTCATAAGGGAGATATCTTCAAGGCAAAGGAGTTCATTGCTGTCAAGGGAAGGATCTCGGAAGAGATGCTCAAGCAGGGATACTGCAGTTACTACCTGGATACCAAGGCTTATGTTGACCTGAATAAACATACTGTCGATATGACATTTGTACTTAAAAAGGGTGATATCTGTACGTTTGGAAATGTAACCGTTCAGGGCAATGAAACCATTGATGAGAATATTATCAAATCACGTGTCAGAGCCAGAAAAGGACAACGGTTCGATCTGGAAAAAGTGAAAGATACCTATGATGCCCTGTATGGCCTGAACTCTTTTGATTCCGTTCTGGTCAATATAGACAGGAAATTCTACAATGTCGTCCCGGTAGATATCACGGTATCGGAAATGGATCAGCCATACCATTTTGAAGTGGGTGCGGGGTATGACAGTTATGTAGGTATGCGTATGCATGGACAGGTTCTCAAGCATAACTTTATGGGAAACGCCCAGAAGCTTCAGCTAGACCTTGCCTGGTCGCAGCTCGAACAGCTTGCGGTATTGAGTTTTTTCAAGCCGGTGGTCTGGGAACCTTTTGGTTTCTGGCTTGACCTTGGGACAAAAGGCGGGTATTCGAATCTCGGATATGACGGATTCCGGGAAAAGAAACTTTTTTTTACAACATACCTGAATCATGCAACGGAACGTTTTGATATCAAACTGGGTCTTACTTTTGAATCTATAGATATTTCAAAACGTGATGACGGTCAACCTGAACTGCCTCCCGGAGCGTATAATACTTTTTTATTGACCTACCCCTACCTGGATGTGACGTATGACGGCAGGGATTCCAAACTCAACCCAAAATACGGATATTACATCAGAGGGTATGGAGAATGGGGTATTCCTACCAATAGCGAAACCAGTGCCTATCAGAAATATCTTTTGGAACTCAGGGGAATTTATACAGTTGCCGATCTTACTTTGGCAACAGTTGGAAAAGTGGGTGTCATCGAGATCGGGAATGAAAGCAACAATCACGGGATTCCGGAATCGAAGAAATTCTTTGCCGGGGGTATGTACTCCAACCGTGCCTACGGCTTCAGAGAGATCGGTGCGATCACCTCTCCGACCACCGATCTCGTGGATGGTGCCCAGACATGGGTTAACCTGAGTATAGAAGCGGATTACCCTATATGGGGAGACCTTTACGGTGCGGTTTTCAGTGACAATACCATGCTGGCCAAAGAGAGTATGGATTTTAACGGTGACATTATAAGCTCTGCAGGTGTAGGTGTACGGTACATGACACCGGTCGGGCCGCTGAAACTCGATGTGGGTTTCAATGTAAATGATACTTCCATTTACGGTATCCAGTTCCAGATAGGGCAGTCATTCTAATGAAGAAGTTTTTTTATGGTATCTTGATCTTTTTTGTCTCACTCATCGTGATCATCGTGGTCGCTGCAAACTCTTCGTTCGTCATCAAAAAAGTGGCAGATGTGTTTGCGCCTGACTATAATATCAGTTACAGTGACATTAAAGGAAATATTTTTACCGGTGTCAAGATAGACGGACTGAAATATGCCGGCAGGAACATCAGCAGGCAGATCCGTTTTTCATGGAATCCCTCCAAAATCCTTTACGGACGTATTGCGATCAATGAGATCGGTATGGAGAATCTCAATATAGATACTGTAAAAGCGCTCATTGCCTCTTTGCCTCCGGGCCAAGAGGACAACAGCAGTTCCTCCAAACCTTTTCCTGTTGTGGTGACTGTTGGCAAGGTCCATGTCAGTGTCGATCCTTTTAAAGAACAGGGGATATTGTTTGAAAAAACGCTTTTGAATGCTAAAGATATTTCCTATGCAAGCGATGAAGTGGAAGTAGGAGATCTTTCTGCGCAGGTCGATACCAATATCACACAGCTGAAACTGCAGGCAGCTCTGGAAGATGGAACAGTGACGGTCAAAGAGTTGCGTATCGATGAAATAGACAGTGAAACACTGCAGGCGATGTTCATGCCGAAAGAGGGCAACACCACAGAAGAAGCAGAGGCCAAAACAGTTGCAGAGAAGAAGAGCGAACCGATGAACCCTCTCATCCCCAAAGAAGCGGTCATAGAGCATTTTTCCGCTTCACTGAAGCCGAGAAGCTATCTTGCTGCCAGCATAGATAAACTCAAAGTGAACATCGATGATCTCAAAGCGGATATCGTCAGGATCCTCGATAATGAACAAAATGCCATCTCTGTCGGAAATTACGCGCTTGAGCTCAAGAGTGATCTGGGTCAGGCCGACATAGCAGGCTTTCTGAAGAAAGATGTACTTACCTTGAAGAAGGTGAATGTCATCAAAGTAGATACCATGGCACTGAAAGCCATGTTCGCTCCGGACAGCAATGAAACGAATACCACAGCTGAACCTGCTGAAGAAATTGCCCAGACAGAAACAAACGAAGAGAACAATACAAGCACTCAGCAAAAGAAAAACAATCTGATCCCGAAAAAAATTGTACTTGAATCATTACATACGGATATCCTGCCTGCCACTTTCGATCCCGTTCATATTCTGGCATTTGCCATGGATGCCAAAGATCTGAAAGTTGATGTGGAGAAGCGTATGGTCGAGAAGGGTATGATCGATCTGAACGGTACGACAAACCTGAGCAATATCAGTGAGCACGGCCACATCAAAAACAATAAGTTTGAGGCTGAGATCATCTTGACCCCGCGCAACAGATTATATAAGATGTATGATCTCCCAATACGTAAAAAAGCGATAGGCAATGTTACCATTGATATTAATGCAAGCAAAGAAAAAGTAGTTGCGGACATAAGTTCACAGGCAAAAAACCTTTTACTTATGCCAAAGAGTAGTGACAGTAATGAATCAAATGCTACAGAATTCAACATCAATGTCGATTTACTCAAAAGTCATGTAACCTTTGGAGTGAAAGAGAAAAAACTCAATGCAGATACAAAGATCATGGTAACAACACCTTATGCCAAAGATATCATGTTGACGAACCATTTTGAAATGGATAAGAATATCTCCTATTCCGGTGAGATCAAAGCAGGAGAGATCATCGGCCTTGATGCGAAGCTGGTCAAACCCGTGAACAATCTTCATGTGACGTACAGCGGCGATCTTAAAAGTATCAAAACCGATATCGATGCCCAGGGACTTAAAGGTTATTTTGTCGCCAAAGACCTGAAAAAACAGGGTGAATTCCATCTGGAGACCAAAGAAGCCGTAGAAGTAGGGAAAATGGTGGCTTTGCCTGCCGAACTCAATGGTACGAAGGTCAATGCCGTTATCGATGTTCCGCTCAATTTTGCCAAACTCACTCCGATCAATGGAAAAGCGAAAATCAGCTCCAATGTGGCAAATGTAGATGCCGATATTGTGTACGGTGACGCTGTGACACTCAAAGCGGTTACAAAGATACCCGATGATTCACTGCTAAAGAATTTCGACAAGAACATTCACTGGAATGCCATTTTTCCTTTGACAGCCAATGCGAAAATGGGTAAAAAAAACATCATTGCTTCACTCAAATCCAGCAAGATATCTGCAACGATGGATATGAAGCCTGCCGACGGTACGGTAAACGGAAAGATACGCCTTGCCGGATTGACAACCACCCTGAAAGGTAAAGTAGGAGAGGATATCGTCATTAAGAGCGATATCGGCTCTTTCAGTACGCTGCTGGGAACGGTCAAGGAGTTCTATACGGTAAAAGACCTTCCAAAAGTGGACGGAAAACTGGACCTTTCACTCGTGATCAATAAAAAGCGGGAAGCAGCACTGAAGATCACCTCTCCTCAAATCATCTATCATGTAGACCGAAAGACCGACCAGATAATAGATGATGTCCAGGTGGTACTTGCTAAAAAGGGCGATACCGTAGAACTGAGCAATTATAAGATAACCTACAGCAAAATGAAATTCTTTGCGACCAAGCCTTCCGTCGTGGAGATGAAAGAAGGTACGCTCACTATTGCGCAACTGTGGCTGAACGATCAGCTGAAAGTGACAGGGCAACTCGATACCAAAACAATGAAGGGTGAGATCCTTGCGGACGCACCGACCTTTCACCTCGCTCACGAGATGGTAGACCTTGACAGCAGGATCAACATCAAGACCAAATTCAACGGTGCAGCTACCGATGTGAACGGAAAGGTCACCTTGCTCGGAGGGAATGTACACTATGACCTTGGTGCCAAGAGTTTTCCGAGTGACAGTGACATACTCATCGTACAGGATATGAAAAAAGAGGAACCAAGCCCCTTTATGGACAATCTTAGCGTCGATATGATTATTAACTCGGAAAAACCTCTGGTTTATAAGCAGGGTGATATAGATATGAAGGCCAATCTTGATATAAAAGTCCTTAAATCGATCCATTCGGACCCCATGGTCCTTGGAGAAGTCAAACTGGTCAAAGGAGGGAGCTACGACTTTCAGGGAAAACGTTTTGTCGTCAAAAAAGGAGATATCTATTTGACCGGTGATCCCAACAAACCGCTTTTGGATATTGAAGTGGAGTACCAGGCGGAGAATTATCTGATTACCATCAATGTGTCGGGAACGCCTGCAGTACCGGTGATCAACTTCTCATCCAAACCGAGTTTGACACGAGAGCAGATACTCTCTGTGATCCTTTTTGATTCTGAGGAGGGAGCAGGCAGCAACAGCAGTGAAGACATGATGAAAATGATGGGCGGTGCCATGGCAAAATCGGCACTTGCCAATGCCGGAGTCAAGATAGACTATCTTGCCATTGGAGCGGACGGCAGTATGGCGATCGGCAAAAAGCTGACAGACAAGATCACCGTGATCTATGAAAATGATGAGGTTTCCAAAGTTATTTTGAAATACAGGCACTCACCACGTACAGAAAGTGTTCTCAAGTTCGATGAAATTTCACAATCCTACGATATCGTCTATAAAAGAGATATGAGTGAGGATGATATTATTAAGTTCGTCGGAGGAGATAAAAAGAAGTAGGCTTATGAGAGCCTTTTTTTGAAATCCTCATAGCTGAATTCTCTTACTACTTCTATGGTGCCATCAAGTCTTTGTATGGCGATGGCCGGCAATTTGACACCGTTGAAGGTAGTCGCTTTGACCATGGTGTAGTGCATCTGGTCTTCAAAGAATATTCTATCGCCTACCTTTAAAGGTTCATCAAAACTGTAGTCTCCCATAATGTCACCGGCAAGACAGGTATTGCCGGCAAGACGGTAGGTATGGGCTTTGTCCCCTGCTTCACCTGCACCGCGTACCTCTGCGCGGTAGGGCATGATGATGGTGTCGGGCATATGTGCTTCTGCCGATGTGTCCAGAATGGCAATGTCAATGCCGTTGTGAATGATGTCGAGTACCGTAGCGATGAGAGGCCCTGTCTCCCAGCCCACAGCCTCTCCCGGTTCCAGATAGACCTCTACATCGTAACGCGCTTTGAAATCACGTATCAGGGTGACGAGCTTCTCAACATCGTACCCTTTTCTGGTAATGTGGTGGCCGCCGCCAAAGTTGATCCATTTCATTTTCGAAAGGTAAGTTCCGAATTTCATGTCAAAATGTTCAAGGACTTTTTCAAGCGAAGAGCTGTCCTGTTCGCAGAGGGCATGGAAGTGTAAGCCCTCGCAAGTCTCAAGGATGGACTCATCAAAGTTTTGGATGGTGGTTCCCAGTCTGGAATGTAGGCCGCAGGGATTGTAGATCTCTTTGGGAGATTCCGAATATTCAGGATTGATACGCAGGCCAAGTGAGAGAGAGGGGTTGGCCTCTTTTGCCTGTGCGGCAAACCTCCTGAACTGGGCGGGGGAGTTGAAAACGAGATGCTGGGAGAGAGAGGCAATCTCGCCGATCTCCTCCTCTTTGAATGCAGGGGAATAGGTATGTACCTCTCTGTTGAACTCTTCCCGTGCAAGTCTGGCTTCGTGCAGGCCGCTTGCACAGCATCCGTCAAGATATTGCCGGATAAGCGGGAAACTTTTCCAGAGGGCATAGCCTTTCAGGGCAAGCAGTATTTTAGCACCGCTTTTTTCTTTGATCTCTTGCAGCAGTTCAAGGTTTTCTATCAGTTTCTCCTCCTCAAGCAGCCAGCAGGGAGAGGGAAGATGGTCTATTTTTGTACTTTTCATAGAAAATTATAACTTTTTTAGTTAAAATAAAAAATGATGAATGTGAAAAGGTTTTATATATATGAAAGTAAGAGAGAACGAACAGAAAAGAGGCAATACCAGATTTACTGCGCATGATATATCAATGATGGCCACGATGCTTGAACAACTCAGTCATACGATCGATATCATGTTCTTTCTTATGGAACGAAAAGAGGAGAGGAATTTTGTTACAATGCTTGTTTCCGCCCAGAATATCGATCTCAAAGCCCTACTTGAAAAAGAGAAAAGGGAGACCGACATGCTGTTTGAGATCGATGCATGCGAGCCGCTTTACGCACTTATCTGCCAGGATACAAAAATAGACGGTGGATACCATTTTGCACAAAGAGTGGTGCGCAATGCTGTTACAGGGGGAGGGAAAGATGTCTACTGTACGGAACTTGAAGTGCGCACCACGTCCCACAAAATAAAATATATCATTTACCGGCTTATGGAACTATTCCTGAAGGCTAAAAAGGCAAACAAACATGGAGAGATTGTCTTTAAAGCATTGAATTGATGATATACCTCCCCTAAAGAGCTTTCCTTAAGCAATTTTAAGGTAAAATCGCGTCCAAATAATGGCCTACTAGTATGTAGCCAAAACAGATAAGGATAATCGGAATGAAAAGAACATACCAACCACATAACACACCAAGAAAAAGAACACACGGTTTCAGAACAAGAATGAAGACAAAGAACGGTAGAAAAGTGATCTCTGCAAGAAGAGCCAAAGGCAGAAAAAGACTGTCAGTATAATACGGCTGCCGGTATAAGACCATTAGCAAGATTAAACATTTTACGCGGATAAAGAGCAGTAAAGAGTTTAACGGAGTGTACAAGCACTCCACAAAAACATGGCACTCACCTTATTTCGTACTCTTCTACAAAAGATCAGAAGAGTACAAAGTTGGATTTGTTGCCAGTAAAAAAATCGGAAATGCAGTTCACCGAAACAGAGCAAAGCGTTTGCTAAGAGCACATTTCATAGAAAATATCGATCAGCTCAAGCCTGGATCATATGTATTGGTTGCAAAACCTGCCCTTCTAAGCAAAAGTTTTTCAGAGAGTCGAAAAGCCTATCTTCACGCCCTTAAAAAGTGTACAGCATTACAAAAACCTTAGCACAATTTAACAGAGTTAAGACTATACTATCACCGATATATCACTAAAGGTAGAATTTTGGAACAACAAGATCTGAATAAACGACTTCTTCTCGCACTTGCCCTCTCATTTTTTGTATTTGTAGGATACAGTTATCTTTTTCCTCCGCAAAAGCAAGTGGCTCAAACAGAACAGAATATCAGTAATACACAAACACCCAAGGCAGTGACGACTCAGAGCACGCCAAAAAGCACACCTGTTAACATGGACAAAGCACAAAATGCTCCGAAGAGTGCCAGTACCGGGAAAGCACTTGCAACAGTGACTTCCAATACTTTCAAGATCACCATTGATGAGTTTGGACGTATTGCCCAGTATGAACTGCTTGAAGCAAAATACAAAGACGCAGAAGGCCACAACCTTCAGATCCTTGGTACGAACGAGGTCAAACCTCTTGAAGTACGTTTTTCCGATGCGAAAATCAATGATGAAGCGTTCAAAACACCCTATACCCTTGACGGATCGGCATCGGTAGATGTAAGCAGTAATGCACAGATACTGATATTGACACAAAAACTCTCAACACTGACAGTGACCAAAAAGATCACTGTCAAACCGGACGGATCGTACGATATTGATGTGACGACCTCTTCGCCTGCACCGTATTTCATCACACCGGGCCACAGACCGATGGCGGACAGTTCCAGATATATGCTGGTTAGAGGTGCTTTGGTCGAAGGAGCGGATGGTGTCATTACCACTATTCCTGACGGCGATGCCAAAGGTACAGAAACATTTAAAAATGCAAAGATCGCTTCCGCTTTTGACCGGTATGTTGCAACAATGTTCTACGATTTTAAGAAGGGTATGAATGTCTCCATTCTCAAAGTGGGCAATGATGATCCCCTGATATTTGTCGAAGGCGGGCAGAACCTGCATCTTGGCGGATATATCGGGCCAAAAGAGTACAACATCCTGAAGAATATCAATCCGGAGTTGACGAATACGATTGAGTTCGGATGGTTCACTTTCCTCTCCAGGCCTTTCTTCAAGGTACTTTTATGGATCCACGGCCTCATAGGCAACTGGGGCTGGGCGATCATTCTCTTTACATTGTTGGTCAAACTGACACTGTTCCCGCTCTCCTATAAAGGTATGATGTCCATGCAGAAGCTTAAAGACCTTGCGCCTAAAATGAAGGACCTTAAAGCAAAATACAAAGGAGATCCGGCAAAGCTCAATGCCCAGATGATGGAACTTTACAAGAAGAACGGGGCCAATCCTATGGGTGGATGTCTGCCTATGATTTTGCAGATCCCGGTATTTTTTGCATTGTACCGTGTACTTCTCAATGCGGATGAACTTCAGGGTGCCACATGGATCTCTGGCTGGATCAGCAACCTTGCCGGTGCGGATCCGTACTATATCCTTCCTGTACTGATGGGTGTCACGATGTGGTTCCAGCAGAGGATCACACCGAACAACTTTACCGATCCATTGCAGGAAAAGATATTTAAGTGGTTCCCTGTACTGATGGCGGGTATGTTCATTATCATGCCTTTCCCTTCGGGACTGGTACTTTACTGGGTCGTGAACAACATCTTTACCATCGGTCAGCAGTATGTGATCAACAAAGCATATGCCAGACATAAAGAAGCGGCTATTGCTGCACATCACAAGAAGGAAAAGGAGAGCTGATGAAAAAAGTTGAAGCACCTACGCTTGAAGAGGCGTACGAGAAAGCTGCAACACAACTCTCCTGTTCTATTGCCGATCTTCGGTATGAAGTGGTGCAATACCCTTCCAAAGGGATCCTGGGTTTACTAAAGAAAAATGCCATTATCGTAGCGACCTGCAAACAACCTTCTACACTTACAGAGGAAGATACTCCTGCCGAGGCTGAAGAAACCAATATAACAGAAACTGAAACAGTTGAATCCTTTGAAACGGTAGAAGAGAGCCTTGCCTCCGAAGTGATTTCTGCCGTAAAAGAAGAGAGCGGAATCGTTCACCGAGGCGTGGAGAAGGATGCCGTACTTGACAGCTTTTTCAACGTAGAAAACAAAGAGGAAGAGACTGAGAGCGTCGAAGAGGAGAGCGTGGTCTATGATGAATTGGCAAGAGTGATAGAGGATGAACTCAAAGAGCTCCTTTCGCATACCTGTTTCGCCATTGATGTAGTGGAGGTGGATGTGGTTGACAATACGGCATTGATCTTCATAGACGGTGACGATGCGGCACTGCTTATCGGAAAAGAGGGCTACCGCTACAATGCGCTCTCCTACATGCTTTTCAACTGGCTGCATACAAAGTATGAACTCTTCATCAAACTCGAGATCGCAGAATTCCTCACTTCACAGCAGGAGATGATCCGAAACTACATCAAACCGGTCATCGAGACCGTAGAGAAGAAGGGGAGAGGTAAAACCCGTACCCTGGACGGTATTCTGGTACAGATCGCGCTTGAACAGCTTCGCGAAGTCTTTCCGAACAAATATGTCGCGATAAAAACCGGGAAGGCGGGCAACAAATTTGTTGTCATCAATGATTTCAATAACAAGCAATCATAAAACAGTACGCATATAGTGCAAAGCCCCATATGCTACGCTAACGCTGAGTTCACTTCAGCAGTGGGCTCAAGTGACTAGTCACTTTGGAGAAAAAGATGCATAATACGATAGCCGCCATAGCCACAGCGCATGGCGTCTCTTCCATTTCTATCATTCGTGTCAGCGGTGATTCCGCTCTGGAAGTTGCAAAAAAGATCTCGCATCTCGAAGAGATAAAACCCCGATATGCCCATTTGACTTCCCTCTATAACGGCCAAAATGATTTGATAGACCAGGCGATCATGATCTACTTCAAAGCCCCTTTCTCCTTTACGGGTGAAGAGATCGTTGAGTTCCAGTGCCACGGGGGTATGATCGTTGCACAGGAGATACTCGATACGGTGCTCTCTTACGGTGTGAGACTGGCGGAACCCGGAGAATTCTCCAAACGGGCCTTTCTCAACGGGAAGATAGACCTCACAGAAGCGGAAGCGATCTCCAAGCTGATCGAAGCCAAAAGTGTGGATGCCGCGAAAATTCTTGCCAGGCAGATGAAGGGCGAGCTGAAATACTTTGTCGATGAGAGCAGGGATGCCCTGCTGAGGTCTCTGGCATACTCCGAAGTAATGATCGATTATGCCGAAGAAGATATCCCTGAAGACATTATGCAAAGTATCGTCACGCAATTGGACAATCTGAATGAACAGATCACGAAGATCGTGGATACCAGCCATAGAAGACGGGGCCTGATAGAAGGATTCAAGGTAGCGATCATCGGCAAGCCCAATGTAGGTAAAAGTTCCCTGCTCAATGCCCTGCTCTCCTATGAGCGTGCGATCGTAAGCGATATCGCCGGTACGACCAGAGATACTATCGAAGAGCAGGTACGCATCGGTTCGCATATTATCAGACTGGTCGATACGGCGGGCATACGCGAGTCGGAAGACACTATCGAGAAGATCGGCATAGAACGTTCCCTGTCCTCGGTGGAAGATGCCGATGTGATCATCGCACTTTTCGATGCTTCAAGGGAGCTCGACAGTGAGGATGAGAAAATAATTTCGATCATCGATGCGCTGCATGACAAGCATGTGATCGTTGCCATCAACAAGTCCGACCTGGAGATGAAACTTGATAAAGAGATGCTTGACCGTTTCGACCCCATAGAGGTCAGTGCGAAAAAAGGCTTTGTGAAGCTGACGACACGGATGGAAGCGCTGCTTGACAGTATTGGTGAAGGGGAGGAGCTTATGCTGATCTCTGCGCGTCAGATCGAAGCGGTGAACAGGGCGAAAAATGCCATTACCGAAGCAAAAGAGCCCCTGATAAAGGGTGAACTCGAATTTTTCTCCTATCACCTTCAGGAGGCGGTGAAGGCCATCTCTTCCATCTCGAAGCCTTATGACAGTGAAGAGATACTGGACAAGATGTTCGGTGAATTCTGTCTGGGGAAATAGTATGCAGTTTATTGAGAAGGTCATGAATATCGAGAACATTGAACTCTACCTGATCGTCTTTCTGGTCTTTTTTACCCTGTGGCTCATTCGCAATACCGTGCATCACTACCGCGGAGAAAAGCGAAAGGTCAAAAACCTGCACCGCTTTGCCAGAGAGGGCGAAAGGGAGGCGCAGCATGACCTTGCACAGCGTTATCAGAAGGGGAACTTTGTGAAGAAGAACTGTGACAGGGCAGCATTCTGGTACCACAGCGCGGCGCTGAAGGGCGACGAGAAAGCCAAAGGCCATCTGGAGAAGTTCCTGCAAAACCATCAAAAGAAAAAGTGTTAATAGTGTATAATGGCACTTATTTATAAACAAGGAAGCTCTTTTATGACGAAAAAACATATATTATTTTCATTTCTTATGGCCATGGCATTCATCTTTTCGGGATGTGTCAACAACCTGGCTTTCCCGGGAATGGGTTCGGGCAAGACACCTTCACAAAGCGGCAATACCTGGGCGGACGATACCAGTATCGATGATGTCTATATCGACGATCTGGACGAGAACATGACTGAATCAGAAACGAGGATCACGGAAGAGAGTACAGCGTCGGTCGTGAGGCGTATTCCTTTCCCTTCAGGTGAGTACAACCGTCTCGCGCGCATCGGAAAAGGTACGGTCAAAGGTACGATCTACGTCACGGACTATTCAGGCAATAAAATTCCCGGAGGAGGCACGAGACTCTACCTCAATCCGGCGACAAGCTATTCGGACCAGTGGTACACAGAGAGCTATCTCGGCGGACAGAAGATGGAGAAAGCCGATTCAAGACTCTTCAACTATCTGCGCTTTACGGCAGCTGACAATGACGGTCACTTTGCCTTCTACGGTGTACCGACGGGCAGCTACTATCTTATCGGGACGGTCAAATGCGGAACGGAATGCGGGTATGATACACCACAGAGTATCCGCATAGCCAAAAAGATTTCCATACGTGGCAACCAGGTCCTCGAAGCGGATCTTGCAAGACCGGTGGATTGATGAAATTTGGGGATGCGTATTGATTCACGGTGTGTGACTACGCACTAAAAATGCATGGCGTATGCCTTCTTATTCGTTTGGGTACGCCTCTTCCAAAGCAGTATAAAGGTCTTCAGGCGTAATCTCATCCTTCTCATCAAGAATATGCTGCATCGTCACATTATCCTCTTTTCCGTCCCATATTTTGATGTAGCTTCCCTCTTTGTACCCATGGTCCTGCCTGAACTGGTTAAGAATGTTCTTTCCGACATAGAGTTTATAGAGGCTGTCGAGATTCAATCCTGACTGCATGGCCACATCGATGAAGGTTTCCATCAGTTCAGTGGTCGAACCATTGCAGAAAAGTACTTTCATCAGTTTTTCGACCACTTCGATCTGTTCATAATAGTTCTTGTCTGTAGGCGTGGTCTTTTCACGAAAACTTTGGTAATTTTTCAGACTGCAAATGGCATCGGCAAGATCTTCGATGTTTCCCAATCCTTTTATTTTGTAATCTTCAAGCCCCTGTGACATGATGAAATGCCAGATGTCCACCGCTTCGATCTTGATGTTCTCGTAGTCCGGTTCTGCATCAATGTTCTTCCAGTGTTTCCATGGGTAACTCTCAATGAGTTCGGCACACTCCAGGTAGGTACAGCGTTTCCAGTCGATAAGCTTACCGTTCCTGGTCACGCCTTTTTCCCAGCCTTCGCCGTTGGTCGCATCATTGAGTTGTTGCTGAAGTTTCAGCATTTGTAATATTTTGTTCATGGATTGCCTTGTGTCAATATGTGTTATTCCTCGTTCCCACGCTGCGTATGGGAACGCATATGTGGTATTTTTACGTAGAGGAAATTTTAAATTAATATATACGTTCCCGCATTTAGCATAGGAACGAGATACCGATGCGTTATTCTACCTTTTCATCACTTATTTAGTACTTTTTAAGTAAAATATACCCCTTATTTAACCCGGGTTCATCCCCAATTAAAGGACACATTTTATGTCACAACCAGTTGAAAATCTAGATGAAGTGTTAAAGAATCACAAGCTCAGCAAAGAGGAGTACGAAGATATTCTTCGTATTCTTGACGGGCGTCATCCCAATATCGTCGAGATCGGGATCTTTTCTGCAATGTGGTCGGAGCACTGTTCCTACAAATCAAGTAAAAAATACCTGAACGGATTCCCGACCAAAGCGCCATGGGTCATCCAGGGGCCGGGTGAGAATGCCGGTGTCATCGACATCGGTGACGGTATGGCGGCTGTTTTCAAGATGGAGAGCCACAACCACCCTTCGTTCATCGAACCTTTTCAGGGTGCGGCGACCGGTGTGGGCGGTATTTTGAGAGACATCTTCACTATGGGAGCAAGACCGGTGGCGAACCTGAACGCACTTCGTTTCGGCAGGGTCAGAGGTGACAGTGACATCAACAAGTACCAGAGACACCTTGTCCGCGGTGTGGTCGACGGTATCGGTTCTTACGGCAACTGTATGGGGGTACCTACCATCGGGGGTGAAGTAAGCTTCGATGAAAGCTATAACGGCAACATTCTTGTCAATGCCTTCTCTCTGGGACTGGTCAAGTCTGACGAGATCTTCCTCGGCGTTGCATCGGGTGTCGGCAACCCGGTCATGTATGTGGGGTCCAAAACGGGACGGGACGGCCTTGGAGGCGCAGTGATGAGTTCTGACTCGTTCACCGAAGAGTCCAAATCACTTCGTCCGACCGTTCAGGTGGGCGACCCGTTCACGGAAAAGCTTCTGCTTGAAGCCTGTCTTGAACTCTTCAAGACAGATCATGTCGTAGGGATTCAGGATATGGGTGCGGCCGGCCTTACCTCTTCGGCATTTGAAATGGCGGGTAAAACAGGTGCAGGACTTATTATGCATCTCGACAAAGTACCTGCAAGAGAAGAGGGGATGACCCCATACGACTTCATGCTTTCAGAGTCCCAGGAGCGTATGCTTATCTGTGCGAAAAGAGGAAGTGAGCAGGCGATCATCGATATCTTTGAAAAATGGGAGCTTGATGTCGCCGTCATCGGTGAAGTGACCGATACGGAAAGAATGGAACTTTTCTGGCACGGTGAGCAGGTGTGTGATATGCCGATCGCTCCGGTCAGTGAAGAGGCGCCTATCCTCGACAGGCCGGTAGCAAGACCGGCCTATCTCGACGAGGTCAATGCCAAAACGGTGGACGATTATGCCAAAGTGGATGATCAGGAAGCGTATGAAAAGCTTCTTGCCCCGCTTGAAGTGGTGGACAAAGCCTGGGTCTACAACCAGTATGACTCTATGGTGCAGACTAACACGACCAAGCATCCGGGAAGCCTCGATGCCTCCTGTATCCGTATCAAAGAGAACGGCAGGGCGCTGGCAATGAGTTCCGACTGTAACCCGCGCTACTGTTACATAGACCCCAAAGGCGGTGCGGCACTGGCGGTTGTTGAGTCGGGAAGGAATGTGGCGATGAGCGGTGCAAGGCCGCTCTCTATCACAGACTGTCTCAACTACGGAAACCCCGAGAACCCTGAAGTGATGTGGCAGTTTGCACAGGGATGCGAAGGGATCAAGGAAGCCTGTCTCGAGCTCAATACCCCGGTCGTTTCAGGGAACGTTTCGCTTTACAACGAAACCAACGGTGTTTCCGTATTCCCGACACCGGCTATTGCAATGGTGGGCTTGAACGATGACCAGAACAAAGTATTGCCGTCCGTTTTCCAGCATGAGGGGAACAACATTGTCCTCATCGGTGAAACCAGGGGAGAGTTCGGCGGTTCACTCTACCTTAAAGAACTCTTTGGAGAGACGGTGGGAACACTGCCTTCTTTTGACTATAAAACAGAATTGAAGCTCTGGGAACTTGTCATCGAAGCAAACAGGGTAGGCCTGTTACAGGCAGCCAAAGATGTGAATGTCGGTGGTATCGCTATTGCGCTTTCCAAAATGGCAGCGGTTTCAGACAAGGGGATCACGGCAAAGGTATCTGTCAAAGAGAGCCGGGATATTTTCGACGAATCTCAGAGCAGGGCACTGCTGGAAGTCAAAGATGAAGATCTTGAAGAGATTCTGCTAATGGCCAAAGGGCTTGGACTCAGAGCCGAAGTGATCGGAAAGGTCGGCGGCGAAGAAGTGAAGGTGAACGATGTGGCACTTCCGCTTGAGAAAGTGAAGGATGTTTATTTCAATACCTTTAAACGGACTATTGAACAGGACTTGTAACATTTATTCATAGGTTTTTTGGGTCACTGAGCACGGGTGTACCGATGTGGAGGCGCGCATATTGCGAAGCAACGTGCCGGGAACATCGAAGTACACTTGCGAAGTGACCGATTTTTGTCTACTTTTTCTAAAAAAGTAGAGAAGAAATCCTGAATGTGAAACTGTTTCTACTTTTTAAAAAAGTAGGGCAAAAGCGTCACTTTTACAATTGTGCGGACGGTGCTCCATCGCCTTGCTTCGCAAATATGGGCGATTACGCACCTGCACAAAAAGTGTAAAAGTAACATAAAAACTATAATTTGATGAAAGAGAGAAAAATGAGAGCATTACTAAGCGTGAGCGACAAAAGCGGCATTGTAGAATTTGCAAGAGGTCTGGAAAAACTGGGGTGGGAGATCATCTCTACGGGAGGTACCTACAAGGCACTGTCAACGGCAGGCATCAACGTCATCGAGATCGATGAAGTGACGAAGTTCCCCGAGTGTTTCGAAGGACGTGTGAAGACACTGAACCCTTATGTACATGGCGGTATCCTTCACAAGCGCGGTGACAAAGCGCATGTAGAGCAGGCCAAAGAGCTTGGTGTGGAAGGTATCGACCTTGTCTGTGTAAACCTCTACCCGTTCAAAGAGACCATCGAGAGAACGGATGATTTCGATGAGATCATTGAAAATATCGACATCGGCGGGCCGACAATGGTACGCTCTGCGGCGAAGAACTTCAACGATGTACTCATCGTGACCGATGTGAATGATTATGAAGAAGTACTTGGCGCGCTGGAGAACGGACGTGACAGTCTGGAGTTCAGAAGAGGATTGATGATCAAGGCTTTCGAGCATACGGCAGCGTACGATTCGATGATCGCCAACTACATGAACGGTCGTTTCAACAACGGATTCGGTGCGTACCAGTTCATTACCGGTAAAAAAGTGTTCCAGACACGTTACGGAGAGAACCCGCATCAGGACGGTGCGCTTTATGAATTCGGCAGCTTTTTCTCTGAGAATTTCAGGCAGATCAAGGGAGAAGCGAGTTTCAACAACCTTACCGATGTGAACGGTGCATTGAAAATAGCGGCGAGTTTTGGTGACGAACCGGCGGTCTGTATCGTCAAACACGGCAATCCCTGCGGATTTGCTATCAAGTCTACGCTGACCGAATCCTATGTGGAAGCGCTTAAGTGCGACCCTGTTTCAGCCTTCGGCGGTGTGGTTGCAGTCAACGGTATCGTGACCAAAGAGATGGCTGAAAAGATGAATGAGATCTTCCTTGAAGTGATCATCGCGGCTGATTTTGAAGAAGATGCCGTGGCTGTCTTCGAAAAGAAAAAACGTATCAAACTTTTCTCTCAGGGCAATGCAAAGCTGCTTATGAGCCATGATTCCCATGACTTCAAACATATCGACGGCGGTTTTGTGTACCAGAACTCTGACTGTATCTGTGACAATGAAGTGCATAATGCACAGAAAAAGTCAAAGCGCTCTGCATCGGAGCAGGAGATGAAAGACCTTGAGATCGCATGGAAAGTGGCAGGTCTTACCAAGTCCAACTGTGTGGTCTATGTCAAAGACTCTGCCATGGTAGCGGTGGGTATGGGTATGACCAGCCGTGTCGATGCGGCGCAGTGTGCGCTTAAAAAAGCCAAAGAGATGGGGCTGGATGTCTCAGGCGCAGCCATGGCTTCCGAAGCCTTCTTCCCGTTCAGAGACAGCATAGATGCTGCAGCCGAAGCCGGTGTCAAGGCCATCATCGAACCGGGCGGTTCCATCCGTGACGACGAAGTCATCGAAGCGGCCAATGAGCATGGCATCTCTCTTTACTTTACTACTGTAAGACACTTCTTGCATTAAAAAAATGGGCTTTGCTCATTTACGTTCGCATTAAAAATGGTGCCGTCAGGGGACAGCACCCTACGCATGTTTGAACTGATACATCATGATCGACGCTGCCACAGCGACATTGAAACTCTTGATCCCCTCTTCCATTTCTATGGTGACCACTTCATCGCAGAGTGCCAGTATTTCGTCTGATATGCCCAGCTGTTCATGCCCCATCAGGAGTACCCATTTGGACGGTACTTTGACTTGTGAGAGCGGGGTGGAGTTTTGGGTGACCTCCGCGGCGAAGATGCGGTAGCCTCTCTTTTTCAATGCCTCTATGGTCTCTTTGATATTGTCGTAGCGGCGGAACTTCAGTTTGCCTATGTGGCCCATGGAGACACGCAGTGCACGTCTGGCATAGGGATGCGGCCCCTGTCCGGGAACAAGGAGTGAGCCTACACCCAGTGCAGCGGCAGAGCGGGCTATGGCACCGACATTGTCCGTATTGCTGATCTCATCCAGCATAATGATGTGATCATCCAGGGCTTCGATGCTGCTCTCTTCGGGGCGAACACCGTGCATCATGACATTATGGTGAAGCCTGTGGCCGACGATCTGTTCGAGTACGGATTTGGGGGCGACATAGGCGATAGGGATGGTATAGTGCTCCAGGAATGTTCTATGGCTCTCAAAATATTCCCGTGTCGCAAAGATACTTTTGATCTCTATACCCGATGCGATCAGCAGATCAACCACTTTGGGACTGTCCGCGATGAAAGAGCCGTCTTTGGAGAATGCGTTTTCCCGCAATCTCTGGTATATCTGTACTTCCGGAAGGTTGATATCGTTCACTTCTATAAAATTCATAGCGTATTGTACAAAATATTTAAATTATTCCAAACTTGATTGACATTGACTAAGGTTTTTTGATATAATACTTTTAAAATTAAGCAGTAATTCAAGGGCACCTCTAATAACCCTGGATGCTCATAACATCTCTAGCTTTTGTCTAGGCTAGGCACTCTTTTGAAGGCCTAGCCGTAGCTAAGTCAAAAAAGAGTAACGACGCATAGGCGAAAGCTAGTGATGCCCAGAGGGTGGGCTTTGCAAACGCAATCTTTCACAAGATGCTTACTTCGTCTTAGCTTTGGCTAGGACTTGAAAGCCTCTTGCAAAATCTCACATTTGCAAAACCCATTATGAGTATTTAGGGTTATTAGAGGTGCCCTTAAGTTAGATAGGAAGTGAACAATGTCAAAAAGTTTATATGAAACATTAGGGGTCAGTGAAAATGCCAGTGCTGACGAAATAAAAAAGGCTTACAGAAAACTGGCGAGAAAATACCACCCGGATATCAACAAAGATGAGAGTGCCGTAGATAAATTCAAAGAGATCAATGCGGCGTATGAAGTCCTGAGCGATGCTGAGAAAAAGGCACAGTATGACCAGTACGGCGACCAGATGTTCGGCGGTCAGAATTTCCATGACTTTGCGCGCGGACAGGGGCAGGGAGTAGACCTTGACGAGATCCTTCGCCAGATGTTCGGTGGTGGCGCTGCTGGCGGAGGCGGCGGTTTCTCCGGCAGCTTTGGCGGCGCGCAGGGCGGTTTCGGAGGTTTCGGTGGCTTTGGCGGCCCGGACCTCAATGTCTCCGCGCGTATCACCGTACCTTTTATGACGGCCATTCAGGGCGGAAAGTACAAGATCAATGTGGAAGGCGAGAGCTTTGACATCAAGATCCCCGCCGGTATCAAAAGCGGTGAAACACTGCGTGTCAGAGGCAAAGGAAAGTCCTACCAGGGGCAGAGAGGCGACCTTCTCATCAAGGTAGAAGTTGCAGAATCTACCGAATACGAAAGAAAAGGAAGCGATCTTTACAAAACGTTCGATGTGCCTCTGAAAGAAGCGCTGTTCGGCGGCAAGGTACAGGTGCAGACACCTGAGAAAGAGGTTTCCCTTAAAGTACCCAAGAACACCAGGAACGGACAAAAGTTCAGACTTAAAGGCAAAGGTGTTCCCGACAGAAAGACCGCTATGAGAGGCGATCTCTATCTCATTGCCAATGTGGTGCTGCCCGATGTGGACAGTCTCGATCCCGAAGTCAGAAAAATACTTGAAGAAAAATTATAGAAGGAGTAATTGATGCATAGCTATGATGAACCCGTCTATCTCATTTCCGTAGTGGCAACGATGCTGGACATCCATCCCCAGACGCTCCGGCAGTACGAGAGAGAAGGATTGGTCGAACCTTCCCGTACGCAGGGGCGTATGCGTCTCTATTCCCAGAGAGATATCGACCGTATGAAACTCATTTTGCGCCTGACACGGCAGATGGGTGTAAACCTTGCAGGGGTCGACATCGTCCTGCAGCTCAAGGAGCAGATAGAGGAAATGCAAAAAGAGATCGAGCAGCTCAGAGACGAGCTCAGCAAGGTCAACCGTAACGGTTCGGTACATGTCAGCAAAGCGCTGGTAACCAAGAATTCGTACGATATTGTTATTTTTGAGGATTGATTCTCTTCCGGTCTATTCAGTGAGCGTGTAAGAATATTCCTACAGATATTCTGGAGGAAAAAAGCTATTATATCACTATAAAATATAATGCAGTGAATATTTAAAATGAAAGAAGAGGAGGGATGAGTATGTTGGGAGTTGTGGAGACTTGCTTGCCGTAGCACCTGTTGTCGAAGAACCGGGCAGCGATAGCAGATGACAGCAGTTTTTATGCCGGTCTTGCATTAACTGTTATCAGTACATGTGATGCCGATGCATTTAACCTGGGTGTAACTGACACGTTCCAATAGTTACCCTTTTCGGTAAGAGGTGAGTTTTGCCGAAAAGGCTTTCTTTGTAGAGGAAGGCAGAGGTAACCTCCACTTACTACAACATATTTTCCAAGGTATGAACTACAGATGAATGATACACAGATTGATGAAGACGAAATAGACCTCAAAGAGGTATTCAGAACGATTTACCGCTACAGATATATGATCATACTCTTTGTGGTCATTTTTACCCTTGCAAGTGCCGGTATCGCCTATTTCAAACCCAACGTCTATAAAGCTTCTTCCACAGTCGAAGTGGGTACTGAGGGTTACGGCAGCTATGGAGGAGGGCAGGATATTCTTTCCATGGCGATGTCACCGGGTGCGGAAAATACCGAAACGGAGATGGAGATCATCAAGTCCAGGTTTCTGGCAGGCAAAGCGGCTGAAGAGGTGGATGTACTGCACCGCTACTATACCACGCGCCTATTCAGGGAGGTGGAACTCTACACGTCCAGTCCGTTCCGGGTAGGGATGCTCAGGGGCTATGATATATCATTCGAGCTTTATCCTGTCGATGAGAAGCGCTACCGTCTGGTACTGCCGGAATACGAGGATGAGAACAAAACCGTTACCGTTGTCAATTATGACAAAGTCCTGCCTTATGGCCAAGAGATAGATACCCCCTATTTCCACCTCAATGTTGTTAAAACAGGAAAGATGACAGACAAAAAGTACCGTTTTGTCGTCTATGATCCCAAAGAGGAAGGTTCCATTGCACAGGAAGGTGTAAGCGTCAGCCAACTTTCCAAATACTCTATGGTCCTGCAGATCTCCTATGAAGACAATGTCGCTCTGCGTGCCCAAGAGTTTGCCAATGCCCTGGCAAAAGCATACTTGCAGCAGAGCATTGAAAAGAAGACTAAAGAGGCGACCCAGAAACTTGAATTCATCGACAAGCAGCTGAAGTTCATCACGGAAAACCTGAAAAGCTCGGCGGTGAAGCTTGAAGAGTTCAAAAAAAGCTCCAGCACCATCAGTCTGAGCGCCAAGGCCGAGACTATTATCAGACAAATGAGCGAAAAGGAGACCCAGCTCTCCGAGATAAGTATAGAAGAAGAGATGCTCACCAAGCTCTACCAGAGTGTCAAATCCGGAAAAAATCTGGAAAGTCTGGCGCTTGTAGGTGTAGACAAGTCAAAGTCTTCACTTGCCGGAATGATCAAGGAGCTCCAGGATGCGATCATCAAGAAAAAGATCCTGCGTGCGGACTACACGGAGATGCACCCGGAAGTCGTGAAACTCAGAAAGACTATCGTCCAGCTTAAAAAAGTGATCATCTCCACGATCAAGAATATGGAGAAGAACATCAAAGAGCGAAAGGTGCTTCTGCAGAAGTCCATAGCACAGTCGCAGAAACTGCTCGACAAGCTGCCTGCAGACGAAAGAATGTTCGGCCAGCTTCAGCGTAAGTTCTCGGTGAATGAAAAGATCTACTCCTACCTGCTGGAGAAACGCTCGGAAACCGCCATCATCAAGGCGGCGACAGTCAGCAAGAACCGTATCATCGATACAGCGCTCTACCCGAAAGACCCCATCAAGCCTAAACGAAAACTCATCGTACTGGTGGGGATGATCCTAGGCTTGATCGTCGGGATCGCCCTGGCATTCCTGAGGGCATTCCTCGATGACCGTATCAAAAGCGAGGAGGATGTCTCTCGTGCAACGAATGTACCGTTGCTGGGGATGATCCCCCATATCAAAAAAGATGCCGAGAAGTTGACGGTGGTCGCTTCACCAAAATCCGCTGTTGCGGAATCGTTCAGGCACCTTCGTACCAATTTGCAATTCATGGAAAAAGAAAAAAGCTCCCATATCATCTCTATTACATCAACGATAGGCGGGGAAGGTAAAAGTACGGTCAGTATGAACCTGGCAGCGATCATGAGTATGGCTGACAAAAAAACGATCCTGCTGAATATGGATATGAGGAAACCGACACTGCATGAAAGGTTTGGGCTGAAGAATACCAAAGGCATGAGTACGCTGCTTTCCAAACATACGGCGTTGTCCGATGTGATCCAGCATTCAGAGTACAGTAACCTCGATGTCATTACTTCCGGTCCGGTTCCTCCCAACCCGAGTGAACTGATCCAGGGGGAGTTGATGAAAAAGGTACTTGAGAAACTGGGTGAAACGTATGATGTCATCATCATGGATACTCCGCCTATCGGTCTTGTAACGGATGCGAGAACATTGATGCACCTTTCAGATACCAGCATCTTTGTACTCAGAGCCGAGTACTCGAAAAAAGGCTTCATCAGAGGGATCGATGAACTCTATAAGCATGAAGAGATCGAAGGACTGGGCATACTGCTCAACGATATAAGCATGGACAGAAACGGCTATGGTTACGGTTACGGATATGGCTACGGCTACTACGAGGATGATCAAAAGTAATGTTCTCTTTCTTTAGAAAAAAAGAGGAGAGGAAGCCTGCCCCGCAGTTGAAGGTAGATTTGCATTCCCACCTTATCCCCGGTATCGATGACGGTTCCCAAAGTATGGAAGAGAGCCTCACTCTGCTCAAAGGTATGGAAGCTCTGGGCTATGAAAAGCTCATTACCACACCGCATATCATGGCCGATGCCTACAAAAATACGCCGAAGATCATCAAGACAGGTCTGGAAGAACTTCGTAACGCTGCCCGAGAGGAGGGCATAGAAATGGAGATCGATGCTGCTGCCGAGTATTACCTCGATGACGGTTTCATTGATCTTCTCGGAGAAGAAGAGGTGATGGCGATTAACGGGACGTATCTGCTTTTTGAAACTTCCTATGTCTCCAAACCGCTGCGAACCGAAGAGATGATCTTTGAAATCACCTTGGCAGGCTACACACCTGTTATGGCACATCCGGAACGGTACCGCTACATCAAAGAGCCTCTAAAAGAGTACGGTCGATTCAAAGAGCTTGGCGTACTGTTTCAGGTCAATCTAAACTCTTTCGGCGGCTATTACGGAAAATCGGCAAAAGTCCTGGCTGAATTTTTAAGCCGGAACGGAATGATCGATTTTCTCGGTTCTGATGTGCATCGTCAAAAACATGTTGACACACTGGAAGCGGTTTTGAAGTCTGATGCTTACAGAGAGATATTCGCGCATAATGAGATTATGAACGATAAACTATAAATGTTAAAATAACACAGGAATAAAAGGAGAGGATAATGATCAAAAAAATCATACTATCAATGGGGGTACTGTTTCTGCTGGCAGGATGCGGGAGTCTCGATTCGGAATACCAGCTTGTACAGAATGAGCAAATGAAGACACAGAGAGAAACAGCGGTGATGAGGGGAAGTATCGAGTACCGCATTCAGCCACAGGACAGACTGAAGGTCGTATTCTATCGTGATCCTCAGCAAAGTGTACAGGTTCCGATCGGTGAACTGGGACAGGAAATGACAACCGATGGAATTCTTGTCGATGTGGCAGGCTACGTAAGGCTGCCACTCATAGGGAAGGTTAAAGTGGCAGGCCTGTCACAGTCACAGGCAGCCGACCGCATTACACAGCGTCTTAGAAAATATGTCAATGCACCTTCGGTCTATGTAGAAGTGCTCAATAAACGAGTGTATGTGTTGGGAGAGGTGAAAAAGCCGGGCGTAGTGAAGCTTGACAGAGAGAAAATGACACTCTTTGAAGCGATAGCCTTTTCCGGTGACTTGACCGACAATGCAGTCAGAGACAACATCATTATTATTTCCAGTGATCCAAGACACGGGTTGCGCATGCGAAGTGTCGACCTGACGAACTTTAAAACAATGAAGTATGCCTCACTGATGCTGCGTCCCAACGATATCGTCTATGTACAGCCGGACGGCTGGAAAGAGTTCAGGGTCAAATCCGACAACTTTACCGCGCCGTTCGAGACCATCACAAAGATTGCTGCACCGTTCGCGACGCTCAAATACCTGAGCGATTAAAGAAGATTGGATGAAAAGTTTTTAAATATATCATTTGGTTATATACGATATCCCGCTTGGTAATCCACTTTGTTTTGAGATAGAAAGGTGGCTTCACCGCTATGCTGACACTCCCGAATGGCTTCCGGAATCTCACCCTGTATGCGGAGGCTTCAGGAGAAGATAAAGCGGGGATATACCCGAATTTAAATCCAACGTGTAAGATTATTCCTACATACATTCTTGAGTAAAAAAGCTATTATTATGAAAAATAAAAGGCAGGGGACAAGGGGATAGTTAAGATGGAACAAAATAATGCATATTCCCATTCCTTTACCTATCCTTGCAATATTAAATAGCTATTGCTGGAACTGGCTACATTGGCCTTTAATGATTTTACCTGAAAACAGGAATTATGACATGCTCGGAGTTACTATGGGGCATAAAATGTTTAAAGAACTTGGAAGAAGTAAGTATGAAAGTATCAGTATAGATGAACCGGTGCTTATCGGTATTAAAGGGATCATGGAAGATCCTACGTGGAGATTATAAATAGATGACTAATATCATATTATGCGGCGGCAGCGGTACCCGGCTGTGGCCACTCAGCCGTACGCTTATGCCCAAACAGTTCGTCAAGCTCTTCGAAGGAGAGTCCCTCTTCCAGAAGACCGTGGAGCGTAACCAGAAAGCCTGCGACTCTCAGTTCATTGTCTCCAACACAGAACAGTACTTTCTGGCAGTAGACCAGATAGAAGAACATAACGACGATCATTCAAAATTAAACATTCAACATTTAACATTCCTGTTGGAGCCGGTAGGGAGGAATACAGCTCCGGCCATCGCGCTTGCCTGTCTAGCGCTTGACCCCGAAGAGACAGTCCTTGTCACACCTTCCGATCATCTCATCAAGGATGAAGTTGCCTACCTGGAAGCTGTAGAGAGAGCAAAAGCTCTGGCAGTGCAGGGCAGTCTCGTTACCTTCGGTATCACTCCACAATATCCCGAAACGGGGTTTGGTTATATTGAAGCAGAAGGTGAAGATGTCCGCTCCTTCAGGGAGAAGCCTGATGCACAGACCGCCCAGTCCTATCTTGATGCAGGAAACTACTACTGGAACTCAGGGATGTTCTGTTTCAAGGCGGGTACGTTCCTTGATGAACTCCAAAGCTACGCACCGGAGATCTTCGAAGCATCGGTAAAGGCTTATGGACAGGCAAAGAAAGATGACATGATCCGTATATCCCATGAAGATATGATGGCCATCCCCGAAGACAGCATCGACTATGCGGTGATGGAGCAGAGCAGCCGTGTCAAAGTCGTGCCTTCGGACATTGCATGGAGCGATCTTGGAAGTTTCGACGCACTATATGAGGAACTGCCGCAGGACAGTAACGGCAATGCTTCTTCTTCCCTGAACTCAGAGATCATCACACAGCAGGCCAGCAACAATCTCATCCTCTCTGAAAAGCTGGTCGCCGCCATTGATGTGGATGACCTGCTCATCGTTGACACCGCCGATGCGCTTCTGGTCTCCCAAAAGGGTAGCTCACAGAAGGTCAAGGAAGTAGTGAAAAAGCTTAAAGAGCGTAACTCCGAGCTGCCCAACATCCATGTCACTGCACACAGACCTTGGGGAACCTATACTATACTGGATGAATCCAATGGATACAAGGTCAAACGTATCGTGGTCAAACCGGGTAAACGCCTTTCTCTGCAGAAACATTTCCACCGTTCTGAACACTGGATCGTTGTCTCAGGTACAGCCACCGTTACACGTGGCAACAAAGAGTATCTCGTACGTGCGAATGAATCGACCTATATCCCTATGGGAGAAATACACCGTCTGGAAAACGTAGGAAAGATCGACCTGGTAATGATCGAAGCGCAGGTAGGCGAGTATGTGGGCGAAGATGATATCGTTCGTCTTGCTGATGATTTTAAAAGAATGGAGAATTAAATGGCAGAACAAAAAGTAGCACTTATCACCGGAGTCACTGGACAGGACGGGTCCTACCTGGCTGAATTCCTTTTAAAGAAAGGGTATATTGTACATGGTATCAAAAGAAGAGCATCTCTTTTTAACACGGACCGTATCGACCACCTCTATCAGGACCCACATGTAGAGCACAGGAACTTCATCCTGCATTATGGCGAGATGACGGATTCCATGAACCTGACGCGTATCATCCAGGAAGTCCAGCCAGACGAGATCTACAACCTCGCCGCCATGTCTCACGTAGCCGTCTCGTTCGAAACACCCGAATACGTGGCCAATGCGGACGGAACGGGAACACTTCGTATCCTCGAAGCGGTCAGACTGCTTGGACTTACAGAGAAGACACGCATCTACCAGGCATCCACTTCAGAGCTTTATGGAAAAGTACAGGAAGTTCCTCAGACAGAGACGACACCGTTCTATCCGCGTTCTCCTTATGCCGTGGCAAAGATGTATGCCTACTGGATCACGGTCAACTACCGTGAAGCGTATGACATGTTTGCCTGTAACGGCATTCTCTTCAACCATGAATCTCCCGTACGTGGTGAAACCTTCGTAACCAGAAAGATCACAAGGGCTGCTTCCAAGATCGCTCTGGGCCTTCAGGACAAACTCTACCTGGGTAATCTCGATGCCAAGCGTGACTGGGGACATGCCAAAGACTACGTGAAGATGATGTGGCTGATCCTTCAGGCGGATGAACCCGAAGACTGGGTCATCGCTACAGGTGTCACCACGGCTGTACGTGACTTTGTACGTATGGCGTTTGGTTATGTGGGTATCGAACTGGAATTCAAAGGCGAAGGTGTCGATGAAGTGGGTATCGTCAAGTCCATCGATGAGACAAAGGCGAAGAATGCCGGGCTTGACGTCCAAAGACTCCAGGAGCTTGCAGGCAAAGCAGTGGTCGCCGTTGATCCGCGCTACTTCCGTCCAACCGAAGTGGACCTGCTTATCGGTGATCCGACAAAAGCGGAACAGAAACTCGGCTGGAAGCGTGAATACAAACTCGAAGAGCTCGTCAATGATATGATGAAGTCAGACCTCCACCTGATGACCAAAGACCAGTACCTCAAAGAGGGCGGTTACACCATCATGAACTATTTCGAATAGGCAGTACAGTGCAAAAAAACAGCAAGATCTACGTTGCCGGTCACAGGGGACTGGTAGGCTCCGCCATTGTCAACAACCTCAAAGCCAAGGGCTATACCAATGTCATAGGCAGGACGCACAGTGAACTGGACCTCTTGGACCAGAATGCCGTCAAGGAATTCTTCGAGACGGAAAAACCAGACTATGTTTTTCTCGCAGCCGCGAAAGTGGGCGGTATTGTGGCGAACAACACCTACCGTGCCGACTTCATTTATGAAAACCTCCAGATCCAGAATAACATCATCCACCAGAGTTACCTTAACGGTGTGAAGAAACTGATGTTCCTGGGGTCCACCTGCATCTACCCCAAAAACTGCCCTCAGCCTATGAAAGAGGAATACCTGCTGACAAGCGAGCTGGAGTACACCAACGAACCTTATGCCATCGCCAAGATCGCGGGTATCAAGATGTGTGAGAGTTACAACCTGCAGTACGGAACCAACTATATCTCCGTCATGCCGACCAACCTTTACGGCCCCAACGACAACTTCGATCTTGAGAAGTCGCATGTATTACCCGCTTTAATCCGTAAGGTTCATCTGGGTAAAGCTCTTGAAGAGAACAATTGGGAAGCTATTAGAAATGATTTAAATAAACTCCCGATTGAAGGTATAGATGGCAGTGCATCTGAAAAAGAGATATTGTCTATTCTAGATAAATATGGAATCAAATCATTAAACATTGAACATTCAAAATTAAACATTAGTATAGAAATTTGGGGTTCGGGGAACCCGAAACGCGAATTTCTATACTCGACCGATATGGCAGATGCCTGTGTCTTTCTCATGGAAAACAGAGATTTCAAAGATATCATCTCTCAACAATTTACAAATACACCAATAACCAATAACCTATCACTATCACAATCCACTATCACACAGCCAATGGCTGATGAAAAGTCCTGCGAAGCACTAACCCAACCACAGTCACTATCACAATCCACTATCACTGAAGTGCGAAACACTCACATCAACATTGGAACAGGAACAGATATTAGTATAAAAGATTTAGCTTATATGATAAAAGATCTCATTTGTTTTAACGGTGAGCTTTATTTTAACACGGACAAACCCGACGGAACCATGAAGAAGCTGACAGATGTTTCCAAGCTTCATAGTCTTGGGTGGAAGCATAGTGTTGAATTAAAAGATGGTATAGAAAAAATCTATACCTGGTATTTGGGGAATTCTTAAAATGCTTGGTAAATTAATTACAATAAGCGGCTTGGATGGCGCAGGTAAAACAACTCAGATTGATTTAATGACCGAATATCTAAACAAAAAAAATATCTCTGTCAAATATATCTGGTCACGAGGCGGATATACACCAGGTTTTCTTTTACTAAAAGACATCATTAGAAAATTAGCAGGTAAAAAAGTACCAAGTGCAGGCCGGACCTCAGAACGGGAAAAGAAGCTTAAAAATCCAAAAATTGCAAAGTTATGGTTGACAATTGCGATTATAGATCTATTCTTTTTATATGCTGTTTATTTTAGACTTTTGATGCTTTTTGGCAGAACCATAATTGCTGACAGGTATATTTGGGATACTTTGATAGATTTCAGATTGAATTTTGAAAATATAAATGTTGAAAAGATGTTTTTATGGAAAGTATTGGTCTTTTGTGCTCCTGTACCTGACGTACCTCTCTATCTGGATATTCCTTTGGATATTTCAGTAGATAGATTGTCAAGGAAAGATGAACCGTTTCCTGACTCAAAAGAGACATTAAGTAACAGACTGGACAATTACAAAGAATTAAATGAACAGGCAAAATGGAAGTCTATTGATGCTATGCAGCCTATCGAGAAAGTTCATAGCGATATAGTTAAAGAATTGATATGAAAATAGAGTTACTTATTGAGCGTGAACCATTTTGGGATATACTATTTCGTACTTTAGATGCGTATTATCACAATATTGACGGTAAGAAGAGAAACATTCAATTAAGAAGCAAGAAAATCAAAGATTTATTTAATAGAAATATTTTTTTAGTGAATAGTAAACTTAATATTATCTTCAATCCACACGTAGACAAAAATATATTTGGTCAAACAAAGAAAGAATTTTCATATCATCCAAAGAGACTAAAACGTTGGATGCAAACTGCCTATGTAAATTTGGCAACGACTTTCCCTTTTTCTTTTTTCTTCGCTGAAAGTGTCCTGGAGATAAACCCTTTGGTTCCCCATGCCAAAGATATTTTAATTCTGGGTGGGAACAATAGATTACGAATTATGGATCTCAAGTCAGATTCGATGATCGTTATTTTGAAGAAGGGTTTTAGCCGATATTTTTTTGACAATGAAGTACTGCTTAGAGAGAAGATGAAAGATATGGATATACCAAAACTTCTCTCATGTAACCCTGCGCACTCTTTTTTTTCAGAAGAGATTATATCTGGAACACCGATAAACAGACTTCAAGACGATCAAACCGCTCAAGAAGCATTAGAAAAAGCAATCTCCAATCTTCAGACACTGTATGGACAAACTATTGAAGAAATAGAGCTGCCAAGTTATGAATCACAACTTCACAGTGAGATAGACGGTCTTCTTGACAATAAGGTTTTTTCATCTATTCGTGACAGGGTATTGTCGCTTTGCGATAAGTTATTTTCTTTCGAGTCAAATAGAGAAACGATCAGTCTTGCTATGACACATGGAGATTTCCAGGCTGCAAATATATTGTTGGACAAAGATAATATCTGGTTGATCGACTGGGAAAATGCAAAAAAACGTTCTGTTGACTATGATGCGTTGACCTTTGTATTAAAGGCAAGATCAATTGAACTGTTTTATGATGCATTTGTTATGTTCTATCAACAAGGGAAAAATAAGGAATATGATCTTTTCAAAAAGAGTATATCCTGCCTTGATGATAATGATGTAGAACGAATGTTAAGAGTCTTTTTAGTAGAAAACCTTATTTTTGCCTTGCAGCAAAATAATAATGAAATGTTTTATTCATTTGATACATATCTTGTTGATTATTTAGAAATCATGGAGAAAATTGTGAAGGATCTGAAGTTATGAAGACATTTGTATTTGTAAATCAGGTGACTGGTCCTTTGTTCATAGATATTCTCAATGACTTTGCAAGCAAAGAGAATTGCAAAGTTATATTATTGACAGGTGAGGTAGAAAAGGCATCGGCTTCACTGGATCCAACCATTGAAGTGCAGTATCTTATAAAGTACAACCGGATGAAGGCCGTATACCGTATTTATACATGGTTGATGTTTACCATTCAGACTTTTTGGAAGCTTTTGTTCCTGGACAAAAACAGTGAACTGTTTTTGGTAAGCAATCCACCTTTTGTTCCTATACTGAGCCTGTTCTTTAAAAAGTTTTTCCATCAAACCTTTCATCTTTTGATATATGATATTTATCCGGATGCTTTGGTCAATTTCGGTTATATCAAAAAAGATTCTTTTATATACAAAATATGGGCGAAGATAAACAAAAAGCTGTTCAATGAAGCGAAAACAGTTTTTACTATCAGTGAAAATATGTCTCAAACGATACTCTACTACGCTCCGGAAGCCAAACCTGTGGTGGTGCATAACTGGGTAGATACATCTTTTATAAAGCCTATGGATAAATCGGAAAACTGGTTTGTTGACAAACATGATCTGAAAGACAAATTTGTTGTGATGTATTCCGGAAACCTGGGGCAAACACATGATCTAGAATCTTTAATCGAGGCTGCGAATCTGCTGAGAGATCATAAAGAGATCCAGTTTCTTATCATAGGGGAAGGGGTTAAGAAAGCTTCACTTATGAAAATGATTGAGGCTTATGACTTGAAAAATGTTCTTATGCTTCCTTTTCAGGCCCCTGAAGTCATTCCGTTTTCCATGACGGCTGCAGATATTGGAGTTGTTACTTTGGGCGTAGGAGCGGAAGCCCTGTCTGTACCGAGTAAAACGTATTATATGCTGAGTGCGGGTAATTGCATTTTAGCGATTGCACTTAGGAATTCGGAACTTGGTAATTTGATCGAAAAATATGATTGCGGTGCTATTTGTAATCCGGGGGATGTTGCTGTAATATCTGATTTTATATTGCAAATGAAAGAGAACCGATCTGAATTTGATAAAAAATGTATAAATGCAAGAAATGCTTCTAATGATTTTACTATGAAAAATGCTATGAAATTTTATGAAAGTGTAAATAGTAAATGAAGGAAAAAAACATTGTTTCTTTCATGATGACTGCCGGGGGAATGGTTTTTTTACAGGCAGTTAACTTCCTTATAGCTATTTTATTGGCAAGGTATCTGAGTGCTGGTGATTTTGGTAAATTTCAATTGCTTTTTACAATGGTTACAACAT
This sequence comes from Sulfurovum lithotrophicum, assembly GCF_000987835.1. Lineage (NCBI taxonomy): Bacteria > Pseudomonadati > Campylobacterota > Epsilonproteobacteria > Campylobacterales > Sulfurovaceae > Sulfurovum > Sulfurovum lithotrophicum. Next base: position 1,438,240 of record NZ_CP011308.1, on the reverse strand, counting down.
TGGCGATCATAGCAAAGCTTGGTATGGATGAAGGCTTTATATTTTTTATAGCCAAGTTAAAAAAATATAATGAGAGTACAAAACTCCTTATTTCATATATTCTGTTCTTTGTGACTGTAATGTCCATAATTATTGGTTTGCTTGTTGGAAGTAATCACGCATTGATTAATAAATATTTAATTAGTCAATTCGATTTTGAATACGAATTGAAAATAATTATTTTGTATTTGCCTGCTTTTGTTCTGTTTACAACTATGGCATCGTTGATGAGAGGACTTGAAAAATTTAATGTAAGAGCATTGCTGACTTACTATTTGGCTCCTTCACTATTTTTATTGTTGTTATGGGTTTACATTCTTTATGCAAATTCATTGAAATTGACATTAGTATATGATTTTAGAATTTATACGTTTCTAATATTGGCATTCATTGGTATTGTATATATTTTTTGGTGTCTGCGAAAAGATGAGAAAAAATCTTTAAGTATTACTACTATTAAAAAATACCATAAATTGTCATTTGCTCTTATATTTATTACACTTATTCAGTATATGGCTGAACAACCTGTAATTGACTTATTGTTGTTGTCTCATTTTATGACTGCTGATGAGGTTGGCATATATGCTGTAAATTATCGTCTGGCTATTGTTCCATTGATGATCTATTTGGCTTTTAATGTCATATATGCAACAAAACTTTCCAAACTTCACACTGCGCATGAGTATGATAAACTTCACAGTTTATTTAAAGTGTTACAAAAGAGAATGTTGTATTTGACACTCTTGTTATTTGTCATACTGTTTGTTGGGTATGACTATATCATACTTTTATTTGGTCAGGAATATAGTTCCGGAAAGAATGTCTTTATTACACTACTGGTAGGGTTTTCTTTTGTATCTATGAATGGATTAAATGCAACTATGCTCATAATCAATGAAAAGAAAAAATACGAGTTTTACTTAAATTTATTTTTTGTTTTAATACTTATCTTTGGGGGTTATTTTATCGTAATGCAGTTTGGTATGATAGGCTTAGCTATTTTGAATAGTTTTTTATTATTTATTATAGTAATAATAAGGATTTATTCCTTAAAAAGTATGAAAGTATTGATTTAACTATGAAACTATTAAGATATCTACCCTATTTTTTCCTTGTATTATTTATGATATGGACTGGAATTAGTAATAATTTATCTTTATCTTATGAGCAAATGGTAAATGCATCAAAAATGAAACAGCCTTTACTTGCTGTTTTATTACTAGTTCTTACAATTGCTTTTATTCGATATAAGAAAAAAATTAAAATTAAAATATTTTTTCTATCGCTACTATTTCCTTTTTATTATTTAGTGATATCAATACTATATAAAAATACCTATCATATACAAGTAATAGCCTTATACTTTGCATGGAGTTTTTATGTATTTATATTCTCAAATTATTGGACTATAAATAAAAAGTTTCTTAATAAGTTTATGAATTCTATGATAATTGTATTTTTTATTATTATTTTATTTGGGATTTATGCAATTAGTACAAAGGGAATGGATCTGGCTTATTTTAATAATAGATTCTCTTTTTTATATGAGAACCCTAATTTTTTTGCACAGTATGGGCAAGTAGCATTTTATTCCATTCTATTATTGATAGTTTTTGATGGAATTAAAAAATATAACTTTTTTTGGAAAGTATTAATGCCGTTGATTATTTTTAGTATAGCTTATGCAGCTCACTCTAGAAATGTCATGCTCGCAATGATAATGTTCTATGTAGTATATTATATATATAATTTAAAAATAAAGATCCTTTTAAAATCTTTATTTGTTATTAGTATAATAATATTTTTTGCAGTTGTAGATACAAGCTTTTTAAATACAGCCAGTAGTGGTAGATTGGTAATATGGTCATATGCATTGCAAGATATCTCTACAAACATAGGATTATTTTTTGGAGCAAAAGACAATCCTGATCTTTCTGTATTGGTGCATAGTTATAATAAACTTAATGAAGCAACAGGTGGCCCAGTTAAATTTCATGCCGACAATATGTTTGTAGAATTATTGGTAGAGGGGGGGATAGTTGGAATCTTTATTTTTTCTTTACCATATATATATGTATACAGGAAAATAAAATATATGGAATTTAATCAAAGGAGAGTTCTTACAGCTATATGGGTATCAGCTTTAGCTCAAAGTTTTTTTGTTACCAATTTCACTAGTTTTTTCTCACCAGCTTCATTGTTTTTTGGAAGTATTGTGATGTTACCATTTATGTTTCAAAGGATAAACAGCAAATGAAAAAAACTAAATTATTATTAATTGGTTCATTACCACCTCCATGGCATGGACAATCAATTGCTTTTCAAAGTGTTGTCGATTGCCTGGAGGGCAACGATATGAAAATAATTGAAAGTTCATTCCGATCTAAGGGTTCATTGGGATCCATTGCAAGATTGCTTCTTTATTTTGTAAAAGTACCATATTATTTTATAGTATATAGACCTACTATAGTGTATTTCCTGTGTTCACGATCTAAAATTGGCAGTTTGCGTGATATATATTTATTATTGTTTACATATCTTTCATCTGCGAAGTTTTATAATCATTTGCATGGTTCGGATCTTTCAGAATTTATTTCGGGATTACCTCCAATATTAAGAAAAATTTATATTAAACTATATAAACATGTTGATGCTCATGCTGTTTTAATAAAAGGTATGGAAAGTGAATTTGATTTTCTTGGAAAACCGGACATAGTAAAAGTTATACCAAATTTTTACTCGAATGTTCCAAAAGTAGATTTAACAGTAAAAAGCCATCAGGACAATAAAATACAAATACTATATTTATCAAGTATTATGAAAAGCAAGGGAATATTTGACTTAATAGATGCTGTAGATATATTACAAGAGAAAGAGCATAACATTAAACTGGTTATTGCTGGTGGTTTTGTGGGTGATACTGAATTAAGTCTTTCTGAGGTTGAAAAAACTTTTTATGAGATCATCTCAGATAAAGAATATATTGAATATGTAGGTGTTGTTGATGCGGAAACAAAGTTTAATTTGTTGGCACAGAGTCATGTTTTTGCGTTACCCTCTTATTACAAATCGGAAGCAGTACCACTATCTATTATAGAAGCTATGAGGATGGGATGTTATATCATTGCAACCAAGTATAAATTTTTGCCATCATTAGTCAAAGATAATATTAATGGTGGGTTAGTTGGAATTAAAAGCCCTAGAGATGTTGCTGATAAAATCGAGTCTATAATTGATAATCGTGAATTGTTAAATAAAATATCTATGCACAACATAGCTGAATCAAAAAGAAAATATTCTGAAGAAAGTTACCATGCAAACATCAAAAACTTTCTTGGAATTACTAAAAAATAAAAGGTGAATAAATAAATGAATTATTGTGATTTTGTAAATAATAAGTCGAAAATACAAGAGATAATGTGTCTGGCACTGGCATCTAATACACCAGATGAAAAAAAAGAGAAATTTCTTGAACTATATAATGAAGTTGATGACGAGCAACTTTACAATGAAGCTAAAATTGATGAAGTAGATTCTCATGTTGCATACTTGATGAAAGAGACTGGCATTTCATTGGATGAAAAGTGGAATGCGTCTTTTGATGAAGTTGAGAAAAGAATTACGAACCTGATGGAGGAACTTGAGAGAGTCGCTGCTAAGCTTGATGAATACAATATACCGATCGTTGCACTTAAAAATGCCGGCATAACCAAAGGTATATATAAAAATGTTGCATGCTCTCCCATGGGAGATATTGACCTGTTGATCGAAACAGATCACTTTCACAAAGCACATGAGATCATCATGGAGGAATTGGGCTATACCTTTAAATTTCGATCCGAATATGAGCATGAAGATATAGAAGAAGCATTTCGTGGCGGCGGAACGGAGTATTATCAGGATATCAATGGCTATAAGGTTTGGCTGGAGCTGCAGTGGAGGCCGATTGCAGGAAGATGGATACAGCCTGAGAATGAACCCAATGGCAATGAGCTTGTTAAAAGATCCTATCAGGCGGCAGGTAGTAAGGTCAGAATACTGGCACCAGAAGATAACCTTTTGCAAGTTGCTTTGCATACGACAAAACACTCCTATGTACGGGCACCCGGGTTTAGGCTTCACTCAGATGTTGACAGAATCGTCCGCTATACAGATATTGACTGGGATAAATTTGTTAAACAAGTTGAAGAACTCCAGTTGAAAACTTCAGTATATTTTTCTTTGTGTTTTGCTAAAAATTTGTTAAATACACCTATTCCAGAAAATGTACTGGATGAATTGAAACCCAATATAATACGTGGATCTTTAATTAGGCACTTCATTAAAAAGGCCGATATTTTTGATCAGAAAAAGAAAAAATTTTCCAAGATAGGATATATTCTTTTCAATATGAGTCTTTATGACAGTTTAGGAAATCTTTTCGTTGCCATAGTACCTTCACCACAAACAATCAAGGATTTATATGGTGTTGAGAACAGTATGCTGCTTCCTTTTTTCTACATTAAAAGATTGTCTGATCTGATCATCAAACGAGCCAAACTATAAGGTATTGAGCATATGAATGTAAAACGTGTATTTGATGTTGTTTTGGCATCTGTCCTTATCGTGCTGTTTTCCCCAATATATCTGATCGTATCATTGTTGATATGGCTTAAAATGGGGCGACCCATATTTTTCAGACAGCAAAGACCGGGATTGCATGAAAAGATCTTTGGTATCTATAAATTCAGGACGATGACAAATGATAAAGATGAAAATGGTGAGCTTCTGCCTGATGAACAAAGACTTGTGGGGATCGGTAAGTTTATACGCAGTGCTTCTCTTGATGAACTGCCACAGATCTTCAATGTGCTTAAAGGCGACATGAGCTTTGTAGGACCTCGACCACTTTTAATACAATACCTGCCTCTATATAGCGAAGAGCAAAAGAGAAGACATGATGTAAAACCCGGCATCACCGGATGGGCACAGGTGAACGGACGGAACGCCATAAGCTGGGAGCAGAAATTCGAGTATGATGTCTGGTATGTGGACCACCAGTCTTTTTGGCTTGATATGAAGATACTCTGGATGACATTTCTGAAAGTGGTAAAACGCAGCGATATAAGCCAGGAGGGGCAGGCTACTATGGAAGTATTTAAAGGAACAAGTGATGATAAATAATATATTGATAACGAGTGCAGGAAGAAGAGTCAGTCTGGTCAGAAATTTCCAGGATACACTTAAAGCTTTTAATGAAAACGGAAAAGTATATACTACTGATATGAATCCTGTTTTAAGCAGTGCCTGTCAGATTTCTGATGGCTTTCTGGAGGTACCAAGAGTTACCGATAAAGAATATCTGTCTATATTGAAGAATTACTGTATAGATAAGAATATTTCCATTATTGTGCCCACTATCGATACTGAACTGCACATATTGGCTGATGTCAAAGATGAGTTTTTAAAAGATAATATATTTATAGCGATCTCTTCCAAAGAGATCTGCGATACATTTTACCTGAAAGACTCTACAGAAAAGTTTTTTGTCGATAACGGCTTTGATACGCCAAGAAGTGTTGAGAACATCGAAGAGAGCAGTTATCCTATTTTTGCAAAGCTCAACAACTCTTCATGTTCCATAGGGGCTCAGATTGTAAATTCACTGGATACTGCAAAAGAGTTGGCACAAGATGAAAACTATGTATTTCAGGAGTTTATAGAAGGTGATGAATATACGGTAGATGTGTTCATCGATAAAAAAGGTGAAGTGATCTCGGTAGTGCCGAGACAGAGACTTGAGGTAAGGGCAGGCGAGGTCAGCAAAGCAAAAACAGTCAAAGATGAAAACATCATCAAAGATGTTAAAACACTGTGTAGTTCGTTAGATGGTGCTTATGGGTGTATTACTGTACAACTGTTCAAAACAGATGATAGGGTGGTGTTCATCGAGATCAATCCCCGGTTCGGTGGTGGTTATCCACTTTCTCCATTGTCAGGAGCCAATTTTGCGGAGTATTTGATCAAGGATTATCTTGGTATGGATTTGGAATATGATGAAAGCTGGACTGATGGAAATATAATGTTGAGATATGATGCAGAGGTGATTGTAAATGGTAATAGTCTTTGATCTGGATGATACACTTTATGATGAAGTAGAATTCGTAAAAAGTGGATTTAAAGAAATAGCAGAATACCTGGGTAATGATCAGTATTATGATTTTATGTTTGACACTTTTGTAAAAGATGGAAGTGGTAAAGTATTTAATGACCTGATAGATACATTCGATTTGGATATTTCTTTACAAAAGTTGATAGAAATATACAGATTTCATCAGCCAGACATCAATCTTCCTGCCGAAAGTCAGGAATTGTTGAAATTCAGTCAAACGTATCATACTGCATTGATAAGTGACGGATATTATTTGATGCAGCAAAACAAGTTTAAAGCGTTACGGCTGGAGAATTATATTGATTATCCGATATTTACGGATTTTCATCATACGAAAAAACCCGAGTTGAAGCCATTTGAAATGGTCATGGAGAAATTTAAAGAGGAAAGCAGTTTTGTCTATGTTTCCGACAATCCGAAAAAAGACTTTATCGCACCAAACAGACTGGGTTGGAAAAGTATCAGATATAAAAATCCGGTAGGAATTTACAAAGAATATGATAGTGATGCGATGTATGAAGTCGCTGACAGAACAGAGATAATGAATATTTTAAAGGAAATGAAGTGAAACAAAGACTCTTTTTATCCCCGCCGCATATGGGCGGCAATGAGCAGAAGTATATTGATGAAGTATTTAAAAGCAACTATATCGCTCCGATCGGTGAGTATATCAATAAATTTGAAGCGTCGATCTGCAGCTATACCGGTGCGCAAAATGCCCTTGCTGTAACTTGTGGGACGGCTGCCATTCATTTGGCATTACGCGTTCTTGGAGTAGGGAAAGACGATGATGTTTTGGCATCTACTTTCACCTTCATCGGTTCAGTATCTGCGATCCTGTACCAAAATGCGACTCCGGTTTTCATAGACAGTGAAAGAGAGAGCTGGAATCTTGATCCGGTACTTTTGAAGGAATATCTTGAAAGCTGTGAAAAAAAACCAAAAGCTTTGATAGTCACCCATCTTTATGGACAGTCCGCGCAAATAGAAGAGATAGCTGTAATCTGTAAAGAATATGGTGTTTATCTCATAGAAGATGCGGCAGAGTCACTGGGTGCTACCTATAATGGCAAACATACAGGAACTTTTGGAGATTTCGGTATCTATTCCTTTAACGGTAACAAGATACTGACGACGAGCGGTGGAGGTATGCTTGTGAGTGATAATGCAGAATGGATAAAAAAAGCCGGCTTTTACAGTACGCAGGCTAAAGAGCCGTATCTGCATTATGAACATTTAGAGTATGGATATAACTACCGTATGAGCAATGTACTCGCTGCCATAGGTGTGGGGCAGATGGAAGTGATAGAAGATAGAGTAGAGAAAAAAAGAGAAGTGTTTGAATGGTACAAAGAAGAATTAAAAGATATTGATGTTGAATTCATGCCGGAGTTAGCCGGAAGTCATGGTAACAGATGGCTGACAACACTGCTGTTCAAAAAAGATGTAGATATTGATAAGATCATAGCCGAGCTTGATGAAGATGGTTGTGAAAGCAGGCCTTTATGGAAGCCAATGCATATGCAGCCTCTTTTTAAAGAGAACCAAAGTGTTTTGAATAGAGTATCGGAAGAACTTTTTGAACGAGGTATTTGTCTTCCAAGTGGAACACGGATGGACAGAAATGATGTAAAAAGGGTATGTGACCTGATAAAGAAGGGGATCCAGTCTTGATCAGCTACTGAATGTGGGTATCCTGTTTAGTGAAATATTTTTTGATTAATAAATAAGGACGGATAAAATAATAAAGCCAATAAAGTGAGCTTTTTTCCCTCTTAAAATATTGAATTTTAGATTTAAATTTTGGTTTGTAGGATTATTCTTACAGATTTTTTTTAAAAAAATTGCTATTCTACACTCTAACAAAAATAGATTATATATTATATAAAAAAAGGCTTACTATTTTACTTATTGATAAAAGAATAGCAAACTTTTTAGTGATCGCTCTGTTGACGTTGGGTACGTTCTGGTGGACTTTTTTTATCTTTCATCTGCCTTTTGACATGGATCTGGTACTGATAGTCATAGCTGTACGCATGCTTGCATCACTGCTTTTTTCAAAGATTATTCACTCTCCTGGTCAAAATCTTCTGTCAAAACATTCCTGTTAAAAAGCGTGGTTTATGTCGCGGCATTTATGGTTTATATGCCTTTTTTTTACGGCCATGTCAGTATCTCATTTCTAACATCTGAACTTCTGCTTTATCTTTTTGTCATTAATTTTATGGTCTATTTCTACTATTTTCTGATCAACAGGAGCCATGTTGAGAAGACAAAAAATGTTGTGATATACGGTGCAGGAAAAGCAGGAACGAAACTTGAAGAGGAATTTAGGGACAGTGAGTATAAAGTCAGATATTTTGTCGATGATGACAAGAAGATGCAGAAAAGATCCATAGATGGTATAGATGTCCTCTCCAAAAAGAAATTGGAAAGCAAAATAGATCAGTATGGCCGTTGTGATCTGCTTGTCATCGCTATGCCCAGTGCACCACAGGAAAGAATAAAAGAGGTCTATGAAAGACTGGGTGACTATTTTAAAGAGATAAAGATACTTCCTTCGATGGACGAGATACTCAGGGAGAAAGATTTTGCAAGTCAGTTGAAAAATCTTTCGGTCGCAGATTTGATGGCACGCCACCCGAAGGATCTGGATAAAGAGGTGATTGTCGGGTTCCTAAAAGAAAAAGTTGTCCTGATCACTGGGGCAGGTGGAAGTATAGGAAGTGAGATCGCAAGACAATGCCAAAACTTTGGTGTCCAAAAACTGATCTTGATCGATCATAGTGAATATAATCTTTACAGTATTGAACAGGAACTGGAAAAGCGTAACCATGTGGAGATTGTTCCTGTGCTGCAGTCTGTGGTCAATAGAGAAGATATGGAAAAAACATTTGAGCGCTACAGACCGCAGATCGTCATCCACGCTGCAGCCTATAAACATGTGCCTATGGTGGAAGCGAACATCGAAGAAGGGATCGTTAACAATATTTTAGGAACTAAAAATATTATTGATATGTCTATCAAACATGGTGTCCAAAAGTGCATTCTGGTCTCTACAGACAAAGCAGTACGGCCGACAAATGTCATGGGAGCGACTAAAAGAGTTTGTGAGCTCTATGCCCAAAATTCACTTGGTAACGGAACGGATATCGTTGCTGTACGTTTTGGTAATGTTCTTGGAAGTAGTGGATCTGTGATACCGAAATTTATGGCACAGATCGAAAAGGGGCAGGATATTACTGTAACACACCCTGATATCACCAGATACTTTATGCTGATACCTGAAGCCTGTGAACTGGTACTTCAGGCAGGTGCGATCGGGACAAGAGGAGAGATTTTTATTTTGGATATGGGAGAGCCGGTAAAGATCGTGGACCTTGCCCAAAAAATGATCGATCTTTCAGGTCGTGATGATATCGGGATAGTTTTTACCGGACTTCGACCGGGAGAAAAGCTCTATGAAGAACTGCTGATCGATGATGCGGAAAGCAAAACAAAATATGAATCTATTATGGTGGGTAAAAGAACCTCTTATGATATTGGGAAGTTGAATCATGACATTGAAGAGCTGTTGAATACAGAAAACAAACTCGGCAAACTTAAAGAGATCGTGCCGGAGTTTGATCATAAACCTTAGCCTTGTGGAAAAGTGGAAGGAAAAGGGGTCTGAGTTTAAGATACTCAAATCGATGCGACTTGGACAAGTCGTGGGTGTATCCTAAGGGGATTTCCTTACGGGGCATTAGAAATTGTTGTAAATTAATAATTTGTGATTTAATACTTTTAAAAGTACTTTAAAGGATACTATTGCAATCAGTTTGAGTTTTGCGATGGATTGCAGATCAAGGATATGCAGTTTGCTATTTTTGTAGGGTTGGACCGATGCTGTTTTGACGATCTCTTTTTGTAGTGGTGAGGATGCTGCAAAAAACTCCAGTTTGATTCCATGAAGATTGAATTTCAACATATGTTCATCAGGGAAGAGTCCGGCAAGCCGCAGTGCCATGGCATTGGCATCTTTGAGTTTGGTACCGCCAAGAGCCGTAATAGTCTCTGTGATATGGCGATGAGGCAAGGGTGCGGTACCGGAAAAGGGGTCTGACCCCACTTAGGGAATAAAACTTAAATAATTCTGCTATATTCTTTGTATCTCATAAAGGTGACATAATGGCACGGAAGCATAGAATAATATATCCTGGTATGTATCACATTGTCAATCGATGAGGAACTAGAACAACTGAACTATTTTAATGAACACTTAACATTGTACGTGCTATTATACGTATAATAAAGAATTTAAAAGGATTTTTATGAAAGTCTCTTATACAACAGAAGAGCTGATCCCTTCAACAGAATTTGCAAAAGGATTTGGTGGTTTTATTTCCAAGATCATTAAAGGAAGTGTTGAAAAACTTGCTATTGTAAAGAACAATAAACCAGAAGCCGTTGTGATCAGCATCGCAGAATATGAACGTATTAAAATGCTGGCGAACTTAGCAGAAGATCTTAGTATTCAGCAAATGGTACATGAGCGTATAGGTGATGGCAAAAGAGAACTGCTCGATTATGATGAATATGCAAAACAGAGAAGGTCAAAGATAAAGCATGCCATTTAAGATCCAGTATTATCCGGAAGTTTTTGAAGATCTGGAAGCATTGTCTGATGACGAGTTTTTAGAAGTGGATGCCTACATAGAAAAATTAAAGGTCAATCCTTTTCTTGTAAGTCTTCCCCTTGAAAACCTGGGAGACAATCTACTTTCGGAATGTCGAAAAATATATATTGCAAATGCCACGATAAGAATGGTCATACGTGTCAAAAATAACGAAATACAGATAGTGGAACTGATTGCTGTCGGACCAAGAGCCGGCGGTATCGTTTATGATGAAGCGTATCGCCGCCTGGTTGATAGTGGCATAGGACTATAAAACACGTATCTAAAATATTTGTTTTTGTCATATCAAAGACACTTCTAACCTTTTGGACTAGCATGTTTGGGACAATAAATCTCGAGGAGTTATAAATGGCCATAAAACCTATAAAAGACAAGGGGGCTGACCCTGTTTAAGGAACAAAACTTAATTAAGGATTCAGAGGTGAGTTCGAAGCCTTTAAAACTTCTATGAAGAGCGGAACACCTGCCATAAGTTTTCAGGGAAACTTTGATACATCAACCGTCTTCGCTAGTTTTGAGAGTATTTACAATACAACCAAGATGACGTTTAAGATCTTGGAGTCGATCCGAACAGGCAACGTAGTTACTGTGGATGGGTAGAAGAGGTAGTGCGTGTACAGGGTGAATAGCAAGAGAGTTGACATATGTATATAAATAATATATAATATTGTAAAACAAATAGTAAGGAGTTATGGTATGCTTAGTGTAGAACAGTTGGAAAAGCAGCAAGTTGGATTGAGACTTCCGAAGTACCTCGTAGATGACATAGATGCATTTACAGAAAAATACTCTGTGAATAGAACCGATATCATCACGGAAGCGATAAAGTCATATATTTCCGAGCAGAAATCAAAACTATTTTATGATAATTTTGAAAATGCAGCACAAGAGTTACAAGAAATACGCAGCTCGAAAAAGGATAAAGAGATACAAAGTTTGAATGGTCTGATAGATGAACTTGAAAATCATTAGCCTGGAGAGTTTTGCGAAAGATGTCAAAAAACTGCATAAGAAGTATAAGGGTATAGCGAGTGATCTTCGGATTTTGGAAAGTGAGTTACAAGAGAATCCCAAGTGTGGTGTAAACCTTGGAAATGCCTGTTATAAAATACGTTTGAAAAACTCTTCTGTACCTACAGGGAAGAGTGGCGGATTTAGAGTTGTTTACTACTATGTAGATGATGAGAATAATCTTTACCTCATGGCAATGTACTCCAAAACAGAATTGGAAAACATTTCTGATGAAAGAATAAATGAAATACTTAAGGCATATAATTTATGATATAATACTTTTAAAAGTACTTTAAAGGATACTATTGTGACAATTTCAGCCAATGAAGTAAAACAGAGAGGTGTATCGTTATTTGACAGCCTCCTTAAAAAGTTTGATGAAGTCATCATTAATGTACGAGGTAAAGACAAATACGTTGTCCTTGATATGGAACGATATAAAGAGTTTAGAGCCAATGAATTGGATCTGGCCTATATGCAAACAATGAACGACATAGAAAAAGGTAACTATAAAGCACAGAATGCTGCAGAGCATATAGCTGAGCTTAAAGATGAACTATAAGATCATTGTTACGGATGCGTATAAAAAACGTGTTAAAAAATTTCTTAAAAAACATCCGGATATGTTTACAAGATATGCAAAAGCTATGAGCATACTGGAAGTGGATCCTTTTCACCCCTCTCTCAGGCTGCATAAACTAGAAGGTAACCTCAATGAGTATTTTTCTGTATCGATCAATATGGAGTATAGAGTGGTCATAGACTTTTTAGTAGTAGATAATGAAATCATCCCTATCGATATTGGCAGTCACGATGATGTATATTAAGACTGTCACTTCAAGTAACAAGTGCAATTTTTCCTAGACATGCATTTTTGAACAGGATAAAGATATAAACAGAAATGAAAATATACGAAGAGCGTATGAATATGGCTACAGTAAAACGAAGATATCCAGTTTTGTAGCTTTTTCCCGGTACTTGAGTTTTTTGGAGATGATCTCTTTTGCCGTTTGTACTTTTATATTATCTATGCCGAATACCTGCATATAACTAAATGGATCTTTTGTAAGTGATTCAGAGTAGACAAAATCCATTTTTAATCCATAGTCGGCATCATCGATAATAAAAGTCACACCGGTAGAAGAAGATTGGATCAATAAGGGGTCTATCCCAAGGTTGTTGGCTATCTCTTCTTGAAATCTGATGATTTTCTGTATTTCACTGTAGTCTTCAAGAAAGATATCGATGTCATAAGACATGCGGTGTTGATAGTAGAGCATAGAGAGTGCGGTTCCACCACCAAAGGACCATGAACGAATGTCATAGTCATCAAGGATCTCCAAAGCTATTTGGAAAAGTTCCGATTGGGAAGAAAAGTTATAGGTATTCATTTCGGTTAGAATGGTCTAAGATCAGCACCGAGACGATTCATTGCATGATAAATATGATCAAGCCTGTTTTCTTCGATTCTCTCTTGCTGCATAAAAGAAAAAATAATATCTCTTGGTACTTCATTAAACAGTCTTATGTAGATATGCCCGTAAGTCTCATCAAACCGTCTAAGGAGTTGACTTAATCTCTGCGCATCAATATGCTGACTTTGATCATACGACCAATTTACATAAGTTAATAGTGGATGGCGGATCGATCGCCGAGTAGGTACTGGTGCTGTAGAATTACGCCGTCTGTACTGAAGCATATCCGCCTCCTTTCATTAAGATTGTTTTTGATTATTATAGCATAGTTTTGAGGAAGAGAGAAAAGTGGCTAAATCTATCGCAAACGGTGAGTTTGCTTTTAGCTCAATTTCAACACAAGGAGCAATGATGGCAACACCGATGGAGTACGATGTATTGAGAGAAATGTATAGTTGTGCGATGGCTGCATGAAGTCCAAAGAAAAGACCTTGAGGAGACCGTTGAATACTTTCAGGTAGATTGCACCTACATACAAGTAGGGATAATAGGCTTTAAGCGGTGAAATATTGAACTCTGTAACCAGCTTATCCAGTTTTGTAGGGTTGAGTGCCAAAAGTGTGGGTAACGTAATTTAGGGAGTTATGTGTGGTGGGTCCTCGGGGACTCGAACCCCGGACCACTCGGTTATGAGCCGAGTGCTCTAACCAGCTGAGCTAAAGACCCGTTATTTTTGTTTTGCAGTTTTGGGCTGCATGCTTATTTTTGCGTCAGAAGTATAGCGATTATAGTCTTTGAAGGCAATTAAATTCTGTAAAATCCCGAACATTACGGCAAAAATAATAAATGAGGTCCCTCCGTGGCTGAACATAGGCAGTGGAAGTCCTACAACAGGGGCAAGACCGATGATCATAAAGACATTGACTCCCATGTAGACGAAGAAGAGCCACGCCAGGCCGGAAGAGAAGGTTTTGATAAGATAGTCCCGTTTGTATTTGGCTGAAAGCCAGAGCAGGTGGAGGATCAGCAGGATATAGAGGGAAATGACCGTGACCATGCCTTTAAGGCCGAATCTCTCTCCAAGGTAGGCGAAGATGAAGTCCGTAGAGGAAACGGGCAGGAACTTGAGCTGTGTCTGTGTCGCCTCCTCTTTGCTTTTGCCCTCTATGCCTCCCGAACCGATGGCGATGAGCGCCTGGCGTACCTGATAGCTTGGCTTGTTGATCATATCGTGGATACGTTTCTTCTGATAGGGTTTCAGGCCATGCTCATAGACCACGGGAGCAGCGGCACCGGCAAGCAGAAAGATGGTGACCCATATCTTCCAGTCTATACCGATGATGAAAAGAATACCGTACCCCGTAAGAAGCAGTACCAGGGCCGTTCCCAGATCCGGTTCTTTGGCGATGGCAACGAAGGGGATGATGATGACCAGAGAAAGGACAAAGAAGCCTATGAGACCATAACCGCTCCGTGGAGGCGGTTTTTTGGAAATGAGATAGGCGAGCATCATAATAACGTTCACTTTCATGAACTCTGAAGGCTGAATGGTGATGCCGATGCCTGGGATCTCAATCCATCTTTGTGCGCCAAGAATGGTCTTTCCGACAAATTCAACGGCTACCAGCAGTGCAAGGTTTACCACATAGAAGAGGGGCGCGAACCACCAGAGAATACGTCTCCATGGGATAAGTGCGGCAACAGTGAAAGCAACAGCGGCAATACCGTAGTAGAACATCTGTTTTTGGAAAAGGTGCTGATTGATCTCATAAATAAGGTAGGATGAGATAAAAAAGAGGGGCAGTAGCTGAAGGATCAGAAGATAGGAAAAGTTCTTGAAAATCCGTTTGTCGTAGTCGAACATATACAGCCCTGCAATTTTTAGGGTATTATATCGAAAAGCTTCTAAGGAAGGAATAGTTAGGAATGATCGATTTTTACCGTTTTAAAAATCTCTCAAACGAGCCCGGATGCATGCATGCCGTCACCAAAAAAGACCCGAACGAACCCTATGCCTTGAGCCTGGCGCTGCATACGGGAGAGGCACTGGACGAGATAGTTGCCAACCGCCAGAAGATCATCTCGGAACTTGATCTGAGTGAAAAAGCCTATTTTGTCGTTGCTGATCAGACACACAGTGACCACATCACGGTGATAACGGAAGCTGCGACAAAAGGATGGGAAGCACTTGAAGATGCCGTTGCCGACAGTGACGCACTGATCACCGGCCTGCCCGGTGTCATGCTGGTGATACTGACAGCGGACTGCGTGCCGATACTTCTGTGCGACAGAAAGAAGAAAGTCGTGGCTGCCGTGCATGCGGGATGGAAAGGGACACGCTCACAGATAGCGCTCAAGACCGTAGCAAAAATGGTTGAGGTATTCGGGTCAGACCCTGCCGACATACTGGCAGGGATAGCCCCTTCCATAGGAAAATGCTGTTATGAAGTGGGCAGGAATGTGGCAAAGCACTTTTTTGAAAGTCCTGAAGCGCTGAAGCAAAAAGGGGAGAAGTATATGCTCGACCTGCCTGCCGTCAATCACCATCAGTTGCGAAAAGCGGGTCTCCTGGAGTCCAATATAGAGCTCAGCGGTGTCTGTACCGCCTGCGAAGTGGACTCCTTCTTTTCTTACAGAAAAGAGCAGGGGTGCAGCGGAAGGTTTATGAGCCTGATTGGATTGAAGATGGAGGATTAACGGAACACATCCGCATTTGTGTCACAATGCAGCGTCAGTTCGTAAAGCCACTGCTGAAGATCGGACATATCCTCATAAATTTTAAAATTCCTGTCTATGATAGCCTCTGAGTGGAAAGTCTTGTCGGGAGGGAATGTAGTGTAGGCGTAGATGGCTCCCATAAGGTAGAGATAGCTGTGGGGATCATCGGCATTACACTCTCTTGGCATGCGTTTGTACTTTGCTTCGGGAAGAAGGTAGCCTTTGGCTTTGAGGTCTTCTAGAATAGCGTGAAGCTCGCTGCGCCGTTCGTCGTTCCGGATATATTCTCTGTAAGCCGCAAGGAGGGTCGGTTTGAAGTTGCGTATGCCGGTGGCTACGAAAACTTCATGCGGATCGTAGTGCATGTAAAAACTGCTGCTCTGCATACGGTGTCCGGCTCCCTGCCAGAAGATGATGCCGATACGTGTTTTGATGGGATCATTCAGGTGAAAGCGTGCATCGCGGTAGATACGGAAAAGTGACTTGTTCGTTTTGGGTATGGCATGGATGGTGGGGACGAGTATCTGCAAGTGTTCTCCCATCTCCTTAACGTAGGCCTTGTTCGGTGCTACGATAAAACGTTCATACTCCTCTCTATGGGTATCGAGCCACTCTTTGGAGTTGTTGACAATGATCTGACTGAGAAAGTCAAGACCCTCTTTGGGGAAACCTTTGAAGGGCATCATGCATCCACTCTGCGGTCTTCATCGGCATCAAGTTCCATGACTTTCCACGGAAGTCCCTGTTTGTTCAGCTCTACCATGAAGGGATCGGGGTCGAACTGTTCCATGTTGAAGACCCCTTTACCTTCCCAGATACCGTCAAGCATCAGTTTAGCCCCGATCATTGCGGGGACACCTGTCGTATAGCTTACCGCCTGGGAGAGGACCTCTTCATAGCACTTCTCATGGTTGCTGACCTGGTAAATGTACACACTTTTTTCCTTGCCGTCCTTGACCCCTTTGGCAAAGATACCGATGTTGGTCTTGCCTTTGGTACGCGGCCCGAGGCTTGCGGGGTCAGGAAGCAGGGTCTTGAGGAATTCGATGGGCACGATCTTCTGGCCTTTGTGCTCGACCGGTTCGATACTCAGCATCCCGACATTCTCAAGTGCTTTCATATGCATCAGGTAACTCTCACCGAAAGTCATGAAGAAGCGGATACGCTTGAGTCCTTTAATATGTTTGACCAGACTCTCCATCTCTTCATGGTAGAGCAGGTAGGAGTCTTTGGGTCCTATTTCCGGATAGTCCCAGACCTGCTTGATCTCCATGGGTTCTGTTTCGATCCACGTGCCCTTTCCATTGTCGTCTTTTTGCCAGTAGCGTCCTTTTGCAGAGACCTCGCGCAGGTTGATCTCCGGGTTGAAGTTGGTGGCGAAAGGATAGCCGTGGTCTCCTGCATTGCAGTCGAGGATGTCGATGGTGTGGATCTCATCGAAGTAGTGTTTCTGGGCATAGGCGCAGAAGACATTGGTCACGCCCGGGTCAAAACCGCTTCCCAGTAGCGCCATGATGTTGCTCTTTCGGTACTCGGCATCTCTTGCCCACTGTTCCTTATATTCGAAACTGGCAGTATCTGGGTGTTCGTAATTGGCGGTGTCGAGGTAATCGACCTGGCACTCCAGGCAGGCATCCATGATGGTCAGGTCCTGATAGGGGAGTGCGACATTGATGACGATGTTGGCTCCGGTACGGTTGATAAGCTCAATGAGTTCGGGGACCGAGTCCGCATCGACCTGTGCGGTTTTGATTTCCACACCGGTTTTCTTTTTAACGTTCGCAGCGATATCGTCACACTTGCTTAGCGTTCGGCTCGCCAGTGTAATCTCTCCGAAAGTATCGGCATTCATAGCGCATTTGAAAGCAACAACGTTACCGACACCGCCGGCACCGATGATAAGGGTTTTTTTAGTAGATACCATAGTTGACTCCTATTTAAGTTCTGAATTTATAAAACGCGTTATGAGCTGTTCCTGCATGTCCTGCCTGCTGTCAATGATAAGAAGCAGATAGACATTTTGCGTTTCTATGGTGTACATAATGCGCCACCGTTGATAGATTAGCTCCCTGTAGTCGAGAATCCCCAGTGTTTTCATTTCAGGGACCACTCTCCCTCTCAGGGGGAAATGCTCCAGGGTGGAACAGTGCTCTTTGATAGCAAAGTACACCTCTTTGGCAATTGTATGACTCTCTTCGTAAATGTAGCCAATAATATTCTCCAAGTCAAGAGAAGCCTCTTTGGTCCATAGGACTTCATAATTCTTCATGCGGCTTACTTAAAGTATTTTTCTTCTATTTGATCAAATACCTCTGCCTGTCTGATGAGTTTGCCTTCCCGTATCTGTCGTTCACTTTTGATGATCATTTTCAGCAGGGCAAGGCTGTTCTGCAAATTTTCATAACTTTTGATATCCTGTACAACCGCTTTTGCCTCGCCATTCTGTGTGATGATCATACTTCTCTGGGTCTCTGTGACTGTGTTGATGACATCGGCCGTCTTGGCTTTGAGAAAACTGATCGGTTTAATATCCTGACTTAAGTTCATACAGTACCCTTTCTATAATTAATTTGTTTTATTGTACTGAATTTAGTTTTAATTTGGTATTAAATTATTAGAGGTACCCTAAAGGTAATAATGATCTATGATATAAGTGAGTACAAAAAGTATGGGGATGAAGAGCAGGGTAGTGATGAGTATGAGGGAGGTCACATCTTTGGGTTTGCAGTCATAGAGGGATGCAAGGTTGATGTTGGCTACGGCAAGCGGAGTCATCATCTCCATGAAGATGACGCCCTGAACGAAAAGCGGCAGGTCGGTCAGGTTGAGAATGAATGCTGTGGCTGCCGGGACAAGAATAAACTTCTGGCTGACTGTTCCCAGAAAGAGTTTGGGATGGAGCTCTCTGATACGTATGCCCTGCAGGAAAGTACCCAGCAGAAAGAGTTGAAGCACGATGCCGGCATAAGCACCCATTTTGAAGAATTCTTCGATCTGAGGGGAGAGCTGTATATCATTAATATTTATAAATATAGCAATGATGGATGCAGGGATGATGGGAATTTTGATGATGTTGAACAGAGAGTCTCTGATGCTGAAGGAGCCGCGTGAGTAGATGTAAACTCCGATGATGTAGACGACAAAAACATTGGCGATATTGATGAGGGTGGTGTAGATGACGCTCTGTTCGCCAAAGAGAGCAATGCCAAGGGGAATACCGATATTACCTGTATTGCCCACAAAACCTGCAATAGAGAAGATGGCACGGTCTTTTATATTTTCAAATATTATTCTACCCAGCAGGATGGTTGGAAGCAGTAAAGTAAAGATGATCCCCAGGTAGAGCAGTGGCACATAGACATGTTCCGTATGCAGTTTGGCAGTGCTGAAGCCCCAGATGGTCACAAAGGGCTGCAGAAAATATACCGACATGAGTGTGAGTGTTTTGGTACTCATATCCTCTTTGAAAATACGTTTGGCCATGTAGCCAAGGACGATGAAAACATAGACGAATATAATAGAGAGAAGTGTACTTATCATAGAGATATTATACATTAACATATTTTAGATATCATTCCTGAATTAATTTTAGGATGCATTTTATGGATTTTTCTTCTCTGGAGACTTGGGGATACCTGGCAGTTGCTTTTTTCTCTTTCGGTGGCTCCCTTTTTATCGTAGCGGCGGCGGGTGTGTTCTCCTACATGGGGCATATGGACCTGACCACGGCACTGGTTGTGGCGATGGTGGCAAATTTCATGGGGGACAATTTTCTCTTCTATCTGGGGAAATACCACAAGAAAGACATTCGGCCCTACTTTGCAAAGCATAAACGAAAAATAGCTCTTGCCACGCTCATCATGCGCAAATACGGGGTCGCAGCGATCTTCATTCAGAAGTTCCTTTACGGGGTGAAGACACTGGTGCCGATTTCAATGGCGCTTTCGAAATTTGATTTCAAAAAATTTATATTCTTTAATATATTTGCGACAATACTTTTTATCCTGACAATAGGGCTGAGTGCCTACTATGCAAGTGAAACGATCATTGCTATGTTCAGTTATGTGCAGGCTAAACCCTGGATCGCTCCTCTGGTAGCCGTAGCATTCCTGGGCTCACTCTGGTATGCGATGACACACTTTACAAAGAGACGATAGTCGTTTTTTATCTATTCAGCCAGTAAATAAGGCTTGGTATATTTTTGATACCGAAGAAAAGGTAATCCTGATGATCCCCCTCTGTATATCGTTTTACATAGGTCAAGCGGAAGATCTCCATGAGATCGATATAGGTATTAAAACCATAAAGATCTTCACGGTTATAAAAAGACCCCTGTGTATTGCCGAACAGCGTTAATCCCCCTCCGAGTGTCATGAATTCATTGTAATCGTAGAATGCATTGACATCCAGATGGAGGAAATCATTTTCCCTTTTCTCATGGACAAAGGAAAGTTTGGCCTCTAATCCGTCGAACGGCCCTAAATCCTTATACCAGAAGGCACTGTACCCCAGACTGATGCCGGTACTCAGGGTATTGTCAAAGGCTATTTCGCTGGGCAGGAGCCTTAGAGCCGTATAAAGTGTACTGTTTTTTTCCTCTTCAGGGGCATTAAGAGGAAGAAAGTGGAATCCCTCTTTCTCTTTAACCAGTGTATTCCCTGTCCATACTGCAATACTGGTTGCTTTAGCAATAATACGCGAGGTTCTTGTATTGCTGCCATTTGCATCACGTTCAGTAAGGATCCTTGCCCGTTCGTTCTCCAGGGTGGCTATGCGTGTCACAATATAACGCATAGGGCGTTTGTACCAGTGTTTGATATCTTTTTTGGCGTAGTACAGAAAGTTTTCCTTCTGAGAATGAGGTAACTGTGTGAGATCAAGTTTTGAAAGAAATTGTTCAAACTCTTTGAGTGTATATCTCTTCTTGTCACTTTTCTTCAGGTTGAAAGCTTTATAGATGGCAAGAAACATACTGGGCTTTGAAGGTGTTCTGTGCTGACATTCTGTTTGCACAAAAAGATCATAGGCATTTTTTGCCTGAGGATTTTTATCTATTCCCAGTATCTGTTTGAAGTGGTCCATTAAAGCAATCTGAGAGGTATATTCTTCTGCGTAGCCTTTGCTTCTCAGTGTCTTTGCAAGATGGTAAATGGCATCATAGACACCGACATGGTAGTCATAGATTCGAAAATTTTTGTCAAGAAAGGCACCGAAATGCCCCAGAAACTCACCGGTGATGGGGTGATGGCGGGAAGAGAGTATGAGTGAATAGGAGGGGTCATTTTTGAAATAGCGGTTGATCGCCTCGTAAAGCTTCATAGATTGGAAAATGTCAAGACTGCTGAGCAGTGGCAGACCGTTAGAATGAAAAAAACCTAGAGGGATCTCTTCACGCTCCTCTTCTTTTTTCTTTTTGGATTCCGTACACAGTACGCCGCACTTGTTTTTACAGTTTTCCCCCCTCACATTGTTCGGATCGATAAAGAGGAACTTTTTGGCTCTTTTGTCCAGTTCTATGGCCAGTTGAAGAGGCAGGTTGGTATAAGCTCCGCCGTCAATGAAATAACTTGAATATTTTTTCTTATTATACTCATAGTCCAGTTTGACTTGTTCAAAAGCACCGGGAAATGCAGAAGAGGCAAAGAGTACAGGGATTATCTTAGATATATTGTTTTCAATACCGGGAATGGAAAGGTAGAAATCATTGCTCTTTGGCATATTCTTATTAATAATCTGTATCTTCCCCTGCTTTTCTCTAAAAGTGAAGGGAGCAGAAAAGTGTTGGTTTTTAATCTCTATTCCTTGAAATCTTTCGATCATCGGTTTGGCTTTGGTCAGAGAAAAACCTAAAGGAACTTCACAGCCTTTACGGTAGATGGGCTCCTGTAAATGTGCAACGATCGCTGCAGCTTTTTTATTAAGTTCCTTGCGGGTAAAGAGGGTACTTTTGTTCGTTGCATCTCTGCCTTTGATGATGAGATCTTCAAGCCCCAGGCCAACCCAGGTATTGTAAAAAAGATTGTTGTCAATGGTGTTAAGTTTTGGTTTAGAGGGTTTCTGGCACCAGTAGGCTGCAGAGATCAGTGCATTGATGGAACCGGCGGAAGCACCTGTAAGTGAGCGTAGCTCAGGATGCACACCGATCTTTTTTTCTCTCAATTCACTGAGCATTCGTATCATTGCCCAGTTATAGCCGGCTTCATAAGCACCGAGACTGACACCCCCGCTGATGACCATGGAAAAGTTGACTTCTTTGGTTTTTGCACAGAGGGAAATAGGGTAAAGAAGCAGAAGAGGGAGTATCAAGCGTGAGAGTGTTTTCAGAGGAATACCTTTTATATAGTTGAAGAGTGTCCCGCACTCTTCTTTTGATTTATGCTTTCTTTTGCTGCACAAACTTTTCGATACGTCTGATTCCTTCACGGATGGTTGAAATATCTGTTGCGAAAGAGAACCTGAAGTAACCTTCCGATCCGAATCCAATGCCTGGAACGACTGCGACACCGACATCCTGAAGCAGCTCTTTACAGAAGGTGATAGAGTCGTTGCTGATATCTTTGATGTTCACGAAGAGGTAGAAGGCACCTTCGGGTTTGAGCACGCTCAGGCCATCGATCTCATTCATGAGTTCTGTCGCTTCTTTTGCTCTGGCCTCGAATGCGGTACGCATCATCTCGATCTCATCATCGACTTCACCGTTGAGTGCCGGGATCGCCGCTTTCTGGGTAATGGAGTTGATGTTGGAGGTACTCTGGCTCTGCAGTTTGTTCATGACAGAGATCAGCTTTTTGTTCGGAGATGCAAGGTAGCCGAAACGCCATCCAGTCATGGCAACCGATTTGCTCAGTCCGTTGATGGTTACAGTTCTCTGGAACATATCTTCAGAGATGCTTGCTGTAGCGGTAAATTCAACACCATACACGAGTTTCTCATACATTTCGTCACTGGCTACGATGATCTCGGTGCCTTTGAGCACCTCTCCGATCGCTTCGAGTTCCGACCTGGAGTAGATCGACCCTGTAGGGTTGGACGGTGTGGTCAGGATGAGCATCTTCGTTTTGGGTGTGATCGCCTCTTTGAGCTGTTTTGCGGTGATCTTGAAGTTGTTTGTCTCATCCGTCTCGATGATGACAGGAACCCCCTGGGAATATTTGACCTGCTCGGGATAGGTGACCCAGTAGGGGGCAGGGATGATCACTTCATCCCCTTCATTGATGAGTGCCTGGCAGAGATTGAAAAGTGAATGTTTCGCACCGTTGCTGGCAATAATGTCCGACGGTGCATATTCAAGTCCGTTGTCTCTCTTGAGCTTGCCTGCGATCGCTTCAAGCAGTTCGGGAATACCCGGTACGGCAGTATATTGTGTAAAACCGTCGTTGATGGCTTTGATCGCCTCGTCTTTGATGCGTCTTGGGGTACCGAAATCCGGTTCTCCTGCAGAAAAGCTCAGAACATCCTTGCCCTGTGCTTTGAGGTCTCTTGCCAGTGAAGAGATGGCGATGGTCAATGATGATGACAGTGTCTGTATGCGGTCTGATAACATGTTATAACCCTTAAAAATAAATTCAATTATTATAGCCAAAAGTGGTTTAGAAAGTTCTCAAAAGGGTTGAATGCAGTAACTCTTTATTCCATACTGTGAATGAAGTTGTCATACAGCTCTTCAAGTTTATGGTCTTTCTCTTTGATATCTCTCTGCTTGGTCCTTGGCAGGGCCTCTTCAAGTACTTCGATGCGCTTGAGAAGGTATTCGAAGATCTCTTTGTTGACATCTGGGATCTTGTTGTGGCTCAGTGGAGTCTTGTCATAGCCTCGTTTGAGTACACGCGCCGGGATACCGATGGCCGTAGAATCTGGGGGAACATCTTTGACGACCACGGAGTTGGCTCCTACCTTGGAATTCTCCCCGATAGTAATGTTGCCCAGGACTTTGGAGCCTGCGCCGATGACGACATTGTTCTCCAGTGTAGGGTGGCGCTTACCTTTACTGGTGCTTACGCCGCCCAGTGTGACCTGCTGATAGATGATGACATCGTTTCCGACAACAGTCGTCTCCCCGATGACGACGCCGACACCATGGTCGATGAAGACCCTTCTTCCCAGTTTGGCTGCCGGGTGAATGTCGATTGTAGTAAGAAATAGCCCAACGGCCGAAATGAATCGCGGCAGAAACCTCAGTCCAGTGTTATACAGTGTGTGTGCGAAACGGTAAAAGAAGAGTGCCCAGAGACCAGGATAGTTGAAAAAGAGTTCAAAGGTTGAGTGCAGAGCAGGGTCGTTTCTTTTGACATTGAGAAAATCCTCTTTGATGAGACTGAATATGTTCACTTGGCTTGTCCTTGTTCGTTCTGTGCCTGAATGGTCTTAAGATAACTGTTTTCACTTAAATAAAGATAAAGTTTACCCAAAAGCTCTCTCTTTTCTTCCTGTGAGATGAGATTGGATTCTTCTATCTGGTATTTGAGTGCTTTGTCGATGATGCCGGTATCGTAATCGAGGTCATCGAGTACATCCATAAGGTTTTGCGCTTCGATCAGGTCATCGATACTATAGCTGCCGTCTTGGTTGAAGTTGATCACGCATTCGGTGGGGTGGGTGAAGAGATTGTGCTGCATGCCCAGTACCTCCTGGTAGGCACCGGTCAGGAAAAAGGCAAGAAAATACTCTTCTTTACTGACATCGATATCGTGCAGATAGAGCGGCAGTTCACGGTTGAATCCTATCTCCCCGTCAGAGTCACAGGTAATATCCCATATGCTTGCGGGGTTGGTGGGGGTAGTGTCGAGCCTGTCCAGCGGCATCACGGGGAACTGCTGTGCCAGTCCCCAGAAATCCGGCAGAGACTGAAAGAGAGAGAAGTTGACCAGGTATCTCTCCTGTATACGGTCCTGGAGTTTTTTGAGCTCACCCGAACCTTCGTTTCTGAGCAGGGAGATCGCTTTTTTGATAATGAGGTTCACCAGTATCTCCGTATTGGAGCGGTCTTCAAGGTCAATGTAACCCAGATCGAAAAGGGTCAGCAGGGATTCCATGTGGTCCAGGGCATCATGCAGGTATTCTCTGGCATTTTTCCTGTTGATGGTGTTGAAAAGGTCATGAAGTTCCTGAACCAGTGGCGGATTCTTCTCTTTGAGACGCAGTGCTTTTTTATGATATTCCTGAGAAAAGAGTTCAAGTACCGGCGCGATCAGTACGGAGTGAGATGCGGCGATATAGCGTCCGGACTCGGTGAAGATATCGGGTTCCTCTACCCCTTTGCGTTTGGCGATCTCCTGCATCAGGTAGACTACATCGTTGGCGAATTCACGCAAGGAATAATTCCTCTCTATACTGCTGCCGTGCTGGGAGTATTCGACTGCCAGACCACCGCCGATATTGATGGCGGTGAGGCTGTCCGCACCGCGTCTCTTGAGTTCGGCATAGATGTTCCCCGCTTCCCTGAGCGCTTTTTTTAGAGGTGCGATGTCTCCCATCTGTGACCCGATATGGAAATGGATCATCCAGAGGCGGTCGAGAAGTTTGTGTTGTTTAAGCATCCCGTAGGCTTCGAGAAGTTCGGTCGAGGTAAGGCCAAACTTGGAGGTATATCCGCCGCTTTTTGCCCAAATCCCGATACCGGAACTATGAAGACGTATACGTGCACCGATCTTGGGAGAGACTGGGATGTCGGAATCTTTATTGAACTCCTCATTGACCTCTATGATTGTTTCGAGTTCTCCCAGCCCCTCGATGGTTACGGTAATGTTGTGGCCCATTTTTGCAGCAATGAAACACAGAGAGATCATCTCTTTGTCTTTGAACCCGTTCACGGTAATGGGAGCGCCCAGAGGGGTTTTTGTAATAGCGATGATCAGTTCCGCCTTGCTGCCTGCCTCCAGACCGTAATCGTAGTGTTGAGAGACATCGATGAGTGCATGGATGAAGTTGGGAAACTGGTTGACCTTCAGTGGGAAGACTGCATGAAAATTCCCCCGGTACCCAAATTCTTTTTTGGCTTCTTCAAAAGTGGAGAAGAGTGTGGAGATCTGTTTTTGGATGAGGTGGGGAAAACGCAGCAGCAGAGGACCTTTGTACCCTTTTTCCCTGATCTCCTGAGTGATCTGCAGCAAAGAAGGTTGATTGGCATGGTTGATCTTGACGGTATCACCTTTAATGATGAAGTTGTCATCACTCCAGATATCCAGACCGAAATTTTTCATTGTTTTATCCCATTGCGTTTAAGTGGGGGTAATTATAGCAAAACTTAATCCAATCTTACCTATAATAAGCATATGAACAGGGAGTATGTAACCTACAGGGAAGACCCGCAGCAGATCAGGATCGCATCAAAGGGGGAGTGGACACTTGCTACCGTACCCGAGATCGAAAAAGAATTAAGCGATATATCTGTGGGAAAAAGTGTAGTGTGGGACCTTTCCGGCGTGGAGGAATTTGACAGTGCGGGTGTACTGCTCTTCATGGAGTATTATGACAAACTGAAGCAAACAAATGCTGTTGAGCTTGTTGGATACTCCGAGAGCCAGAAAGAGATGTATGATCTGCTCAGGAAGCATATGATCGAAAAGGTCCCGGAACGTAAAACGAGTTTCTTTGAAGAGCTTGGTAAAAGTACTCTGGTAGTCCTGGGAGATATCAAAGATCTCATTACGTTTCTGGGGCATCTCTTTTTCACATTGTTTAATGTACTGTTCCATCCCAGGAATATTCGTATCAAGGAGATGGTTTATCATATCCACCACTCCGGTTTCAATGCCCTGATGATCATCGGGTTGACCTCTTTTCTTGTTGGGATGGTCATCGCCTATCAGGGAGCGGTGCAGTTGGCGAAGTTCGGTGCAGATATCTTCATCGTCGATACGGTAGGCATCTCCATGGTACGTGAACTTGGTCCCTTGATGACAGCGATCGTTATAGCGGGGCGTAGCGGCTCTGCCTATACGGCTGAGATCGGAGCCATGAAGATCACAGAAGAGATCGCCGCAATGCGTACAATGGGTTTTGATCCTTATACTTTTTTAGTAGTGCCGCGGATATTCGCGCTGATCATCGCTTTGCCTCTTTTGATCTTCTTTTCGGATATCATGGGGATATTCGGAGGTATGGTCGCTTCGCAGATGGAACTGAATATCTCCATGGCACAGTTTGTGGACAGACTCTACGAAGTGCTGGAGGTCAAGCATTACATCCTCGGGATGATCAAGGGGCCGGTTTTTGCCTTTGTCATTGCTGCTATAGGATGTTTCAGAGGCTTCCAGGTTTCGGATAATACCGAGAGTCTCGGTTTGCAGACCACTGCTTCCGTGGTCAATTCCATCTTTCTTGTCATTGCCTTTGATGCACTCTTCTCTGTTATCTATACGGAGCTTAACCTATGAATCAGGGAAATGTGGTCATTGAAGTCAAAGATATTGTCACGCGTTTTGGGCCGCGGACCGTACATGACGGAGTGTCGCTGCAGATCAGAGAGAATGAGATCTTTGCCATTCTTGGAGAGAGTGGTGCGGGAAAATCGGTTCTGATGAAAGAGATGATCATGCTGCTTGAACCTAATGCCGGTGAAGTAACCGTACTGGGGAAACGCCTTAACGGTATCTCTTACCGGGAAGCACAGCAGTTACGAAGGGAGTGGGGAGTGCTATTTCAGTTTGGTGCGCTTTATTCTTCCATGACCATTGCTGAGAATATAGAGGTGCAGCTCAAAGAGTATACGAAAATCAGTAAAGAGATGCGTGACAAACTGGTACGTTCAAAGATCGCACTGGTGGGCCTGGATGAACATGTAGGCTCTCTTTATCCTGCTGAGCTCAGTGGCGGTATGATAAAAAGGGCTGCGCTTGCAAGGGCTCTGGCAATGGAGCCAAAACTGCTTTTTCTTGATGAACCCACTTCGGGACTCGACCCGGTCGGTGCACGTAATTTTGATGCGCTTATTGTCGAACTGCGTGATATGCTGGGGATCACGGTCGTGATGATCACACATGATCTTGACAGTATTTTCAGCATCGTGGACAGGATGGCTATTTTGGCTGACCAACATGTCGTAGCAGAAGGAACTTTAAAAAATGTGTTACAATCTCAACATCCTTTTGTTGAAGATTTCTTTAAAAATGAATATACGAAAGAGAAGTACATGGACAGGTTAGATCAGAACAGGGTGAAAGATGTATAGCAGAGTCAATTACACGATCGTCGGTATTTTCGTACTGCTCTTTGGTGCAGGGCTTGTGGCCTTTACCTTCTGGCTTGCCAAATACGGCATCAAAAATGAATATAATCTTTACAAGCTCGAGATGACAGAGTCCATTTCCGGACTCTCGAAGGACTCGACAGTAAGACTCAGGGGCGTGGATGTGGGACGTGTCAGTGAGATACGCATCAATCCTGACAATATAGAGCAGATAGAGGTTTTTTTAAAGATACGCTCGGATGTACCTATCAAAGAGGATATGAAAGCACATACTGAGATGCTCGGCATCACCGGACTTTTAGCTATTGAGATCGAGGGCGGGACGAATAAATCGAAATTGCTGAAACCCAAAAACGGGGAGATCCCGATCATTCAGACAGAGCCTTCATGGTTAAATAAAACCAGTAAAGGTCTTGGCAATATGGCGGAGAACCTGAGTGTACTTATCGAAAAAGCCGAGAAGATTATGAGCGACAGGAATATTGAAACTTTTGGAAGTATTCTTGAAAATACGGATCAAATGACTGCCAAAGCTGTCGTTACACTGGATGAATTCAATACAACCATGCAGGTCTACAAAAATGCCGCGGTCAAACTCAATGATGATATCCATTCGGCAAGCAGTAATTTTACGCGTATCACGGAAAACACCGTACCTGCACTAAAATCACTGCAGAGAGCAGCAAAAGATTTCAACCGTTTGACACTGCTAGCAGAAAAAAGCCTCAACAGAGGTGACTACAATATCAAAGAAACTTTTGAACCGATGCTGGTGGATATCGGCATCCTTACCGAACAGTTGACGGACCTGACACGGGAACTGCAGCAAAGTCCTAGCAATATACTGTTCAAATCGAGAAAACAAAGAAGAGGGCCGGGAGAATGAGAATTGTATTGTTATTGGGATTTTTACTGTTGAATGGATGCAGCTTTAAAGAGGCACCTGTCATGAAGGTATATACGCTGGTGACTCCTGCCGTATCGGCAGTTCCTTCGGCTCAGTATCGTAACAAGATACTCAAAGTCTCCTACCCTGTGGCATTGAATGAGAAATTGGCTGACGAAATGCATTACTCCTATTCTCTGACAGACAGAGGGAGCTATCTTAACTCACGCTGGTCCAACGATGCAGGAAGGCTGCTTCAGGGCAATATCATTCAGACCCTTTCCCATGCAAAACTCTTTAAAGTAGTCGTCCCCTATATGTCGGATGTTAAGGAAAATCTGCGTCTTGAGGCCACGGTCTTTGACTTTTCACATCATGTGAGAGGAGAAGCCTCCTACGCTGTTGTCTCCATACAGTTCACACTGATGAATGCCGAGACAGGAAAGCTGATAAAGGCGAAAAGATTCAGTTACCGGGAACCTACGCCTACTATTGATGCCAGGGGATATGTTGAAGCGACCAACCGTATCATGGCAAAGCTGAGCAAGGATCTAATACACTGGCTGCGTTAAACTTCACTGAGGGGGATATTCTTTTCCTCTTTTGTTTCCAGGTCCTTTAGCCAGACTGTATCGTTTTTGAGCTCATCTTCACCGATCAGCAGGGCATAACGTGCCTGGGCTCTGTCCACCCCCTTCATATGGCTTTTGAAGCCTTTTGAACTGTACTCGACCGTCACTTTGTCTGTGGTACGTTTTTGGTTGCCGAGCATAATGATCTTTTCGATGGCTTCAGGTACCATGGCACCCATATAATAACCCTCTTTCTTTGTTTTGGGCATCTGCACCAGTTCCATGATACGCTCGATACCGATGGCGAAGCCGACAGCCGGTGTGGGTTTCCCATCGAGGTACTCTACCAGTTTGTCATAACGCCCGCCACCGGCAATGGCCGACTGAGAACCGATCTCGTTACTGACAAACTCGAAAGCGCTCTTGTTGTAGTAGTCCAGGCCTCTGACCAGGTTGGTATCGACTTCATAGGCAATGCCGGCATCATCGAGCAGTGCTGTAAGTTTGTTGAAGTCACTGTCACAGGCTCCGCAGAGATTCTCGATGAGTTTGGGAGAGTCTGTCAAAAGAGACTGGCACTTCCCGTTCTTACAGTCGAGCACGCGGATGGGGTTCGTACCTATTCTTCTGTTGCAGTCCGCACACAGTTCTTCACTGATCTCCGTCAGAAAGCTGACAAGGCTCTTTCTATAGGGAGGCATGCATTCGGGACATCCAAGGGAGTTTATCTTCAGTTCAAAGCCGATGCCGAGCGCTTTGAAGATCTGGCTGATCATTACGATAATGGTGAAATCTTCATAGACAGATGCCTCTCCGAAACTTTCGCAACCGAACTGGTGGAACTCCCTTAAACGTCCTTTCTGCGGCCTTTCGTAACGAAACATCGGTCCGTAGTAGTAGAACTTCTGTTTGACAGGCTGGCGGTCGAGTTTGGCCGAGATGAAAGCACGTACCACACCGGCAGTCCCCTCGGGGCGCATACAGACATCATTGCCGCCTTTGTCCTCGAACTGGTACATCTCTTTGCTGACGATGTCGGAACTGTCACCTACGGAACGTTTGAAGAGTGCCGTCTCTTCAAGAATAGGGGTCTCAATGTAGCTGTAGCCGTAACGTTTGGCTATGCCAATGGCTGTTTTGATGATATATTCAAAACGTTCTGACTCTTCAAAGGTAAGGTCTTTCATGCCACGTAAAGGGTTGATCATAAGGTGTCCTTTAAAACACGAAATTTATATCGTGCAGGGTGGGTTTATCCACCTCCTGTAAAATAATTGATGAATTATACCTTCAAGTAGGTAAGAATGGATTGATGGATGTTCTCGATACTGTCCGTCGCATCGATGAAGAGGTGGGGAATACCGAGTTTGAGGATACTCTCTTTCATATGTTCCTGTACACGTAGCAGATATTCAAGCCCGCGAAGCTCGATACCGTCAAGCTCCTTTTGTGATGTACGTTCCTGTAAAGTTTCCATATTTGTTAAAAAGAGAATGATGCGGTCTGGGAAGTGGCCTTTGAGGGCAAAGCGGTTCAGGGCGACCAGCTCATCAAAGTCGAAATCACCGTTGGCAAGTGCATAACCGATACCCGATATGAAACCTCTGTCGGAGATCACTATTTTATCCCGGTTGGGTGCGACTACTTCTTCATAGTGTTCTGCCCGGTCAGCCAGAAAAAGAAGCAGCTCGGCTCTTTTGGAACGGAGTGAATCACTCAGGAGAATCTCCCTTGCTTTTTGGCCAAATGCCGTGCCGCCGGGTTCATGGGTGGTAATGATATCGGGATACTTTTGTGCAAGCAGTTCTATCTGGGTGCTTTTCCCGCAGGTATCGATGCCTTCAAAGAGTATATACATTATGCTCTGATCTTTTGGATGATACGATGGACTTCAGGGTGAAGGAGATGGTCTACTTTTCCGTTGTAGGCAAGTATGGCCCGTACGACGGATGAGCTGACAAAAGCGTGCTGGAGGTTTGGCATCAGGTAGATGGTCTCCAGGTCGGGGTCGAGTGAAGCGTTGGCATAGCCCATTTGCAATTCATATTCAAAGTCACTGACAGCTCTGAGGCCTCTAACGACGATATTGGCTTCAAGGTCCTGTGCAAGATCGACAAGCAGCTTGTCAAAACCGATCACTTCGATCTTCGGAAAATCCCGGGTAGCAGCCTGAACCATCTGTATGCGTTCTTCCAGTGTGAACATGGGCTTTTTGGCTTCGGATGCCGCTACGGCGACAATGATGCGGTCGAACATCTTGC
Organism: Sulfurovum lithotrophicum; assembly: GCF_000987835.1. Taxonomy (NCBI): domain Bacteria; kingdom Pseudomonadati; phylum Campylobacterota; class Epsilonproteobacteria; order Campylobacterales; family Sulfurovaceae; genus Sulfurovum; species Sulfurovum lithotrophicum. Next base: position 1,406,321 of record NZ_CP011308.1, on the reverse strand, counting down.
AGGCACGGGTGATAATGTCGAGATGTCCGTTGGTGATCGGGTCAAAAGTTCCGGGGTAGATGGCTGATCTCATTGAAAACTCCTTAATTCTTCACTTCCAACGGGCATACAGCTCGTTGGGAATTCCTAAAACGTCGTACCATTTGCCTATGATGAACTTCTCCATCTCTTCCATGGAGGAAGCATCTGAGTAGTAACCCATGACAGGAGGGGCTATGATAACGCCCAGTGCTGCCAGTTTCTGCATGTTCTCCAGTGCGATGGCGGAGAAGGGCAGCTCCCTCGGGGCAAGCAGGAGTTTTTTCTGTTCCTTGAGAGCCACGGCTGCGACACGTGTGGTAAGATTGTCGCTGATCCCGCAGGCGATCTTTGCAAGGGTGTTCATGCTGCAGGGAATGATGGCTGTGGCATCGACCCTGAATGAACCGCTTGAAACGGAGGCGGCGATGTCCTTCGAAGTATGCAGTGTCACTTTTTCGTTCTCGAAAGATTCGACGGTAAAGGCATTGTCCGTGACGACCACATGCACATCGATGCCATCAGGCAGATAGTCGACAAATTTTTTCCCCAGTGCAACACCGCTCGCACCGGTAATGGCTACAACAAGTTTCAATTGAAAATACCTTAGTTAGGGGTTAATAGAAGTGATTATATCAAAAGATTGTTAAGACAGGGGAAACCAAAGAGCCTACAAAACAAGGAAGTTTATAATTGAAGTAAGGGGAGGACGGCTCTTTGGTTTTTAAAAGATGACTCTCCAAGAGATAAACAAGGAAGTTTACAATTTTGGACAAGGAGTAAAACAAAATCTCTTGAAAGAGTTTGCCACCTTTCATATGAGAAGTATAACCTATGGGCGTTAATAGAGGGTAATAAAGAATTAACCGTTATATACAATTTGGTAAATGAAAAAATAATCATCTTTCACTCATCCGGGAAATGCCGGTACATAGTTGCTAAAAGCAATTGTTGTTATAATGCTTTGAGATAATTTCTACAGGATGGATTCTGCATGGTAAAACTTTTTAAACTGCATAAATTTTTCGGGCTTCTTGTCGGGCTGTTCCTTTTGGTGTTGGGGCTTACGGGCTTTTTTATCAACAACAGGCAGTGGAACTTTCTCTACACGACAACAGTTGGGAATGTACCCAACACGACATTGACGGAAGACAAAAAACTTTTTGAAGCATACTGGGTAGACAGTGAAGATACCGACCACATCATCGTCGGCGGAAAACGCGGGATCTTTGAAACGTTTGATGAGGGTGAGACGTACAGTCAAATGACTGACCTTCAGTGTCTGGCCATTAAAACAGATGCCAATACAAGCTACGCAGCCACCTCCGACGGTATCTATGTACTCAAAGATGAAAAGTGGAATCCTTATGCTCTTCAGGGAAACTATGTCAACGCATTGTCAGTCACCGATAAATATATGCTTGCAAGTATCGACAAACACAGGCTGCTGCTGATCAAAAGAGATGATGCTTCGGTGGTCAGCGATACTGTCGTCAAAATAGATGCATCACAACTACAGGATGACATAACGCTCAAAAACCTGATCAAAGATCTGCATTTCGGACGTGGACTTCTGGACGGGAAGCTCTCTGCACTGCTCAATGACTACGGGGCACTGGTTTTGATTTTCCTATCGCTTAGCGGTTATCTTGTCTGGTGGTATATACACCTGAAGAAAAAAGCCGAAATGAGCAGGAAACTCATAAAGTGGCACGCAAACAGTGTGGTTGTCCTGGCGTTTATACCTTTGACCATCCTGGCAGTAACAGGAATATTTCTGAACCACTCAGGGGGATTGAAAAAGTTCATGACCGAAACGGTGGTGCCTCACAGTGTTTTACCGCCTGTCTACTCCTCTCTAACCTCCGATATCTGGTCTGTTGATTTTGACGGGACGACTTACCGGATAGGAAACAGGTATGGTGTCTACAAAAGTACTGACCTTAAAAGCTGGAAACAGGAGACAAAAGGTTTCGCCTATCGTATGGCACGGATAGATGGTGTGCTGTATGTAAGTGTGAAAGACGGATCAAACCGTTTTTATGACGGAGTGTGGAAAACCCTGGAAGATGTTCCCTATACGTTCAAGGATGCGTATGACTATGATGATGAGGTCAAGTTTTTTACTTACAAACATTACGAGGGAATGATGCCGGAATTTGAAGATGCCACGCTGTTTTCGACACTTCGGACCATACATGGAGGGGTATTTATGGCTCCCTGGTGGAAATGGATCAATGATTTTGTCGCCATAGCACTGTTGATACTTGGATTTACCGGTATTTCAAGATGGATTCACAAAAAGAGACTGTTTTCAAAAAGAACGCCAAAGCAGGAATGATGGAACATAAAACAGATAAATGGCTCATTTTTTTATACGGTGTCTTTGCCTACATTGTAGGTTTGACAGGACAGATATGGTTCATCCTTTACATCAGTGACTGGAATGTTGTGTCAAACAATGTTGATATGCCGCAGGAAATCTCTTTGGGAATGGCGCTGCTCATTGACATTGCACTGATCCTTCTTTTCGGCCTGCAGCATTCGGGAATGGCGCGCAGAGGGTTCAAGCGTATGGTCACACGAATGATCCCGAAAGTGAGTGAACGCAGTACCTATGTGCTGCTTTCTGGCGTGGTGTTCATTGTCATGTGTCTGTACTATCAGCCCATCGACGGATATGTATGGAAAGTTGAAAATGGCTGGCTCAAATGGCTGCTGGAGGCAGGGTTTGTTTTTGGCTGGGGGTTATCGGTCTATGCCAGTTTCATCATTAACCACTTCGAGCTTTTCGGGCTGGAGCAGGTTTATTTTTACCTGACAGGCAAAGAAGCAAAACCTATTGCATTCAAAGAGAAGCAGCTCTACAGATACCTTCGTCATCCCATTCAGCTGGGTGTACTGATGGGTATGTGGTTCACGCCTGCAATGAGCTATGGACATCTGGTACTTTCCATTGGATTCACCGTTTACATTTTTATCGGCCTTTACTTTGAAGAGAAGGACCTTGTACGGGAAATGGGAGAAGTCTATGCCGACTATAAAAAAAGAGTTGCGATGATGTTCCCGTTTTGGAAATAAAAAAGTGTTTTTCGGGATTAACCTTTTTACAGTACACTGCCAAAAAAACAAAAGGGTTACAGAATGAAAAAAATAGTATTGCTGGCGGCATTTTTAAGTGTGTCGCTTTTTGCAGAGTTTAAAACAGTGGATGCGGACGAGTTCGCCAAACTTCAGGCAAAAGGATATCCTGTCATAGATATCCGTACACCCGACGAATGGAAGACAACAGGTATCATTAAGGGTGCGCACAAGATGATGTTCTTTACACCAAACGGACAGCCGGACCTTGCAGGCTGGTTCTTTGAGCTGGGGCATTTGGTCAAAGACAAAAAAGAGCCTATACTCATTTACTGTGCGCATGCCAACCGCACAAAAGCTCTGGGGCAAGGGCTTGAGCAAATGGGCTTTAAAAATGTCTACGAACTCAAAGGCGGTATAGAGAACGGCTGGATCAAAGCAGGGAAGAAGACCGTTAAACAGTAAGCGGTTTTGTGATGTGTTTTACAACCCAAGTTCATTCATGCAGGCTACACAGTAAAGTGATTCAGGCACAAGCTTGAGTCTTTCTATGGGTATGTCTTCTTCGCACTCTTTGCAAATGCCGTATTCGGGGGTATCGATCTTCAGGTAGGCCTGCTTGAGCCTGTTCAGGCGTTTTGTCGCCTCTTCATAGCGTTGAAAATGAATGCTCTGCTCCTGCTTGAAACTGATGTGGGCGACCTTGTCTGATGTTCCCTCGCCTTTAGTCGGATAGATGGCAGCCCGGATCTCTTCGATCTCACTGCTGAGAGTTTGTATCTGTTCCTCGATGATCTGCTTGAATTGTTGTTTTTGTTCCGCTGTCATGTATATTTCCACTTTAAAATGTTTGATTTAAGTGTCTCGCTTAGTCGATGAATTCCACTATCTCTTCAAAAGGCAGCCTCAACTGTTCACTCTGTTCGTTGACTCTGTAGCCGAATGCAGCCATCACGGCTACCTGATATTTGGAACTGTCTATCCCAAGCAGTTTTTCCACATTCTCTTTCTCGAAACCTTCGATGGGGCAGGAGTCTATCTGTTCGTAAGCTGCTGCTGTCATCATGTTCGCCAGTGCGATGTAGGTCTGTCTCGCCGTCCAGCAGAAGGTCTTCTCATCGGTTGAAAGTGTATCGGCCAGGAAATTCCCGTAGAGGTCGACGTAGGCATCTATCTGCTCCTGCGGGAGAGGACGTCTGGCAAAACGTTTTTCGGGGATGCCGCTTTGGGGCCTGACACTCTCGATGGCTGCCAGAATGACCACAAGGTCTGAACAGGTCGTGATCTGCGGCTGGTTCCAGCATAACGGGCGCAGTTTTGTCTTCATCTCTTCATTCCTGATAACAAGGAACTTCCATGGTTCCATTCCGAAAGAGGAGGGGGAGGTGCGTCCGGCTTCTAGAATGTAGCGCATGGTCTCATCGGGTATCTGCTTTGTTTCGTCAAAGAGTTTGCATGCATGGCGGAATTGCATCGCTTTGGTGAAATCATTTTTTAACATGGCGGATCCTTTTGGTATTTTCTGTCTGTATTCTACCAAAAGTTTGTAAGGTGTAAGCGTATGGTCAGTGATTACGCAAAGCCGGATCGTGAAAAGAAGTAATGGGTGCGGAAGAATAAGAGGACAGAACCTCCTACAGCTCTTTAATGATCGCTTCGATCTGTCTGCGGTGAACGATCTGATGTACCATACCCAGGATAGACCACTGTTTCGGATTGAACTCACCGAACCATGGATGTGCTGAAGTATTGTCTATGTAGATGTTCTTTACATTTTTATTGAGTAATTTTCTGTAAGAAGCCAAAAAAGTTTCGAACTGCTGTACAATATCATCTTCTATCTCCGTGTAGGGTTTGACATCTTCTATCTGGACCTGATCATTGAGTTTTCTCCCTTGTGAGAGGAGGGGAATGCGTGTCTGTAAAGCATTTCCAACTATCAGCAGGTGCTTGATGACCATGGCGACAGAGTAGTAGCGGGAATTGTCCTCGAGGCCAAAGAGTTTCGGTACAAGGACCCTCTCAAAGAGCTTTTCTTTACTCAAAGGAGAGACAAGTGCGATGATCTTTGTACCTTCCCTGTCATAGATGTCCCCGGCTTTCTCCCATGAGATGAAACGGTTCAGCATTGGGAAAATCACATGTTTTGCTATTAGACGTTTGAAAGGCGAGATACCGGCACCTGCCTCTTGCAATGTTTCGATGATTTCTTTTGAATCGACTTCTTTCATTATTTCTCTCTTTTTTTATTGAAGTATAGACTGTTTCTTCATTTCAGAGTATAAGAAAAGGATCTATTTGTATCGGTTTTCTACTCTAAACTCCCTTGGTGTTGTTTTGCAATACTTTTTGAATTGTACGATAAACCAGGAAGAAGTGCTGTAGCCACACTCCGCAGCGATCTCCTTGATGCTTTTCTCGGAAGAGGTCAGAAGGAACATTGCCTTCTCCATACGTTTTTTGTCCAGCCATGTTTTGGGAGATACCCCGAAATGTTTGACGAACTGTGTATGAAAGTGTGAAGGGCCCATACGCAGGAGCGTATGCATATCGGTAACGGTGTAGAGAATGTCGATATTCTCTTCCAGAATATAACGCATACGCTCGTTTGAGGTTTCAGTTACATGCTGGAAGAAAGATGCGAGTTGACGGGGTGCGTGTTGGTAGAATTCCAAAAAAAGTAGTTCCGTTTTGAGTTTGAGCAGGGTTTTGAAATGGGGTTTCTTCTCTCTGGCAGTAACTTGAATGGATTCGATGAGTATTCTGATGGTATCGGATGTACCGTAGGGAATGACTTCAATGCGCTTTGCAGTACCTTGCGGCGCGATCCGGTATTTCTTGAGCAGATTGATTATGTAGGTATCATCAAAAAAGAGAGTGAGTGTTCTGTAATCAGAGGAGTTTTGGTTGCTGAAGTAGTTTCCCTGTGCAAAAAATACGGCATGTTCTTTTTCGATGACAGTACTTTGGGTGTTCATTTCCACCTCTTTGTATCCGGATTCTACGAGCGTGAGACCATGCATCGTATTGCGGACAAGTATCTTTTGGGTATGGGTCCGCATCTGTTCCAGGTAAAGATCGTTGCCAAGATGAACAAGTGTCGGTTCGTTTCTTTCTATCATATAGTTGGGGATCGTGACTGTCATAAGGACGATTATATCGTTTTGTGTGATAGAATGACAAGAAAAAAAGAGTGTACATACCATGAAACTGGAAAACATCATACCTTGGGGACGCAGCAAAAAAGAGTATATGGAGATGTTCGATCTCAGCAAAGAGGATGTGCTGACTAAAAAGATACTCGGATGCGGTGACGGACCATCGAGTTTCAATACGGAAGTGGACTACGACGATGGCACTGTGGTTTCCATCGATCCGCTCTATGCCTACAGCAAGAAGGAGATCATGCAGCGTATCGATGAGGTTGCGGAAGATGTGATGGCGCAGGTGAAAGCGAATGCCGGTAATTTCGTCTGGAAGAACATCCCTGATGTAGAATCACTGGAGCACATACGCATCGAAGCAATGATGGAGTTTCTGATGGACTATGAAGATGGGAAAGAGGAGGGCAGATACATTGCCGCTGAACTGCCGAATCTTCCCTTTGAAAATGACAGCTTTGATCTGGCACTCTCTTCACACTTTCTTTTCCTCTACAGTGACCACCTGGATGAATCTTTTCATAAAGATGCTGTCAGAGAGATGCTTCGGGTATCCAAAGAGGTACGCATTTTCCCGCTGCTGACGCTGACGAACGAACGGTCTCCCTACGTTGAAAGCATAGTAGATATGCTGGAAGCAGATGGCTATAAAGTGGAAATTGTCAAAACCGGGTATGAGTTCCAGAAAGGGGCTGATGAGATGATGAAGATCACAAGAAGAAGTTGTTAGAATTAGAACAGAGGAGTCCTATATGTACGCAGTAGAACCTTTTTCAGATGCCCATACTCATCAAATTCATCAATACCATTGCATCTCGTTTTGGCATTGTGGTCTCCGAAAAGCTGGCAGCACAGACCATTCCGCTTGTAGGTGCGGCAGGCGGTGCGGCGATCAACCTGATGTTCATCGGCCACTTCCAGGATATGGCAGAGGGACATTTTATCGTGAAGCGGCTGGAGAAAAAATATGGCAGCGAGAAGGTAGAAATGCTCTATAACAAAACGGAGTTTTGAACGATGTTGAAAAAAGTGAAAGATGCCGCACTGTCAAAAGGTGCCAAGATAGCCATAAACGCTTACATAAAGGAGTATGGAAAGATGCTGAAACTCAATTTGGATTCCAAAAATAAAAGTATAACCCTGGAAGTGCTGCTCGAAGGAGAGAAAGAACCTCTTGCCGTTGATGTAAGGCGTTATGAGCTGACGGAAGAGAATGGCAGGCACCTCCTGAAAATATACGGCATCCATACTTCCAGAGCCTGGATCAATACGGTTGGAGCTTCCTACCTTGAAGGTAAAGCCTTTGAGATACCCGAAGAATATGCAAAGATGTTGAAGGTGATTGTGTAGATTGGGGCAAAATATCACATATGGAAACGTGGTATAATGCCCAAAAACAAAGAGAGGAGTTCTGTGATGAAGCAGCAGTTGAAGCTTTTATTCTTTTATTCTTTGGTGGTAGTGGGTGTTTCCACATTCGCTTATAGCTCTGTAACAGAGGAGAATTTTGAAAACGTAAAAACAGGCCATCTTCCCAAAACATGGAAAAGTGCAGCTACGAATGCCGAAAGAACAACAGCAGTGTGGGAAGTAGTTGAAACAAAAGAGCCGTTCCGGGGGAAAAAGGTTTTGTCTCTCAGTGCATTTGACGAGGGCTATGGTGGGTCTTTTAATCTTTGTTACACCAATGATGTGTCATTTAAAGATGGTGAGATCTCCGTATGGTTCAAAGCAAATAACGGGAAGATAGATCAGGGTGGCGGGATTATGTGGCGAGTACAGGATAAGGATACATACTATGTTGCAAGGTTCAATCCGCTTGAAGACAATTTCAGGTTTTACTCCGTGATAAACGGTGACCGAAAGAAGTTGTATTCTGCTGATGTGCATCTTGAGAAGGGGTGGCACCTTATGAAGATCATACAGAAAGGCAGTCATTTTGAAGGCTTTTTAAATGGTAAAAAGTTGTTGAGTTACGACAATGATGCTATCAAAAAAAGTGGTGGTGTCGGTGTGTGGACCAAGGCAGATGCGGCTACTTCCTTTGATGACTTCACGGTAAAGGATGATAAATGATGAAATTCATACTTCTTTTGTTTGTATCTCTCATATTTGCATCATGTTCAAAACAAAACGATACACAGAGTGTCACCATATATGTTTCCGAAGATCAGGTATTTTCCGAACCGGTATTGAAAGCCTTTGAAGAGAAAACAGGTATCAGGGTCAATGCCGTGTATGACAGTGAGGAATCCAAAAGTACTGGGGTGATGAACCGCCTGATCGCGGAAAAGAACAATCCCCAGGCGGATGTCTACTGGGCGAATGAACCCATCAGGGCGGAGGTGCTCCGTAAAAAAGATATTTTAGTACCTTATGAAAGCCCCAATGCCAAAGGCATACCGGAAGAGTTCAAACAAAAAGAGCACTATTGGACTGGTTTTTCAGCAAGGGTACGGCTTTTCATTGTCAACAAAAATGCAGAGATGGTTCCCGCTTCCGTCTTTGACTATGCTAAACCTGAATTCAAAGGAAAAGGGGTCATTGCCAATCCGCTCTTTGGTACGACCACTTCCCATATGGCAGCACTTTTTACACTTTTGGGTGATGCAAATGCAAAGCAGTTTTTGGAGCAGATGAAGGCAAATAATGTAGCCATTGCTACAAGCAATGGCGAAAGTGCCGATCTGGTTGCATCGGGCAAATATGATTTCGCTCTAGTGGACAGTGATGATGCCGTAAGCCGCCTCAAGCAGCATGCTCCGGTCAGCATAATCTACCCTGACCAGAAAGAGGGGGAAACGGGTCTGTTTGTCATCCCCAATACCGTGATGCTCATAACCCATGCCAAGCATCCTGAAGCTGCCAAAAAACTGATTGATTTTCTACTCAGCCCTGAAACGGAAGAGATACTGGCTTTTGCAGACTGCGCACAGATACCCCTGCACAAGGGTGTTAAAATACCTGCATCGCTCAAACCGATCTCGGAACTGAAAGTGATGAAGATTGATTATGCCAGAGAGGCAGATGAAATGATAAAAATACAGCCTTATCTCAAAGCCTGGCTGGACAGATAGCGATGCAGCGGCAGATATTCGCCTGGGGAGTGATCCTGCTGTTTCTGCTGATCGGCCTGCTGCCGGTCATCGTGATGATATGGAATGCTTTCAGCGGTATGGATGTACAAACAGTTCGATCGCTTTTCTCGCAGAAAGAGGTCTACGGAAGTTTTGCCAACAGTATACTCCTGAGCTTTGTCGTTGCCTCGATCACAACATTTCTGGGTACGCTTCTGGGGGTACTCTTTGCCAAGACCGATCTGATTGCTTCCCGATTCTTTTTATCTATTTTGATCGTTCCTCTGCTGATCCCGCCTTACATCATAGCGCTGGGGTGGATAGATGTCATCGGTGTCAATAGTGCATTCAGTACTGTCCTTTTTGGTTTTGGAGGAACGGCATGGGTACTTTTTTCAGTCTATCTGCCCATTCCGACTGTACTGACGATGGTCTTCCTGAAGCAGGTGGCTACCGACCTTGAAGATGCGGCAAGACTGTACACGGGCGATATCGGTGTATTGAGGTATATCTCACTGCCGCTGATTATGCCGGCACTGGTACTTTCCTTTTTACTGGTATTCATTCTGACTTTTGGAGAGTACAGCGTGGCGAACGTACTGAGGTACCGTGTCTTCCCACTGGAGAGTTTTGTACGTTTCAGCGCCTTCTACGATTTTAAGGCGGCACTGATGATGGCACTGCCGATGATCATTGTCGCCGCAGGTGTCCTGCTGGTCGAAAGGGTCTATCTGGACAAAAAACTGTTCAAACTCAAAGAACTTGAGCGGATCAACATCATATCACTTCTGAAAAAATATCAGATAGTATTCAGTATAGCGGTGGGATTTATTATTATGGTGATCGTTGTCCTTCCTCTGCTGTCCCTGTTTTTGCGTATTCCTGACTTCGAGACACTCTTTGGTGCCTTTGCAAAAGCTTGGATACCGCTTGTACACAGTTATTTGTATAGTTTCAGCGGGGCAGCCTTATTGACGATACTTGGATTTTTGCTTGCTTACATCATTGCCTACAGAGTACTGCCGTACTGGCGGTTTTTCGATGCCAGTATCGTTTTTCTGTTGACCCTTCCGGCGACCGTGCTGGCTATCGGACTGATACTGCTTTGGAACAGACCCATGCTCGATATCGTTTACACTTCTGCACTGATCGTCATCTTTGGTTATGCCGGCAAATATATGGCGGTAGCGGCAAAAATGAGTGAACGTAAATTGTTGCAGATCCCACCTTCCATGGTAGAAGCGGCACAGGTATCCGGGGCGAACTGGTTTTCTGTTCTGCGTTACATTCTTTTGCCGCAGTCAAAAAAGACACTCCTTGCTGTTTTTGCAGTGAGTTATCTTTTTTGTTTCCGGGAAAGCACAATCACGATGCTGGTCTATCCTCCCGGGTATGAGACGCTGCCGGTCTACATCGTGACACAGATGGCAAACGGGAAACCGGAGATGATCGCTTCGTTTTGTGCCATTATGGTGCTCTCCGTCGTAGTACCGTTTTTTATATTGAACAGGTGGAAAAGAGTATGATAAAGATCAGAAACCTTTCATTTATGTATGAAAACAGAACCATTCTGAACAAGATCGACCTAAGCGTCAAAGCCAATGAACGGCTTGTGCTGCTTGGCAGTTCCGGTTCCGGGAAATCTACCCTGTTGAAACTGATAGCTGGGTTTATAGCACCTGATTCAGGAGATATTGTAATAGGTTCGAAGGTTGTCAGCAAAGAGGGCAGCGTCATCGTGCCACCCCACCGGCGGGCTATCTCCATGGTCTTTCAGGACCTGGCCTTATGGCCGCATATGAATGTAGGCGAGAATATAGCATTTGGCCTCAAGATGCACAAGGTTCCTCCAAAAGAGAGAGCGGAAAAGGTCAAAGCATTTCTGGCACTTGTTGGGCTTCCCGCTTATGAAAAGAAAAAGACCGAGGCCCTTTCGGGTGGAGAACAGCAAAGGGTTGCCTTGGCACGTGCACTGGTACTTTCTCCCAAAGTAGTGTTGATGGATGAACCGCTTTCAAGTCTGGACGAAGCACTCAATATCCGTCTTCGACAGGAGATCATAACTCTACAGGAAAAGCTGGGCTTTACACTGGTGTATGTGACGCATAACAGGGAGGAAGGCCAACAAATAGCACAGAGGATCGTGGAGATACAGAACGGCAGGATTGTTGAACGATCAGTATTTTAGAATGAAGCAGCTATATCATAACACTTTATAAAAACATATTTTTTAGGTAGAATTATCCAAGAAGAGTACAGTTCCTGTACTGAAATCGGGGGATATCTATGACAAAAAAACTGTTTTTTATGATCGGCGCAGCACTTCTGACAGGAGGTTTGGGTTTTTATCTTTTAAGTCTGACTCCGCTTCAGTCCGTTTTTTTGGCCATACTGGCAGGCATCCCGTTTGTACTGATCTCTTCGCGTTCCAATATACCAGTAGTATCCTCTCCAAAGAAAATGGAAGGACCTTCGGTACTCACTGATGAATACCGGCTACTGGAGAAAAAGTTCAAGGCCGTCTCCGAGAAAGCGGAAAAACTCGAATACGAAAAGAAAACGACAGAAATGTTCCTTGCCAGTATGTCACACGAAATACGTACACCTCTCAACGGGATCATCGGACTGACGGAGGTTCTTGACGGGACGGAACTGAGCAAAGAACAGAAAGAGTATGTCTCGATGATACGGGAGAGTTCTAACAATCTCCGTGTCATCGTCAATGATGTACTGGAAGTCTCCAAACTCAATGCCGGGAAGATGGAGCTTGAGAATATTCCGTTTGATCTTGCTTTCAAGGTAAAAGCATCCGTCGGTCTCTTTATGCCAAAAATTGAAGAGAAGGAGATAGCGCTCAATACCTTTGTTGATCCAAAAATACTCCAAAAGATCATAGCTGACCCCACCCGGCTGTCACAGGTACTCAACAACCTGATCAGCAATGCCCTGAAATTCACCCCCAAAGGCGGTAAGATCGATGTGGCTGCAGAACTCATTGGCCGTGAAGGAGATGATGTAACCCTGAAGATATCTGTAAGCGATTCGGGAATAGGGCTGAGCAAAGCGCAGCAGGAAAAGATATTTGAAGCCTATTCACAGGCGACTGTGAGTACGACCCGAAAGTCCGGGGGAACAGGCCTGGGGCTTACGATTTCGAAGAAAATCATTCGCTCCATGGGCGGTGAACTTGCCGTAGAGAGCGAAGAGGGCAAGGGTGCGACATTCTTCTTTGTCATTACGGTGAAGGAAGCACCGGCCGAAGCTGTTGAGCCTGAAGTGCTTCCGGAAGAAATTGCTGAAACACCTGTTGAAGAAGTAAAAGTCGAAGTGCCTGCCGGAGAGCTTCAGGTACTGGTAGCGGAAGACAACCCCATCAACCAGAAGCTCATCCAGATCATTCTGGAAAAGCTCGGTTTGAAGGTCACGCTGGCCGACAATGGTGAGAAAGCGCTGGAAGCGCGCAAAGCCGACCGTTACGATATGATCTTCATGGATATCCAGATGCCGGTAATGGGAGGTGTGGAAGCGACACATGCCATACTGGACTACGAAAAAGAGCAGGGCTTGAAACATATCCCTATTATTGCATTGACGGCCAATGCACTTTCCGGAGACAGGGAAAAATACATGAACGAAGGTATGGATGACTACACGACCAAACCTTTGGATGTCAAAGCGATAGAAGAACTGGTGGATAAATACTGCCGTTCGTAAGGTTATAATATGATATTTTGATCAGATCAAAAAAAGGAGACAGGATGAAAGGTATTTTTAGTGCTATAGTATTTTCCAGTATGTTTGTATTAGCAGGCAATTTTACGCTCACAAGCAGTGACCTTGGCGGACAGCTGACAAAAAAGCAGGAGTTCAACGGTTTTGGCTGTAATGGGAAAAATGTATCGCCTGAACTGAGTTGGAGTGGTGTGCCGAAGGGTACCAAGAGTTTTGCAATTACGGTGTATGATCCTGATGCTCCTACAGGCAGCGGGTGGTGGCACTGGATAGCAGTGAATATTCCGGCGAATGCTACGTCCATTCCTGCGGGAGCTTCGGGGAAATCGATGCCCAAGGGTACACTGGAGACTGTGAACGATTTTGGAAGTATGGGCTTTGGCGGCGCATGCCCTCCAAAGGGTGACAAGCCACACCGATATATCTTTACTGTGTATGCTTTGGATGTGGATAAACTGCCGGTAAAGGCAAGTACGAAACCTCCGGTCGTGGGTTATCAGATAAACGCGCATGCGATCTCAAAAGCAAGTATTGTCTCGTATTATGGCAGATAGATCAGAATCATTATAGTATCTCTATGCAAATACCACAGATATTAGAGACCATTTCAAAAAGAGTTCATGAAGAAGGTGCCAGGGCTATTGTAGTGGGTGGTTCAGTCCGTGATCATTTTCTCAAACTTCCTATCAAAGATTATGACATTGAAGTCTATGGATTGACATCACTTTCGGACCTGGAGAAGATCCTGTCTGAATATGGTTCGGTCAATCATGTGGGAAAAAGTTTTGGCGTATTGAAATTCATCAATGAGGGTGATGAGTATGATTTTTCTTTCCCGCGTCTGGAATCGAAGACCGGCAAAGGTCATAAAGGTTTTGACGTCCGGGTAGACGGAAAACTGGACTTCAAAACGGCAGCAAGACGACGGGATTTTACCATCAATGCCATGGGGTATGAGATAGAGAAGAAACGTTTTCTGGACCCGTTCAATGCGCAGAATGATATAGAACATAAAATAGTGAGGCACATCGATGACAGCTCTTTTGTCGAAGACCCACTTCGTGTCTACAGGGCGGTGCAGTTCTGTGCAAGATTCGGTTTTTCTCTGGCTGAAGAGACCAAGGTACTCTGCAGGCAGATGACTGAAAAGGGTATGCTTGAAGAACTGCCAAAAGAAAGAGTCTATGCAGAGTTCAAAAAACTCCTTTTAAAAGCAAAAAAACCCTCAGTAGGATTTGAACTGATGAGAGAGCTGGGTGTGCTAAGGTATTTCCCGGAACTGGAAGCGACCATCGGTGTACCACAGGATTTGAAGTATCATCCCGAGGGGGATGTGTGGGTGCACACAATGCTGAGTCTTGACGCAATGGTGTCAATACTCAACAAGGAAGAGAAAGTAGAAAGCAGGTCGCGTAGGGTGCTGTCCCCCGACAGCACCACAGATAAATACCGGAATAAAAAAAGAGCACTGAAGCTTTTGTTCGCTGAATTGTGTCATGACTTTGGAAAACCGATGACTACAACGGTAGAAGAGGGGTGTATCAAGGCGATCGGACATGAAAAGGCAGGTACTGAACCCGCAAGGTCATTCATGTATCGATTGACTGAGGAACATGATTTTATCGAGAGTATCCTGCCTCTGGTGGAGCATCATCTCAAACCGTCTCAGTTCTATAAACAGGGAGCCAAAGCGGCTGCCATACGCAGGTTGGCAACCAAAGTGAGCATCGAAGAACTGGTGCTGGTTGCCAAAGCGGATTTTCTGGGGCGTACAACAGCTGAAGCCAGAACAGGTGTCTATACGGCGGGAGAGTGGCTGCTTGAAAAAGCGAAAGAGCTGAAGGTGAAAAACAGGCCGATCGAACCTCTTTTGCAGGGCAGGGATCTCATAGCTCTGGGGATGCAGCCTTCAACAAAATTCGGGGTCATTCTGGATGAGGTGTATGAATTACAGCTGGATGGCGTGGTCTCAAGCAAAGAAGAGGCTTTGACATATGTCAAAAGACACTATGGGTGATACATTGATGATGTTTTATGAATGCCCATAAGGCAATGATCTGTAATAGATCTTTGACTTCTATTGTAAATTTCGGGTTGAAGGTAGCACTCTGTTTTGAGTGGCGGGTACATTTTTCGTTTACTATTTGCATATATAATGATAAAAAACAGTAAGAATGAAGGAGTATGAAATGGGTACCTATACTGAAAAACTCAATGAAATAAAAGCACTGGTAGAACGTCTGCAGAAAGAGTCTCCCAAGCAGACCGCAGCATTCAACCAGTTCATGATGAGTGTTGAAAAACCAGGTGCGCTGGCTTCGAAAGACAAAGACCTTATCAATGTCGCTCTTGCCATAGCAGCACAGTGTGAATGGTGTATCGCCCTGCATGTCAAAGGAGCGCTGACCAACGGTGCAAGCAGGGAAGAGGTCATCGATGCGGCCATGCAGGCAGTACTCATGCATGGCGGCCCGGCACTGATGTATATGATCCCGGTAGAAAAAGCGCTGGATGAGTTTATAGAATCATAAACTAAGACTTTAGATATTCATCCGCCATGTAGCTGCTGCGGGTATAGGGCGAACTTTTGATAAAGTCAAAGCCCATGGCCATACCGACATCATGGAAATGCTCAAAACGTTCCGGCGGAATGAATTCGACGACTTGGGTGTGCTCTGAAGAGGGTGAAAGGTACTGCCCGATGCTTAGCAGTTTGCAGTCGTGGTCCAGAAGGTCCTGCAGCAATGCTGTCACTTCCTCTTCTTTTTCCCCCAATCCAAGCATGATCCCGCTTTTGGTCCTGACAGCAGGATTGAACTGGGAAAGTTTTTTAAGGACACGCAGGGAACGTTCGTATTTCGCCCCTTTGCGGATATGGTAGAGTCTGGGTACCGTTTCCAGATTGTGCCCGATGATCTCGGCACCGCTGTGGACGATGACTTTCAACGCTGCCTCATTCTCCTGCAGGTCGGGGATGAGCAGTTCCACAATGATCGTTTCATCGTACGCTTTGATGGCCTGGACCACTTTGGCAAAATGTTCCGCGCCGCCGTCGGGAAGGTCGTCACGTGTGGGACTGGTGATGACCACATGTCTCAAACCCATCGCTTCAACGGATTCTGCCACATGGTTCGGTTCATCCGGATCGGGCGGAAGCGGTATTTCTTTGGAAACGTTGCAGAATGTGCAGTGGCGGGTACACTCTTTGCCCAGTATCAGAAACGTTGCCTGTTTACGGGAAAAGCACTCACCGATGTTGGGACACATGGCTTCCTGGCAGACGGTATGGAGCTTGCCTTTGGAGATGATGGCCTCAACTTCACGCAGACTGCTCAGCGTGATCTTCTTTCTCAACCATTCCGGCTTTTTATAGATTGTGTTCTGCGTGGACATTCCATCTCTCCTGGCTGTATTTTTTGTCAAAAAGTTTTTGTGCAAGTATCTGTTCCTCATCACGTAAAGGCTCTTCTGTGATTATAGTGTCAAATATATCGCTAAAGGCTTTGATGATCTCTTTTTTCAGGGCTGCTGCTGTCAATCGGCTATTGGTTTCTTTTAATGTTGCTGCCTCCGACAGGCCGGAGTCTCCCAGGAAAAGCTTTTCAAAACGTTCATGATCTATCGTCAAAGGGATCGTCCCGTGCTGCAGCAGCGCATGGTGTGTATGCCGTTGGGCATTGCCGCCGATCTTCCTGCCGTCTGTCATGATGTCGTAGGCTTCCGTACCGGCAAGACAAACAGGGCTTTGTGACTGGGGCAGCTGCAGGTCGTAGGCAAAATCAGCATTGATTCCCAGGTTTTCATAAAGCCGGATCAGAAAAGCGCATAGCTCTCTGTAGCCTTCTTTGACTCCCTTATTTTTTATAAACGAACGCGGAACGATCAGTGAATAGGATATATCGTTACTATGAACCAGAATACCGCCTCCCGTAATACGCCTGACGTAAGGAATATCCTCTGTACGGATCTTTTCCCAGTCGAGCGTCTCTTTTGGCTTTGAAAAACGGCCGAAACTCAATGAGGGTTTTTTCCATTTGTAGAGGCGCAAAATAGGCAGATCCTCTTCCTTGAAAGTATAAAGCAGGGCTTCATCTACGGCCATATTCCATTGTGCCGAAGCCGCTGGGCTGTCGATAAATCTCCATGACCGCATTTTTACTTTATTAACCATTTTGGATTATACTATAGAAAATTAAAGAGAAGGAGAAGAGATGGAAGAAAAACGGATCAAAAAAAATCCTGCTGATTTTTCAGTGCAGCCCAATATGACGGACTATGAATCTACCTACGACAGCTTTGAATGGGAAAGTGTTGCCAAGGAATTCGAAGGGCTGCCTTCAGGCGGCCTGAACATCGCCCATGAAGCGATAGACCGCCATGCCAACGGTGCGCTGGCCGAGAAACTGGCCCTGATATGGTTGGGAGAGAACGGCGAGACGCGTACCTATACCTTTGCACAGATGAAACGGGAGAGTGCGAAGTTCGCCAATGTGCTAAAATCACTGGGCTTTGAAAAGGGTGAACGTATCTATACACTTTCGACACGCCTTCCCGAACTTTACATTGGTGCGATGGGAATACTGAAGAACGGTTCGGTGATGTGTCCGCTCTTCTCCCAGTTCGGTCCCGAACCGATACTGCAGCGGATGCAGCGCGGTGATGCCAGAGGACTGCTGACGACGCAAAGGCTGTATGAGAAAAAGATCGCTCCCCAGATGGACAAGCTTCCCGAACTGCGTACGATTCTGCTGATCGATGCCGAAGAAGACGTGAATGAAAAAGTACTCTCCCTGCCGCGTCTGATGGAAAAGGCATCGGACAGTTTCGAGATCGTGCACACAGAGCCTGAAGATATGTCACTGCTGCACTTTACCAGCGGAACGACAGGTATGCCCAAAGGGGTGATCCATGTCCATAAGGCGATATACACGCACTGGGTAACGGGAGCGTACGTGCTTGACCTGCATCGTAATGATATTTTCTGGTGTACTGCCGATCCGGGTTGGGTGACAGGGACTTCGTACGGCATTATCGCACCCTGGCTGCATGGTGTGACCAATATAGTGAATGAAGCAGAGTTCGATGCCGAAAGGTGGTATGAGATCTTGCAGAAATACAAGGTCAGTGTCTGGTACACCGCACCTACAGCGATCCGCCGTCTCATGCGTCTGGATATCGATCCGCTTAAAAGTTATGATCTGTCCTCTCTGCGTCTGGTACAGAGTGTCGGTGAGCCCCTCAATCCCGAAGCGGTGGTCTGGGGTGTAGAAAAACTTAAAATGCCGATCCATGACAACTGGTGGCAGACGGAGACGGGCGGTATCATGATCGCCAACTATCTTTGTCAGGATGTCAAACCCGGATCCATGGGACGTCCTCTGCCGGGTATCGTGGCGGCGGTCGTACAACAGAATGAAGATGGTACGGTCACGGAGATCACAGAGCCCGGCAAAGAGGGTGATCTGGCACTGAAACCCGGCTGGCCTTCGATGTTCCGTGGCTACCTGCATAATGAAGAGAAATACAAAAAAAGCTTTGTGGACGGCTGGTACATTTCGGGTGACCTTGCCTACAGAGATGCAGACGGCTACTTCTGGTTCGTCGGACGGGCGGATGACATCATCAAGACTTCCGGACACATGGTTGGGCCGTTCGAGGTGGAAAGCGCGCTGATGGAGCATCCGGCAGTTGCGGAAGTCGGTGTCATCGGCAAGCCCGATCCGTTGATAGGGCAGATGGTCAAAGCCTTTGTTTCCCTTAAAAGCGGCTATGAACCCACTGAAAAACTCAAGCGTGAACTGATAGGGTTCGGACGTAAGAAACTTGGGGCCGCGGTTGCGCCAAAAGAGATCGAGTTCCAGGAAAATCTGCCCAAGACCCGGAGCGGGAAGATCATGCGTCGTCTGTTAAAGGCCAGAGAGCTTGGATTGCCAGAGGGTGATACCTCGACACTGGAAAAATAAGGAGCGGATATGAGTATTTTTAAGATGCCGAGTCTCGGTGCTGATATGGAATCGGGCACTTTGATGGAGTGGAAAGTCAAAGAAGGCGAGAAGGTAAAGAAAGGCCAGGTGATCGCAGAGGTAGAGTCCAACAAGGGCGTGATCGAGGTCGAAGTCTTCGAGGACGGTGTTGTTGACAGGCTTCTGGTCGAACCGGGTACGACATGCGATGTCGGAACACCGATCGCCGTGATCGTCGGGGAGAATGAAACAGCGGAAGCACTGGAAAAAGAGCTGGGAACGCAGAGTGGGAAAGAGGCGGCCCCGAAAGTTTCGGCAGAAACAGAGACGACAGAGAAAGCTTCCGAAGCGAAAAAACCCTCAAAGAAAGAGAGTCTCAAAGAAGCAAAAACGACAGTCACAAAGGAAAAACCGAAAAAATCCACCGACCATGAGATTAAGATATCCCCTGCAGCTCGCAAAAAAGCGGAGGAGCTTGGTGTGGACCTGGAAGCACTTGCCGCCAAAACGGAAGGCAAGATCGGTACGGACGAGGTGGAGGCGGCAGCCAAAACGGCCAAGCAGAAGCGGGGCGGTTCCGACAGCATGCGAAAAGCGATCGCTGCGGCAATGAGCCGTTCGAATGCGGAGATCCCCCACTACTACCTTTCTACTTCCATCAACATGACACCGGCACTGGAATGGCTTGCCGAGCAGAATGAGAAACGCAGTATCAAAGAGCGCATCCTTCCTGCGGCCTTGACCATCCGCGCGGTCGTCAAGGCCCTGCAGGCGGTACCGGAGCTCAACGGTTTCTGGCAGGATGATGCCCTGCAGATGAGTGAGGCGATCAATCCCGGTGTGGCCATCGCCAGGCGGACAGGCGGGTTGGTGACGCCGGCGCTGCTCAATGCGCAGGAGATGGATCTTGATGGTACGATGAAAGCCTTTCATGATCTGATCACGCGGACACGTTCTGGCAAGCTGCGCAGTTCCGAGATCACGCAGCAGACGATCGTCATCACCAATCTCGGTGATATCGGTGTGGAAGAGGTATTGGGAGTCATCTACCCGCCGCAGGTGGCACTGGTAGGACTCGGGCGCATTGTCGATGCGCCGTGGGTTGAGGGTGATGCCCTGGCGGTACGGAAGGTCATGCGGGCAACGCTGGCAGGCGACCACCGTGCCACGGACGGACGTACCGGAGCGCTGTTCCTGAACAAACTGGATGAATTTTTACAAAAACCCGAGGAGTTGTTATGACGAAAGATGAGATCAAAAAGAAGATAATCGAGGAGATCTACGAGATCGCTCCGGAACACGAGGGGGAGACGATCCCCGAGGATGAGAATATTCAGCGATCGCTTGAGATAGACTCGTTCGATTTCCTGAATTTGCTGACCGCACTGAACGACGAACTTGGTGTGGAAGTACCCGAGTCCGATTACGGAGAGGTCGATACGGTCGAGCATATGGCTGACTATTTTGCCAAACGTTTATCGAAGTAAGGGAGCAGGAGTATGAATAAACTGCTTGCGGAAGAGATCTATTATGATATGCTGCTGGGACGTGCCTTTGAACTGGCGGCAAAAGAGCACTATATGGCCGGAGATATTGCCGGTTTTCTGCATTTGGACATCGGGCAGGAGGGCTTCAGCGTTTCGGCGATGAAAGCCTTTGGCAAAGGAGATGTTTTTACGACCTACCGTGAACATGTCATGGCGATCGCAAGGGGGATGGACCCCAAGGCTGTCATGGCTGAACTGTTCGGAAAGGCTGCCGGTGTGAGCCGGGGCCGTGGCGGGTCGATGCACCTTTTTGATCCCTCTCATTTCTTTTACGGCGGTGATGCGATCGTAGGCGGACAGATCCCCAATGCGGTGGGCTGTGCCTATGCCCGTAAATTCCTTGGGAATGAGGACGGTGTGATGGTGGTGTTCGGTGACGGTGCGACCAACGGCGGTGCCTTCTTCGAGTCGCTCAACAATGCCAGTACCCAGAAACTGCCCCTGCTGTTCCTGTGTGAGAACAACGGCTATGCGATCGGAACGAAGATCACCCGTGTCGCACCGTTCGAAAAACAGGCCAAAAAGGCAGAGCCTTACATGGTGACCATGGAAGTGGACGGTATGGATGCGATAGCCGTATATGAAGCGGTCAAAGAGGCACAGCATAAGATTCAGGACGGACATGGCCCGGTTTTCCTCGAAGCGATGACCTGCCGTTATGAAGGGCACTCCATGAGTGACCCCGGCACTTATCGCAGCAAGGAAGAGATGGGAATCTGCAAAGCGAAGGACCCCATAGAACGAATGGGGAAAGTGCTTCAAACAAGCTACGGACTGGACTCTGGACAGCTGGAGGCCTTGCAGAAGAAGGCACAGGCAGCAGTAGATGATGCCGTTGCCTTTGCCGCTGATGCTCCCGAACCGGAGCCGGAAGAACTGTATGCGGATATTTTCTGCAAAGGATGTGCAAATGTATAGTGTATCTGAAGTATGTAATAAAGTGATGTTTGAAGCCACGCCAGCGTGGCAGGTACCCCAAGGACACTTCTTTCAGGGCGCCTGCTGCCGAAGCAAACTCAGTGTTAACGCAGTCCAGGGAACCGCTTTCCTGGGCGTTATATCAAAGGTGGGTGCAAATGTTGTATCGTGAAGCATTGAACAAAGCGATAGACGAGGCGATGGCGATCGATGAGACCGTGGTTGCCCTGGGTGAGGATGTCGGACTGTACGGAGGAAGCTACCGCGTGACGGAAGGCCTTGTCGCCAAATACGGGGAAAAGAGGCTGATCGATACACCCATCGCAGAACTCTCCATTGTGGGAAATGCCGTGGGTATGGCAATGGGCGGGCTGCGTCCGATAGCGGAGATCATGACGGCGAACTTCGCTCTGCTTGCCTTTGATCAGATCATCAACCATATGGCGAAGTACCGCTATATGAGTGCCGGAAAGATCACACTGCCGATGGTGGTACGTTTTCCTCAGGGGGTCAGCCGTCAGCTGGCTGCGCAGCATTCCGAGAGTTACGAGCAGATGCTCAGTGCCGTACCCGGCCTGATCGTATTTGCAGCAGGAGATGTGAACTATGCCTACCATGCGCTGAAATATGCCATTATGAGTGACGACCCCGTTGTTTTCATTGAACATGAACTTCTCTATAACAAAAAAGGAGAAGTGGACCTCAATACGAAGATCGATCCTTTCAAGGCACGTGTTCTCAAAGAGGGCAAAGATGTGACCATCGTCAGCTATCTGAAAATGGTCGATGATGTGATGGCCGCAGTGCCGGAGATAGAAAAGCAGCTCGGCAAGAGCTGTGAAGTGATAGATCTCTGTTCTCTTAACCCTGTTGACTATGAAACTCTTGAAGCCTCACTGAAAAAGACAGGTGCGATCGTTGTCGTGGAGGAAGACCATAAAACGGGTGGATACGGAGCGCAGATAGTCAGCTGGGCGGCTGAAGAGATGTTCTACAGTCTCGATGCGGCACCGCTGAGGATCGCGGGTGAGGATGTCCCGATCCCCTACAATCGAAAACTTGAACTTGCTTCGATCCCCACACCTGCTTCTATTAGCGAGAAGATCGTTGCGTGGGCAAAGAACAACGGTCTATAGTACTTTGATCCAGAAGAAATTGGCGATGGTGACGATGAAGATGATCCCCAGGATGTTGAATACAAAACCGTAAGCCGCCATGGTCCTGATGCTGATCACTCCTGAGCTCATGGCGATGGCGTTTGGCGGTGTGGCGATAGGAAGCATGAAAGCGTAGGAGGCACAGATGGTAGCCACCAGCATAATGATCGTCGGATCGATCCCTGTCTGTTTTGCCATTGCATAAAGGATGGGGAGCATAATGGAGATCAGGGCGGTATTGCTGGTGATCTCTGTGGTGAAGGTCACCATGGTTGCGATCAGTAGAATGAAGAGTAACAGAGGCAGGCTGGAGAAACCTGCCAAGAGTGTGGCGATCTCCTGAGCCATGCCGGTCTTGCTGAATGCAGCAGCAATGGCAAAACCTGCACCAAAAAGAAACATGATACGGTAGGGAATGTTGTCTTTGTCCGCCATCCAGTCCAGAATGGAGAACGGAGGGACAAAAAGCAGCAAGCCCGCACCAAGCAGCAGTCCGGGTTCACTCAGGCCAAGCCCGCTGTAGAAAGGTTTTATCGGAGCATTGACCAGGAGCATGGCGATCAGTCCAAATATAACAGCGAGTACTTTTTTCTGCTCAGAGGTCAACACTGTCTTCTCAAGATCGGTCTCTATATGCATATCTTTCAGACCCATACTCAATATAAATCCTACTGCAATGAACATCGTAAGTACCAAAGGAGCGACAAGGTACATCCAAGTGGCAAAAGGGATCGCCTGCATCCCCATCTCTTCCATGATCCCCATCAAAATGAGGTTCGGGGGTGTACCGATAGGGGTGAGGATGCCGCCGATGCTCGCACCGTAGGCGATACCGAGTGCCAGCCGCATTTTCAGTTTGACATCTTCTGTCAAAAAGAGTGCGATAGGCAAGAGAAGCAGGGTGGTCGTCGTGTTAGAAAGTACGGAGCTGAGAAGTCCGGAAGTGATGATGAGGGCAAAGATGATACCCCTGACACTACGGGGAAAGAGTGCCAGCATACGGTTGGCTATGACCTTGTGCAGTCCGGTCTTTTCCACCGCAATGGCGATAAGGAAACCTCCCAGGAAAAGGTAGATGATGGGATTGGCATAATTAATGGTCGTCTCTTTTGTGGTGAGAATACCTGCAGCCGGAAAAAAAACAATTGGCAACAGTGAGACCACTGCCAGAGGGACCCCCTCGTTGGTCCACAGTGTGACCATCAGGACGATCATGGCAACCATCATCGATTGTTCAAAGTTGAAAAAAGGGATCATGCCGGCAAAGGCCAAGCCTCCCAATATGAGACTGATTGCGATCTTTTTAGTCTGTTCCATCATTGTCATAATACAATTTTTCTCCCCGTCTTTAGAATTAGGTATTCTGGTATTTTATATACAGGCTATTCTTCGAATTAATAATACCCGGTTATTTTATTTTGCCACCCTCTGACTTAAAGCCAAATTATGCAAACAACTATATACGGATCATATAAACCTGCTTCACAACTAATTATAGTAAAATAGATTTTCGGTGTTCCAGATCAATAAAGAAGAGGAAATAATGTCACATCATCCTAAAAAGACCATGGAAAAACACTGGCTGCAGGCCGCAGTTCTTCTTTCGGGCCTTATTTTGTGGTTCCTGCCTACACCCTCCGGTCTTGAGACGCAGGCCTGGCATCTGTTCGCCATTTTCATTTCGGCTATCTTTGCGGTGATTATCAATGCCATGCCGATCTTCACTTCTTCTATACTTGCGCTTGCAGCCGTGATATTGACGGGTACCCTTACAACCAAACAGGCCTACAGCGGTTTCTCCGAAGGGTTTATTCTGTTGATCATCGTTGCTTTTCTGATAGCCAGAGGGGTCATCAAATCGGGGCTTGGCAAGCGGATCGCCTTTTTGATCATCAGGAAGTTCGGTACTTCGAGTCTGAAACTGGGGTACTCCATCGTGGCGGCCGATATGTTCATCTCCCCGGCATTCCCGAGCAATACGGCACGGTCCGGGGTACTTTTCCCCATTGTGAATGCTTTGGCGGCGGACAGTGGATCGAAAGTCTCTGACGGGTCACGCAAGAAGATCGGTTCTTTTCTGATGATGACCTCCATGGCCGGCCTGACACTCTCATCCACACTCTGGCTGACCGCTATGGCAGCGAATCCTGCCGGTGCGAAGATGGCCCAGAAGTTGGGAGTGGAGATCTCCTACGGTTCCTGGGCGTTGGCTGCTTCCGTACCGGTGCTTATCCTCTATTTTCTCGTACCCTGGGTAATTTTCAAGATTTACCCTCCCGAACTCAAAGAGACGCCAGAAGCACCGCAGATCGCACAGAAAGCGCTGGATAAGATGGGACCTGTACATAAAAATGAGTGGATCATGGCAGGTGTATTTATCGGTATGGTGATACTTTGGGTAATGTCCGGCAGCTGGGGTCTGGACAAGACGGCCGTTGCCTTTTTGGGATTGGGTATTTTGATGCTGACAAATATTTTCACACTCGATGACCTCAGAGGCGAGGGGAATGCCCTGGGAACGCTGGTCTGGTTCGCTATTTTGTATGCCATGTCCAAATACCTCAATGAACTGGGATTTATGGGGTGGGTGGGTGAACACATTTCGACAAGCGTCGAGGGATTCTCCTGGCCGGTAGTGTATGTCTCTCTAATCGTCGGATATGTGCTGATACACTACTTTTTTGTTTCCCAGACCGCGCAGATGCTGGCACTTTTCTCGGTCTTCCTCGGGGTAGCGTTGAAAGCGGGTGTGCCATCGGAACTGATGGCATACATGCTTCTTTTTGCTACCAATTTCAATGCCATCATCACACCGCAGGGCTCCTCTGCGAATGTGATCTATACGGGAAGCGGCTATATCGAAGCGGGTGAAGTGTATAAGATAGGCGGGATTATCACGGCAGTCAATACGCTGATATTTCTTACGGTAGGTACGGCATGGATTATATTTATAACATAAACTTAATCTAAAATTATAAAAAAAAATACTAAAATAATATTATGAATCGATACAGTACCTATACTCTAAAAAAACATATTCCTCTCATGACGGCACTTTCCCTGCTGCCTGGCCTGGCCTATATAGGTTTGGCATGGCTTCACGGTATTGTCATGCCTGCCCTTGGATGGTACGGCTTGATGCTGCTTGTCTCCCTGTGGGGCTGGTTCCTGTATAAGGGATACAAACCCGAACAGATGAATACAGCGGATCTAAAATCCTGGTATACCAGGCTGATGGTGTTCTTTTACATCATTTTTGCTTTGTGGAGTCTAATATTCATACTCTATGCCAATGAGACCGAGAGCAAGATGCACTACATCGCTATCTTTACACAGTTGGGGGCCGCGGTCGTTGCATCTGCCATTTTGATTGCGGACAAGCGCCTTTTCCTGCCTGTACTGGCAATACTGATGCTGCCGCTGGTGGTCTACTTCTCACTTATCGGGGAATGGTACGGTTATGTGCTTGCCATTTTTTCCATGATACTGTGGGGAGTGCTGTTCTATGCTTCTGACAACAGCTATCAGATGCTTCAGAAAAATTACTATCAGGCACAGCATGATGCGCTTACCGGGCTCTTCAACCGCCGGTACTTTGTTGACTATATGGATCAGCTGATCAAAAGAGTACATTATTCCAATAAGTTTGCCTATATCTTGTTGATTGACCTGGACTACTTCAAAACCATCAATGATACGCTTGGCCATGAAATAGGGGACAAGGTACTGATAGAGGTAGCCAGCAGGATCAAAGAATTTTGTGGAAGTAACCATGTGATCTCCCGTCTTGGAGGAGATGAGTTTACCATAGTGAGTGAAGAGTTCGAGTATAGGGAGCATTGCAGGGAGATCTCCTATACCTTTGCCCAGAAGCTTCTACAGCGTCTGAAAGAACCTTACCTGATCGACCGGCACCACCTTTATCTGAGTGCGAGTATCGGGGTGAACGGTATCGGGCGTACCTCCTCTGAAGCGAGACATTTCATTAAAGAAGCCGATATTGCGATGTATGAGGCTAAAGCACAGGGGCGTGACGGGATCATCGTGTTTAACGAAGCATTGGCGAAAAGGGTGGAGTACCATCTTGAACTGGAGAGAAAACTCTATTTTGCGCTTGAACACAATGAAATAGACTTGCGTTATCAGCCTCAGATGAACCAGGACCGCCAGTTGGTAGGCTGTGAAGTACTGGTACGATGGAAAAATGACAAATTCGGTTTCATACCTCCTTCCGAATTCATAGGGATTGCCGAGAAGACCGGACTTATTATTGAATTGGGACAGTACATTATAGAGGAAGCCTTCAAAACACTGAAGCGGTGGGAGGAGCAGGGTATTGTACTGGAGCAGTTCTCTGTCAATCTCAGTGTACGCCAGTTCTTCCATGTGGATTTTTTGGGACAGGTTGAAGCACTTGTCGAAAAATACCTCACAGAAGATACCAGGAAGAAGGTCATTTTTGAAGTGACCGAGACGATCATGATAGAGGATATGTACAAGATCATCGCTATTATGAACAAACTGAGACGTATCGGAATAGCATTTTCAATGGATGACTTCGGTACCGGATACTCCTCTCTGAGCTCTCTGCGTCAAATGCCCATCGAAGAATTGAAGATAGACCGTTCTTTTGTCAATCATATCAACAAATACGAGTCCGACAGGCTGATGATCAGCACGATCCTGGCGATGGCAAAGATATTCAACCTTACAACCGTAGCAGAGGGCGTAGAGAGTGAAGAGCAGTTCAAGTTCCTTAAAAGCAAGGGATGTGAGGTCTTCCAGGGGTTCTATTTCTCCAAAGCACTGGAACAAAAGGCGTTTGAAACCTTTTATCTCAACAACAGAGAGCAGCATCATTTTGAAATAGGCGAGTAGATATTTCAACTCCCTGTACGGATTGCCGATCCAGTATTCCCCTTCCCATTTTATGGATCACCTTCCTCTCTTTTCCCTGATATACTATTTTTATTCCCGTCTCTTGACTTTTTCAAACCTATATGGTATAGTGAAAGAAAGTTGAGCCTTTCTATATAAAGGTTTAAAAGAAGGAGTCTCTATGACAGCACACGAAAACATGAAATATTATAAAACAGAAGAAGGGAAAGACCGGATAGTCTGTCTGCTCTGTCAGCACTACTGCAAGCTCAAAGAGGGGCAGGTCGGGATCTGCGGGGTCAACAAGAATGAGAACGGGGAGTTGAAGAATCTTGTCTACGGGCATCCCGTGGCACTCAATGTCGATCCGGTCGAGAAGAAACCGCTTTATCACCTGTTGCCGGGAAGCAAAGCGCTTTCGTTCGGTACGGTAGGGTGTAATTTTAAATGTCCTTTCTGCCAGAACTGGGATATCTCGCAGGAGACACATGTCAACAAGCAGATAGAAGTTTCTCCGGAAAAAATGGTGGACCTTGCCTTTGAACACGGAGCCGCTTCGATCGCCTATACCTACAACGAACCCACCATCTTTTACCCTTATGCCAAAGATATCGGTGTGATCGCCAAAGAGAGAGGGCTGAAGAACATTTTTGTCAGCAACGGGTTCGAAACGAAAGAGATCATTGCAGATATGCCGGGTTGGCTTGATGCAGCCAACATCGACCTCAAAAGCTGGGACGATGCCTACTATAAAAAGGTCCTCAAAGGTGGTCTTGAAGGTGTGAAAGAAACCCTTAGAAGAATGGTAGGCGAGGGTATCTGGGTCGAAGTGACCACACTGATCATTCCCGGAGAGAACGACAGCGACAGGGACCTGCAGGAGATGGCGGCGTTCATCGCCGATGAACTGGGAAAACATGTCCCGTGGCACCTGAGCGCTTTCCATCCGGATTACAAGATGCTGGATCATCAGGCCACAGGTCTGGAGACACTGATGCGCGCCAAAAAGATCGGACAGGAAGCCGGCTTGCACTATATCTACCTCGGCAATGTACCGGTGCACGGCGATACCTATTGTCCGGACTGTGGTGAACTGCTGATAGACAGAACGGGGTATTCGGTCACAGTCAACCGGTTGGAGGATGGACACTGTCCGAAATGCAAGAGAGAGATAGAAGGAATCTGGAAATAATGATGGCCTCGTTTGGAACCGTTGGCTTCAGCCTCGGCAAATTCGGAACCATCTACAGGATACACTGTATTGAAGTATCCGATTCCAATCGAAAGTGTAGTATTATACTAAATAATATTAAAATAGGAGAAAAGTAATATGAGTACAAGAGAAACAGCTGTAGCGGGACAGTTCTACCCGTCAGATGCCAATGAGATCAAAGAGATGTTCGAACACTATAACAGGATCATAGAGGAGCATCTTCAGAATGAAGAGCTGCTGCATATGAAACCAAGGGCGGTCATCGTACCGCATGCAGGCTATGTCTATTCAGCCTTTACGGCCAATGTCGCCATGCGTCTGCTGGGAAATACAGAAGCCAAGAGGGTGGTCGTGATCGGCCCAAGCCACAGGGTCTATCTGAAAGGAACGAGTATTTCAGATTATGACAGTTACAATACCCCTTTGGGAGCGTTGCCCATCGACAGAGAACTGGTCAATGAACTAAAAAGCAGGTTCGGCCTTCAGTTCGTTCCGGATGCCCATCATGAACACAGTACGGAAGTGCAGATGCCCTTCGTCAAGACCTACGACACGGATGCATCCGTAGTGGAACTGGTGTACGGTGATGAAGACCCGGCAAGACTGGCGGAAGTGATAGACTATCTGCTGGATGACCCCGATACTGTTGTGGTCATAAGCACGGACCTGAGCCATTACTATGACATAGAGAAGGCGAAGAGGCTTGACAGCATCTGTATGGATGCTGTGCAGAAGCTTGATACGGCAGAACTGCATCAGGGATGCGAGGCCTGTGGAAAGATCGGTGTGGAGGCAATGCTGATCGCAGCCAAGAGAAGAGGGCTGAAACCGCTGCTGCTCGACTACAGGACCAGTGCGGATGCCAGCGGCGATGAATCCCAGGTCGTCGGCTATATGAGTGCCGCTTTTCTGGGAGAGTAAAATGAAGAATATGCAGGAACTGATCGATTCGATGATCGTTGGCGGTGCTTTGCGAACACCCCGGATCATCGAGGCGTTCAAGAAAGTGGACAGAAAAAACTTCATTCCTGAATCATTCGGGGAGTACATTTACATCGATGCCCCTCTGCCCATAGGAAACGACCAGACGATCTCACAACCCTCCACTGTAGCTTTCATGCTCGAACTGTTGGAGCCGCATGAAGGAGACAAAATACTCGATATCGGTTCAGGGTCGGGATGGACAACGGCACTGCTCTGCAGCATCGCAGGAAAAAGCGGAAGTGTTGAGGGGTTGGAGAGGGTAGAGAGTCTTGTTGAGGCGGGAAAGCACAATCTTTCAAAGTTCGACTTCGGTCCCCACTGCAGCATTCAAAAGGCAGGAGAAGCGCTGGGAAAGCCGGGTGAGACCTTCGACAGAATACTGGTCTCCGCCAGCAGCAGTGAGATACCAGAGGAACTTTTTGCGCAGTTGAAGCCGGGAGGAGTGCTGGTCATTCCGGTAAGGAATTCCATTTTCCGTTTCAGAAAGCTTTCTGACGGCCGCATCTCCAAAGAGGAGTACCCGGGGTTCCGTTTCGTACCGCTGATCTATTGATTATCTCGGATTATTTTACCGATTCTGCGATCAGGTAGATCGCTACACCGTAGTTGGCCGAGTTGTTGTAGCGTGTAAGCACTCTGAAGTTGGCTGTTCCCAACCAGAGGTCGTCATGCGTTCTGTTACGTGTTTTGATGAGATAGGCTTTATTCCACGGGAAAGGCCGTGCAGGAGTGACCCCCGTCTTTCTGATGGTACGCATGGGAAGCATACGTTTATGAGAGGTACGCAGCCGCATAAAGCGTTTGCCGCCTTTGTATCTGGCAGGAATGACAGCGGGCATCCTTTTTTTCCACCGGTTCTTGTGCATGAAGGATGCGATCGAGCCTATACAGTCCTCTATATCCCATACACTGGCACCGTCACCGTCGAAGTCCCTGTTGAAACGGCGTGCGACTGAGGGGACCTGCTGCACGCAGCCCATGGCACCGGCAAACGAGCCCTGTAACCTGGTGATGTCGTACTTCTTTTCCCTGGCAAAGAGAAAGAGGTGTTTGAGTTCACTCTTAAAGAACTTCTGCATACGGTTTTTATGAAAGGCAAGCGTGGCAAGGGCATCAAGAATATTATAATCACCCGTATAGTTCCCAAAACGGCTCTCTACGCCCAAAAAACCAACAATGTAGTCCATATCTACCCCGTAAGCCCTTTCGGCCTTTTTCAGGGTCCTGTAGTGCTTTCGTTTAAAGGCTTTTGCCTCCCTGAAGGTTTCAGGATTGACCACATGCAGTTTGAAACGTTCCCAGCTTCCCACAGTCGTGTTCTTCTTGAACTTTCCCGTATAGCGCGCCAGCGTGTCCCTGTCGAGCCTGGCATGTTTGAAGACATTTTTCAGATAACTTTCACTGAAACCGTAGCGCGTGTGCATCATTCTGATGAAACGCTGGACATCAGGTTTGGAGAGGTAGTCGTACCTGACAGGCGGCCGGTCATCGTTGGCCAGCAGGAAGAGGGGGATCATTGTAATGAGAAAGAGCAGTTTAAGCGGTCGCATATTCTTCTCCTATATTATTTAGTATCAATAGAGCATCCCGATAGATCGGCTCATCAATGAATCCATACTTCCCATCCATGAAACCGTTGATGCCCTGGGCAGAATGTTCTTCGAAGACAGATTTGATGTGCCGTGCCCTTTCAATTTCATATTCATTAATACTAAAAACAGTATTGGCGATATTGACCTGCTTGGGGCCCATACATGCTTTGCCTTCAAAGCCCATCTTCTTCTCTTGTTCACACCAGGCTTTGAAGGTTTCCGTATCGTTGTACTCCTGGAACATGAAGGAGATGGGGTGTATGCCGGCTGTTTTGGCATCCACAAGGAATTTGGAGAGAATGTAGTCGATGGTCGGGTTGTCTGGCGTGACGATGGACTGCGGCAGTCCAAGTGAGCTCAGGAGGTCAAGTATACCGAGGTTGGCAGTGGTCAGCCGCTCGTCAATACGCAGGGTATTTAATTTTTCAAACGCTTCTTTGGTCTCCAGAGAGATATGCAGCTCCTTGTTATCTGAAAGCAGGGTAAGTGCCTGTGCGATCTCGGTCTGGTCCTTCACCTTGGCTATGCGGATGGCGTCGAAGCCGAAATCGTTCAGAAAGCTTATCTCTTCCGCTCCGCCTTCATTCAGTGGATTGGTTCGTATGATAATGAAACTATCGCTTCGTTCCATGTAAGAGAGAAAGAGTGCGATGTTATGCAGTGCTTCTTTTTTACGGCTTGGCGCGATGGCATCTTCGAGATTGAGGGTGATCATATCGGCAGGGCTTTTGTCCATTCGGTTGAGATGCTTGAGGTTCAGGGGGTTGAGCATCATGTTGGAGCGCCTGCGTTGATGGGAACAGGGGTTTTTCTTTTTGTTGCCAAAGGTTTTGGGGATTGTTTCAAGGTTTTCAAATATCATGAAGTAATCATATCAAAACTTATCCCAAAACGATATAATACATTCCAAAATAACATAAGGCTTATTTGTATGAAACAAATCTTGTTCCTGCTGATCTTCTCTACACTCTTTATAGAAGCAAGGTATGAAGCCGTACCGGCGAAAAGCTGCTCAGCGTACAACAATATGAAGCATACGCAGAACAGTCATAATGTCCATCTGGACACCCAGCGGGAATATACTATGCTTCAGCAGCACAAGGGACAGATACTCGTCCTGGTCAAAGGTGAGAATCCGGCACAGCGTTGGGTGGATGAGAGCTGTTTTCCTTCGAAAACATCATCATATAACACATATAATAACAATACGATTAAATCGGAACATACTAAAAAATATCAAAATAGTGCCAAGCCGAAATATTCGCTTCTGGCACTCTCCTGGCAGAATGCCTTCTGTGAAACACATCGCAGCAGAAAAGAGTGTCGGCAGCCACTCTTCAGTTTTGGGCAGAAGCGTTACAGCGAGAGCCACTTCGTACTGCATGGACTCTGGCCGCAGCCGCAGAGCAACAGTTACTGCAATGTCGATGCTGGACTGGTCACGCTGGACAGGCACGGGCAGTGGAACAGACTGCCTGAACCGGAACTGGACAGTGAACTGAAAGAGAAACTTTCAAAAGTGATGCCCGGAGTCTCTTCCAACCTGCAACGGCACGAGTGGGTGAAGCACGGAAGCTGCTACGGGACCGATGCACAGAGCTATTTTAAAGATGCCATAATTTTGACGGAGCAGGTGAACGGTTCGAAAGTGAGCCGCTTCTTTGTCAATAATGCGGGGAAGAGAGTGACCCTCAAACAGGTACGATTCCTTTTTGACAACACCTTTGGAAAAGGGTCGGGAAAACGTGTGGAGCTTCGCTGCCAAAACGGGCTCATTACCGAACTCTGGCTGCATATGGGAAATAAAGGGGAAGATCTTTCCACCATGCTTAAAAGCGGAAAACCAACACGAAGCCGGTGCCAGAGCGGTATCATAGACAAGGCAGGCTATGGCTACTAAGATCGACGTACTTGAAGCACTGAAACACTCCAATGTCTTTCTGACCGGAGGTGCGGGGGTAGGGAAAAGCTACATTACCAACGAAGTGATCTCTGACTACAGAAAACGCGGAAAACAGGTAGTGGCACTGGGTTCGACGGGGGTGAGCGCCGTTAACATCAGGGGATTTACCGTACACAGTTTTTTTGCTTTCGGTATTGCTTCGAATTTCGATGAACTTGCCGCCTCGGACAAACGTGCCAAAAAGCGCCTGGCCGACCTGAAAAAAGTCCTCAAGGCTACCGATCTCATCATCATCGACGAGATCTCGATGGTCAGTACCGACCTACTTGACATGATCGCCTACCGGCTTAACAATTACGGCTACCTGGGCAAAGTGCTTTTTGTGGGAGATTTCTTTCAGCTGCCGCCGGTGCAGAAGCAGAACAGCCGCAACGATGTCTTCGGTGAGAAGCTCTATGCCTTCGAGAGTATGGCATGGGAGCGTTTCGACCTGACGGTCATCGAACTGACCGAAATGAAACGGACGCAGGATGCTGAGTTCACACACATCCTCTCCAAAGTACGCAAGGGGATCTGCGACGAAGAGGTCGTGCAGTACATGATGCGCCTCTGGAACAACGAAGATCTGGAGAAGGACCCGACCTGTCTTTATGGCCGAAATCTTGAGGTCGAACAGACCAACCGCGCCAGGATCAACGAGCTTGAGACCGAAGAGACCATTCTTTTTGCCAATATCGAAATGTTCGGCAAGGTACACGAAAAGAAACTGGCAGGCTGGAAGAAACTGCTGCCTATTTCCGAACAGCTGACGCTTAAAGAGGGCGTGCCCATTCTCTTTACCGTGAATAAATGGGGTAAATTCGTCAACGGGGAGCGGGGGATCCTCAAAAAGATAGAGGATGACTACCTCATTGTCGAGAAGGAGGAGGAGTACGTCCGTGTGGAGCGCCATGACTTCGACCTGCTCGACATGGCGGTCAAGGAGGATGGAGCCATCGAAACGATGTCTCTGGCTACCCTCTCGCAGTTCCCGCTGAAGCTCGCCTATGCCGTGACCATACACAAGTCGCAGGGCATGAGTATAGACAACCTCGTCTGCAATGTCGACAATATCTTTGCGCCAAGCCAGTTCTACGTAGCCATCTCAAGGGCCATCGACCCCAAACGGCTGAAGATCGATTTCAGCCGGGGTGACCTTTCACAGTACCTGCAGCGGGTCATCCATGTTGACCAGAGAGTGGTAGCGTATTACCGGGACCTGCCTGTTATGGTATAGGACAGTGTGATCATGGGTATTGTAAAAAAAACTGTACAGATTATGGGGATATACCTCCTTTTTTCAGCTGTACTTTTTGCAGGGAAGATCACACCGGCGGCTGAGCGTCCCGAATTGTATCTGCCGCTTTTAAAAGGGAAGAGCATCGCACTGGTGGTCAACCACGCCTCTCTGATCGGCAGAATACATCTAGTGGATTATTTGTTGAAACACGGCATTAAAATCAAAAAGATCTTTGCGCCGGAGCATGGTTTTCGCGGAACGGCAGATGCAGGTGCGCATCTCGGGAACAGCCGTGACCCCAGGACCGGTCTCCCCATCATCTCTTTGTATGGCAAACATAAAAAGCCTACAAAAAAGGACTTGAAAGGGATCGATCTGATCCTCTTCGATATCCAGGATGCGGGTGTACGGTTCTACACATACCTCTCAACCCTGCATTATGTCATGGAAGCGGGAGCAGAGCAGCGCATTCCGGTCATGGTCCTGGACAGACCCAACCCCAACGGGCATTATGTAGACGGCCCGGTACTGAAGAAGCGGTATCGCAGCTTTGTCGGTCTTGACCCCGTACCGGTCGTGTACGGTATGACCATCGGGGAGTATGCCAAAATGCTCAATGGGGAAAGATGGCTGAAGCATGGTGTACAGGCGAAGCTGACTGTCATACCACTGAAAAACTATACGCATGATTCTTTCTATTCCCTGCCGGTCAAGCCTTCTCCCAATTTGCCAAATGACAGGGCAATTATGCTGTATCCGTCACTGGCTTTTTTTGAGGGGACAGTCATTTCAGCAGGAAGAGGTACTGCCAAGCCTTTCCAGCTCTACGGTGCACCAAAATACAGGGTTAAAAAGTTCTCTTTTATTCCAAAGTCGAGACCGGGGGCCAGATATCCAAAATACAAAGGAAAACGGTGTTACGGGATTGATCTAAGCAGAGTAGATATTGAAAAAGAACGTCGTAGAAAGCAGCTGAACCTCTCTTATCTGAGGGATGCCTATGTCAATTACTCCGACAAAAAGCATTTTTTCCTCGGGAACAGTTTTTTCAACAGGCTGGCAGGAACGGATCAGTTACGAAAACAGATCATTTCCGGAGCTTCCGAGGCATCGATACGAAAAAGCTGGGGGAAAGATCTTAGGAAGTTCAGAAAGATACGTACAAAATATCTTCTCTATCCGTAATATGATTGGGATCGCGTAGGGTGCTGTCCCCTGACAGCACCGATTAAGCCATGCATAAACAACATTTTTTTATGATTGATTTCTGGTGCCGTGGGGACACGGACACCCTACGCGAGAGATTGTATTATGGTCTGTAATGGATATTCTGGATCTGTAACCTCTTAAGGCCTCTATTTTTAACACGTTTCCGAAAGTCTTTCCAATTCCGCCTCTTCTGTTCCGTCCATGCCACTTCCGAGAGAGCGAAGCTCCTTGGCCATGCCAGGTAGTCGGCTATCTTTTCATTAAGCAGTGTTTCCGACCACAGACAGGCCTGTATACCTTTGAGATAGCGGGAGCTTCCGGGCTTGAAACTGTATGCTTTTTGGGTGCTGACAGGGGTGGACCAGGTATGCCCCGGTTCTTTTCTGTTCCGTATGTACTGCTGGTCGAAATAGAGGTACTGTACCGGTGCCATGATGACATTACGTTTTTTCTTTATGGCCCTATAGCCTGATTTGGGGCTTTTCCATGCCATGAAGATATCATCCTGTCTCAGTTCTGGTTTTTCTGAAAGAACCTCCTGCCATGCGATCATCTTTTTACCGTGTTTGGCAAGTATACTGTCCATTTGAGTAAAGAAATAGTTCTGTACCTCTCTAGTACTTTTTAACTTTTTTTTCTTCATCAACTTCTTTACGGCAGGAGATCTGCTCCATGCTCCTTTTGGAACTTCGTCACCCCCCAGATGGATGTATCCGAAGGGGAAGAGCCTGCTGACCTCGGCAATAACATTGTCCAGAAAGATGTAGGTGCTTTCCATTCCAGGGTTGATCGTATTGTTGCTAACCCTCTGTACGGAGAGGTAACGGCTTTTGTCTTTGGGGTCCTGTAATAGTTTGGGATAGGCTGCGATGGCCGCTTTGCTGTGGCCGGGCATGTCTATCTCCGGCAGTATCTCGATAGAACGGGCTCTGGCATAGGTAACGATCTCTCTGATGTCATTTTGGGTGTAATGCCCTGACTGTATCCTGTTCTTAGGCCCGCGCATGGCTGGAAAAGTGGAGAAGGGCAGTTTGGTCCCCGGTCCGCGTTTTGCACCTACCTTCGTGAGCAGCGGATACTTTTTTATCTCGATACGCCACCCCTCGTCATCGGTCAGATGCCAGTGGAAGCGGTTGAGTTTCTGCTGTGCCATACGGTCAATGAATTTTTTGACATAGGTTTTGGAGAAGAAGTTACGCGAGACATCGAGCATCATCCCTCGCCATCTGTAACGAGGGTAGTCCTTGATAGTACAGGAGGGGATTTGCCACTGCCTGATCTTTTTGCCGTTTGCATTACGCCATATAGCCGGATTGATCAGCTGCATCATACTGATGACTGCATAGAAAAAACCGGCTTTGTCCCTTGCTTCGATACTGACCTGCTCTTTGTCTATTCTTAGTCTGTAGGCTTCGGCCTTTTTGATCTTTTGTGAATCATAGCGAAAGCGGATGGTGTTTTTCGAACCACGACGGGCTTTTTGCAGTGTATACCCCGAATTCCGTTTCAGATGATCTTGCAGGTAGCTGATGGCATTGTTTGCAAATACTGTGTTGGAGAGGTAACGGGTCTCTCTGTTCAGTTGGAATGTACCGCTGCTTTTGATGAGCTTCTGTGGTTTGGGGATGATGACATCAATGTCGTTCCCGGCAAAAAGAAAGAAGGGTATGATTATGAATACCCATAAAGTCAGGGGGTATCGTGTGAATTGTTTTAGCGGGGTGTTCACTGTTTCGTCACCACCCGTACATTCCCTGCCTGTCTGATGCGCAGATGCCGCCCTTTGACATTGACGATGTCCCCGTCGAGTTCTATCATATTGTAGTCGTTGTCGAGGTCGAGGTCGACCTCATGGACCTCACCGTAGAAACTTCCGAACTTTTTGATGAAACGCAGGGGCGTGAAGATGAAGAACCGTGTACTGCTCATCAGCATAAAAGGTGTCATGATGACATGTACGGGAAAGAGGAAGATTACAGCAAGGATGTATTTGGCTATGCCATGTTTGAGCCACCCGAAACGAAGAGTTTCCGAGAGAAAGATGTGTTGAAGGTCTCCCATATTCCCGGCAGAAAAGAGGAAAAGCTCGTCATTCATTTTAAAAAGGTGGTGTTTTTGGGTTTTGGGTCTTTCACCTTTTGCAAGGCTGTCGAGGACGGAACCTATCTTTGGTGCACGGTGTATCTTGGCTACGACGTTGAATGAACCCGTGGGATTGAGAATAAAGGTTGGCATCCTGCTGAGGTTGTGAAGCTGGTTAAGAACACGCCTGATGGTCCCGTCACCGCCATTGATAATGACATAGTCATAGGTTTGGATATTGTGAATTTCAGGAAGAGAAGATGAGGAAACAGAGGTGATAGCGAGATCTTCATGTGAAAGCGTTTTTCCTATGGAGAGTATCTTCATCGTTCCCTTTGTATTTGCTGGCATAAATCATTCTTTTAATGGTATTAGAGATGTCGTTGGCTATAATTATAACCATGAAAATTGAAAATGAAGATGCTCTTGACGAACTTGTCCTCTGTCCACAGTGTCATACGCTTCATCGGGAAGTCCCTATTAAAGACGGTTCTAAAGCCTGCTGTTCGGAATGCGGCAGTGTTATGTACCGCTATGACAGCCGTCTGGCAGAACATGGACTGGCTCTGAGTATCACGGCACTCATCTTCTTTTTCGTCGCCAACTTCTTCCCCCTGGTCAAGATAGAACTGCTTGGAAGCGAACAGTTCATTACGATCCCCAAGACGATCATGAGCCTGTTCGATAACGGCTTTTTCATTGTAGGGATGCTGTGTGTTTTTTTGATCTTCATTTTTCCTGTAATGATCTTTGTGCTTTATCTGCTTGTGTTCCTCTTGTTAAAGCTGGGCATAGGCGAACAGTTGAGCAAAGAGCTGCTGGTACTGCTCTCTCATCTGAAACCCTGGAGTATGAGCGATATCTTTCTTGTGAGTATTCTGGTAGCACTGGTCAAACTGATCGGGTATGCACAGATACATATGGGGATCGCTTTCTGGGCGCTGATCGTCTTTGTCCTGCTCGATATTTATATTACACGGAGTATCCATATTGCCGAAATATGGATGTTGCGTAAAAGAGTCTTTTTGAAAGAGAATTCAATGGGGAATACGTTATGATGGAGGTCAAAGAGGAGGATCTGCTACGCTGTCCGACCTGTGAAGCGGTCAATATCAAGAAGGGAGAAAGAAACATCTGCAGGCGCTGCGGTTCCCACATTTATAGGCACAGACGCTACAAAACGGAGAAGAGCTGGGCTTATCTTATTACGGCGATGATCGCCTATATTCCGGCAAACCTCTACCCCATGCTGATCACTTCGCAGTTTGGCAATCAGGAGGGCAGTACGATCATCGGTGGGGTCATCCTTTTGTGGGAGCATGGCTCTTACCCCATAGCCGCAATCATCTTCTTTGCTTCCATTATGATACCCATTGTGAAGTTTCTTGTCTTGATTTATCTCTTAATTAGTGTAAAATACCCCATAGGAAAAGACAGCAAAGTGAATAAGCATAAACTTTATTTTATGACAGAGGCGATCGGTCCCTGGTCGATGATAGATGTTTTCGTCGTGGCGATACTGATGGCACTGATCCACCTTGCGAACATAGAGATCATTGCGGGAACGGCTGCTACCGCCTTTGCACTTTCAGTATTTTTTACTCTGCTGGCAGCACATGCCTTCGATGAAAGCCTGATCCAGGATAATAAAACACTACATACCATGAGGGAGAAGAAATAGATGTCAGAACAGTTACCGCAGGTAGAGGAGTCTACCAAGTTTAATTTTTTCACCTCTATCTGGATCGTTCCTTTCATTGCGCTCATTATCGCAGGATGGCTGGCATACCAGTACTACTCTGAGCTGGGGCCGGAGATCAAAATCATCTTTCCCAACAATGAAGGGCTTAAAGCAGGCCAAAGCCAGATACGGTACAAGGATGTGCCAGTAGGTACGGTCACGAAGATCACACTGCAAGAGAATGGAGAAGGGGTTGCTGTGATCGCCCGCATAGACAAGGTGGCCGAGCCCTATCTGAATGAAGATGCCAAATTCTGGATCGTTAAACCTGAACTCGGTTTTTCCGGTATATCAGGACTCGAGACGATCGTTTCCGGTAACTATATCGGTCTGGCTTCCCAAAAAGGAGGTGCGTTGAAAACAACGTTCGTCGGACTTGAACATGCCTACCGGAGTGACAGGAACGGTGAGTATTTCGTGCTGAGGACAGCACGGGGGGAGAGTTCGGTTAAAGCAGGCACGCCGATCTACCTGAAGAACATCAAAGTAGGACGTGTCGAATATGTGATGCTGGGGCTTGATGATGTTTTTGTAGATGTGATCGTCTTCATCGACAAGGCGTATGTGTCCTATGTGCATACCGATTCGAAATTCTGGGTAAGAAGTACGCTGGATGCCGAACTGGCAAACGGTACGCTCGATGTGACAGTCGCTCCCGTGACGGATCTCCTTCAGGGAGCCATAGAGTTCTCTACGACAGGGAAGGATGCCAACCGTACTGTACCGGACACATTTGCATTTCTCCTGCACAAGAACAGAAGTTCTGTCAATACCAAAAAACTGGGTCATGAAAAAAAAGAGATCGGCTTCTTCTTGCTTCATACGGAAGATTCCATCGCCAGTCTGAAAATAGGCTCACCTGTAAAGTATGACGGTTTCAGGATCGGTACTGTTTCGGAAATTACGCTCTCTTACGACAAAAAGACGCACAAAATGAACGGTACGGTGCTCACCGAGATAGACACCTCCGTTTTCGACGACCTTTCCGATGCGAACGATACAGGGAAAGCAAATCTCTATCATGCGGTAGAGGAGGGGCTGCGCGCACGTATCGACACTATAGACCCCATTACGGGAAGGCTCTATGTCAATCTTCTTTTTACAGATAACGACGGGAACAAAAGCATAGAAAAAACAGGAAACTATGCCCTTATCCCAACCGTGCGATCCGTGAATGGTGATATGATGGCCGGACTCTCGAAGATCATGGACAAGATCAACAGGTTGCCCATCGAAGAACTTGTTGCTTCGCTGAACAAGGTGGTTAAAGAGAGCGAGAAGCCGGTTGCCAACGCCAATGTAGTACTTGAAGAGTTGAAAAAGACAGTGAAGAACCTTAATGCACTTACCAGCAAGAAAACTTTCGCTTCTATGCCAGATGAGATTGATAAGGCACTTAAAGAATTAACACGTACGCTGAAGACAACGAAAAAGGTCGTCAAGGGTTATGGGAGCAATTCTCTGCTCAGCCGTCAGCTTACAGAGACACTGAAGGTTGTTTCACAAACTTCCAGAGAGATGCAGGAGTTCCTCAAGATGCTTAACCGTAAACCAAATTCACTCATTTTCGGAGATAAATAATGTTTAGAACAAAGACCATTTCAACACTGTTACTGCTGCTGACTCTGGGAGGCTGCGGTACTTCCAGCTACTACATCCTCTCCACGGCACCACAGCCCGCCACGACATATAAGTCTTTCAACGGTGTCATCGGTGTAGAGAAGGTCACTGTGCCGAAATATCTCTTCAAAAGGGAGATAGCGGTAGCCAAGTCAAACAGCCAGGTCTCTTTTCTGGGCGGTGCAAGCTGGGCGGAAGATATCGATGAGGGGCTGACACAGAGGCTTATCAGCTATTTGCAGAAGAAGTTCAAGCAGCCAGAAGTCTATGGCTATCCATGGGGTGTCGGTTCCCAGCCGAAAATCAGAGTCAAAGTACAGCTCTCACGTTTCATTGCGCAGGGCAACAGGGTTTACCTTGATGCTTCCATCCAGCTTGAAAACCTGAGAACAGGAAAACGAAAGGCCAGACTCTTCAGTACAAGCGTACCTTCGGGAAGCCAAGCTTCAAGTATTGTAGATGCTATGGACAAAGCATTCGATCAGCTTGAAGAGCAGGTGGCACTTGGTATCAAGTTGTTCTAATTACTTGTTTCATTTATTTTCATGATTTTGGGTTGATGTTTTTTCTTTCTTATTTTAAGTTTAAAGTTTCATTATTGATGATCAGTTTTATGTAGTATACTTCTTCTCTTTGGGTACTCACCTCCATCTCAATTGGGTAAATCCTTTTTTCCTTCGCATCAGGTAAGAATTAAAAAAGTTCTTATGACTATAAAGGTATGGACCGTTCATTTCTCGAAAGTGAAATAAGCAGTATATGGTATTAAAATTTAAAAAATATTGCAAAAAAACTACAAAAACTCATTTTGGCACACCTTTGGCACATCTTTTCACTATACTTGTTATAAGTGGATTAAGTATTTTATATATTGTCTGCTAATAATTAAGAAGTTTGAAAAGGGGAAAAGATGAAGAAAAGTGTTCTTTCTTTTGTGGCCATTCTGTCACTGGGCGGAATGGCTTATGCTGGGGGCGATGTCGCTCCTGTGGAAGAAGTGGTACCGGTACAGGTTATTGTAGATGAGGGTGCCTTCTATATCGGTCTCGGTATGGGTGCTGCCTATATCAATGATGACCAGACCGAAGAAGAGATAAGCTCCACAACGGTTATGTTCCAGGCAGGATATCAGTATAACAGGTATGTAGCATTCGAAGGACGTGCATGGCTGGGGTTCAATACGGACTATGACCCGGGCCTGACAACCAATACAGGCGGAGAGTACGATAACGATATCTCAAGCTGGGGGATCTACGTCAAACCGATGTACCCTGTCACTGAAGTCTTTGATGTCTATGCATTGCTTGGATACGGTGGTGTACAGCTGGGGAACCTCGAGAGCGGAGATGCATACGAAAGCGGGTTCCAGTGGGGACTTGGTGCCCAGTATGAAGTGATGGAGAATGTGCTGATCTTCGCTGATTATGTCAGACTGTACGACGGTACAGGGTTCGACTACAGAGCACAGCTTGAAGATGTGGATGCCGAAGACTGGACAGTTGGTGTCTCTTATAGATTTTAAGGAGGAATGAAAATGAAATATATCAATAGAAAAACAGTAATCGCACTCATATCTGGTGCTGTAGTACTTGGTTTGTCAGGATGTGAAACCGAAGGTATATCATCCGACACACAACTTGTCGGAAGTGCAAAAAATATACCTCCTGTAGCAGTTGCAAAAGTGATCCCAAGTGAAGTTACAATCGGAGATACCGTGACGGCAGATGGAAGTGAGAGTTATGATCCGGACGGGACAATCGTCTCTTATGTATGGAAAATACAGGATATTATCATCGGATCAGGAATGACTGAGGATGTTTCTACTGAGGATCTGGCTGCAGGGACCTATACGGTCACGCTTGTTGTAACGGACAATAACGGGGCAACCGCAACCGATAATACTCAAGTGACACTGGTTGAGCCTGAAGGTCCGACTTGTCTGGAAACAGCGGGGTTCGGAACG
This sequence comes from Sulfurovum lithotrophicum, assembly GCF_000987835.1. Taxonomy (NCBI): domain Bacteria; kingdom Pseudomonadati; phylum Campylobacterota; class Epsilonproteobacteria; order Campylobacterales; family Sulfurovaceae; genus Sulfurovum; species Sulfurovum lithotrophicum. The sequence continues at coordinate 1,363,203 of NZ_CP011308.1, read as the reverse complement.
ATTACTCTTGCAAATGGTCAGGAGTGGCTGGACAGAAACCTTGGAGCAAATAAAGTAGCGGATGATGAAAATGACAGTGACGCAATCGGCGATCTCTATCAGTGGGGTAGAGCTGCTGATGGTCATGAAAAGAGAGACTCAGAGACTACAATGACAAAAGCAACGACAATTGAGTCCAATAGCAGTGACAGCTGGTATGGTAAATTTATAATTGAAGATATAGGAAGTGAAGCAAAAACTGTAGGAACATTTCCACATGCATCTGGGTATGTACAGCGTGCTCCTGACTGGGTAGCATATGATGTTGACAATAACGGTTCTCTCAGATATGTAGGGTGGAAGAGTACAGATAAAGTTTCCTCTACACAGGTCTGTCCGTGTGGTTATGTGGTTCCATCGGCACAGGATTATATGGTACTGACGAGAGCAGATACTGAGACGCTGCACTTTGAAACAGTAGGAGGGCATAGAAATTATGAGGATGGTAGTTTGAGTAGTCCTGATGAATGGGCATACTGGACAAGAAATCCTGACTATGGATCTCCAGATATAAGTCTTGTATTCTGGGGTAATGGTGAAGGGGATATGATCGCAGGACTGCCAAGAGAATATGGTCTTGAAGTACGCTGTATCAACCCGGCGACGAGTAAGCCGTATATTCCTGAAAATGAACCTCCCGTAGCTAAGGCTGGTGATGATCACAACATAAGTATTTGTGAGACATTAATATTGGATGGATCAGAAAGTAACGATCCTGATGGAACAATTGTCAGTTATGAATGGTTTGTTTGGTCTGATGGAAATATGTCTCATATTGATAATGGACCAACTATTCAACTTCCGCCATCAATTAATCGAACAAACGCGAATGAGCATACATTCACTTTAAGGGTTACAGATAATGATGGAGCAACATCCGAAGACAATATAACAATAACTGTCCAGGCTGAAGATTCTGATTATGATTTTTCATATATTATAAATGATCCAGCTGCGCAGCCAACAAGTCCATATCTGACCGTTACCCCTGATAATGCTAATATATATGAAGAATCAGAATTTCATTATTGGGCTACAACAACAACCAATAGTGATTCGGAGACACCTGCTGATCCTGGAAATGTCACATTTGATTTTTCTTTTCCAGGAAACATAGAAATTGCTTATCTCACAGCCAGAATCACAACATTCCATTTTAGTTATAGTGCGGGAACAGCCTATCTTTATACTGCAAATGGAGGTGATTGGAACCAGCTTCTTTATGCTGAAACGCCTGCTATTAATGGCTATAATATTCAAAGATATAATGACTTTTTAGAAAATGCCCGTATAGGAACAAAAAACCTGTCTATACGTGCAGAATTACATGCAGATGGCAGTTCTTATCAATTAACAGCTCAATTTTTGCGATGGAGGGATGATGAAACGTCGTTTAAACTCAATATTTGTTATGAAGATACAGAAAATGGAGATTGATAGCAAATTGAGCCAATAGTATTTCCCTTGTATTCCCACGATCTTCGTGGGAATACATAGTTAGAAGATATTAGTGTAATTAACGTTTTACTGGTTAATGGTCAGTATATATCCCTGCCCGTTAACCGTTTTCACAAACCTGTATTTCAGCTTCTCCCGCAACCTCCTTACCAGTGTTCTGAGTGTATTGGGCGTAGTATCCTTCTCCGGCCAGAGGGTATTTTCAATCGTGTAGGTGGCTACGACCTTGTTCTTGTTGGCGATGAGGATGTCCATAAGGGCACTTTCCTTTTTGGTCAGACGCAGAGGCTCTTCGCAGCAGAAGAGCATGGTGTTTCGTGTGTCGTAGCAGAACTCCTCGTCGAGATAGATATGATGTGGAATATCTTTTTTATTAAACGTTTTCCCCTGTACTTTCTGTGTAGCGATCTTCAAAAAGATACGCAGCTCTTCACGGTTAAACGGTTTTGAAAGGTAGGCGACAGGATCGAGTGTGATAGCACGGTCAACGTTGTAGTCATCTGTGTGTGCGGTCAGGAAGATGATCTCTGTTCTCGGATAGGCTTTTTTAATGAGCTCTGCGGTTTCTACACCATCGAGGTCACCTTTGATACAGATGTCCATCAGGGCAATGTCGATCCTTTCATCTCTCGCAACGGCCAGTGCGTCTTCGGCGTTGGAGCAGATGTCTACGACATGATAGCCGAGTTTTTTGACATAGCTCTCTATCTCCATTGCAACAATGCTCTCATCTTCGACTATCAGTACGTTCATTGTGGTCATATAGCGAACTTTATAATGTATTTGGTATGATCGCTGGTGAACAGTTCCATGTTCCCGCCCAGCTGGTCGTAGACCAGGGTATGTATGAGTTTGAGACCCAGGCTTTTGTTGTTGGCATCGGGCTCAAATCCGTCACCACTGTCTTCAACAATCAAAGTATAATGGTTTTTTTCTTCATGCAGCTTGACATCGATAGACCCTTTGCCGTCAGGGAAAGCATATTTGTAGGAGTTGGTAACAAGTTCGTTGACAATGAGACCGACATAGACAGACTCTTTTATGGGAAGGCCGGCATCGATATCGGTATGTATATCGATACGGTAATGTAAGTAGTTATGGTATTCGGAAATGTCCAGAAGCAGGTTGTCCAAATAGATTTTCATATCGATCTCTTCAAGACTTGCATTTTCCAAAAGCATCGAGTAGGTCGTGGCAATAGCATTGATGCGCGATTCAAGGTCGGAGAGTTTTTGTGAAACTTGTATATCGTCTATTTCATCATTCTGTAGACGGATGATGGAGAGGATAAGCTGAAGGTTGTTCTTGACCCGATGGTGTATCTCTTTGATTAAAAGTTCTTTTGTCTCCAGTGCCTGGTTGAGCTCTTTCGTCTTTTCTAGCACTTCCTGCTCGACTATCGAGGCTCTGTTCTTTGATTCCAGCAGTATACGGGTATCTGCTTTTTCTTTGGCTGCCTGTAAGATCAGATATCTGTCTGCAAACGCAAGAGAGAGAATGAATGCTTCCAGAGCAGTTCCAAACAGCAGCAAACTGTTGAAATATCGCATCAGTGAGACCATGCCCAGTACATCGAGAAGCATGACAATATAAAGGAGGGAGACCAAACCGACACCGACAATGAACAACCTTGCCTGTTTGAGGCCTCTTCTGTAAACATAAATCCCGGCATAGAGGTTGAAGAAAATGTAGACGGTTGAAACCAGTATGGCTGTAAGCAGGTGAGATGCTTTGTACGGATCGAGAATCATGATCTGAATAAACGAAATGCCAATAATAAGGAAATAGATCTTGTGCAGCCATGGATATCGTTTTATTTCAAGGAAATATATGGCAAACAGGGCTGCAGATATCAGAAGAAGGCTGATCTTCATAATGATCATATGTGTATCGAAGACAATAAACCATTTTGGTGTATAGAGCTGTATGAGTCCCAGATAGCTTGACTGCTGGTAAAGCAGCATGAGAAGGTATGAACCATAGAAGAAGTAGCTTCTGTCACTAATGAAATAGGAGAGGAAAAAACTGTAGAACATGAGTGCCATGACCATCCCAATGAACAGCATGTCAACAGCCTGAAGTTTACGGTCATGTTCCAAAAACTTTTCTTTGTCATCTATGGTGAGTGAGAAACCAACGGTTCTGATAGAAGAATGCACTTTCAAGTAGTAATCTTTTGTACTCCGCGGGGCTATTGAAATAGTGAAATAATATGGAATGGTAATATGTGTATCGTCCAGATGCATGATGCCTCTGCTCTGACCTTTGTCAAGGTCATTCTGAACATAGAGCGTGATGTTCTCCAAAAGAGGTGAATGGGCTATGAGTGCTTTAGTGATGGGCTTTTCAGTAGGGTTTAGCAACCTGAAATGTATATAGATGTAACCCTTTGAGATACCGAGATTCAGATAATCATCATGGAATGGTTGGAATTTATTTTCTCTTATGATCGTTTTGAGAGGAAGATCTTTTTTTCCTATAAAAATACTGCTGTGCTCCAGGAGAGAGACTTTTTCATTTTTGGAGATATCTACAGTCTCAGCGTATAACGCTGAACCGGTCAATAGGATAAAAATAATGATAATACTTTTTAAATAGTTGTAAATCATAAAAAATTTTATCTAAAATCATGTAAAAACCTCATTTTGGCACATTTTTGGCACATTTTTATTATAAAATAAAAAATGGTGGGCTGTATAGTTTACATAAAGCCAGCTAAATTAAAAAGTTTTAAAAAAGGGAGAAAAAATGAAGAAATTAACACTTTCTTTGGTCTCGATCATGGCAATGAGTGGATTGGCATATGCGGGAGGGGATATTGCACCTGTAGAGGAACCAGTAGTTGTGCCAGTGGCAGTAGATAACTCTGCATTTTATGTAGGGTTGGGCTTTGGACGGACAATACTGCATGATGATCAGAGTGCTGAAGAGTTCACTTCGTCTCAGGTGATGCTGCAGGCAGGATACCAGTACAATCAATATATAGCATTGGAAGGTAGAGCATCGTTTGGTTTCAATACCGATTATGATCCGGGAAATACAGGAAATCCAAGCAGTGATGCTGCAGATGATATTTCTTACTGGGGAATTTATGTGAAACCGATGTATCCGGTAACTGAAAAGTTCGATATCTATGCACTGCTTGGCTACGGTGGTGTGCAGTTAGGAAACCTTGAAAGTGGTGATGCCTATGAGAGTGGATTCCAGTGGGGACTTGGTGCACAGTATGAAGTGATGGAGAATGTACTTATCTTTGCAGATTATGTCTCTTTGTATGATGATACAGGGTTTGACTACAGAGCACAATTCGAAGATGTAGATTCTAATGCGTGGACACTTGGTGTCTCTTATAGATTTTAGGGAGGAATAAAGCATGAAATATATAAATTTTAAAACATTAATGATATTGTTATCTGCTGCTGCCGTAATGGCATTGACAGGGTGTGAGACTGAGGGTATACCGTCAGATACACAACTTATAGGGGGTACGCCACCACCGCCACCACCGCCACCACCGCCACCGCCACCACCGCCACCACCGCCGCCGTCAAACCAGGGTAAAGTATTCCATACTGGATTTATGGCAAATTATACTGGTGGGGCCACATTGGCATTCAGTATTTCCAGCGAGAAAGATACGGATGTCAATATTACGCTCTCGGATGACAATAGTACTGTGACCGAACATATTACAGCCAATGTGGCACAAGAAGTGATCATTGACAGCAGAATGATGCAGGAAGGTACAGGTATAGAGAACAAAATGATAGAGATAGCTTCCAATGAAAATATTGTTGTGGTTGGATTGAATCGAATCCAATATACAACAGATGCGTTCCTGGCATTGCCGGATCAGGTTTTGTCAACTGAGTATTATGCTGCCGGATATCAAAATCTCTTGGCTGATGAATTTTCTGTTATAGCAATTGAAGATAATACCACAGTGACATATCATACTCCGGAAGGTACTGAAGGAAATGTAACTTTAAATAAAGGGCAAACCTATCAATACCAATACAGTGGTGAGTTGACAGGTACACATATTACCAGTGATAAGAAGATCGCCGTACTTAGTGGAGACCAATGTGCAGATGTGCCTGATACGGAGGCTGCTTGTGATCATCTCGTAGAACAGATGCTGCCTGTCGATACCTGGGAGAAAACATTTGTCACAGTACCTTTGGCTACAAGAGTTGGAGGTGACACGTTCAGGTTTGTGGCTTCTGCTGATGGCACTGAAATACAAGTGGATGGAACAGTCGTTGCAACACTGGATGCCGGACAGTATCATGAAATGATCCTTGATGGTGCAAAGTATGTAGAGGCGAATCATCCGATCATGGTGCTTCAGTATTCAAACGGAACTACGTACGATGACGTAACGTCCGACCCGTTCATGGCTCTGGTCCCTGCCACAAACCAGTATGATACAACGCATATTATTCAAACACCGGTAGGGTTTACAGACTATGTCAACATTATTGTTCCTGCAGCGAATATCGGTGATATTACAATGGATGGTGTAGCGATAGACAGTAGTGAATTTACAGTAGTTACAGGAAATACTTCCTATGCGACTGCACAAATACAGATCGATGAGGGATCACATACCTTTAAAAGCAGTGTGGCATTCGGTCTTTTGGGATATGGATTTGCTGATTATGATTCATATGGATATCCGTCAAGCCTGCATTTGACAAAACATTAATAGCATTGTAGAGAGGGCTGGTGCAGCCCTCTCTATCTTGTTTCAATTCTGAGAGAATTATTCCCCCAGCCCTTGGGTCGTAACCTTGCGATATAATATTATGGTGAGCATGCAGAGGGCATAGCAACATTCAATTTTGCGATCCAGTATTTTTGATACCCAGGCTAAATCCACGCACCTTTGCAAATGAATAGTATTATGACTGTATGTCCAAGATGATACTGAACATGCGTTTTGATATTTGAATCTTTAAGATTAATCTCAATCACCTCATAGGAGTAGAAAGGGATTAAAATTATAATATATTCAAATAAAAATTATAATATTTAACGAAAATTCAGCCTGATTAAATGGTAATAAATTTATAATAATCCTGATTTTTAATTTTACTAAAGGAAGAATATGTCAAACGAAATAAAATCAAGTAAAATTGCATATGATGCATTAACTACTGCGGGTATGAGCAGAAGGGATGCACTGAAGGTCATGGGACTGACAGGCGGTGCAGCAATGATGATGGGTGCGCCTACCCGGGCGGAAGCAGGACCAAGCAGTGACAAAAAAGCAAAGATCGTGATAGTGGGCGGTGGTGCCGGCGGTATTATGGCAGCTGCAAGATTGAGAAAAGCGGCATCCAATGCCGAGATCACACTGATCGCACCCAATGAAACGCATCTCTACCAGCCGGGACAGGTTTTCATGGCGGCAGGACTTTATAAACAAAGTGACATACAGCACAGCAATGCCGATCTTGTACCCGATGGTGTGAACTGGGTAAAAGATGAAGTGACTTCATTCGATCCTGACAACAATAAAGTAACGACAGCGAAAAATGGTGATGTTTCTTATGACTACCTGGTCGTTGCAACAGGGCTTGCCTACAATTATGAAGGTATCGAAGGAATGAGTCCGGATCTTGTGGGCAAGAACGGAATCTCTTCTGTCTATCTTAACAACCCTGTAGATGGAACGGCCAAAGGTGGCGTGGCTACCTGGGAATGGTTTAAGGAGATGAGATCGGCGGCAGAATCGGCTTCTCCGGAAAAACCGATCAAGGTGATCTGTACACAGCCTGATACACCGATCAAGTGTGGTGGTGCACCGCAGAAGATTCTTTACCTGAGTGATGACAACCTGAGAGGGAACGGTCCGGAAGGTGGTGCGGATGTCAGCAAAAATGCACAGTTCAGCTTCTGTAAGAAAGGTACAAAGCTCTTTGGTCTTCCGGGATATAACAAAACACTGGTAGAAGAAGTGACACCGATGTACGGCAATATTACCGATAAATGGAACCATGTCCTCAGAAAGATCGATGCAGAAAAGAAAATAGCGACTTTTGAGCATACCTATCAGACCAAAGGCGAATATGACAAGGACCTCGAAGAATACGATATGATCAACCATACCGAAATGGTAGAGATGGAGTATGACTTCATCCATGTCGTTCCTCCGATGAAACCGGTCGATGCAGTTGCCAGTTCTCCTCTTGGATGGCAGAAGGGTACCGCAAAAGGCTGGCTGGAGTGTGACCAGTATACATTGCAGCATAGACGCTATGAAAACGTATTTGGTATCGGAGATATTCTCGGTATTCCAAAAGGAAAGACAGGTGGGTCTGCTAGACACCATGGACCTGTCCTTACGGAAAATCTTATTGCAGTGATGAACGGAAAAAAACCCGAAGCGAAATTCGATGGTTATACCGTATGCCCTCTTAAAACACAGTATGGTGAGATCATGCTTGCCGAGTTTGACTTTGATGGTGTAGCTCCGTCATTCCCATTCCTGGACCCAACCAAACCAAGATGGATATGGTGGGCGTTCGACCTTTATATGCTCAAGCCTATGTACTGGCATTTAATGATGAAAGGTTTGATGTAGCCCTGAGTATCTCAAAGAAGATGGACAGAGGTCCGTCTTCTCTTATGTTTTATACACTTTTTCTGAAGGATCATTATAACAACCTTCAAATATCCGCTTCTTTCTTAACTCTTTCTGTTATCATTATATCCATATAAATATATTCAGTTTAAAGGAACAACCTATGAAAAAAGAGTTGATGATATTTACAGGAATATTTCTGTTTTTAGCCATAGCAATGCATTTCAAAGAGTGGATCTCCCACCCTGTAGACCATCTTATGGCACTGCCAAATGCAGGTGCTTTTGGTCTGGGCCCGCTGCATCCGCTGATCATCACATTTGTAGTTTACATTATTTTTCTTATCATAAGAGGTATTGCAAAACTGTTTAAAAGGTAAATGCATGGAAGTGTTCGCTTTTTGTTTCTATTTGCAGTACTGCAAGCCCAGAGCTTCTTTTCTCTTACAGGAGTAAAGCCGCCGGTATGGTTTAAAAGAAAATACTATATATGATACAATTTAAAAGAGGGAATGGAGTTATTGTTTTTTCTGTTACAGTAGACCAAACATACAAAAAGGATATATCATGATCAAGAAAATAGTTTTCACGCTGCTTCTCACCTTTGGTTTTTTGTCGAACATCCATGCCGAAATGTCGGCACAGATGCCCAATATGAATGCCCAAATGCAGGAAATGCAAAAGGGAATGGCACTTCTGCCGTTCCTGACCGCTCCCATAGAGAGTAATGACAAACTCTCATCCAAGGATGTAGAGTTGTTCATGGCTTTGATAAAAAAGAAGGACAGTCACTATGCCGACTACAGTGACAAAATGGAAAAAGGGTATGAAAAAGCTGCCGCAGTCCTCAAGAAGGGTGTCAGTTTCGATACATTCGTCAAAAAGGCCATAGAGCTTTCCGGTGTGCAGAACGTATTGGACAAGGATGCCCGGGAGATCGGTTATGACAGTGCTTTGGACCTGACACTGAAAACGACAAGGATCGTAAGGGCAATGATGGCTGTGGAGATGGAGAAGCAGATTGCCCAGGCACCCAAAGAGCAGCAGGAGATGATGCGCAATATGATGTCGGGAATGATGGGAAGTGCCAAAGCAGAGGATATAGCAGTGGTAAAACCCTATGCGGATGAACTCAAGCAGATAATGAAAGAGGGGCAAGGGACCTGAGCATTGCTTATTGCAGGATACTCTATTGAAGCCTTCCCAAAGAAAAAGAAAATGAAAACAGTAAAGTATTTAAATGAGCATCTTCCTGTTTCAAAAGTGGTTTGTATAGGCAGAAACTATATAGAGCATATAGAAGAACTCGGCAACGAGATTCCAAAAAATATGGTGGTATTCAACAAACCGAACTCCGCTATTTCAAACAAGCTGTATTACTTCTCGGAACAGTGTCGTTTTGAAGGGGAGATCTGTTTTCTGATACGTCATGGCGAGATTACTGGTGTGGGCTTTGGTCTTGACCTTACCCATGCTGATATACAGAAGCACTTAAAAAAGAAGGGGTTGCCATGGGAGCGTGCCAAAGCCTTTGACAAGTCTGCAGTATTGAGTGATTTTGTACCTCTGAATGATCCGGTGGAAAGTTTACACATGAAGCTTTATATCAATGATGTTCTGGTCCAGTCCGCAGAATATGACCTGATGATTTATAAACCCCATACGATGCTTGAAGAGATACAGCAGTTCATGACACTCGAAGATAACGACATCATTATGAGCGGTACGCCCAAAGGTGTTTCTACCTACCGTGTAGGGGACAGGTTCCTAGGTCAGATCTATGCAGGGGAGAAACTTCTGATAGAAGTGGAGTGGATTGCAGAGGATGGAAAATAATACTGTGTAGAGAAAGAGATTGTATTTTTATTGCCCTGTAGCTTCAAACCAGCGTTTTAAAAATTCGCCCCGCTCATAGATTTTTGCACCCAGTGCGAACTTGTAGTCCATATAGGGTTGTCCAAGATTCCAGAAAGCAAAACCCTCGGATTCAAGATGCTGTGCAAGCAGGACCAGCTGGGCGGTACCGTAATGGTTATAGGGTTTTTCTTTGCAGCTGAATCCGCTCAGGCTGGTATAGGTTCTGCCTATGATATATCCAATCTCACCGGCTACAAGTTTTTCCCCGTCACTGAGACTTACGGAGATGACCTTGAAGTTCCCATCTTTTCCTTCTGTCTCTTTGAGCATCTTCAGGTAACGTGGTGTCAGCCAGTTGTTCCTGTGTGTCAGCTCTATACCTTGGACAACGGCATCGAGTGCTGTATCGATCTCGATGTGGAGTGGTTTTTTCCTAAGAAGTTTCTGTACTTTTCTATTGATATGAAGGTCCCTGAAGTCGAGCAGGGCATAGGAGAACTGTATCTCTGGCAGGAGGAGATCGTTTTCTTCAAAAGAGTCGGTAACTGCAATGAAACCCGCCTTGGCCTGGGCAATGTAATATTCGGGTGTGAAATCTTCACTCCAGTAATAGTTTTTCCGCATATCCGAATAGATCTTCTCCGTAAGCAGTGCCCGATCGGATAGAAGGTCATAGGGCAGATGATATATGCCGAGCTGAATGGTATCGATGAGGTTATGCAACTCTTATTCCTCTTCTTTTTTGTAATTGTATTGAAAAATGGATACAATTACAAAATTTTTTGGGGTTATGCATGAAAATAAACGTTATTATCATCGATAAAAAGGGTAAAGATCAGCTCTATGCCCCATTGATCGAGCATTATAAAAAAATATCCAAACCTTTTGCCAAAGTCGAAGTGATCGAACTTTTTGACAAAGAGATCGCCAAAGCGCAGGACCTCTCTCCTGAGGTGGCACAGCGATCCTATAGCAAAGTACTGGAGAAATATTTGGGCAGCGGTATCAATATTGCTTTGGATCCTGCTTCAAAAGAGGTGGACAGCTTCGAATTCGCGAAATTGCTTAAGGATAGCGTAACGATAAACTTCTACATTGGCGGCGCATACGGCTTTGAGAGGGATTTTTTAAGCAAATGTGATAATGCCGTATCATTTGGTAAAATAACGCTTTCACATAAACTGGTGAAGGTTGTGTTGATGGAGCAGATATTCAGAGGTCTGAGCATTAATCACAATCACCCATATCATAAATAAACAGGAAGAGAAATGTTAACACAGGAAGAACTGAAAGAGTTTGAAAACAAGTTGCTGGACAGACGTGTTCAGATAGAGAGGAATCTTAACGGGACTGAGCTTGAACTGGAAGGTATGAGAAATCTTGACCTTAATGATGAGGGGGATTATGCCGCTGCTTCTGCGGAAACAGCAGTGGACTCCGCGATTTTGGAGCAACAGCGTAAGGAATTAGCGGAAATTGACCTAGCTTTGGATAAAATAAAAAAAGGAACTTACGGTATTTGTGAAATGTGTGAAGAGCCTATAGGAAAGGCGAGACTCGAGGTGAAGAACTTCGCACGTTTCTGTATCACCTGCCGGGAGATCAACGAAAAAGAACAACAATAAAAAGGATGAGAAGATGAGACTGGGGCTGTATATATTCGCTGCTTTGACATTAATGGCTATTACCGGGGCATTGACCTATACCGTCAATCCCAATAACTATCTTGTAGAATTCATGGGGATCAATTTTAATTTCCCTGTGGCAGTCTGGGTTGTATTGCCTATGGGAGTGTTATTACTCTTTACCGCTATCCATATGATCTTTTACTCTTTGAAAAGCTATTTCAAACTCAAAAGGTGGGCAAAGGACGCTTCTACGCTTGAAGATGCACTTTACTGGTCTTTGGTCAATGAACCCAAAGAACAGAAATATGGCATAGAAGAGATCAGAGGTTCGGCTATTCTCTTGGGTAAATCCCTATTGACCGTCAATGATACGGTTGAAGGGCTTAATGCAAGACTGTCCAAAGTAGTGAATATCCTCAATAAGATCAAAAACGGTGAATATGTCGATCTCAAAGAGAACAAGATGTCAAAGGTTTTCAGCGAGGGGAACCCGCATTTGATCAAGAACAGACTTAACCGGCTTCAGACCGACCCTGAATTTGTCGAAGAGGTTATGAAATCTTCTTCGCAATATTCCAAAATGGTACAGAAGCAGGCACTCGATATCTTTGCGCGCAAAGAGACATTCTTCAAGGCACGCAAGTATGCCAAGATCTTTGATGCTGAAAGTCTGCATGTGATGCTTGCAAGAGCGGTACATGAGGAGGATATGGGGCTAAGTGTCGATATTCTGAATGACTTTGTTGCCGTATTGAAGCTAAGCTGTACCGACTTTGTGAAGATCGCCAATGTCACCAAAAAGGTTCTTTCTCCCAACGAGAACCTTGCACTTTTCAAATCATACCAGAGTAAGTATCCGAAGTCACAGACAGCTTATCTCTATCTTCTTTTTGACTATGAACTGCTAGATGAGGCAAGTGCCTATCTCGATGAGCACGAAGCACACGAATTTCTGAAATTCAGAGCTTTCAATGAATTGAAAAAGAGTCATAGAAAATTCAAACTTGAAGATCTTGTCAGTGTAGATACTATTTGTGTCAAGTAGTATTTTGCATCTTTAAATAAATGGCATCTCTCAATTTTTCAAAACCCCTTTATGCCTTAGCCCCGCTTGCGGGCTTTACAGACCTTCCTTTCCGTTCCGTTGTCAAAAAGTTCGGTGTCGATCTTACCGTTTCTGAAATGATCAGCTCCAATGCCCTGGTCCATAACAGCAAAAAGACCCATAAAATGCTTGAAAAGAGTCCTCTGGAAGACCCGTACTCCATACAGATCGCAGGGTCTGATCTTGAGGTGATCAGACATGCCGTAGAGATCATCAATGAACAGGAAGGTGTGAGCGTGATCGACCTGAACTGCGGCTGTCCCGCTCCCAAGGTGGTGAACAATCTTCAGGGAAGTTCTCTTTTGACGGATCTTCCCCAAATGGGAAGGGTCATAGAGACCATCAAGAAATACTCCAACAAGCCTTATACCAGTATGAAAATGCGACTTGGTTTCAATGAAAAAAACCATATAGAGATCGCAAAGATCGCCGAGGCAAGCGGTGCGGACTACATTGCCGTGCATGGCCGTACCAGAGCAGGGCGCTACAAAGCCCCGGTGGACTATGATGCCATAAGGGAAATCAAGAAGGCAGTGGATATTCCGGTCATTGCCAATGGAGATATTGATTCTCCGGAAAAAGTGCAGTGGGTTCTGGAATATACCGGTGCCGACGGTGTCATGATAGGCCGTGCCGCGGTAGGCAAACCCTGGATATTCAAACAGATCAAAGAGGGAATGTCACAACCGACCTCTTCACTTATCAAAGAGGTGGTTCTGGAGCATTTCGACCAGATGATCGAGTATTATGACAAATACGGGGCGATCATCTTCAGAAAGAATCTTCACTCCTATTCCAAAGCAGGATACCAGGGTGCCTCGATCTTCAGAGACAGGGTCAACCGTATTGAAGATCCCAAAGAGATGCGTGAAGTAGTGGAAGAGTTCTTTTCACAGAAGTTCTTTCACGAAGCATAGGGTTTTTTGATGCATATCAAAGAGATATAAAGCTCATCAGACTATAATCACACAAACTTTTCAAGGTAGAATTCATGACTTTTGTAATCATCAAGACCATCCATCTTTTTGCCGCTTTTATCTATGGCGGTTTTCTTATCACTGACAATCTTTTTCTTAGTAAGATCAAACGCTCCTACAGCGAAGAAGAACATGCAGCCATACGTGAATCCTTTATGAAGTATGTGCGTAAAGTAGTGCCGCCGAGCCTTATTGTAGCCGTACTGACCGGACTCTATCTTATCTCTCAGGTCTATGGTCCCATCGGGCCTGACGGACTGACCTGGTTTCAGTCGCTTCTTTCTTTAAAAGCATTCCTGGGTATCTGGCTTGGACTCAGAGGCGGACTGCAGGTTTACTTCAAGATACAGCCGTTTGTTTTTAAAAGTCATGTACTTCCTTTTGCCTTCGTGATCACGATTATTTTCCTGTCGCAGTTCATGTACCTGCCGGTATAGATAAAAATGCTATAATTTCGCATTCATTTTTGGAGCAGAACTATGTTCATAGAACTTCTACTTGTCGGTATTTTCATCGGGTCTATGTCCGGTTTTTTCGGCATCGGCGGGGGGATGATCCTCGTACCGATACTGCTTGCGATCGGTTTTGAGATCAAAGATGCCATCGGTATCTCCATCATCCAGATGGTCTTCTCTTCGGTCTACGGCTCCTACCTGAACCATAAAAAGGGTTCTCTTATTGTTGGTGAAGGGATCTTTGTCGGTATCGGCGGTTTTGCCGGGGGATATCTTGGAGGATACGTGACCCATTACGTCTCCGATACGGTACTTCAGGTACTCTTTCTCGGCATATTGCTTTTTGCCCTTTTCAGACTGTTCTTCTCAAAGATGCACATAGACGATTCTCACTCGAAAACCCTGAACAAAGGATTGCTCTTTTTTATAGGATTGCTGATCGGTATCTTCTCTATTACCCTGGGGATCGGCGGGTCGATCATCCTTACACCTATTCTGGTCGGCTTGCTGCATTATCCGCTCAAAAAAGCGATCAGTGCCGGGCTTTTCTTTGTTGTCTTCTCGTCCATCGCAGGTATGATAAGCCGCCTGATGATAGGCACGATCGACTTCCAGAACGGGCTCATCGTGGCGGTCGGTTCGCTCATAGGTGTATTCGGAGGTATCTGGCTCAAAGACCACGTACACGATACACACCACAAGTCAGCCTTGATGCTGCTCTATCTTATATCTCTCGCAATACTGGTCAGGAAGATGTTCTTTGTGTAAAGGGAACCTCTAAAGATTTGTTTTTAACATATTAAAAGTTAGAATTGGCATTATATTTAAATTTCTAAATATTATTATAACAATTGATTTCAGCCAATAAATGGCTGTCAGGTAATTTATTGACTATGTATGTTTTGTTATAAGTTCAGTAAACTTCTTTTCTGTGAGCAATTCTAATGACAGAAATAACCAAATAACCATTTTCTTTTAGGTATATGATTCTGTAATTTCCAGCTCTTTTCCTGAACTTGCCTTTGTGTTTGCCTTTGAGCTGTTTATCATTTGAAAAGTTTCCATCTTGCAAGTCTAAGATTTTAGTCGATACAAGTTTTTGTGCTTGTACATCTAATTTTAAAAATTCTTTTTCAGCATCTTTATCAAATGCAATTTTATACATCAATCCCTGCTTTTTTGAAAACTTCTTCTAGTGGGACAAGTGTAGTTTTCCCAGACTTTAAATCATCAATTCTTTTATCAGCAATCATTTCATCTAGTTTGTCAAAATACAATTCAATAGCTTTTTCAACAAGACTTGTTCGTGTTTTATCAAGTTCCTGTGCATATTCATCAAGAGCTTTTACCACATCTTTTTCTAGTCTAATATTTATTGCTTGTTTCATAATACCAAAGCGCCTTTCATTTCAATTTGTATATACAATTGTAGTGCAAATAAAAAACTTTGTCAAGTGCTTACGCTTAAACTCAGTTGACCTGCAATGCAGAGTGCAGCGAAGCGAAACGGCGTATTGCTGGGTCAACTGCAGTGCCTTGTTATAAGCCATTTTTTTGGAATTTAATTGCTTCATTTATAAGTGACTCAGTATCAACAACATGCACAATATCGGAGAGATTACCAATCCGAAGCTCCAATACGCCCTTTTTATTTTTCTGTTTCAGTGCAAGCCTCCATTCGAATTGCCAAGAATACTCATGGAACTTATTGTATATATTAAGCCTACTATGATGATCTGATCTATTTAGGTATGTAACCTTTCTACCAACTATAGAATCATCTTCTAAAGTATATATAGAGGGGTGATTATTAATTGCATTTTCCAAACGCCTATAAAACTTAGCTATATCACTACCACCGATAAAAACCGCTTTATTACCAAATTTTATAAAATCACTAGACAAGTGCAAACCATCATGACCAGCATCAATAATATTTTTATCACTTAGAATTGTCATGCAGTAGACATTAGTTTCTTCGTTATGAATTTCTCTTATGTCTATTTTATCAACTGCATCAGCAATGATATGTCCGTTAATCTCTAACACAACATTTTCAGGTAGATAGCTAGCTGATAACCCCTCGTGAAGATCACCCCTTAATGCTGGGTCTTTATCTTCATACTCTCTAAAATATTGAATATTATTCATGTGAAGAAGCCCTTGATTAACAAAAGAGTCAACATGCGTCTCGTCCATAAACTTAATCAACACCCGATTTCTATCTTCTGGACTTATCAACTCAGCTCTCCTTTGGCTTATAACGGCCGCGCTGATCACCATTCAGTATGATATCAGAATAACCCGAAGGGTATTCTGGTAGCAGACTTGATGTGTGTATCCTGGCATTTGATGGACGTAGCGAAGCGGAGACCAGCAAATGGCAAGGGATTGCGTTCAGTGATCAGCGCGGCCGATGCGATGTTGTAGCGAAGTGGAAACGTCGCATCTATTTATTAGGGGAACACTTTGTCCCACTATTGCTTTATTTTTAATATTAGTAGTATATCAAAAATGTCTTGCTATTGCTAAAAATATGTCAATTTGAAAGATTTTTAACGCTATTTTTATAAATAGTATAGAATCATAAAAATTGCTTATGTCCTTTTAGTCTGATATAAGCCGTTATTTGGACAAAGTATTCCTCTATTTGTTAATTTCCGGTAATAGAGGACATTATGTTTTCCTATTTTTGAGGAGTATTTTATGGAAGTAAAAAAAGAAATAACTAGATGTTGTTCGTGAGAAAATATGATTTAAGCATTACAGCATAAAAAAAGGGCATTGATCTGCGAAGTATACAGGAACTGTTAGGTCATAAAAGTGTTGAAACCACGATGATCTATACCCACATAGTTGCCGAGATGAACAAGGTCAGGGTGGCAAGCCCGTTGGATATGGTGTAAATATGCTATAATTCCAAATTAATTTTTCAGCAAGGCAAAGAATAAAAATATGGCAAAAAAACAAGATATGATCCATGTGTATGGAGCCAAAGAGAATAATTTAAAAAATATTGATATCTCTATACCAAAGAACCAGCTGGTGGTCATTACGGGAATTTCGGGTTCGGGTAAATCGACACTGGCATTCTCTACGCTCTATGCCGAAGGACAGAGACGTTACATCGAGTCTCTCTCCTCTTATGCAAGACAGTTCCTTGGACGTGTGGGGAAACCCGATGTGGACAAGATCGACGGTCTGACCCCTGCGATCGCGATAGATCAGAAGACCACCTCGAAGAACCCGCGTTCAACGGTGGGGACCATTACGGAGATCTACGACTACCTCAGGCTGCTTTTTGCCCGTGTAGGGGTTCAGCACTGCCATAAGTGCGGCAAGCCCATCTCTTCCATGTCGGCTTCTGACATCATCGAAGAGGTACTTAAACTGCCCGAAGGTGCCAAACTGATCATCATGGCGCCGCTGGTCAAGGCGAAGAAAGGTACCTTTGCCGATATGCTCGAATCCCTCCGCCACAAAGGCTACGTTCGTGCGATGATCGACGGCGTGATGGTGCGTCTCGATGATGAGATCGAACTGAGCAAGACAAAGATGCATACCATCAAAGTGGTCATTGACCGTGTGGTCATCAAAGAGGATAACCGTGACCGTATAGGACAGGATGTCGAAAAGGCGCTCAAAGAGAGTTACGGAGAGATGGAGATCGAAGTGCTCAACCATGAAGAGGTAGGGCTCGACCGTAAGGACTTTCACTACTCGGAACACCTGGCCTGTTTTGACTGTAAACTCAGTTTTGAACCGCTGGAGCCTGTCAGCTTCTCATTCAATTCCCCCAAAGGGGCATGTCCGGCCTGTGACGGACTGGGGATCCGCTATGCCATAGACCTTAAAAAAGTGATAGACCCTGACCTCTCCATCGACAAGGGTGCGGTGAAGATCATGTATGGATTCAACAAAAGCTACTACACCAAATTCCTTAACGCCTTTTGTGAACAGAACGGCATCGATATCAAAAAGCCCTACGGTGAATTGGAGACGCATGAACAAAAAGCGATTCTTTACGGCAACGGCTCTACAGTAGATTTTACCTGGAAGCGCCACAAGCTCAAGCGTGAATGGCCCGGCGTGGTCAAATTTGCGCATGATATGTTCAAAGATGAAAAAGACCTCTCGGAGTATATGACGGAAAAGGTCTGTGACAAGTGTAACGGACACAGGCTTCGTCCGCGTTCTCTGGCGGTCAAACTCGAAGGCAAGAACATTGCCGACATCATCGATATGCCCATTGACGATTCCTATGCCTATTTTGCCGACAGAAATAATTTCTCACACTTGACCGATCAGCAGAAAATGATCGCCGAATCGATCCTCAAAGAATTGTATGAACGTCTCTATTTCCTGCATGATGTGGGGCTTGGCTACATTACGCTCAGCCGTGATGCCAGAAGTATCTCCGGAGGGGAAGCACAGCGTATCCGTATCGCTTCGCAGATCGGTTCGGGACTGACAGGAGTAATGTATGTACTTGATGAACCAAGCATCGGACTGCATGAACGTGATACGATGAAATTGATACGTACGCTCAACTCCCTCAAAGAAAAAGGTAATTCCGTGATCGTGGTCGAACATGACAAGGAGACGATCCTTGCGGCGGATTACATTGTCGATATCGGCCCGGGAGCAGGGGAGTATGGCGGGAAGATCGTTTTTGCCGGCGATGCCAAAAAACTGCCTAAAGCCAAAACACTGACAGCTGACTATCTCTTTGGCAGGAAGGAGATCTCCTATTCGCATGACAATCCTCAAAAGAAGTGGATAGAGATCAAAAATGTGACGATCAACAATATCAAGGATCTTGATGCGAAGATTCCGCTGCATAACTTTGTTTGTATTACCGGTGTGAGCGGAAGTGGAAAGAGTTCGCTGATCCTTCAGACGCTGCTGCCTGTGGCGAGGGAACTGCTGAACAACGCCAAGAAGGTCAATAAGGTGGACGGCGTGGAGATCACGGGGCTTGAGCATCTTGACAAAGTTATTTATCTCGACCAGAGCCCCATCGGACGGACACCGCGTTCGAACCCGGCGACCTATACGGGTATCATGGATGAAATACGCAAACTCTTTGCCCAGACCAAAGAGGCAGAACTGCGCGGATACAAGATAGGAAGATTCTCTTTCAATGTAAAAGGCGGACGCTGTGAGAAATGTCAGGGGGACGGACAGATCAAGATAGAGATGCACTTCCTTCCTGATGTGCTGGTCAGCTGTGATACCTGTAACGGTACACGTTACAATGCCCAGACACTAGAAGTTCTCTATAAAGGCAAATCGATCGCTGATGTACTGGCGATGAGTGTGGGGGAAGCACTGGAATTCTTCAAAGCGATCCCTTCCATTGCTGCCAAGCTCAAGACACTGACAGCCGTCGGACTCGACTACATTACACTGGGCCAGAACGCCACAACGCTCTCGGGCGGTGAAGCACAGCGTATCAAACTGAGCAAAGAGCTCAGCCGTAAAGATACGGGTAAAACGCTTTATATCCTGGATGAACCTACTACCGGACTGCATTTTGCCGATGTGGACAGGCTCACAGGAGTACTGCATCATTTAGTGGAACTTGGTAACTCTGTCGTAGTCATCGAGCATAACCTCGACATGGTGAAAAATGCAGACTATATTGTCGATATGGGGCCGGAGGGCGGAAACAAGGGCGGATTGATCATTGCAGAGGGATCGCCCGAAGCATTGGCACAGAATTACAGGAAGACAGGATCTTATACCGGAGAGTATCTGGCCAAGGAATTGTCACCACCCGATGAATAGTCTTCACTGGGTGATGATAAGTTAGCATTATTCGAAAATTTTTCTAACAAAGTGGTTTATCGTAAACGG
Organism: Sulfurovum lithotrophicum; assembly: GCF_000987835.1. Classification (NCBI taxonomy): domain Bacteria; kingdom Pseudomonadati; phylum Campylobacterota; class Epsilonproteobacteria; order Campylobacterales; family Sulfurovaceae; genus Sulfurovum; species Sulfurovum lithotrophicum. The sequence goes on along the minus strand of NZ_CP011308.1, from coordinate 1,343,237 downwards.
TCTAAATGCTTTTTGTGTGTATTGTTATGTGTGAAAGAAATGGCACTTTTAATGACCCAAAGAATGATAATCACGGCAAGGATCTCATAGCCGATCGCCCATACCATCAGAAAGGGTGACTCTTTGTTGACGGCAAGAAAGACTTTGAACTTTCCTTCGGCGATATAGAAGAAAAGAAAGAGAAGCCCAAGAATATAAGGCAGCGAAACAAAATAGATGCCCAGAAAGACTTTTTCCAGTCCCTCTGGAAAGAAAAGGGGTGTATCTTGCAATTTTACTTCCTGGTTTTTGAAATTTCCGCCGATACCCTCAGCAGATTTGATCCGCTTTTGTGGGCGTGAGAAAGTGGTTGTGGTTGATGTGCGTCCTCTCTTCTCCATTGGTCCCCACCTTTATATATTAATTGTGTTTATTTTATAAAAAAAGTTATAACAGGATACTTAATATAATTTATTTTGAAATGTTACAGCTGTAATCATAAATAGGTTAAAATACAAAAAAAATCAGGTTCTTCATTTGAAAACAATCACCATTATTGACACATTCGGCTTCTTCTTCAGATCCTATTATGCTTTGCCTCCGCTGCGTAATTCAGAGGGTTTCCCTACGGGACTTCTGACAGGCTTTATCAACCTCGTTGACTCTCTGCACCGTGACCACGGGACGGATTATCTTGTCTTTGCGCTCGACAGCAAAGGGCCGACATTCCGAAACGAGATCTATCCTGAGTACAAAGCAAACAGGGAAGCACCGCCGGAAGACCTGACCAAACAGCTTCCCATTGCGATCAGGTGGGTGGAGAAGATGGGTTTTGCCAACCTTGCCAAAGAGGGCTTCGAAGCGGATGACATCATCACCACAGTGACCAAATTTGCCAGAGAGCAGGATATGAAGGTTAAAGTGGTCTCGCATGACAAAGACCTCTATCAGCTAATAGACGACGGTTTGGTCGTGATGTATGACTCCATTAAAAGAAAAGAGATAGACGAAGCCGCCTGCATCGAGAAATTCGGTGTCAATCCGAAAGATTTTGTTGATTTTCAGGCGATCGTGGGTGATGCTTCTGACAATGTTCCCGGTGTGAAAGGCATTGGTGTGAAGGGAGCGGCCAAGCTCATCAACGAGTTCCATACGCTTGAGAATATTTATGCGAATATAGAAAAGTGCGGTACACCGCGTATACAAAAACTTTTGCTCGAATACAAAGAGAGTGCGTTCCTTTCTCGCGAACTGGTCAAAATGCGAGATGATGTCTATGATGATCTCGACCTGAGCAAGTTTGTTTTTGAAGAGAGAAATTATCTCAGCTGTCTGATCGACGAATTTGAAAAGTATGAAATGAAACGGGCGTTACAGAAAGCAAAAGTTAGGGAGAATGAAGCCGGCTGCCATGACATTACACCGCCAAAACCGAAGACGCCTTTACTTACATTCGAATCGATAACACTCGATACCAAAGAGAAACTGAATGAAGTCATAGACGAACTTTCCAAGGATATACTGGTCGCTTTCGACACCGAGACTACCGGACTCGATACACGAACGGATAAGATGGTCGGTTTTTCTTTCTGTACCTCAAATGAAAAGGCTTACTATGTGCCGGTAGGGCACTCCTACCTCGGTGTGGAGGAGCAAGTCGATCCTGAAGATGCCGTGTTTGCGCTTCAAAAGCTGATGAAACATAAAATCGTGGGTCAGAATCTGAAGTTCGACCTCTCTCTGCTTTACAATCAATACGGGATGGAAGAGGTACTCCCCTTTGCTGACACGATGATCATGGCATGGCTTACCGATCCGGGTTCAAGGGTCGGGTTGGATTCTCTGGCACAGAAATTTTTCAAGTATGATATGAAACCTTTCAAAGAGATGGTCAAAAAAGGGGAAAATTTCTCCCATGTCAATATTGCCGATGCAACCTTCTATGCGGCGGAAGATGCCTGGATGACCTTTCTGCTTTATGGTGCGATCAAGAAGAAGATGGAACTCTCTTCTCTTACGCATCTGCTGAAAGAGGCAAAGGATGTAGAATATCCGTTCATCAATGTACTGATACGCATGGAGCGTCTCGGTATCAAAGTGGACCAGGCCAAGCTGGAAACACTGAAGAAAACACTCAGCGAAGACCTGCACCGGCTTACTTCGGAGATACATGAACTCAGCGGCAGCGAATTCAACATCCGTTCTACGCAGCAGCTCGGTGTGGTGCTTTTCCAGCAGCTTGGGCTCAAAGGCGGCAAGAAAACCAAAACAGGTTACAGTACCAATGAAGCGGTACTTCAGTCACTTAAACATGAGCACCCGGTTATAGGAAAAATACTCGAATATCGTGAATATCACAAAATGCTCTCGACCTATGTGGAACCCCTGCTCAAACTGGCCAAAAAAGATGAAAAAAGCCGTATCTATACCTCTTTCATCCAGACAGGTACGGCAACAGGTCGTTTAAGCTCCAAAGACCCCAACCTGCAGAACATTCCTGTACGTTCCGCTCTGGGACGTTCGGTACGTGAAGCGTTCGTTGCCAAAGAGGGCTATAAGCTGGTCAGTATCGACTATTCTCAAATCGAACTTCGCCTGTTGGCACACTTCTCAAAAGATGCTGCACTGATGGAAGCGTTCAACAAAGGTACCGATATCCACATGGCGACGGCCATCAAACTCTTCGGTGAGGATGAGGCGAAAGCAAAACGTAACTTCGCCAAGTCTGTGAACTTCGGTCTGCTCTACGGCATGGGCCCTAAGAAACTTTCTGACGAACTGGGCATCACCTCTGCAGAAGCCAAAGAGATCATTGCCAACTATTTCGCGAGTTTCCCCACGGTGAAGAATTTCCTCGAAGGTATACAGGAGAGAGTGAAGATAGACGGCTATGTGGAAACACTTCTGAGACGAAGACGCATCTTTGACTATGAGAATGCCAATGGCATGCAAAAAGCCGCCTACATGCGCGAATCGGTCAATACGGTCTTCCAGGGATCGGCAGCCGATCTCATCAAACTCTCAATGAACGATATCGACAGCATGATCATCGATGAAGCGCTGGAAGCGCATATGCTGCTGCAGATACACGATGAACTGATCTTCGAGATCAAGGAGGATCAGGTCGAGAAGATTTCCAAACGTTTCGTCCATGTCATGGAACATATCTGGGAGCTTGAAGTGCCGCTGGTCTGTTCCGTGAGTGTCGGTGACAGTTGGGGTGAACTCAAGTAGCCTTCGTATCTTGCTTGGCGGGTTTTGAGAAGAGCTTTTTAAGGCATACCGCTCTGAAAGAGACCATAGGTACTTTCTGGGCATAGGCTTTGTACTCATCGCCGAATTTTCTTTTGACTTCCATCTCTTCAAATATGGTGACCATGAAAATGATGAAGAGCATTTCGACAGGTGCAATGATACAGATGAACGTAGGGCTTCCCAAAAGCAGGGCCCATCCCAAAGGGAGCAGTGTGAGTCCAAAGAGCATGGGGTGGCGCATACAGCTGTAAATTCCTGTGGTCACAAGGTGGTTCGTTTCGAGCCGGGGAATATCGCCAACTCTTCCTTTGGTCAGCTCTCTTCCTCCGTTTGCAGCGGCGTGAAAGGCCAGCCTGAGAACGATCAGACCTGCAAAAGCAGTAAAGAAATGGAAAAGTGGGCTGGTAAAGAGAGGATCGTTCAGGTCATTCTTTATGCCGATGTACGCGCCGCCGATGAGCATCAGCAGCCATAAGAGAATTCGAACGATGACAGAAGCGGTAGTTTTTACTTTCATCGGGGACTTCAGGCTTTTCTGATCAGCGTGATGAACCGGTCTTCTTTTTCTTCCTTTACTGCGACTTCATGACCTTTTTTGGTGAATTCATCGATGAGGGGTTCGGGCCTGAAGTCCGAGATGATCTCCAGGATTTCTCCGGAAGCGAGGGTTCTGACAGTTTTGTTCGCTTCGGCAAGAGGATTGCCCTCGTTGTCAAGTATCTCGTTGGCATTGAGGGTTGCTTTGGGTGTTTGCTTTGCCCAGTCCGGAAGGGGTTCATGCTCTTTTGTGTCAGTTTCTGATCTTTCAGTCTGCAGAGGTTCCTGTCCTACCGCAGTTCTAAGTTGATTGAGCAGGTCATTGGCATCCATTCCACCGACGATGGCAGCCTGTTTCACGGTTGCCAGTTTGGCAATAGTACGTCTGAGTACAGGGTTGTTCAGTTTTTTGAATTTGGGATTGATCCCTATAAGGATATCTTTCATCCCTTCATAATTCTTAAGCAGATCGGCTATGGTTGTTGCAAGAGTTATCTCTTTCATCATATTTACCTTTTAAAAATATTTTTTAATTTTATCGAAAAGACCTTCTTTGTCTTCGATCTTCTCTTCTTCCGTATCCTCTTCGGTATAACAATCATCCGGCAGTGTATTTTCAGGCGTGCCGTCGACATTGACCACATTGAGTTCCGGGTGTATCAGTTCCCTGAGTTTTTTCTGTACAACCATCTTGGTGGTCATCAGACTCATGGAGCAGCCGTGGCAGGTACCGGTGAGTTCAATGTAAACCGTTCCGTTTTTCACACCGAGTAATTTGATGGCTCCGCCGTGAGACTCGACATATTCATTAACAGAGGGCAGGTGGTGTTTGACTGCCTGGTAAATATCCTGATCGTTAAATGTCATCTATTATCCTTTATAATGAGAATGATTATCTGTTATGATAATATTCCTTTTTTCCTTAAATAGGACTAAAAATATCTTATTTTATTGCAAGAGAGTTTTTTTGCCTTGATTTTTTATCAAAATTATCGAATGATTAATAAAGATGGGCTATAATCACCCCTTATTAACCCGGCTCAAGTATTCGGGATCACATTTTGAAGGTTTTTGTCACATGATAAAACATATTTTTTCTATGAAAATGGCAGTGCTCGTGCTGTTTATTTTCGGTGTCAGCATAGGTATTGCGACATTCATCGAGAATGATTACGGTACACAGACAGCCCAGGCACTTATTTACAAAGCAAAATGGTTTGAACTCTTTTTGGCGTACTTTACGGCCATACTTCTTTACAATATCTTCAAGTACAAGTCGTACAAAACGAAACCGGCTGTATTCCTCTTCCACTTTGCATTTTTCATTATAGCGATCGGGGCATTGATCACTCGATATGTCGGCTATGAGGGAATCATGCACATCCGTGAGGGGCAGACAACGAATATTATGGTTTCTGATACAAAAATACTGCAGGTATTTGCCAAAAGCGGTGACAGGAACGCTTCTCTGGAAAAAGAGCTCTATTTCTCCTCCATGACGAAGAACCATCTCTCTGAAAGCCTCTCCGTCGGAGACAAGAAAGTAAAAATTGATCTGGTCAAGTACCTGCCGACGGCCGATAAAGAAGTTGTAAGTGATCCAAACGGCAAGACCATGCTCGAACTCAAGATATCTGCCGGCGGACAGGGTAAACTGTATTATTTCAGCAAAGGTGACAGAATGGATTTCGGGAATTTTTATGTTGCGTATGAGCCCAAAGAGGAAAAAACGGACAAACCTACTTTTCTGATCAGCGGTGATCCGGATACGCTGAAGGTTCATTTCCCTTTTGTAATTGAAACGCTTAATATGAAAACCAAAAAACCTGCTGAGCTCGATGCAGGTGAAAATAATTTGACTCGCAGAATGCTCTACCGTTTTGCCGACAATGCTGTCGTGTTGAAATCTGTTAAAGAGAAGGTACGTTTGAGAACGGTCTCCCATGACATTAAGACAAAGCCCGGTAAATCCGAGTTTGTGCAGCTGAAGGTCAGTGTCGGTGACAAGAGTAAAATAGAGACATTCCGTCCTTCCAAGGGACAGGTAGGGAAATTGCACAAATTTACACTCAACGGAGTGGATATCAGCATGAGTATCGGTGCCAAGGTCATCAGGCTTCCATTCTCCATAAAACTGGTCGATTTCCAGCTTGAGCGTTACCCGGGGTCAATGACTCCATCGTCATATGCCAGTGAAGTTGTGCTTATTGACAAAGAAGAGAACCTGACCATGCCGTACAGGATCTATATGAACCATATACTTGATCACAGATCATACCGATTTTTCCAGTCATCCTATGATCCTGATGAAAAAGGTACGGTCCTTTCAGTCAACCATGATCCGGGAACCATACCGACTTACATCGGCTATATCCTTCTGGCACTTGGAATGCTCTGGAGTCTCTTCATCCCGAACGGACGTTTCCAGAAACTTCTCAAGGGTGCGAGAAAACTGCAACATGGTGCCATAGCCCTTTTGTTCGCATTTATGCTGGCTGCACCGCAATATGCAAATGCAGCAGCTCCCTCACTTACACCGGAACAACAGACTGCACTCTCAAAGTATGATGCGAAACATGCCGTGAAGTTTGGAGAACTGGTCGTACAGGACCATCAAGGGCGTATGAAACCAATGGATACCATTGCCCATGATGTCGTAGCAAAGATCACAGGGAAAAGCTCCGTGTTCGGTATGGAACCGACACAGGTCTTTATGGGAATGATACTCCAGCCTGAGCTGTATCAGAATATACCGATGATCAAAATAGGGCATAAAAAGATCGCACTTGACCTTGGACTGCCCGAAGATACGAAGTTTGCGAAGTTCACCGATTTCTTCAGTAAAAAAGACAACGGTTACAAGCTCTTCGATGCGGTTTCCGAAGCCAGCAGGAAGAAACCCCTTGAAAAATCACAATATGACAAAGAACTAATCAAAGTAGATGAGCGTGTAAATGTTTCCTTCATGGCGTACCAGGGAACATTAATGCGTATCTTCCCTAAACCCAATGACAGGAATCACAAATGGTACGCACCGATGGAGGCTATGAAAACATTCCCGCCCAAAGAGGCACAAAATGTAAAAATGGCTATGTCAGCGTATTTTATCATGGTAGGGCAAGCACTCAAAACAGGTGACTGGAAAAATGCTGACCTTGCACTGCGCGGGATACATAAATATCAACAAAAATATGGTGCCGATGTACTGCCAAGCAAACGCCATGTGGAAATGGAGATCTGGTACAATAAACTGGGACTTTTTGGCAAACTGGTACCGGTTTATCTCTTGTTGGGGCTTCTCCTGCTTATCTTTGCATTCATTCATGTCATCAAGCAGAACTTCCCTATGAAGTGGATCATGCGCGGTGCATGGACCATACTGATCATCGCGTTCATACTGCATGTGGCCGGTATGGGTATCCGCTGGTATATCGCAGGACATGCACCGTGGTCAAATGCCTATGAATCCATTGTATTCATTGCAGCTTCCACGGTACTGGCAGGGATCATTCTTGCACGCAAGTCACCGTTCGCACTGGCCGGGACCGCGATCCTGGCTGGTGTGACCATGGGCGTGGCGCACATGAACTTCATCAACCCCGAGATCACCAACCTGGTACCGGTACTCAAGTCCTACTGGCTGATGATCCACGTGGCGACGATCATTTCCGGAGACGGTTTCCTCGGTCTTGGCTCCATACTGTCACTTCTGGTACTGATCCTCTTCATAATCAGAGGGAAAGAGGGTAATGCCAATATAGACCGCTCCATCAAAGAGTTGACGAACCTTGCCGAAATGGGACTCATTATCGGCCTGATGCTTCTGACCGTAGGGAACTTTCTGGGCGGTGTCTGGGCCAACGAGAGCTGGGGACGCTACTGGGGCTGGGACCCAAAAGAGACCTGGGCGGCGGTGACCATCCTGATCTATGCGACCGTACTGCATATGCGTTTTGTGCCGAAACTGAACGATACCTTCATCTTCAACGTGGCATCCACCTGGGCATACTCATCGGTGCTTATGACCTATTTCGGGGTGAACTACTACCTCTCCGGGCTGCATTCCTACGCAGCGGGTGATCCTGTACCGATCCCTATGTGGGTCTACTATGGTATTGCAGGGCTTGCGGTACTTACGCTCCTGGCATGGAGGAACAGGAAGATGAAAAAGGCTCCTGTAAAGCCGGTATGATATATCCTGTGGAGAAATGATGCAAAAGTCTCTTCGTATCCTGCATTTCAGTGATATACATGTCAATATACAGATCCGTCACATGCACTGGAAAAAATGGTTCAGCAAACGTGCCATAGGTGCCATAAACCTGTTGCGGGGACGGGCGAGCTATTTTGATGATACAGAGAAGAAGCTTGCTGCACTGGTACGCTTCAAAGAAGAGAATGACATTGACATCGTCATCAATACCGGTGACTATACCGCTTTGGGGCTCAGGAGCGAACTGATCCTTGCAAGACAACTGCTTGACCCGTTTATGACCCCTCCTCAGAACTACATTACCGTGCCGGGCAACCATGATATCTATGTACATGAAGGAAACAGCCATTACCGTTTTAGCGAACAGTTCTGTTCTGTCCTGCAAAATGATCTGCCTGAATACTGCAGGGGAGGCCACTGGCCGCTGATACGCCTTTTGGGGGATAATGCAGCAGTGATCGCAATCGACAGTGCCCGCCCTAATCCCGTGCCCTGGAAATCCAGTGGTGAAATTCCTCCCGAGCAGTTGCAGGCACTCGAGGAGATACTGAAAGATGAAAGAGTGAAGGGGCGTTTTCTCTTTGTGATGACGCACTATGCACCTCGTCTCTCCAATGGAGAACCGGATAAAAAATTGCATGGGCTCATCAATGCGGATGATTTTCTGGAAACCTGCAAGGGGATAGAAAACGGTGCCATTCTTTTTGGACATATTCATAAAACCTACCGTCTGCATGTTCCGGGTGTGAAGAGTGAACTCTTCTGTGCCGGGAGTGCCACAATGCAGGGTCATGAGGGTTGCTGGGTTTATGAAATGGAAGGAAAAAAGATGCAGGCGAAACAGATTGGCTGGGATGGTGAAAATTACTGTTTTGTTGAGTAGGACAGTCTCTATCCAAGTATACGCTTGATCGCTTCCGAACAGACGGTAAGGCCTACTGCACCAGTCACAGCCACGCATGAGCCTTTTTCTTTACACCTGTCCTCTTCTGGGGAAAATACCACAGTGAAATTCCTGTCGAACTTCGCTTTTTTGAGCTCATTGCGTATCTTTCGTGCCAGTGCATCTCCATGCGTTTTCCAGATGGAGGAGACCTCTATCTTGTTCGTATCGTAGCGTTTGGCGGAACCCAGTGCCATGATGAGCTTTTTGTAACACTTTTTAGCCACTTCTATCTTGACTTTGGTGGTATCGGCTGCATCGATGATGATATCATAGGGGTCAAAATCAAATGATGCCACCCAGGCTATATCCATTTTATGGTTTATGATCTTGACACCCGGGTAGAGCTTTTCCAAAGCTTCGACCTTGACTTCTCCTACAGCCTCAGAACCGATCTGCCTGTTTTGGTTGGTCTCGTCAAAGACATCATAGTCGAGTATGGTGATGTCCTGAACACCTGAACGGTAGAGACAGTCAAGCGCATAGGAGCCGACACCACCCACACCGAGTATCAGTATCTTGGTTTTTTGAAGTTTTTCAAAGTCTTCATCTCCAAAGAGCATACGGCAGCGTTCATATCTCATTGTTTTTCTCCGAAAAAGCAATGAGAGTGAAGAGCGAGGAATGAGGAATGTCGGTAAGCATTGTATGAAAAGGCTTTTGTTGATGGATAATTAATTGCGTCATTTGTTGAGCCACTCCTCCAGATTGTGGATATCGCTGTGCGAGGTCATGTCAAGCTGAACGGGAGTTATGGAAATATAACCCTCTTTTACGGCTTCGAAATCGGTGGTATGTCCTGCGGTTTCCACCCATTCCAGCCGCGGAAGACCTATCCAGTAATATTCCAGTCCCCGGGGATTGTAGTGGACTTCCGCATGAAAACCGTAATGCTTGTTCCCCAGCCGGGTACTCTTGAAACCTTTGCATTCGGCAGCAGGAATAGGGGGGATGTTCACATTGAGGAATTTACGGTCCGGCAGAGGGTATGAGCCTTCAAAGATCTTCTGTACCAGTTTGATGATGCTCTGCTGTGCCAGTTCATAGCCGAACTCCCTGATACTCGCTCCACTGTTCATGTAGACCTGTGAGACGGCAATGCCGGGAATGCCCTGAAGTACCGCTTCCATAGCAGCGGATGCTGTACCGGAATAGGTGATATCCTCACCCATATTCGCTCCGACGTTGATACCGGAAATAACAATGTCAGGTTTTTTCTCGTTCGTAAAAAGTTTGGTCAGGGAGAGGAAAATGCAGTCAGTAGGTGTTCCGTCATCGAGTTTATAAAAATGCTCAGCTACTTGAACAAAGTGCAGTGGCCTGGTGAGGGTCAGTGAATGCCCACAGGCAGATTTCTCCGTGGTAGGTGCAACGACGATCACATCGCCAAGTGGTTTAAGTGCTTCGACAAGCGCCAAAAGGCCTTCCGATTCGTATCCATCGTCATTGGTGACCAGTATCTGTTTACGCTTTGACATAAGGGAGGATCCTTGAGTTGATTATTTGAGCGCTATTATAACCTTTTTGGTATAATACTTTAAATTTATAATCAATGAACTATTTTAAAGGATGAATCGTGCAAAAAGAGCCGATGCTGGAAGAGACATACAGAAAACTGTCCGAAGAGTTGGAGCAGTTGAAATCAGTGGAGAGAGGTGTGATAGCCAAAGTCATAGACGAGGCACGTGAACTCGGTGACCTCAAAGAGAACGCAGAGTACCATGCAGCAAAGGACAAACAGGGTCTTATGGAAGCGCGTATTGCTGAGTTGACCGATGTGGTAGGACGTGCACAGGTGGTAGACCCTTCCACCTTTTCGCATGACCGTGTTAGTTTTGGTTCGACCGTAGTACTGGTAGACCAGGATACGGATGAAGAGATACGCTATACCATTGTAGGCGGACAGGAGTCCAACCCGCAAAGAGGTCTTATCTCCATTCAATCGCCTATGGCAAGAGTCCTTATCGGTAAGGAAGAGGGGGATGAAGTGGAGCTTACCCTCCCCTCCGGTAAAAAAACATATGATATCGAAGAGATATTGTATGAAGAGATCGAATTAAATTAAATGAAGGGAGGGTGCGATGTTTCGCACCAAAAAGGATGGCAAAATGGTAAAAGTAGGTGTAGTAGGAGCCAGCGGTTATACGGGGCTTGAACTGGTTAAGATGCTGATAACCCATCCGGGTTTCGAAATAACATACCTGGCGACAACACAGGGTGATACGACCATCGAAGCCCTGCATCCGTCACTTGAAGGTGTTCTGATACTGGAAGTAGAGAAAGCAAATGCAGATGCTGTAGCAAATGCCTGTGAACTTGTTTTCCTGGCGCTGCCACATAAAGCATCGATGGGTTTTGCCAAAGGGCTCCTTGAAAAAGGTGTCAAGGTTGTGGACCTTTCGGCCGACTATCGTCTGGAACTCGACACTTATGAATCGCATTACTGCGAACATGAGGACAAAGCACATCTTGATGGAAGTGTCTATGCGCTGATAGAATACTACCGAGAAGAGCTCAAAGAGGCAGAACTTGCGGCAGGTCCGGGGTGCTACCCTACTGCTACACTGCTTGGTATCCTCCCTTTCATTCCCTACATTGATACCGAAGCGCCGCTTTTTGTCGATGCAAAATCCGGTGTGAGCGGGGCAGGCAAGAAACTTTCGGAGACAACACATTTCGTGACGGTTAATGACAATATATTTGCTTACAATCCCCTCAAGCACCGTCATGCCCCAGAGATCGCGGAAAAGATCGAGAAAGTACACGGGGCAAAGATGAATGTCAATTTTGTACCGCATCTTATTCCGGCTACACGTGGAGAACTTGTATCGGTCTATGCAATGCTGAAGGAAGATATAGATCCCCTGGAAGTTTTAAAGAAGCATTATGCCAATGACAGATTCATCCGTATCAGAGAAAAACCGGTCGATATCAAGAGTACGGCAGGAACGCATTTCTGTGATATTTATGCGGCAAAGAACGGCAATGCGCTTTTTGTCAGCTCTGCCATAGACAACCTGCTGCGCGGTGCAAGTTCTCAGGCGCTGGTCGCAGCCAACCTGATGTGCGGATATGATGAGGGGATGGGAATTCCTACGATAGCTTACGTTCCGTAACCACACACCTTTTATATTACGGTCGAAAAATTGGTAGATGTATATTTTGATAGAGGGTGCGTGCTTACGCCACCCTACGGGAGAATAGATGCTTGAAATTAAAGAACACGCTTTATTGATTGCAGACTCCCACTATCCCCACCATGGCGATGCTTTCCTGACGATCCTGAAAAAACTGCATACCGGTGAGATAAAAGTATCACAGCTTTTCCTGATGGGTGACAACTTCGATCTTCTTTTTGGATACAACGATTATATTCAAACTTTTTCTTCCGAGGCTATCAGTCTGCTGCAAACGCTTTCCCAAAAGATGGAGATACACTATTTTGAAGGAAACCATGACTTCTGCCTGAAAGAATTGTTCCCCGATATCCATGTCTACGACCGAAATGAACAGCCTGTGATCTTTACACTGGGTGAAAAGAAGGTGGGACTTTCGCATGGAGACAGGTTTGCCACAGAGGTTGGGTACGACCTTTATTGCAAAATAATACGCAGCAGGACAATATTGACACTGCTGAGACCATTTGAAAAAATCATCATTGATGACAGAATACAAAAACTTTCAAAAAAGAATATCTGTCATACTTTTACCGGCTTTGATACAAAGGTGAAAGAGATAATGAAGCATTATGAATCATGCGACTTGGTGATCGAAGGACACTACCATCAGGCAAAGGTACTTGGAAAGTATATTTCTCTGCCTTCACTTGCCTGTCAGGGAGCAGTTGCTATGGTTAAGAAAGGTAAAGTGGAATTTGTTCCACTAAAACAGATTGAAATTCCTTTATAGTATTATATTCAGTCCGTTATGTCATAATGTTGTTTACTCAAATATTAAGGATTAAAAATGGCATTAGAAACGTTGACCGCACAGAACTTTAACGAAAAAGTGACCTCCAATGATATCGTGATTATCGACTTTTGGGCTCCGTGGTGCGGACCGTGTAAGCAGTTTGCTCCGATCTTTGAAAAAGTAGCAGGAGAGTATCCCGACATTCTTTTTGGAAAGGTCAATACGGAAGAGGAACAGGAACTGGCCGGACACTTTCAGATAAAGTCTATCCCGACGACAATCATTTTACGGGACAACATCGCTATCTTCCAGCAGCCGGGTCTTATGCCCGAAGAGGGTCTCAAAGACATCATCAGACAGGTACAGGAACTTGACATGGATATGGTACGCAGAGAGATAGAACAGCAGCAGTCAGCTCAGGGTACAGAGTAAAAACTCTCTGAAGATCAAAGCTGCCTTTTCGGCACTATGACAAAACAGTGAGGTTTGGGAAAGATTTTAAACCTCTCCAATCAGTTCGCTGCACAGATCAAAACGGTTATGCGTCATCAGATGTACTTTTCCATGCTTCTTCATCATTGCATCAAAAATTCTTTTTGAAAGAGCAAAACCTACTTCCTGCTCTTTGGCTTCTCCGTCCATAGCGGCAAGATTCATTTCATCGATGATCTCTTTTGGTACGGAGATTCCCGGTACTTTATCATCAATGAAGTTGGCAGTTCTGGCTCTGACGATCGGGAACTGGCCGAGTATCAGATGTGCTTCTTTGGCTGTTTCTCTGACACTCATTGTTTTAGCTTCTTCGAAAAGCTCAAGCAGTTCGGTGGCATTTTCCAGATCGTACACAGGCTGGGTGATGATTGCTCTTGCGCCATAGTCAAGCTTTTTGACAATGCGTTTCTGCAGGCTCTTCATGTTGCGTGCATAGGAGTTGCTTACGGCAAAAGGGTAGATAGGCTTTGGTGCCGGGTTGAGCGGCTTGTTGCTGTAATCCACACCGTTGTTCAAATGGTAGATGATGCTCAGAAGAAGGGTGGAGTCCCGCTCCAGTACCCCCTTGACCTCCGGCTGGTCAGAGAACTTTGCCGGGTCGCCCGTCAGTGCGAGAATACAGCGCAGGTCAAAATCGTTGGCCCCGAGCAGGGTGGACTGCAGAGAGAGTTTGTTCTTGTCTCTCATACTCATCGTAGCGATAACGGGTTTTTTGAAGGTCTGCTGCAGCTTGATGGCGGAGAGAACGCCTGACATTTTGAGCTTTGCCAGAGGGTTGTCTGTACAGGAGAAACCGGTCACTTTCTCATGAAGTTTATATTTTTTAATATCTTCAAGTATTTTATCCAAGGAAGCCCCGTGTGGAGGGTTGACTTCGACGGTAATGAAGTTTTTGTCCCCACAGAGGATGTCACAGAATTTTTCAAACATTTTCGACTCTTTAGTTTTTTGGTTAATTGGCTATAATTCTACCCAAATAATGCATAGAGGTATATGTGATGTCCAAACTGGCTGTATTTGACTTTGATTCGACGCTGATGGATGGTGAGACCATCGATTTCCTGGCTGCACCCCTCGGGATTGAGGAGCAGGTGGCTGCCATTACGGAACGTGCGATGGCAGGAGAGCTGGATTTTTTTAAATCACTGGTCGCCAGGGTGGCCCTTCTGGAAGGGCTGGAAAAGTCAAGGGTCGATGAGATCTGTAACGACCTTCCCATGATGCCTGGTGCGGCAGAAGTGGTTAGGGGGCTCAAAGAAAAAGGCTATACCGTGGTCTGCTTCTCCGGAGGGTTCAGAAATGCGACCAAACCTGCCTGTGAAAGACTCGGTATCGATGCGGACTTCTCCAACTTCCTGCATGACGAGAACGGCATACTCACAGGACGTGTAGGCGGAGAGATGATGTACTCTGAAGCCAAAGGCGATATGATCGTCCGCATGCAGAAACTTCTCGGGGCAGGACGAGCAGATACACTGGTGGTCGGTGACGGCGCCAATGACCTCAGTATGTTCGCCCATGCCGACACACGTGTGGCATTCTGTGCAAAGCCTGTCCTCAAAGAGGCTGCGACTCACTGTGTGGATGCGAAGGACCTCAAAGAGATCCTGAAAATTATCGGGTAACAATGCAGTCCCGATGCAGTATCAAAGGTATTGTCAAACAGCTTCTGTCATACAGAAGAGAGTTAATATTCGGAAATATTATTGCAATACTTTCTGCACTTCTGGTTGTGACCATCCCTCTGTTCATCCCTATCATTGTCGATGAACTGCTTTTAAAGAAAGACCACGGATTCATCACCTTTATTTCGACACATTTCTTTACATCGGATACCAAGGGTTATGTTCTTTTTGTTTTGGTGGTGATACTTGTTCTTCGTGTGCTGAGTACCCTGTTGTCGATACTTCAGACCAAGATATTCGTTTCTATATCAAAAAATATTACTTATAGACTAAGAGAGGCAATGCTGCGTCATCTTAAGCGGGTTTCTCTTAAAGAATATGAGATGATGCGTGTAGGAGCAGTCACGTCAAAACTGGTCACGGATGTGGAAACGATAGACGGTTTTGTGAGCAGTACGATCTCAAAGCTTATCATAGCTGTGCTGATACTCATCTTTTCAGCAGTAGTACTGCTCTGGATCCATTGGCAGCTTGCACTTTTCATTCTGGTGACCAATCCCGTGGTGGTACTCTTTACCGTCAAACTCTCACGGAATATTGGAAAATTGAAAAAAGAGGAGAATAGAGCAGTCGAACTCTTTCAGTCTGCATTGACCGAAACACTGGAACTCTTTCATCAGATACGTGCGGCCAACAAAGAGGAATATTTCTTTGAACAAAGTGAAGCCAAAGCCAGGGAACTTAAAGAACATTCGGTCAACTACGGTTACAAAAGCGATGCGGCAGTAAAGTTCTCCTACCTGGTCTTTCTTTCAGGATATGAGGTTTTCAGGGGAGTGAGTATCCTGGCAGTAGCCTACAGCGACCTGAGCGTGGGCCTGATGCTGGCGATCTTCTCCTACCTCTGGGTCATGGTCTCGCCCATACAGGATATCATCAATTTCCAGTATGTTCTGGCAACGGCGAAGGTAGCCTGCAAGCGTATCAATACCGTATTTGACATGGAGCAGGAACCTGTCGTAGTTCAGAAGAAAAACCCCTTTGAAGGGATTGAAACCATTGGTATAGAGGTGAAGAACCTGTCCTTTTCCTACATACAGAATAAACCAATATTAGAAAATATTAATATGCATATTGAAGCGGGCTCAAAAGTCGCCGTTGTCGGCGCCAGTGGGAGTGGGAAGACGACACTTTCCAATATACTTGTCGGATTCTACCCTTTGGATGAGGGAGAGATCTTTTACGGTGGTGTTTCCAACCATGAGCTGAAACTTTCCACAATCCGTGAAAATATTCATCTTATATTGCAACATCCTAAACTCTTTAATGATACAATGTTGTTTAATCTGACTCTGGGCAAAACCTACAGTGAAGAAGCGGTACACAAAGCATTGCAGATAGCACAGTTGAGTGAGGTCATAGAGAATTTGGATTCAGGACTTGAGACACTGGTCGGCAAGGACGGCATCAAGCTGAGCGGCGGACAGCGCCAGCGGGTAGCCATTGCGAGGATGATCCTGAGTGACCCGCGTGTGGTCATTTTCGATGAGTCTACGTCGGCACTTGATGTACACACGGAAGCGAGACTTTTTGAAGCCCTGAGGGACTTTTTGAAAAAGAAAACAGTGATGACGATAGCACACAGACTCAGTACGATCAAAAGTGCAGAATATATCTATGTACTTGAAGACGGACATGTTGTAGACTGCGGTACACCGCAAGAACTGCTGGAAAAAGATGAGAGCTATTTTTCACAAATGCTGTAGGGTGCTGTCCCCTGACAGTATGCTGTAACAGATCGGTGCCGTGAGGACACAGCACCCTATGGAAATAAAAGGTTTTTTATGGATATATTCCAGGCGATAATCATTGGGATTATCGAGGGATTTACGGAGTTTCTGCCCATCTCCTCAACAGGACATATGATCGTAGCATCGAAATTTCTCGGTGTTGCGGAGACAGATCTTACCAAAGCGTATGAAGTCATCATCCAGTTCGCGGCTATTTTGGCCGTGATGCTGATCTACAGAGAGAAGATCACTTTCAAAAAGATCGATTTGTGGATGAAGCTGCTTTTCGCCTTTCTTCCCCTTGCCATTGTAGGCTTTATCTTCAAAGACCAGATCAAAACACTTTTCAATGTACAGACTGTGGCCTGGATGTTCATCATCGGCGGTATTGTATTTCTAATCGTAGAGTATTTCTACACGGAGCAGGAATACCATGTCAAGGATGTAGAGAAAGTAAGCTGGATACAGGCCTGGTGGGTCGGTTTTGCACAGATATTCTCTCTCGTCCCCGGTACGAGTCGTGCAGGTGCGACGATCATTGGAGGATTACTCTCAGGTATGGATAGAAAGACCTCTGCGGAATTCTCCTTTCTTCTGGCCATCCCCGTTATGGCGGCGGTCAGCGGATATGACCTGCTCAAGCATTATCAGGATTTTGCCAATGCCAACTGGGGCGCTTTTATGATAGGCTTTATTGTCGCCTTTGCAGTGGCCTATGCGACGATCAAACTCTTTCTGGCTTTTCTTCAGCGTTTCACCTTTGTGGCATTCGGTATCTACCGGATTATTTTTGGGATTATTTTGCTGATGATATTGTAGTATGACGGATTGATACAATTGAATTTATAGAGTCTCTGCCCGGAGCCTCCATTAAGTTCAAAAACTATTTTGGACAAATTTTATGTTGGGTAGACCTGAATGTCTGCCTGATGGTTGAGAGATTGGCCATTATGAAGGAAAAAAATGAATTTCAGTCACTTTAATTTTCACCGCGATCTGGCAAAAGGGGTGAAGATAGCAGGATTTAAGGAGCCGAGTCCCATACAGGAGATGGCAATACCGATTATCGAGAGCGGGAAGGACCTGGTAGGACAGGCACATACAGGTACGGGAAAAACTGCCGCATTTGGCCTGCCGATGATGGACAAGCTCGCCAAAGGCGAAATAGAAAGGGCTTTGGTCATCACTCCGACGAGAGAACTGGCGACACAGGTGGCAGATGAGCTCTACCATCTCGGACGTTTTGCGGGCATCAGAACTCTGACCGTCTACGGTGGGGTGGGGTACGGGCGTCAGATCGCGCTTATTCACAAGGGAGTGCAGATCGTCGTAGCCACACCGGGAAGGTTGAAAGACCTTTACCGTAAAGGAAAGATCGATGTGCTCAATCCTGAGATCGTCGTACTCGATGAAGCCGATGAAATGCTCGATATGGGATTCCTAGACGAGATCAAGGAGATATTTGAGTATATACCTCAGAACAGGCAGACACTGCTCTTTTCGGCGACGATGCCCGAACCTATCAAAGAGTTGGCCAACCACATTCTCTACCAGCCTGAATTCATTTCAGTTGTGGGAGACGAAGAGACAACAAACAATGTCATTGAACAGCGCTACTATGTGATCAACGAGAACCAGCGGGACGAAGCGATCGTCAAGCTGCTTGAGACGGAAAAAACGAACAAATGCATTATTTTCTGCCGTATGAAAAGAGAAGTGGACAGACTGACTGAGTATCTTCAAGCCCAGGGTTTCAATGCAGCGGGATTGCATGGAGACCTGGAACAGCAGGAGAGGGAAGTGGTCATCAAAGCTTACAGAAGAGGTGAGACGAAGATCATGGTTGCTACCGATGTGGCAGCGCGCGGACTGGATGTTAAGGATGTTACGCATGTGTTCAATTACCATATTCCTTTTGATCCTCAGTCCTATGTCCATCGTATCGGTCGGACGGGACGTGCGGGAAAAAGCGGGCAGGCGATCACACTGGTGACTACCGAAGAGTTCAGGGAGTTACAGCGTATCCAGAAAGAGGTGGGTGCCGATATGTATCTTGCAACACTGCAGGGAGGAGAAGCCCTGGATGAATCAAGCCTTGAATATCTTGCAGACCAGGTTCGTGATATGTCTGTACACAAGGAAGCGAAACACCTTATAGAGTATCTTGGTGAAATGGACAGGGAGCTGCTTTTGGAAAAGCTGATCTCCTGTTTTCTCGAGAAAGAGCAGCCCAATGTCGGTTCTCAGATAGGTTTTGACCAGAATACTGTGGATTCTATGATGCAAGAGTATAGTTCGGAGAAAAAGGCGGTAAAAAACAATAACCGCAGACGAAAGAGAAGATAAACCTTTTTGAATGATTTTGTGTACTTATGTCATAGAGAAGGTCCAATAATAAAATAAACCGCAGAATATGCGGTTTTTTTAACAAATAACAAGCAAAACTGTTTTAAAATTTGTAATTCACAGTTAGAAAGGTGTCCATATGGAAGTAAACTTGGTAAGCGAAGGTCTGAAGTTCATGGTCCTGGGGATGTTGATCGTATTTATATTCCTGATCGTATTGGTGCAAGTCATGAAACTTCAGGCAAAGATCATCAACAAATACTTTCCTGAAAAAGAGCCGGCAGTTCCTATGCCAAGCACACAGGACAGTAGTGATGAAGATGCACGCCGTACAGCGGCCATCATCGCAGCGGTAACGGAATTTCGTAAAAAATAAATCTCATGATGACAATCATAACAGCAAGGTAGTTTAAATGGCTAAAAAATATATTGATGTAATGGACACAACATTCAGAGACGGTTTTCAATCCGTCTTTGGAGGTCGTGTACTTATGGATGACTTCTTCCCGGCGGTTGAAGCAGCAAAAAAAGCGGGTATAACACACTTTGAATTCGGTGGCGGGGCGCGTTTCCAGTCACTCTATTTCTATCTTCAGGAAGATGCCTTCAAAATGATGGACGGTTTCAGGGAGATCGTGGGTCCCGATGCGAATCTTCAGGTACTTTCACGCGGTATCAACACCGTAATGCTCGATACGGGCAGCCGTGAGATGATAGACCTTTTTGCAAAGATGTTTGCAAAGCACGGTACATCAACGGTAAGGAACTTCGATGCGCTTAATGATGTGCATAATCTTGAGTATTCCGCACAGTGCATTAAAAAGCACGGTATGAACCATGAAGTCGTTGTGACCATGATGGACCTTCCTCCGGGATGCAAGGGGGCACATGATGTACCTTTTTATGAAAAAACACTCCGTAATATCCTCGACAGCGGTATCGAGTTTGATTCTGTCTGTTTCAAGGATGCTTCGGGAACGGCTAATCCTCATAAAGTCTATGAGACGATCGAAATGGCACGAAAACTTCTGGGAGAAAGTGTACATCTCAGACTGCACACGCATGAAACAGCAGGTGTTTCGGTTGCTTCTTACCTTGCAGCGCTTGAAGCCGGTGCCAACGGTATCGATATGGCGGCATCACCGGTAAGCGGCGGTACTGCCCAGCCGGACATCCTTACAATGCTTCATGCCACCAAGGGAACAAACTACAACCTGGGTGACCTTCAACTCGACAAAGTACTGAAGTACGAAGAGAGACTCAAAGAATGCCTGGCTGACTACATGATCCCGCCGGAAGCGACACAGGTTTCTCCACTCATACCATTCTCTCCAATGCCTGGAGGCGCATTGACTGCCAATACTCAGATGATGAGAGACAATGGCGATCTTGACAAATTCGATGAAGTCATCAAAGCGATGAAAGAGGTCGTTGAACGCGGTGGTTTTGGAACTTCGGTCACACCTGTCAGCCAGTTCTACTGGCAGCAGGCATATGCGAATGTTATGTTCGGCCCATGGAAGCAGATTGCTCCGGGATACGGCCGTATGGTCCTCGGTTACTTTGGCAAGACACCGGTAGAGCCGGACAAGGAGATCATGGAGCTGGCGGCACAGAAGCTGAAGCTCGATCCTACAACGGAAAATCCTCTTGATATTGCAGACAGAGATGAGACAAAATCCATTGCACACTGGAAGAAAGTACTTGAAGATGAAGGACTTGAAACGACTGAAGAGAATATCTTCATCGCGGGTGCATGTGATCAGAAGGGTATTGCGTTCCTGAAAGGCGAAAGTCCTCTCATGGTAAGAAAAGGTAAAGAAAACAACAGTGGAGAAGCAGAAATGGCAGGAAATTATACAGTAGTGGTAGACGGCAAGAAGTACAGTGTTCAGGTAGCAGAGGGTGATGCGGATATACAGATCTCCGAAGCGGTACCGGCAACGGCTCCGGCAGCGGCAGCTCCGACTCCGGCCAATGGTGTAGGTTCAGTAGAAATCCATTCGCAGACACCGGGTAATGTCTGGAAGATCCTGAAGAACCCGGGTGATACCGTAGCAGAGGGTGATGTGATCATGATCCTTGAAGCGATGAAAATGGAGATCGATATTGCGGCACCTCAGGCAGGAAAGATCGCATCGATCAATGTGAATGTCAATGATGCTGTTACAGACGGACAGCTTCTTGCAACAATGGAGTAGTTATGAAGATCAAACATCTTTTACTCTCAGTGCTTTTTGCATTTGCCTTTCTGACAAATGCAGCAACAGCGAGTGAGCATGAAGCCGGTGCGCATCATTTCAAAACACAGGAACAGTTGATAGCCGAAGAGAAAGCTACCTATAAGGAAAAAAGTGTCGGGCAGTTGATCGTCAGCTTTTTTCATACTACAGGACTTGACGCGATCTTGAACCCTAAAGAGGGTGTGAAGAATGGTCAGGGGGTAGAAATGTCCACCTTCGCACAGAGTTGGGGGCGTGTGATCATGTTCATTATCATATTCATTCTTTTCTATTTAGCTATTGCCAAGGGGTTTGAGCCGCTTCTTCTGCTTCCTATTGCCTTCGGAGGGCTTTTGGCCAACATTCCTATCGCCAATATGACCGGTCCCCACGGTATGCTGGGAATCATCTACAACATGGGTATTGCCAATGAATTCTTCCCGTTGCTTATCTTTATGGGTGTCGGTGCTATGACCGATTTCGGCCCGCTGCTTGCAAATCCAAAAACGGCACTGCTCGGCGGTGCGGCGCAGTTTGGTATCTTTGGTTCACTGGTCGGTGCAGCGGCACTTTCACAGTATACGGGCATGGTAGACTTTACGCTTAAACAGTCAGCAGCGATCTCGATCATCGGTGGTGCCGATGGCCCGACATCGATCTTCATTGCGTCTGCCCTGGCACCGGAAATGCTGGGTGCGATCGCGGTAGCAGCCTACTCTTATATGGCCCTTGTACCGGTCATACAGCCTCCGATAATGAGAGCATTGACCACACCTGAAGAACGTAAAATCGTTATGAAAACAACAAGAAAAGTCAACAGACTTGAAAAGCTGGTATTCCCTGTTGTAGTGATCATGATGATCGCTTTGGTCCTTCCCGATGCGGCTCCACTGATGGGTGCATTTGCCTTCGGTAACTTTGCCAAAGAGTCCGGTGTGGTAGACAGACTTTCCAATGAAATGCAGAACTCGCTGATCAACATTGTGACCATCTTCCTTGGTTTCGGTGTCGGTATGACGCTACAGGCGGACAAGTTCCTTGTTGCCGAGACCCTAGGGATCATGGTCATTGGTCTTCTTGCCTTTGCTGCCGGCACGGCTGCCGGGGTATTGATGGCAAAAACGATGAACAAGTTCTCCAAAGAGCCTATCAACCCGCTTATCGGTTCTGCCGGAGTTTCGGCTGTTCCGATGGCTGCAAGGGTTTCAAGCAAGGTCGGTTCTGAAGAAAAACCGGGTAATATTCTGCTCATGCATGCCATGGGGCCGAATGTTGCAGGTGTTATCGGTTCAGCAGTTGCAGCAGGGGTGCTGCTCTCTATCTTCAAATAAGATGAACGATCCGGAATCCTCATTGAAGGGTTTCGGTTTGCAGTTTCTGATAAAAACTTTGGAAAAAGTTTTTATTTGAGACATGCAGTGGATAGATCCATACTGCCTTACAAAATTATACAAAGAGGATACTATGAGTACCAGAACGCCCAACGGACTTGACAAGCTCGGATTGAAAAATATCGGAGAAGTGTATTACAATTTGAGTTATGACGAGTTGCAAGCACACGAAATAAACCAGGGAGAGTGTAAGATCTCTACCACAGGTACAGCGATGTGTGATACGGGGATTTTTACAGGAAGAAGTCCCAAAGACAAATATTTTGTTGATCAACCGCCTTCAAATAAGCACATTGCATGGGGGGACGTGAACAGGCCTATCAAAAAAGAGATCTATGAAGAGCTGTTTGATCTTACAAAAGATCAACTTTCAGGTAAAAATATCTATGTGATGGACGTTTATACGGGCGCCAGCAAAGCTAGCAGACGCTCCATCAGATTCATTACAGAGGTTGCATGGCAGGCACATTTTGTCAAGAATATGTTCATTCGTCCTACCGAAGAGGAACTTGAAACGTTCGAACCGGATTTCACAGTCTACAATGCTTGTAAAGCAGTCGATGAAAAATACAAAGAACACGGGCTCAATTCTGATGTATTCGTTGTATTCAATATCGAAGACAATGTTTCGATTATCGGAGGAACATGGTACGGTGGAGAGATGAAAAAAGGTATCTTCTCCATGATGAACTACTGGCTGCCGCTTGAGGGTAAACTCTCCATGCATTGTTCCGCGAATGTCGGCAAAGAGGGTGATGTATGTCTCTTCTTCGGACTTTCAGGTACAGGCAAAACAACACTTTCGACTGATCCAAACCGTGCATTGATCGGGGACGATGAACACGGTTGGGATGATAACGGTGTTTTCAACTTCGAAGGCGGATGTTATGCCAAAGTAATCAACCTCGACCCTAAAAGCGAACCGGAGATCCATGGTGCCATCGTCAAAGATGCATTGCTTGAGAATGTCGTGGCCGATGAGACGGGGAACGTAGACTATACAAACGATTCAAAAACGGAGAATACGCGTGTTTCCTACCCTATAGAGCATATTGAAAACCATAAAGAAGACCTTCAGTCGGGCCACCCCAAAAACATTATCTTCCTCTCAGCCGATGCATTCGGTGTACTGCCTCCAGTCTCCAAATTGACAAAAGAACAGGCAATGTACTACTTCCTGAGCGGATATACCGCAAAAGTAGCAGGAACGGAAAGAGGGATCACAGAACCGGTAGCGACTTTCTCTGCCTGTTTTGGTGAAGCTTTCCTCCCACTTCACCCGACAGTCTATGCCAAACTACTGGGTGAGAAGATCGATGAACACGGTGTGAACGTTTATCTGGTCAATACAGGTTGGACCGGTGGAGCATACGGTGTGGGTAAACGTATGAGCATCAAAAATACCAGAGCGTGTATCAATGGTATTTTAAGTGGGGCTATTTTAGAGAGTGAGTTTGATACACTCGACACTTTCAACCTTGCCATTCCCAAAACACTTGAGGGAGTAGATACTGAAGTGCTCAACCCGAGAAATACCTGGACAGACAAAGCAGAATACGATGCTTCACTGGCAAAACTTGCTAAAATGTTCCAGGAGAATTTCCACCGTTATGATGACAAAGGCGGCGAATTTAACTTTGCCTCTGCCGGCCCTCAGTTGTAATCTTTCTTCAGACTCTCCCGGGCGGGGAGAGACTTTCTTCTTCATTACCATCTATCAAGAATTCCATCAACTTTTTCACTGGTATTTAATAGAGCTTCTAGTACAAACAACAAATAAATATACTTAAATTTTAGATAAGAACGAAGAATTTCTATGTCAAGGAAGTACTCTACAAACTGAGTTACGCGATACAGCGTTATCTGATGTGTTTGATTCAGTGATACCCCACACATTTACCCCACAAATTAATACATGAAGGTAGTTTGTAATTCATTTTACAAGGAAACCCTATGTCTATAAAATACAGAAAGAGAGTGCCATCTGCACTAACACAAATTTTGAACTGTAAAGAGATATACAGAACATTTAAAACACAAGGTGAAGTGGATACACTAAATGCTTTACTAAATGAATGTACTGCTATTGTTAACTCGGGTCTGCCACTCGAAATAACTAAACCTATAGTGCTTGATAAAGGTCTTCAGGAGCACTGTAAACAGCTAAATGTCAACCGCGGTGCTAAAATAGGCAGTATAGAAGACTGCTAAAAGAGTAGTTTTTACAACCAAAAAGCCAAAGAAACAGAGTAAATCTGTTAGAGTCTTTCTTCAATAAAATTGAAGGGAGATTTATGCTTAAAAAAGGTGAAGTAAAAATGATCCACAAGATGATAAAAGAGGGGTTGAGTAAAAGTGCCATTGCACGCAAACTTGGCTTGAGCCGGGATACTGTTTCAAAGTATGCCAAACTGCCGGAGGGACATGTCCCAGCAATAAAAAGAGTAGCACCGGGAACGACAGTGGATGCCTACCTTCCCCATATAGCCAGTATGCTGGAGAAAGCCCATGAACTGGATATACATATCCCTTCCACATCCATTTATGACGAGATAAAAAAGATGGGCTACACGGGTTCTCTTCGATGGATGCAGGAGATCATGCAGAAACATAATCTAAGAGAACGTGTTAAAGAAGATGAGTTTCGCATACGCTTTGAGACCGATCCCGGTCATCAAATGCAGGTGGACTGGGTAGAATTCCCTAAAGACGGGCTCTCTGCCTTTGTTGCGACCATGGGATATTCCAGGGCTTCGTATGTAGAATATGTCACGGATGAGAAAGTAGAAACATGGATTCAATGCCATATGAATGCCTTCAATTACTTTGGCGGTGTACCGACAGAAGGGCTGTGTGACAACATGAAGACCGTGATCATCAAGCGAAATGCCTACGGACGAGGAAAGCATAAGTTCAATGAACAATTCCGCGACTTTGCCAAGCACTGCGGGATGGATCTAAAGGTATGTAAGCCCTATAGGGCACAGACCAAAGGAAAAGTGGAACGTTTCAATCACTATCTGCGTTACAGTTTCCATAATGCTTTTAAAGTGCGTTTGTCGATGATGGGATATAAGATGACCAAAGAGAATGCCAATGCCGAAGTGATGGACTGGCTTGATTACAGTGCAAATGCGAGAATACATCAGACTACCCTGCAAAAGCCGTTTGAATTACTTGCACAGGAGCAGTTGCAGCTGCTTCCCGTACCGAAGCCTTATCTTGGTATCCACCTGTTAAAAGCTACAAGTAGAAGTATAACACAAGCCCATAAAACACAAGTGAAACAACGCGTGCATATCCCACAACGTGATCTCCAAAGCTATGACGAGTTCATTCCTGCAGCTGTTGCCTATCTGCTTACCTACAGCATGATCACCGGAGGTGTGGCATGGCAGTAAATGAACAGATAGTGCTCTTATGCAAAGAACTACAGCTTCCCTCGCTTGCTAATGCCTACCATGAACTGAGCAACCGTGCTGCCAAAGAGAACTGGAAATACAGTGAATACCTCTACGAAGCACTGAAGAGTGAAGCTGAGGGTAAGGCTGAGAGAAGCAAGGCAACACTTACAAAGATGGCAGGTTTCCCTACGATCAAGACACTCGAACAGTTTGACTTCGACTTTACTGTAGGCGTCAATAGAAGACAGATAGAAGAACTCTCCTCGATGGAATTCGTAAAAAGAAAAGAGAATATTATCCTGCTGGGGCAGTCCGGTGTCGGCAAGACACACCTGGCGATAGCACTGGCATATCAAGCTGTTCAGAAGCGTATCAAAGCACGGTTTGTAACGGCAAGCGACCTGATCATGCAAATGAGCCAGGCTAAAAAAGAGAAGCGGTATGATGCCTTTCTTAGACAGGCAGTCCTGGCACCGG
The DNA here is from genome assembly GCF_000987835.1 of Sulfurovum lithotrophicum. Classification (NCBI taxonomy): domain Bacteria; kingdom Pseudomonadati; phylum Campylobacterota; class Epsilonproteobacteria; order Campylobacterales; family Sulfurovaceae; genus Sulfurovum; species Sulfurovum lithotrophicum. Next base: position 1,316,651 of record NZ_CP011308.1, on the reverse strand, counting down.
CACTGCTGGTCATTGACGAGATAGGCTATTTCCCTATGAGCAAAGAAGATGCCCATCATTTCTTTCAGGTAATCTCCCGAAGATATGAAAGAGGTTCAACCATTGTAACTTCCAATTTGGTCTTCTCTCAATGGAGTGGCATATTCGCCAATGACAAAGTCGTGACTACTGCTATTTTAGACAGACTTTTACATCATTCTCATGTGATAAATATACTTGGAGATTCTTATCGATTAAAAGAAAAAAAGGAGGAAGAAATGAATGGTTCTGATCTTTACGAATTTGAACCTAAAAAGAGTAAAAAATAAGACTAAAAATACACGTGTTGCTTGAGGTTACATTTCGTGAAAAAAACTCACGAAAAACTGCCTAATTTAACTCCGCGGTTGACATATAGAACCATTACTGCTGATGCTTCATAGCGGAGGAAGGGTTCTGGATGACTTACGTATGATTCATAAAGATAAAGCCATCAAAGAGACGTTGAAGATTAAACGTATACCTGTATCAGAGAGTGTAGGAAAATGGATCACACGTCACGGACTACATGGTATCTATGGAATTGAGTCTATTAATCGTAAGTTACTGCAAAGACATTTAAAAACGATAGATGAGCCTTTGGTACTTGATATTGATGCTTCGGTGATATTTTCACAAAAAAGTACAGCAGTGACAACTTATAAAATGCAAAGTGGCTATACACCCATGATAGGACATATCAATGGTGGATATGTGGTCCACAGTGAATTTCGTTCAGGCAATATTGCGCCCGCAGATAATAATCTGACGTTTCTAAAAAGATGTCTGGAACAATTACCCAAAGCAAAATCACTCTCTTTTTTTAGAGCAGATTCTGCTTCTTATCAGGCTGAACTTTTTAACCACTGCAATAATCATCATATCTCCTATACCGTGGGCGCCAACTTAGATCATTCCGTCTACGCCAATATCAAAGAAATTAAAGAGTGGCAATCATTCCAAACCAAAGAAGGTACAGCACATCACCTTAAAGAAGAAGTAGCTGAGTTTATACATACCATGCAGCACACAGACCATGCCTTTAGACTGATTGTTGTTAAGAAGACAGTGACACCGGTACTTCCGGAGATCTGGGATATGTTGAGTATAGACGAAAAACTTGATCTTGCCAGAGAACATTATCATGTTATCGCTACCAATGCAGATGAAAGTATGTCCGCACAAGAGGTTGTTAGATTCTATCGTAAACGTGGAGATACAAGCGAGAACCGGATCAAAGAACTTAAAAATGGTTTCAATCTCAATTATCTTCCTTCATCAAATTTTATCTCCAATGCATTTTACTTTCAGATAGGTGTATTGGCATACAATCTTTTTATCCTTTTTAAACAAATGCTGCAAAATAGTTGGCAAAAACATACGGTTGCCACGGTACGCTATAAGTTTTATCGTTTAGCAGGAAAGGTTGTGAGGCACAGCAGGCAGATCATACTCAAAGTTCAAGAAGAATTTGTAGAAATATTTCATGCTATAAGGGAGCGTATATATAAGGCTTCCCTGGAATGATACGCATATAATGTTCCAAAAAATATCAATTTGACACAAACTTAAAACACTAGAATAGTGCCTGAAAAACAGCATTATTAGTAAAAAATACACAGTATCCTTCAGCGATAGGATACCTTCTTACACAATGAAATAAGCAATCTCATTTTATGATGAATAAAATTGTGAAATCGTTTATTCTTTCATTCTGGAATTAATGTACTTGAGAGCTATTTACGGATTTGGGATTTTATCAAATTGACACTTCTGTTACTAAAGTGCTATAATTAATAATTTTAATTATAGCAAAGGAGTATAAATGAAAATTTCAAAAGTAATGATTTTTGTAGCTGCATTAGTAGCTGCATTCAGTTTTACGGGGTGTGCACCATATGGGGAAGCCTTGGTTGTCCAGAAGGTTGCTATTGGGGATCCATATTATTATGATGGTTACAACTATGGTATTAACAGAGATGCAAATTACAGACGGGGGGTTCGCGACGGATGCAGCTCTAAACGCGGTACATGGCGAAAGGACCGTTATCTTTATCGAAACAGTTATAGTTACAGAAATGGTTGGAATGCCGGCTATAATAGATGTAGAAGACATTATAGTCAAAACTTGTACCAAACAGGATATAATGACGGCTGTTGGTCAAGAAGACATCCTGGTACGAGAAAAAATAGACGTCTCTATAATAATCGCAGAAGTTACAGAAACGGTTGGAATGCAGGTTACAAAGAATGCAGAAGACATCCTGCACATAACTATTATCAAAGAGGATACAGTGATGGATGCTGGTCAAGAAGGCATCGTGGCATCAAAAAAGACTATAATCTTTTTAACAACTATAGAACTTATAGACATGGTTGGAATGCAGGTTACAGTGCTTGCCGAATAAGGTAAAATTGGCAGATGTATCGGGTTTGTTCCCGATCCATCCGAGAATCAAAAGTGATGAATGAGAGCATTTATTCTATCTGTGATAAATTGGTTCCTGACTATTAATTCTAAACTTACTGTCCTCAAACAGTATAATCCTTTTGACTATATTGGCCTTACGTAATGAATCATACAAAATTCCCCCATTTTAATATAAAGTTGAAGCTTTATCTGTTATAATTAACTAACCAGTTAATTAATTAGGATACTTATGTCTAAAAAAATACAGAAACGCAATGCGGAAGCTTCCAAACAGCTCATCATTACCCATGCCATAGAACTTTTTTCCCAAAAAGGCTATGCATCGGCTTCGATGGATGAACTGGCGGAACAATGTGGACTGAATAAGGCGATGGTCTTTTACTACTTCAAGAACAAAAAAGGACTTTACGAAGCGGTCATGCGGGAAGTACTCATTGAGATACAGCAGACGATCGTGGAAGAGAACAAACAGCACAGCAGGCCAAAAGATGAACTCGAAGGGTTCATCCGTACTTACGCGAAATTCGCCTGCGAGCATCCCTACCTGCCTTCTTTGCTGCTCAAAGAGCTCAGTGACAGCGGTGCAGTTATACCAGAGATGCTTTTCGCTTCTATGCGGCAGCTCTTTGCGCTCTTCAGTGATATTTTAAAACGTGGAGAAGCAAAGGGATGCTTTGAAAATGCGGTACCGATGATACTCTACTTTATGGTCCTCGGTACGCTCAACCTGATGATCACGACAAAACCGCTGCGTATCAAAGCGTCACATATGGAAGATATCGATGTGGATACCTGCTCTTCCTGTGATATTGACGAGATTGCTGACTATGTAGTGGAAAAAATATTCCGTATGCTGGGTACAACAAAAAAAGGAGATTCACTATGAAACATAAACTATGGCTGGTCGGTCTGGCTGCAACATTGCAGCTTCAGGCTACATCCATCACCTCGCTACTCAATTCACTTGAGAAACGACCCGAACACAGACTCGATATGCTGGATGTGGAAAAGAGCGCATTGGGCAAACAGGCGTTAAGTGACAAGCTGATGCCGACAGTCGGTCTATATGCCGGATATGAAATATCCAATTCTCCAAACAGTATGTTACCGGTACCTCCAAATGAAATGTTCAAGATGGTACCACATCAGGAAATACCACAGCCTTTCAGCAAGCAGATCATGCGTGAGGGAGTGAATTTTACCTGGCCGCTGTTCGTCAAGTCAGTCTATACACTCAAAGAGAAAGCCGAACTGCTCAATCTGGCGGCCAAAGAAAAGAAGAAACTCAATCTCATACAGAGGGAAGCCGTAGTGGTCGGTTCTGTGGCGCAATTGCGTTACCTTGAAGCACTGAAAAATGCGTTAAAGGCAAAAAAACGTTCCATCTTGCAGACACAGGTCACCGTTAGAGTGAAAGTCAAAGAAGGGCGGGCACCCCAAAGTGCTATTTTCGTTCTCAACAGCCACATCAACGAACTTGATATTGCAATGAACAATATCGACCAGAGTATCAACCTTCTGAGCTCAAAGATCGAAACACTGACAGGGATCCACTTGAAACAGAGTGTCCCCATGCGTGCCAAGGCATCGGTAAACAGAGGTGAGATCTTTGCACTCAGACCGCTTCGAAGCAAAGTCGAAGCAGGTAAAAAAGGTATGCAGGCGGCAGATGAAGCTTATATCCCCAGCATTGTAACCAAAGGGAACTATACGCTTTCCCAGGCAGATGCCTACAATAACGGTAAATCACTGCATGAGAATTTCGGAACAGCCGGTCTGTATCTTTCCATGCCGCTTTTTGATTCCTCCAAAGGAACGGTATCACAGCAGGCAAAAGTGGACTACCTCAAAGAGAAGACGACTTTGGACCAGACAGAACATGCACTCACGGTACAGGCGAAACAGCTGGAACATGAGATCCGGCTGTTGAAAAAGTCTGTAGTGTTGGCAAGAAAAAGTGTTACCGAGCAGAAACGGCTGCTGAAGATCGCCAAAGTCTCATTTTCAAACGGGACGATCACACAGGAAGAATATCTGCGCTATGAAGATGCCCTTGCGGATGCCAAAGCGGCACTCTATAAGGCGGAAGCCAAGGAATGGCAGGATACTGCACAACTGGCGGTAATTTACGGAAATGATTTAAGAAGGATAGTAAAATGAAAAAAGTGTTAAAAATATTATTGTTTTTGGTTGTGATTATTGCATTGGTAGTATTGGGTGCAAAATTGATCCATGATAAACGTGCAAAAGAAGCATCCACTCCTCCTGCAAAGATTTATCCGATCGTTGCAAAGGCCATGATACCCAAGGTCGCACAGGTTAAACTGACACTGCCGTATCTTGCAGAGACACTCAATGAGACGGATGTCACACTCTCTTCACGCATCGCATCGCGTGTCGAACAGATTGTCAAGAGCGGCAGTGAAGTGAAAAAGGGAGAGATTGTTGCCACACTCGATACGACGGATCTCACTGCAAACATCAATGCCCTGAAGATCTCGCTTGATAATCTGCTCAAAAGCCATAAACGTACCAAGGCGCTTTACAGGGTCAAAGGTGCTTCCATCGAGCAGCTGCAGAAAGAGCAGTCCCAGATTGCGTCGATCAAAGCCAAACTCAAAGCGGCAGAGAATCAGTTGAGCTATGCGACCATCACTGCTCCTATAGACGGCATTGTTGCCAAGACGATGGCTGCTGTCGGGGATGTGACCATGCCAGGGAAACCGCTGGTACAGATCAGTGCGGAGACTGGTTTTAGTCTCCTGGTACGTACGCCGCAGGATATCAGTCCAAAATCTGTCCTGTTCAACGGCAAAGAGTATACGTTGCACGGTCTGGGAAGTACACTCCGCGGACTGAAAGAGTACAAAGCCTATATCAGTGACAGCAAAGGGCTCAGCTCCGGCGAACGTGTAGAGGTCAACGTCGTGATCTTCGAGGGGAAAGGGATCGAACTTCCTTTTGACGCTATTCTGGACCGTGAAGGCAAAAGCTATGTACTGCTTGTCAACAAGGACCATGCTTCGGCAAAAGAAGTGCATATTGTCCAGAGTGCAGAGCAGGGAGTGATCGTTTCAGAGGATATCACAGGTAAAAAGATCGTTGTAGCCAAACCGGACATACTCCTGAAACTGACCAGCGGATATGCCCTCAAAGTAAAGGAGTAGCGGATGTTCGAGTTTTTCTATAAACGGCCTTATCTGCTCTATTCGGTGATCGCCGCCTTTTTCATCATGGGGATCATCGCGCTGGTAACATTGCCCAAGAACCTTTTCCCCGATGCAAACCCGCCGCAGGTCATCGTCATTACAAACGTGCCCGGTGCAACGGCGCAGGTAGCGGCTTCGACCGTCTCCAAGCCTATTGAACAGGAGATCTCCCGTTTGGGGCTTGTGACCGATGTCAGTTCCGTGAATGTGGCGAACTACTCTATCGTCAAAGCAGAGTTTGGTTATAAAAAAGGGCTTAATGCCGCAGCGGTCGACGTGGCCAATGCACTGAGCATCGTCAAGGCCAAACTGCCCAAGGGTACGAACCCTGCCATCTATACGGCAGGGGATTTCACCCTGCCTGTTGATGTCATTGCCATGAGTCCGAAGAATGATTCGGTTACGCTTGCAGATATCCGTAAGATCGCAGACAGCTTTATCAAACCGGCTCTCCTCAGTAATAAAACCATCGGTAATGTAGAAGTATTCGGTGGCTATGAGAGCGCGATCAACATCGAGGTCGACCCATTCAAGGCGAAGAAGTACCATGTGAACTTCGAAACTATTGCCAAAGCTATCGCTACGCTTAACCGAGATATGCCCATTGGTTTCATCAAAGGGAAGAATGATTTCTATACGGTCACTTTCTATGGGGAAAAGGACAATGTCCAGCGCCTGAAACAACTTCAGATCATGCCCAATGTACGTCTGGGAGATATCGCGAAGGTCTCATGGAGCTATCAGAAACGTACCAGCGGCTACATAGGCAACGGTAAAGATGCCGTTGCCCTGGCTGTTCAGCGTGCACCCGGCGGCTCTGTACTGGATGTATCCAAAGCGGCACGGGCTGAAATGAAGGACCTTGAGGTGAAATACCCCAATATCCGTTTTCAGATCTCCGATACGCAGCGTGACCTGATCGAACAGGCGAACGACAATATGCTGGAAGCCCTGCGTGACGCCATCATCTATACTCTGCTGGTTATTATGATCTTTCTGGGGAACTTCCGTGCCATCGTGGCTGCCGGGTTTTCCATCCCTATGGTGTTCTTCTCGACCATGGCCATCATTTGGCTAACGGGCGGTGAGCTCAATATTGTTATCTACACGGCGATCATCCTGGCACTGGGAATGCTGACCGACGATGCGGTTGTGGTATTGGAGAATATTGAACGGCACCTGACAGAGGGGCATGAGAATCTTGAAGAGGCCATTGTTAAGGGGACCAAAGAGGTACTCAGTCCGGTATTTGCAGGTACTGTTGCGACCATCGCCATCCTTTTTCCTCTGATGTTCATCGGTGGATTCCCGGAGAAGATATTCAAGCCTCTTATCGAAACACTGATCATTGCGCTTCTGGTGAGCTGGTTCCTTTCCATTACCTTCATTCCGTTACTTTCAAAGTGGCTTTACAAAAACGGTGTAGGCAAAACGAAGATCGAAAACGGTTTTGAATGGTTTTACCAAAATACCATTGGGCGTCTGGTAGGGCCTTATGTTGGGATCATCCGTTTTTCAAACGGCAAATTCTGGTTCTTCAGACGTATGATGCTTACTATTGGTGTTATCATGATCCTGCTTATGAGTATGAAGAACATTATGCCGACCATCGGTAAGGATGCCATGCCGCCAATGGATACCGGTATCATCAAAGCACAGATCGCTTTCAGTTCCAATGATACAGTAGAGAGTGCTGAACGAAAGATACAGCCGTTCCTGAACTGGCTCGATAAACAGAAATGGATCAAAATGAGTTCTGTTGCATTCGGAACGGAACCGGGAGTACTCAGTCTGGGTTCGGGTAACCTGCCTGCCGAAGCGACCATTACCATCAATGCAGTGAACCGTTTTGAAAGAAAACAGAGTATGTGGGAACTTGAAGATGTCATTCGTGAAAAGCTCTCCCATATAGACGGGCTTAAACGTAATGATGTATTCGACTTCGGTGCGACGGCACTCTCGTCCATTAAAGCGACGGTCGATGTACGGCTGAGTTCCCCTTATGTTGACGGACTGCCGAATGCGTCACATGAGGTTGCCAAAGCCATTGAAGATGTCAAAGGACTGACTTCCATCAGTACCAGCTGGGACAAGGATTTCATGGAAGTGGAACTTGACATCGATGAGAACAAAGCGCTCAGCTACGGCATTACACCGTACCAGATCGCTATGCAGCTTCCGATCAAAGGGCAGGTCGTCGGACTCAATGCGGACTTCCAGTCGATGAACACGCAGGTTGTCCGGCTCTATCTGAAAGGAAAATTCTCGCAGAATATCGAGACGCTCAGGCTGCTGCCGATCACGACACCTAACGGAGAGATACCGCTCAGCCAGATCGCGACGCTGAAACGGCACCTGACCTTTGCCAAAATAGAGCGTGACAAAATGCTCTACAGTGTTGATGTCAACGGTTACCGTGCGAAACGTCCGGTCACGCATCTGACTGACGATACGATCGCGGCACTCAAAGATGCTGACATCAGTGATATTCAGATAGACCAGACAGGGGATATTGCCCAGATCAACGACAGCTTCAAGCGTATGCTCAAAGCCATCGGACTGGGTGTGATCATTCTGCTTATGACACTGATTGCGATCTACCGATCGGTCAGACTTGCATTTATTATGATTCTTGTACTGCCGCTCTCGCTTATTGGTGCGGCGTGGGGGATGCTGCTCTTTGACAAGCCGAGCTGTATGCCGAGCCTGTTGGGGATACTGCTGCTCTTTGGTATTATCATCAAGAATGCCGTCCTGCTCATAGATTTTTATCAGGACTACAGGGAAAAAGGCGAGAGTCCGTTCGAAAGTGCACAGGAAGCCGTACGCGTGCGTTTCCGTCCGGTCATGATGACGGCGTTCGGTACCATTGCGGGGATGATTCCTATTGCTCTGGAACAGGCGGTCGGACTGGAACGTCTTTCTCCTTTGGCGGATGTTGCCATCGGCGGTCTGCTGGTAGGTACACTGCTGACACTGGTGTATGTGCCGATGTATGCATACATCTTTGACAAAGGAAACAAAAAGACTAATCCTATCAATGAAGTAGAGAAGGCATTGCTGAAATGAGTATGCGTAGCACGGTAAATGAATTTTTCGCTTACGGCGAGGAGGTAGCTGGTTATGAGGTGCCTGTACTCAATGAGAGAGAAGCGCGTGCAGCGGCAGCCATTCTGTTCGTCGGTGCTTTTTTGGGGTTGATGAACGGTGTGATGCTCGGTACGCCTGTCTTTTCCCAATATTTTGTAACATTTTTTGCGATCGATTTTACCATGAGAGTCGTTCAGCCGCGTTATGCCCCGAGTCTGATGCTGGGGCGATTTTTTGTGCAGAATCAGAAACCCGAGTATGTCGGTGCGGTACAGAAACGTTTTGCCTGGTCACTTGGGTTTATCCTGGCATGGCCGATGTTCTACTATCTGGTCATCGATTTGCAGCCAAATCCGCTGAAGGTCCTGGTCTGTCTTATCTGTATGGCACTTCTCTTTTTTGAAGCGGCATTTTCCATCTGTCTGGGATGCAAGATTTTTGAATGGGTTAAAAAGAATGACCCCAAATACTGTCCGGGCGGTGTCTGTGAGATACAGATCAAAGAGCCCATCCAACGGTTTTCTCCGGCACAGAAGATCATTCTTGTTCTTACCATACTGGTTATGGGATACGGAATCTTCGCCTATTTTACAAAGTTGCCGGATAAAACGATCTTTGTCAAAAAGATGAAGACCCTTATGATGAGTCAGGAGGAATTAGATGCTATGAAGGCGGAACGTGATGCCATTAAAAAAGCAAAAGAACAAGCTGAAGTAGATGCTTTCTTCAAAGATGATGATGAGGACGAGTAATGTGATATGTTTTCTCTTTGAAGCACTCCTTTGCACTCCTTTGGGAGTGTTTTGAAGATAAAACCAAATGTTTTATCAAATAAATTATATTTAAAGGAATAATAATGCATGCACCGACACCGGAACAGGTAGAAGCAATGATGATAGAGAAAATGGGAGCACTGCCCCAAAGTCTGAACAGCGCAAAGGCGATCGATCCGAGATTTCTGGTCGAGCAGGCAATGAGCAGCAAGTTCAGTGTACAGGATGAGAAGAACCCGTTCGATCCAAAAACTTCGATGATGATCGCATTGGCTGCATCCATTACACTTGGAAGTGATGAATGTGTCATGGAACAGACAAGAATGCTTAAAAAAATGGGTATTACCAAAGAAGAACTTGCCTATCTGGTAAGAATTGTCAAGCATGCGCAGGGCAGCGCTGTCATGGGCAATGCCAAAGCGGCGTTCGATACCTTCGAGAGTTAACACAAAAATGGTCGAGACGATAGAGCGTGACAAGAATGATCTCTTTGCCTACAGGTGGGGAGAGCGTTTTTTTAAGAATCCCAAAACGCTTTTTATTGTACGCAGTGTGGCGCTTGGTGTATTCGTCTACGCTCTGGCGTACGGTTTCGTTCATCCCAAGGCCTCTGAGAACCACTTCACTACAGCGGTCTTCTGGTCATTCTTCTGGCCCTTTTTCATGTTTATCTCCCTGCCGACACTGGGTGCGTACTTCTGCTCAGTCTGTCCACTGGCATTCGTCGGTAAGAAGATCATCAAGCGTAAAGGTAAAGCCTTTAAAATGCCCAAAGTATTGAAAAATCCCTACATTAGTCTCGGAGTCGTCCTGGGCGTCTACTGGGGGCTTTTCTATGCTTTCCCTGCCGTTTTTGCTGAACCGGTCGCTGTAGCGTTCTTCTACACGTTCTTTACGCTGCTGGCCTTTCTCTTTTACTTTCTTTTCAAAGACATGAGCTACTGTGCCCATATCTGCCCCATCAGCGCCATACGCAATGCGTTCTCCCGTATCTCTTTCATGTGGCTGGGAAGTTACCGCAGTGCCTGTGATACCTGCACGACTTTCGAGTGTGCCAAGGTGTGTGAGTTCGGGCAGTCTCCGTTCAATTTCGACAAAAACAACAGTATGGGTGACTGTACGCTCTGTATGGACTGTGCCAACGCCTGTGCCGCGATCAGCTACAAGTCCAAAGGATTCGGTTTTTCACTTTCCCAGCCTATCCGTCGTGCCAGAGCGGTAGATGTGTGGACCTATCTTCTGCTCTTTGCCTTCATGACCCTGACCATGAAGCTGACGACCAACTTCAATCACAGTGACTTTGCTGCCTGGCTGCCATGGATGTGGATCTCCAAGTGGCTCAAAGGGGTGTCCCCGCATAGCCCTCTCAATTTTGAAGCAGTACTAACACTGCTTGTCTCTGTCTCTTTTACGCTTTATGTAGTCTATATGGGGTTTAAGAAAGCTGAGGAGAAACTGGGTATAGACAGAAAAACACTTTTTACTGAAGTAGGGTATGCCTATGCGCCGCTGGCACTTGTCTCCTCCATTGGTGTAGCCATCACCAGCTTTTTTACCCGCTATTTCCATAACGTCGTCAACGGGTTTATCGAAGCCTTTCATCTGCCGTTTGGTTTCATTGACCCACTGGTCTCTCCCGATGCAGGGTGGCTCGATCTCTTCGGTGTCTTTGACTTCATTGCCGTGGCATGGACTCTGCTTCTTCTCTCTCGCAGGATCGATCTCATCAGTGAAGGCAAGCCATATGAAGCCAAAAGAAAGGCTTTTTGGTGGTTGGCATTATTGCCTGTATCGTATCTTCTTCTCTGTTTTCTTTAAACCCTCTATAAATAAAAATAACTAAATATCAAGATATCTTGATATAATATAAAAAATATGCTATACTCTCTATCATTTTATAGGCATCTCTAATAAAGGATCCCCATGTGGAAAGAAACAGTAGACCATTTGACTGTCGACCTTCTCGGCCTGACCGGAAGGGTCAACGACACGGTCAATTTTTTTATTTACGATACAGTAAAGATACTTTTTTTGCTGATCGTCATTATTTTTGTGGTCTCCTACTTGAGAACACACTTCAACACAGAGTACGTCAGAGCGCACCTTCAGGGGAAATCAGAACTCTACGGGAACGTCTTGGCTGCACTATTTGGGATCATTACACCCTTTTGCTCCTGCTCGGCCATTCCGCTCTTCTTGGGCTTCATTCAGGCACGTATCCCGCTGGGTGTGACCTTTTCCTACCTGATCTCCGCACCGATGAACAACGAGATCGCCATAGCGATGCTCTTCACGCTCTTTGGCTGGAAGATCACGGCAGTCTACATCGGTTTCGGGCTTTTTGTTGCGATCGTAGGCGGCTATGTCATCGGGAAGCTGGGAATGGAGAAGTATATTCTCATTCCCGTCACGCCGATGGAGGGTGAACTGGGAGAGGTCGAGATAAAAATGACCGTAAAACAGCGGGCTAAAGAGGCATGGGACTACACCTGGGACATCTTCAAAAAGATCTGGCTCTATGTACTCATCGGTGTGGGCGTGGGTGCCTTCATCCACGGCTATGTTCCGGCAGACTTCATTGCCAAATATGCAGGCGGTGACAACTGGTACGGTGTACCGTTAGCGACGATCCTGGGTATCCCGATGTACTCCAATGCCGCGGGTGTCATGCCGCTTGTAGAGGTACTGACGAACAAAGGTATGCTGCTTGGAACGGCGCTGAGTTTCATGATGGCCATTACGGCACTGAGCCTGCCCGAAGCGATGATCCTCAAAAAGATTTTGCATACGAAACTGATCGCGATCTTTTTTGGTATTGTAGGCGTGGGTATCATCGGGGTAGGGTACCTATTCAACTTTATATTGGCATAGGAGACACAGATGAAATATCTAAAGGAATTGCATGAGTACAAATAGAATAGTCAGGATAGTCGTCGGACTGGGTCTGATAGGTTACGGAATTTACGCACAGAACTGGTGGTTCGCGTTGGGGATCATACCTCTGATCACAGGCATCGTCAACTGGTGCCCGCTGGAGATGAAGATGGGCACCTGCGATCCGGCATCGGGTTGCTGTGCTTCTACCCCGGCACAAAACACAAGTGCCTGCTGTACACCTGCGGCACCGACGAAGGTTTCGTCTTTTTCCGCAGCCCAGCCTGCCAAAGCTGAAGCATGCTGTAGCGACGATGACAGCTGCTGCGACACTGCGACGAAGATAGAAGTACTCGGAAGCGGATGCAAACGCTGCGGAGAGCTCGAAGCAGCAGCCAAAGAGGCAGTAAACGGACTGGAGGGTGACTTTGAGATCGCAAAGGTCGAAGACCCGCAGACAATTGCAGCCTACAGGGTAATGCACACACCGGGGCTTGTCATCAACGGCAAGGTCAGAAGTACAGGAAAGGTACTCAAAGCAGAAGAGATCAGAGCACTGCTTGAAAGCGATAACATTATCAAAGAAAAAACAGACGCAGCCTGCTGCGCATAAGGAGAAACAATGAAAATAGAAATACTCGGAACAGGATGTGCTAAATGTGTGGCACTTGAAAAAGTCGTTCAGGAAGCGCTTGCCAAAGTGGGTGGTTTCCATCAGGTGGAAAAGGTCGATGATATCATGGAGATCATGAAGTACAATGTGGTCAGTACACCCGGCCTTGTCATTGACGGTGAAGTGAAGTCTACGGGAAAACTGCTGAGTGTCGATGAAGTGGTAAAGCTCATAGAAGAAGCGCAAAAGAATGCTTAAAAGGGCACTGTTACTGACCTTTGCCGGCGTGGCGGTCTGGGCAGGAGAGGTAGCGCATCTGAACATCGATGACGCTTTTTACGAAAAGTCTGTCAAAAATGCACCCAATGCAAAACCGGTGCTGGTCAAAGACACTGACAGTGCACTGGGGCGCTACAACCTCTACCCAAAAAAGCTCGACATCAAGACACTTGCACGTGCACACGGGCACCTCTGTGACGGGCTGGTACTGGCGTATGTGGAACTCTCCAACACTCTGCCAAAACTCTTTGCCGACGGTGTCATAGACAGGACAGATCTGCGCGTGGTAGCCAAGAACAGTCCCTGCCTGGTCGATACTTCAAGCCTGATGAGCGGTGCACGCATCAACCACAGGACACTCTCACTGGACAACTCTCTTGGAGGCAGTTTCATCGTGCAGAAGATCTCTACAGGTGAGACTTACAAGGTAGAGCTTGCCGATACGGGTTTCATCAAAGCCCTCAAGAAGAAAGAAAAAGAGATCAGAACAAAGCAGAAAAAGGGTGAAAAGATCACTCCCAAAGATATCGATGAAGTGGAAGCACTTGCTTTTGAAGCGATGACAACTATGCTCAACACTGATCCGAAACAGCTTTTGAAGATCACGAAACTGAAGGACTATCAGTACGAATTCAAGATGGATGATATCGGTTCGCGAAGTGATGTCATCAATAAAAACGTCGGCAGGTAAACATGGGTGAACTGCAGCCCTTCATCGCCCATCTTCTGGAGTCGAACTCTCTGCTTACCTATGCGGGTGCTTTTCTTTCAGGCAGCATCACTGCGGCAGCTCCCTGTTCACTGGTGGCCGTCCCGCTGCTTGTGGGCAGTGCAGTTGCATTGAACAAAGATCTTGAGGGCAGAAAAAAGGTAGTCTACACTTACCTTTTTACCGCACTCTTTGCACTGGGTGTGGCGCTGAGTTTCTCCATTCTGGGCTTCATAGTCGCCAAGTTCGGAGGGTTCTTCTCCATTGCACCGATGTGGGCCTACCTGGTTGCAGGGATGGTGAGCATCCTTATCGCGCTCTATGCGTTTGGTGTGCTTGGAGAGGTGGACAAATCGGCCATCATACACCGGCTGATACACTACCGTCTCTTTGGCGGTTTTCTCATTGGTCTGATCTTCGGACTTGTCAGTACACCCTGTGCCTCTGCACCGCTGTTTGCTATTATGTCTTTGGCTGGCAGCAGCGGATATCTGCAGGCCTACGGGCTCATTCTGACCTTCGCGCTGGGACACTCTCTGCTGCTGCTGATCGCCGGTGTCTCTGTGGGCTTTGCACAGAGTATCGCTTCGAGCAGTACTATGGCAAAGATATCTGATTGGATCAACAAAGGCTTCGCGCTGCTTCTGCTTGGATTCGGGATCTACTTTTTCTATGAAGCCTATCTGCAGCTTTAGAGGTTCCCTTTAGTTTGTATGGTTATTTTCTTTGCTAATAGTACTTCTCTGATCATAGGAACACAACTTACTTTCTAGTGCTATGATATATCATATCTTATGAGATCGTCCATTCGGTCTTCTTTGAATCGGGTATAGAGACACCCGAAGAGATATGGAGTACGGTTGGATTCATCCTTGTGATCATTCACGCCGATAGGATCGTGATGGGAGAGAGGCAGATCTCGATGAGGACATACTGACACTGTTTGAAGCACTGAATATCGAGGTAGTATCTCGGTAGATACATCTGGAAGAGAATTGAGATCATATTCTCTTATATCTTTAATAATAGTTTAAGATAAAGAAGAATATAATTAACTAACCGGTTAGTTAATGGAAATTAAAAGGATTATGAATGCAAAGTAAAATAGAAGAGTTTGACAAATACCTCAGAGGTTTTGATTACCAGGAACGACAAGATATGAAAATAAAGCGTGAGGAGCTTTTTGAACAGTATGCAAAAGGTGAATTGCAAATCATAGATATTCGTTTTAATGAGGAGTATGCAGCCTGGAGTTTAGGCTTTGGTGATCACATACCACTTAATGAGTTGCCGGATAGACTTGATGAGATAGATAAAAGCAAAACTATTGTGACAATGTGTCCTCATTATGACCGTGCTGAAATAGCTCGACTTTATCTAAAACTGCAGGGCTTTGATGCAAAATATCTCACAGATGGCATGCTTGGGATAGTTGAAGGTCTGCGTGGTGATAAAGCGCGAGATTATATGAATAAACTAAAAGGCTAAATTAATTAATTCAAAGGAAAAAATAGGAATTCTTATGCATTATATATTTAAAGTTTTATTATTAGTTCTATTGTTTGAAGTCTCTTCTTATGCAATTGAATATCCACCGGGAGTACTAGGTAAAACTGTGAAACTCGGTGAAGATATAATAAATAATACAGACACGCATCCTCTTACAAAAGACTTAGTTCAGAGCAAATTACAGTGTAGAAATTGTCACCTCAAAGGAAAAGACGGCAGAACAGGAACAACGCAAAACATTGGTACCTTTATAGGTACAGCTGGTGCTTTTCCGGCGTATTCGAGTCGTTATAAGCGAGTACAAACACTTCAAGAGAGAATTGATGGTTGTTTTATACGCTGTATGGCCGGTAAGAAATCTATTTTAAATACTAAAGCCGGTATTGCTATGACAAGTTACATTACATGGGTCTCAGAAGGAACAAAAGTAAAAATGAATCCTAAAGGTCCTAGAAGTTTTATGATAACGAAGATCTGGGAAGACAAAAAGAAAAGATTTAAACCAATCATTAGACGAGCAACCCATGCAAATTATCTTGAAGGCGAGAAACTCTTTAAGGCTAAATGTGCAGCATGTCATGGCGTAAATGGTGCAGGAAATAAGATGACGCCGCCATTGTGGGGTAAAGATGCAGATGGAAGATGGCTCTCGTATACAGCTGATGGCAGTATGAGTAAACTTGATAACAGTGCTGTATGGATTCAGTCCAATATGCCACTGCATCAAGCAAATACACTAAGTGACAAAGAAGCTATTGATCTGTCCTTATACATCAATGCACAAGAGAGGGCTAATCTAGGAACTTACAGTATTAAAAATAATTTTGAGCAGTTTGGCTTAGATATAAATAAGATTCGCGGATATAAATTAAAGGAGAACAAATGAATGAATTAGCGAGAAAAATAGTACCGAGTGAAATGAAAAATATGCGTATAGAGATTGAAGATTTTATCTCTTTATATAATGAAGGAAAATGTGAACTTGTTGATGTTCGTGTACCTTTTGAAACAGCTGTATGGCAAGTGAACTTTGGTTTGAAAATTCCGGCAAATGAACTTCCTGAACGCCTGGATGAACTGCCTAAAAACAAACTTATTGTCGTAGCCTGTCCAAAAGCTGACCGCTCGAATATGGCACGAACCTATCTTGCAAGCCAAGGTTTTGAAGTGAAATACCTTGTAGGCGGTCTTTTAGGCTTGATGGATGTACTTAAAGGCGGAAAAGCAAAAGGGATAAAACTCTAAGATGGAATATTATGTCATATACTTTTTCTTGACATTAGCACTTTCCACACTCTTCTCCATGGGTGGAGTAGGATCAGCCATAGGGCTTGTTCCCATATTTTCGATGATGGGTATGCCCTTAAATCTGGCAAAAGCCATAGGATTGTTCATTAACTCCGCTTCAACGATTACTGCGTCGATTATGAATTTCTTCCGCGGTGTTTTAGACATTAAATTTGCCATACCTCTTATTATCTCTATTATGATAGCAACACCTATAGGTGCATGGATGAGTCAGTATGTGCAAAAAGAAATTATTGAATGGGTGCTTGTTGCATTTTTAGTTGTCAGCGCTTTGCTGCTGATATTTTCAAACAGAGAACAAAAAGTAGTCTATGATAAGGCATGGATTTTGTATGTCATAGGTGCAACAGTCGGGCTAATATCTGGGACTATCGGTGTTGGTGGCGGTTCACTCATTATGCCGCTTCTCATCCTCTTGGGCTTTGATGCAAAAAAAGCTGCCTATGCCATCAGTTTTGTCATACCGTTTTCAACGCTTGGAGCATTTGCTACGTACCTTAGTTTTGTAGATATGGACTGGACTCTTTTAGGTGTCGTGACAGTAGCGGCAATAATTGGCGGTTACTTGGGTGACAGAATTATGCACTACCGTTTAACGCCTTCGCAGGTGAAAAAACTTATTGCAGTTGTGTTACTGCTTTTGGCGATAAAAATGATTTATAAACTTATAGGAGCGTAAAGATGTTACATATAATGAAAAAAATAGCTACAAAGATGTTGGAAAATGAGAAAAAGGATGCTTTGGACTGCACTGTTTCAGATGAAGTTGTAGATGAATGGTTAGATACCATAGAAGAGCGAAAGAAAAAAATGCAGGAACATCATAAAACTGACACCGAGCAGTATGATATGCTCTTAGGAATAGAGAATGAGGTTAAAGAAATCAAAGAGATCCGAAAAAAGAAATGTCAAAAAAAACAAGATGACTAACAGGATTTATGTTTACAAGTGATTCAGGTATTTGGAAAAATTGAACTAGGAAAAGCAGTTGGAGCTGCCTTACTACTTACTGGACTCCATATGGTGCATGCCGGGGACTTCACGTTTGTTGGGGATATCAGAGAGCGCTTTGAAACACTTGACGGGATGAACAAAAAAGCGTATGGTACTGAAGCATCCCTCATTGGAAGTCCTTACGACACTTTGCTTGTGAGCCGTATTCAACTGGGATTTGTCTATCGGCTTTCTCCCAATATAAAATTCACTGCAGAAGGATATTATGCAAGTGTTTATGGTTGGTCACTTGACTATAATGATTTCAAAATGATAAGCGGCAATGAAGTATATTGGATGGATCCGCAGGAAGATCTTGATTTTGTTGCGTTGAACCTGGAAGTAAAAAACCTTGCCGGAATTCAGGGTCTTTCCGGCCAAATAGGCCGTGAGTCAAACCGTTATGGAGACAAGAGGATCCTGGGGCCGGGAAGCTGGGGCAACTCCTATGGCTGGCTGTGGGATCTTGCCAAAGTTTCCTATAGGTTCGATGGAAATTTTGTAGATCTGTTTTATGGAGAAACCAAAGACAAAGACAAACGCCGTCTCTCGCTATTTAGAAAGCACGTGTATGAAGGTGCCGGAATCTATTCGCATTTCAAAACAGCTGAAAACGGGGCAGTAGAACCGTTCATCGTATATAAAAATGGTTTATACACCGGTACCGGAAACGGGCAAAACACGGAAAAAAGCTATACATTCGGATTTCGGGCCTATGATACGGATCTTTTTGGATTCAATTACGATCTTACCTATGCAAAAGCGGATGGGACGATCAAGATAAAAGATTATGATGCCTATGGCTATGCGGCAAAGGTCGGCTACCGATTCAAAATGCTCACATGGATGCCAAATGTCGTCATAGGACAGATATATGCCAGTGGTGATGATGACCCGGGTGACAATACAGTAAAGACATTCAGGACACCGTTTGGCGGAACGGACGGTTCGCTGTACGGACGTATGGACATCATGAAATGGAGCAACCTTGTCGAAAATGTTGTTGAATTGCATATGTATCCTGCCGAAAAAATGCACTTGAAACTCTCCTGGCATGATTTCTCTCTGGCAAATGCGAATGATGCATGGACGTATTATAAAAAATACAATAAAAATGGTAATCATGAACGCGAGCTTGGCCAGGAATATGACATAGAGTACAAATGGGATTATGCAAAAGATCTGGAGTTTCAAGTGATCTATGCCTACTTTGATGCTGGTGCATTTGTAACCAAAAATGTATCGGACAATGATGCCCAGAGACTGTTTCTGCAGGTGGAATACAGTTTCAAAGAGTAAAAAAACACTATAATTATAGGAAAAGAGGTTTTATGTCGGATATACTCAGTGTTAACTGATTCATCACAAGTGAACATGACTATATTTCAGAAAAAATTAAAAAAATTAGGGATATAATTAACTAACTAGTTGGTTAATTATGTAATCATTAATAAAGCAACCTGAATTTCGATATAGTTACAAAGGAATGAATATGCAGAACAATACTTTTACGACACATCTCAGCAGGTCAGACAGCAATGTCCTGCTCAATTCGGTCTATCACTGGATGATGATAGGCCTGCTGATCTCCGGGCTCAGTGCATTCATGGTCATACACAGTGCACCGTTGCTGCACCTGCTTTTCGGAAATCCGTATATGATATGGGTACTTTTCCTTATAGAACTGGGTCTGGTCATCGCCATCTCTGCAGGTATCAACAAGATGGATGTCTCCACGGCGAGGATTTTGTTTATCCTCTTTTCCGTCATAGATGGTATGACGCTGGCAAGTATTTTCCTCATATACACGGAAGCGTCTATTGTAACCACCTTTTTCATAGCGGCCGCGACCTTTGGTGTAATGAGTCTTTACGGCTACTTCACGGACACGGATCTGAGTTCATGGGGGAGCCTTCTTTTTGCCGGTCTCATCGGGATCATCATTGCTTTGGTAGTGAACTTTTTTCTTCAAAGCCCCATGTTCGAATGGTGGATCTCGGTGATCGGAGTAATCATCTTCGTCGGACTGACTGCCTATGATACGCAGAAGATAAAAGCCATGGGTGAAGCGATGGCCGGTGATGACGCACAAAGTTTAAGCCGTGTCGCGATCGTTGGTGCATTGGCACTCTATCTCGATTTCATAAACCTTTTTGTTATGATGCTGGAGTTTTTCGGGAACGAACGAAATTAGAAGTCTATAGGAGCGGATCATGAGTGAACATCATCACCATCATAACGTAAGCGGGAAGAACCTCTTTCTAACTATCGTCCTCAATATCATCATCACACTCTCACAGATCGTGGGCGGGATCATGTCAGGTTCTCTGGCACTGCTGAGTGATGCCATGCACAACTTCAGTGATGTACTGGCACTGTTCATCGCCTATGCCGCGAACCGTCTGGCCGCACGTCCCAACGACATTACGAAGACTTTCGGCTACAAACGCGCGGAGATCCTTGCGGCACTGTTCAACGCTTCCGTGCTCATCGGTATCGCGATATTTCTGATCATAGAGGCGTTTCATAAGCTCTATCATCCCGAAGTGATCAATTCGGTATGGGTCATCGGACTGGGTGCACTCAGTATCGTGCTCAATACGGCCTCCGTACTGCTGATCAAAGATGATTCCCATGACAACATGAACGTCAAGGCGGCCTATCTGCATCTTCTCACCGATGTGATGACGAGTGTCGCTGTCGTGGGCGGCGGAGTACTGATGTACTATTTCGGCATCTTCTGGATAGACCCACTTATCTCGGCACTGATCGCGGTTTATCTTATCTGGGCCTCTGCCGGGTTGGTCAGAGAGAGTAGTGGCATACTGATGCAGTTCACCCCCAAAGGACTCGATGTCGATGCCGTCGTCCATGCTATAGAGGAAGAGCCGGAAGTTGAAGATGTACATCATATCCATGTCTGGCAACTCGATGACAATCATATCCATCTTGAAGCGCATTTGGATTTCAAGGAAGACGTAGTTCTTTCTGTCTCCAACCGGGTCATAGAAAGACTGGAAAAAAAGCTGCATGACAGTTTTGACATAGAGCACATGACTTTCCAGTGCGAATACGGAAGAGATGACAGTAAAGAGGTCATTGTATAATGAAGGATATTCTTACATTTAACACTTTCATAACGCAAGACATTTTAGTGTTTTTTTATTATGTCGGTGCAGTGCTCATGCCGGTGGTTCTGTACTTTTTTAAGGACTATCTGATCGAAAATATCTCTTTTGTAAAAACGATATATGACAAATTATATATGTTTTACAGTTCTTTCTCTTCCAAACGAAAGATCGTATTCTGGATGATGTTCATAACCATATTCCTTTGTATGGAATTGTGCTGGCGGATGATGTTCGAAGCGATGATAGGGTATTTTGATATGCATGATTATCTGTATAAAATTGCCAATAAAATAGGAGGAGAAAAATGATGAAAAAAACAATGGTATTGCTGACAGTGTTAATGACGACATATCTTTGGGCGGAAGTCCCAATGCTTCAGGAGACGCCATTTGCTCAGGTCTCAAAGCAGATAGGCAAAGGAAAGAACGTGATGCTTGAAGTGGGTTCAGACAGCTGCCGTAGCTGTCAGGTCATGGGAAGACGGCTCCATATGGTCAAACTGGAGCACCCGGAGTATCCGATATTTTTCGTCAATGTCAAAAAAGAGAGAGAAGCGGCCTACAAACTCAAAATTCAGATGATCCCCACACAGATCATACTCGATGGAAACGGTAAAGAGGTCTACAGACACGTGGGTGTGCTGAAGATGGATGAGCTTGATGCGCTGCTTAAGCAGTATATCGCAAACTGAAAGACCGTAACAAAGGATAATTATGAATGAAGCCTGTCATACCATGGACCATGGTGAAGTACTGAATGCGGATAAAACGGAATATCCTCTGTTTCATGCTGTACTGTACGGAGATAAAATAAGCACGGCAAAATTCTCCAAGCGCCTCAGCTGTGCGATCAAACACCTGCCGCTGCGTGTGGAGTTCACCTACGAGCACGATACGCGCAAAGCAGTGGAAAAAGGTGTCACCAAAGACCCTACACTGGTACTTGACGGAGAGATATTCCTCGAAGGACTGGTGCAGGCAGAGGAGATCACGCAAGCCTTTGAAAAACAGCTCAAAGAGAAGGTGTAGTATGCTGGCAAAATTTCTGCAAAGGGAGAAGCGCTTCATCAAGAGCGAGAGAGTCGCTTTTCTCGTACTTCCGATCGTACTGATACCGCTGATGTTCGAAGTGTTTCTGCACGGCAGATATACCCTGTGGTTCGATATGTATAAAGATGAGATCCTCATCTCCAATATCCTCTATATCGTTTTGGCACGCTTTGCTGTACTCGATGCGGCAGTTTACATCTTCAGCCGTTCGAAGAACCATGTGCATCTGGCTCTGATACAGATCGTGCTGCTCTATCTTGAAGTGACGATTATCACCATTGTCTTTTATGCGGTACTTTTCAATATGTTCGATGTTTTTTCACTTTTTCATCTCAACTCACAGTTTCCTCCAGAGAACCTGAAGATGATACAGGAACATAGTTTTGTCACCTCCATGTACATTTCGACCGTCACTTTTACGACACTGGGATCGGGCGACTGGATACCGCAGACGCTTCCTGCCATGGTCGCGGTCATTTCCGAGGTCATCCTCGGTGTGGTGCAGGGTGGTGTCTTTGTCGCCATCGTGATCTATGCACATCAGAATAAAGGGAACCTCTAAAGAAAAATAGGCAATTCACGTATGATTCATATGACTATGGTAGTATGTTGTGAAAACAGTATGGAGCCGGAGGCTTTTGTTTAAGGGCACCTCTAATAACTCTAAATATTCATAATGGGTTTTGCAAATGTGAGATTTTGTAAGAGGCTTTCAAGTCCTAGCCAAAGCTAAGATGAAGTAAGCATCTTGTGAAAGATCGCGTTTGCAAAGCCCACCCTGTGGGCATCACTAGCTTTGGCCTATGCGTTGTTACTCTTTTTTGACTTAGCTACGGCTAGGCCTTTAAAAGAGTGCCTAGCCTAGACAAAAGCTAGAGATGTTATGAGCATCTAGGGGTATTAGAGGTGCCCATAATATTTAAAAAAAGGATGTGTGTGAAACATATGTTGAAACAGTCGGTATGGATAGTCACCTTATTGGCTGCCACAAGCCTCTCGGCGCAGATGCTGACACTTAAAATAGCTATAGACAGAACACTGGCGCACCATCCGGATGTGAAAACATTCATGCTGCGTATTCAGCAGGCGGAACAGGGTTACAATGCCGCCTATGCCGACTATCTTCCGCAGATCGATCTTTCGGCTACCTACGCGCCCACACAAACATTTACTCTTCCGGCCAACGGTGTCTTTCATGCAGTCGATAAAGAAGCCTGGAATGTGGGTGTGATGCTGCACCAGAAGGTTTGGGATTTTGCAAAGACAAGCTCCCTGGTAGAGGCATCGAAGATCGATGAAGATATCTCAAAGCTCTCCCTTGAAGAGGTCAGGGCACTGCTTGCCTACAAGGTGAAGTCGCTGTATGAATTGCTGGTGGTACAGAAAGAGGCTATCGCAGTCAGACAGAAAGACCTTGAAAGCAAACGTGCTTTTTACGCGCAGTCCAAAGCGTTGGTAAAGCAGGGCCTGAAGACACATGCAGATGCCAGCAGATTCCTCTCTTCCGTTTATGTGGCTGAAAACAATCTTGCCATTGCCAAAGCCTCTTTCGAGAAAGCAAAAGTTTCTCTTTCCCTCTATATGGGTACACCGCTGCAAAACGATCTTAAACTCCAGTCGGGTACATTGAAAAAACATATGGCTTCCGTCAAAACCATAGAGCGTGAAGTTATGGCGAACAACTACAGAATGCAGATGGACAGACGGACGGTCGACAAGAATAAAGCACTTCACCGTGCAAGCGAAGCGGCACACTTCGGTTCTGTGGACCTTGTGGCTTCATATACGAGATTCGACACGCTCAATTCGTACAATTCGGACTACGTAGGCGTGAGCTATAATATACCGCTCTATCACGGCGGCAGGCTGACGGCACAGGAGCAGCAGGCGAAGATTGGCTATCAGATCGCGCAGGAGCAGCGTGCGTCTACGGCACTGGCACTTAAAGAAGAGTTGAGCGGACTGATCATCGATATCAGGCGTTACGACAAGACGATCAAGGCGAAAAAAGAACAGCTTGTATCGGCACAAAAAACGAGACAGGTGCTTGAAGCGCGTTACAAAGAAGGGTTGTCGACCTACATCGAACTCCTCGACAGTACCACACTGGTACTGAACGCGAAACTCGGACTGCTTGAAGCATACTATTCGAGAAGTCTTGCCATAGATAGAATTGAATACCTTAAAGGAAAAATATAATGACTAGATCTGTAAAATATGGTTTGATCGTACTTGTAATAGCGGCGGGATCCGCACTTTTTTACAAGAAGGTCTATATCCCCAAAACGACCTATGAAACGGTTACGCCAAAAGTTGGAGACATGTATACTGAAGTGTTCGGTGTAGGTAATATCGGGGCGAACAATATCTACGCTATCACGGCACAGACCGGCGGAAAAATAGTGCAGATACTAACAGACAAAGGGCATTGGGTCAAAAAAGGCGAGCTGCTGGTAAGCATCGACCCGGTTGACCTGCCGAAACAGCTTGAAGAGGCGAAGATCTCCGTGAACAAGGCTACCCTGGAGCTTGAGGCATCCAAAGAAGAATTGCAGAGTCTGAAGGCGCAAAAAGCATTGGCATTGGTCACGTTCAGGCGCTATGAAAGACTGGAGAAACAGGCGTTCGCTTCTAAAGCAGAATACGACAAGACCAAAGCAGATCTCGATGTCATAGATGCGCAGATCAAGGCAACAAATGCACGCATAGATGCGGCGAAGATTGAGATAGACCGTGCCGGAAAAAATGTGGAAGCCCTGGAAGAGAAGTTTGCACGTTTCACCATTTATGCTCCGGTGGATGGTTATGTGATCGACAGGGAGGCAGAAGTGGCACAGAGTGTCGCTCCTACACAGCCCATTCTCAAGATCGTCGATCCCAAAAGTGTCTGGGTAAAGACCTATATAGACGAGAGACTCAGCGGAACGGTCAAGGTCGGACAGAAAGCAACGATCATTCTGCGCTCACAGGCATACAGGAATTATGAAGGGGTTGTGAAGCGTATCGAGCCTCAGACGGATGCCGTGACGCTTGAAAAAGAGGTTGATGTGGCATTCAAAACGCTGCCAAAGCCTTTTTATATCAATGAGCAGGCTGAAGTGAACATTGTGACAAGCCAACTGAAACAGGTGCTGAAAGTGCCTGCAAATGCCATTGTATATCAAAAGTTGACGCCGGGTGTATGGACCAGCCACGATGGCAAAGCACATTTCATGACGGTAAAAGTTCTGGCACGTGACAATAAATCTGTTGCTGTCTCCGGGATCGATGCCAGAACGGTGATACTGATGGCTGATCCGAAGAAAAAAGCGCTGAAAGAAGGGATGTCGGTACACTTATGATAAATCTGGCTCAAAAAGACGTCCAGCATACCCTTGGCAAGTTCCTTGTAACGGCTATGGGAGTAGGGATGCTTCTGGGGATTGTCCTTATTATGATCGGTGTCTACAGGGGGATGATGGTCGATGCTGAAGTGCTGCTCGGCGATATCAAGGCTGACCTGTGGGTCGTGCAGGAAGGAACGCTGGGACCCTTTGCCGAAGCATCGCGTATTCACGAAGACCTCAGAGATACTCTGCGTGTCATTGATGGCATGGAGACTGCCGAAGCGTTGACCTTTCAGAACCTTCAGCTTCCCAAAAAGCCAAAACCGGTACGTGCAGTAGCGGTGGGGTATGACCCTTTCGGAACGATTAACCCTATCAATCCTGAGCGGATCATAGAGGGACACCCCCTTGGGAAAGACCACTACGAGATCGTGGTTACAGACAAGACCGGCTTCAAACTGGGTGACAGGATTCACTTGGTCCGTAACGACTACACTGTAGTGGGTGTGACGCATGGTACCGTATCTTCCGGAGGAGATCCTCTGGTCTATGTCTCACTGAAAGATGCACAGGATCTGCAGTTTTCCTATACAAACAACCGGATCAGAAGCGACAGGGCGAGAGGGTACAAAAACAGAGATGCTTTCATGGTCAACACGATTGTAGGAAGGGTGAAGCCGGGTTACGACGTCAATACAGTGGCCAGGGAGATCAGACGGTTCAAGCATAACAGCGTTTACACCGCAGCAGAACAAAAGACCATACTGACCAAGAACCTGGTAGAAAGGGCCTCCAAGCAGATCGGGATGTTCACGGCCATACTGGTTGTCGTTTCAACGATCATCATCGCACTGATCATCTATACGATGACCCTGGAGAAGATGAAGGAGATATCGATCATGAAGCTGATTGGTATTCCCAACAGCCTGGTCATCAAAATGATCGCGCAGGAGACACTGCTGCTTGGTTTCCTGGCCTTCATCTTCGGTAATATATTTTCACATCTGATCTACAGTAAATTCCCCAAGCGGGTTGTGCTGGAGATACCTGATGCATGGACACTGTTTATCATCGTTATTATTGCTTCGATCCTGGCTTCCCTGGTGGGGATACGAAAAGTGATCAAGGCTGACCCTGCAGCTGCGATAGGGGGTTAAGGGTATGGAAAAACAGGCTATTAAAGTAGAGAATATTGTTAAACATTTTGGAAAAGACGAGAGTCTGGTAAGGGTCATAGAGGGAGCCTCTTTTCAGGTGGACAAAGGTGAGCTGGTTGCGCTGGTCGCACCGAGTGGTGCAGGGAAGACTACGCTTCTTATGATGATAGGCTGTGTGGAAGAACCTACGAGCGGTACTGTCTGGCTGGGTGATGAAAAAGTTTACGATAACCAGTGGCTGACCAAAGAGACCAGAAAAATACGCCGTGAGAAGATCGGTTTCATTTTTCAGGCGCACTATCTCATCCCTTTTCTGAATGTGATCGAGAATGTGACACTGATACCCCAGACCAACGGTGTTTCTGAAAAAGAAGCCAACAAAACAGCGATGGAACTGCTGGAGTACTTCGAGATCGCTGACAAAGCCCATGCGATGTCTTCGGAACTTTCAGGTGGGCAGAACCAACGTGTGGCCATTGCCCGTGCCCTGGCGAACAAACCACAGATCATTCTTGCAGATGAGCCGACGGCAGCTTTGGATATAGAGCGTTCTGTAAGTGTTGTCAAAATGCTTAAAAAGATCGCACAGGAGCAGAACGTTGCCATCATCATGGTCACCCACGACGGGCGTCTACTGCCGTACTGTGACCGTGTGCTGAAAATTGAGAACAGGGTTGTTGTCTCACAGGAGACTTCATCGCAAGAGAAGATATTGTGAATCATACACAGGTATGGATATAATGAAAGATCAAAACCGGACAAACACAGATACAGGGCAAGATAAAAACAGATCCCCAGCTGTTGTTCCCTCCGTACTGCAGTTGGCCTGGGCCTTTTTGATCATCGGTCTGACTGCGTATAGTGTGGCAATGCTTCAGCAGCTCAAAGCACTTGTTGTCGGCAAAAAATGGCTTTCGCAAAAGGAGATGGATGAAGGGCTGGCCATGGTGCAGCTCTATCCCGGGCCCATCATGTTCAATCTGGCGACCTATGCCGCTTATCGTATCAAAGGATTTGGTGGTGCGCTGATCGCGACATTTTTGTTTGTGCTGCCCTCGTATCTTCTGATGCTGCTGCTCTCCTGGCTCTATCTAAACTATGGAAATGTCGGATGGGTGCATCCGCTTTTCATTGCGTTGGAGGCGATGGTGGTGGGTATCATCGTCCACATTGCCCTCGATTTTTCGAAACGGTATGTGCAGGACGGAAAAACGGCATTTCTTGCAGGCATTGCCTTTATCCTGATGCTGTATAAAATCAATGCTTTCTGGCTTATCCTGCTGGCTATGGTGCTGGGAGTCGCTCTTTTCTGGCGGGATAAAATAGGCACTAACAGTAAAAATAATGTAGAAACAGAGACAGCACCGATACCGGGAAAATGGCAGTGGCGTCTGGCAGCTATTATCCTAAGCGGTTCGGTTTTTATCGCGCTGATGGTGCTGGGCCTGTTGTGGAAAAACGAATCGGGCATTTTGCTTCTCTCCATGTTCAAAGTGGGTGCGGTAGCCTTCGGCAATGGTATGACCATTATGCCGCTGCTTCAGCAGGAAGCGGTCATATCCCACCACTGGCTTACCATGAAGCAGTTTACTGACGGCATTGCCTTCGGGCAGATCACACCCGGACCGTTTCTGATCACCGCAACGTTCATCGGTTACAAGGTAAGTGGACTGACAGGAAGCCTGCTGGCGACGGTCGGTATGTTCTACCCTTCTTTTTTCTACACTATCGTTATGTCGGAACTGTATGAAAAGATCAAAAAGAATGTGCTGATCCAGAAAGCACTCAGGGGTATTCTGGCCGCATTTACCGGGATGCTTTTCTTCGTGGTACTGAGTCTCGGCACGATCAGCCTGGTATCGTCGGCAGCGTATATCTGGGCAGTGGGCGCGCTGATAGCCGTGCGGTATTTTCAGCTGAATATCCTGTGGATTTTTCTGATCGGGATCGGTGCAGAAGCACTCTTGTACCTGGCAGGATTTTCAGTGCTCTGATAGAGATATCTTCTGAAGCGAAAACGGATACCGGATCATAGAGGTGCAATGTACACCCAATGTCAATTATATGGTTTCTTCCGGAACAATATAGATCTTTTGGTCAATATCAAAATGTTTGATGTAACTGTCGATCATGCGATGCAATGTTTCATCGTCAAGTTTTGATACTTCTTTGATAAGAAACTTGTTAAAAAATGGAGCCGGCATGATTGATGTTTTGGGAGAAGGTACTTTTAGATATGCAAATATTTTTTCTCTGATCAATGTTTTGGAAGAGTATTTGAGCAGATATCGACGGTAGATTATCCCGGAAGGGATCTGCTGCTCTGTATGGCAATGTAGACATTCTTTTTGCAGTGCTTTGTCCGTTGTGTTCTCACCGGCACCCAGTGAAATCAGTACAGTTAAAAAAATCAATACTATTTTTCCCATCTGACAGTAACCTCCGTTCCTCTGTTTTTTTGTGAATCTATTGTTATGTTAAAGCTATAAGCCTTTACCACCTGATAGACGATATCGAGTCCTATGCCGAAGCCGCCTTCGCTGCTGTTGGCACGTTTGAAGCGTTTGTGGATCGTAGTGAGTTCTGCCTGATCGATGCCGATACCGCTGTCCTTTATGCTGAAGTTTTTCTCATCCAGAAGAACGTCCAAACGGCCTTCATTTTGGTTATACTTGATGGCATTGGAAATGAGGTTGTCCAGCAGGCGAATGGCATCGTCATGATCGATATGCAGAACAACACCGGGTTTTATGTCTATCGTGAGAGTGAGCTTTTTTGCTTCGATCGCTGTGGAAAAGTATTCCAGTCGTTCCTGAAGAAGTCTGGAAAGGTCAACTGTCTTGATATCGCGATGGTACTGGTGGTTGAGTTTCAGGTAGGTCAGGTCATCGTAGATGCGGCTCAATGTCTTTGATGCGATCTCAATGCGCTGCATCTCCTCTTTTGCATCACATTTATGCAGGGTCTGGATGAGCTCAAGGTTGGTCAGGATGGTGCTGACGGGAGTATTGAGCTCGTGGGTTGTATCCTGGATGAAGCGGTTCATGGTTTCGATGGATTCACGCATGGGCGCTATGAAGAGCCGTCCCAGAAAGTAGCCCAGCAGCAGAAAAAATGCTCCTGCTCCCAGCATGAAAAGAAGTATCATGTTTTGCAGATGGGATATGGCTGTTCCGTCAACCGGTGTCCAGAGCAGAAGGTAGGCGGTACCAAGATAATAGGGGTCAACGGGTTTGATGTAGAGTATATGCCTGTCGACCAGGTGGTACTCCTGCCTGAGATCAATATTCTTTGGAGGCGTAAAATTGGAAAAAATAATGGTATGATCTTTGTCGAGCAGTGCGATCTTATAGGGCTCTTTTACGCGGATGGGAAGTTTTGCTTCAAAGCTTTTGTGAAGACGGATAAGCTGATGCTGTATTTTCTCTCCTTCATGCTTCATCGCTTCTCGCTGCCTATCTAGGAGGTGGTGTTTTTCGAGGGTGTAGAAAATGGCACTTCCGATCGTAAAGAGTATCAGTGTTGAGAGCAGATAGATTGCCAGAAAACGAAAAAGGCTTCTTCTTTCACTTCGATACAAAGCGGTATCCTATATTTTTGACCGTTTCGATACGATCTTTTCCCAGATGGGAACGCAGTGTTTTGATGTAGGTGCGCAGTGAACCGGCACTTGGTTCTTCATCGAACTCCCAGAGTGCGGCATGGATCTTGTCATAGGTGACAAGCTGATCGGGATGTTCGAGCAGGAGCGCAAGCAGTTTGGCTTCTTTTTGCTTTAAAGGAATGGTATTGCCGTCCAATGTCAGTCTGAACTCTTTGGGATAATAATTGAGACCGTTACCCAGATCGACATGGTTGTCTCTGCTGCCATAGCGTTTTCTGAGTTGGGCTTCAATGCGGACAAGAAGTTCCTTCAGGGCAAAAGGTTTCCTGATGTAGTCGTCACATCCGACATCGAAACCTTTGCTGACATCGTCGACACTGTGAAGAGAAGTAATGAAAATGGCAGGAGTATCGTTCCCTTCCTGTCGTACTTCCGAGAGGAGGTTAAATCCGCTTTGATGCGGCACTTTAATGTCCAGCAGCATCAGGTCAACTTCGGTTTCGTAAAGTATCTCTTTGGCCTGATGTCCGTTATAAGCGGGCAGAACAGTATACTGGTGGTGCTCAAGGAACTGTTTGACTGTATCGTTCAGCTGAAGATCATCTTCAAGCAGCAGTATTTTCCTTTGCATCGCCTACCTTTTTCTGTATTGCTGCATTATATCTTTTTAATATCAACCAAATATCAATTGCTTCAACCGACTATCAGCAAGTTAGGGAAATAATAGCATATCTACTTTTTGAAGGTGTGTGATACAAGTCAAACTCAAAATGGCACTCAACCTCAAAGCAAAACTCAAATATCATTTAGGCTTTCTTCTTATGCCGATGGAGAGATGTCTATACAACAATGCGCAATGAAGCAATTTTATTGTCGAAATCGTAAGAGGCATATGCCCTCCTCAAGATAGTACACACTGCTACACAGATGTTTGGATAGACTTGCATATTACTTTATAGAAAAAGGATAGTTTTATGACAAGAATTAAAATTCAGTACAGTGAGGTACTAAATGCCGAATCTTAGAAAAATAATTCTATTTTTAGCTCTTAGTGTTGCTGTTTTAGCCAAGACACAAACCATTGTATTTGCCGCAGGATGTTTCTGGGGTGTCGAGAAACACTTTGAACATCTTGATGGTGTGATAAAGGCAACTTCAGGGTATGCCGGCGGGAACTATGAAAACCCCACATACAGAGAAGTTCTCAAGAGAAGAAACCCAAAAAGAGGCATTATAAACCATGCGGAGTCTGTTGAAGTTGTCTATGATGACAGCAAAATCAGTACAGAGCGTCTCATCAAGTCTTTTTGGGAACTGCATAACCCTACACAGCCTGACGGACAAGGCAACGACAAGGGAAACAACTATCGTTCCGCACTCTACTACACCAATGATGCACAAAAGAAGATAGCATTGGCAACAAAAGAGGTGTATCAGAAGCTGCTTAACAAAGCGGGGTATGGTGCTATCACCACAGAGATCAAGCCGTTAGAGAAGTTTTACAAAGCAGAAGAATATCACCAGAACTACCTGGAAAAAAATCCAAACGGTTACTGCCCCAACCATGCCACAGAGGTGAAGTTTAGCAATGAAAAAATCATGACAGACAGCATCTCTCCACTGGGTGGCAAAGAGATAGTCGTGATAGATGCAGAGCACTGTCGTTTCTGTGAGAAGTTCAAAAAGAATGTTACAGACCATTACAAAGGAACGATACCTCTTAGAACCGTACATCAAGACCAGTTAAAAGGCTTTAAACTCCATACCAAAATAGAAGGTACACCTACGGTTCTCTTCATCATAGATGGAGAAGAGATACTCTCACGTGTAGGATACATGAATGAAAAGCAATTCTATAAAATGGTGGGAAAATTCAAGCTAGGCAAAGACAGCAAAGCGTTTGACGTGGCTTTTCACAAAAGTACCGACAATAGATTTTGTAAAAAATACGATGAGTTCAAACATACAGGGGATGGTGTTTTTAGAGACAAGATCTCGGGAGAGATCCTTTTTGACACCCGAGACAGATTTAATTCCGGTTCAGGATGGTTAAGTTTTTACAAAGCAGTCGATGGCGCTACCATACAAAAAGAGGACAATGCTTGGGGTATGCATAGAGTAGAGATCATCGCCAAAAAATCAGGTGCACATTTGGGGCACGTCTTTAACGATGCACCTGATGGCAGACAGCGTTTTTGCATTAATGCTACTGTTTTGGAATTTGTGCCGCGAGACAAGATAAAGAAATAAGAAGAAAGAGAAAAAGTAATTGGATTTTATCGGGGACCAGTAATTACTTTTTTGCCCTTGACTTTAATATCAACCAAATATCAATTGCTTCAACCGACTATCAGCAAGATAGGGAAATAATAGCATATCTACTTTCGAAGGTGTGTGATGCGGATAAAACTCAAAACTGCACTGAAGCAGACGCTCAAAACTCTGTTGATGATCTCCCCTATGCTTCTTGCGATCATCGGGCTGATAGGTCTGTTTAAAACATTCATCACCCCCGAAATGCTGCATACACTTTTCAACGGTTCAGGGATGCACGATATGCTTGTGGGTGTGGGATTGGGTGGTGTGTCTGTGGGGCAGCCGTTCCTGAGCTATATCATCGGCGGTGAACTTCTGGATGAGGGGGCCTCTTTTTACGGTGTTACGGCGTTCATTCTGGCTTTTGTGACACTGGGGGTTGTGCAGCTTCCTATGGAGTTCTCCATTTTCGGTTTTCGTTTTGCACTGCTTAGAAATCTCTTGAGCCTTGTTTTTGCTTTTATCCTCTCATGGGCCATAGCATTCACCCTGGGGGTGTTGTCATGAAAAAAAGCAGAAGCGGGCTGATCATGCTGGGCATTGTTGTAGTGCTCTATGGCATACTTTATGTTATGAAACCGGATGTAACGCTTGATGCACTGGGTGCGAGTTTGAAAGTACTGAAGATGATCATCCCCATTTTGCTGATCGTCTTTTTTATCATGGCACTGCTGGGTACTTTTATCGATGAAAAAGCCATTTCAAAACATTTGGGTGAGGAGAGTGGTGGTAAAGGGTGGCTTTTGGCACTAGTCGGTGGCATCTTGAGCCATGGGCCGGGTTATGTGTGGTACCCCTTGCTTCAAAACCTCAGAGAGCAGGGCGCAAAAGATGGTCTTGTTATCGCCTTTATCTATGCAAGAGCCATCAAAATACCCTGGCTGCCGCTGATGATAAGCTATTTTGGGTGGGCTTTTACACTGGTCTACACCTTTTACGTGGTTTTGGGTGCCTACTTGCAGGGAGTGATAGTGGAGAGGCTGGATGATAAAGAGAGAGAACAATGAAACTCAGCGAACTTCATCCAAAACAAAAGGCGATCATCAAATCGATTGGTGATATAGGAGAACTTAAGGACCGCTTGATGGAACTTGGTGTGTTGTGTGGTGAGCCCATTCAGGTTGTACGCATTGCACCTTTTGGGGACCCTATCGAGATACGTATAGGAGATGAGCATCTGGCACTGCGCAATGAGGATGCCCAAAAGATAGAAGTTGAAGCCATTTCCCAACTGAGACATCGTGAAAGGAAAGGGCTTTCATGATACACATCCCATTCGTAGGCAATCCCAATACAGGTAAAACGGCACTGATCAATGCGATCGCAAAAAGTGACCTGGAAGTGGGTAACTGGCCAGGGGTGACGGTAGAGAAGAAGGAAGCAAGATTTACCTATGCGGGAGAAGATGTTGTCCTGGTCGATCTCCCAGGAGCCTATACGCTCAGCCCCTATTCGCTTGAAGAGAAGATCACCAGAAACATGCTGGCAGAAGAAAAGTTTGATGGTATCATCGATGTCATCGATACGACTAACCTACGCCGAAATCTCTATCTTACTCTGGAACTGATCGATATGCAGAGACCCATGGTATTAGCGCTCAATATGTTCGATGATTTTACCAAGCGCGGGTATGAACTCGATATTGATAAGTTACAGGAGATTTTTGGAGTACCGGCCATACCCACAATAGCATCCAGAAAACTGGGTACGCAAAAACTGATCGATGCTGCCATCGCTGCAGTGAAGGAACAGACTATCCCCCTCATTCAGCCTTATCAGGAGCATATTGAAAAAGAGATCGCTTTTTTGATACATGCAATGCCTCAGACCGGTCTGTCACCCCGGTTTTTCGCGATACAGCTGATCGCGGACGATCCTTATGCCCATGCTTTGGCTGAGACGTTAAAAGAAAATGATCTCATAGAAAAAGCGGCAAAGGCAAGAGGCAGGCTGGAAGCACACATGAAGCTTCCCATTAAAACGATCATTACGCGTGCCAGATATGAGGTCATCGACCGTTTGCTGGAGGTTGTTCTGAAAAAACCGATCCTGGACAAAGTGCTGCTAAGTGAAAAAATCGATGCCGTTCTTTTACACAAATGGTTGGGGATCCCTTTCTTCTTTCTCATTATGATGCTGATGTTCAAACTGACCTTCGACGGCAGTGGATCTCTGGTGACGTGGGTGTCGAACTTTTTTCAGGATTTTCTGGACAAATATATCTCACTGGGTCTTCAGGATGTAGCTCCTCCTTGGCTTATTTCACTGTTCACGGACGGTATTTTGAGCGGTATGGGACTGGTGCTCTCTTTTTTGCCGCTTCTGTTCCTGCTCTATTTTTTTATGGCGATGCTGGAAGAGAGCGGCTATATGGCACGGGTGAGCTTCCTGCTCGACTGTGCAGGAAGGACTTTGCGCATCAAGGGGAATGCCTTTATTTCCATGATCATCGGTTTCGGGTGCAATGTCCCTGCCGTTTATGCAACACGTGCACTCACGACGAAACGGGAACGCATTATCACGATACTGATGATCCCCCTGATGAGCTGCAGTGCCAGACTTCCGATCTATGCACTGTTCACCGCTATATTCTTTCAAGAGCATCAGGTTCTGGTGATCATGTCACTCTATCTTCTCGGGATCATCGTTGCATTCTTTTTGGGCTGGATCTCCAATCTTATTCTGCCTTCGGAAGAGGGCAAACCTTTTTTTCTGGAACTGCCAACTTATCATATGCCAAATATGAAAGCAGTCTGGGTTTTGATGTGGCCAAAACTCAAAGATTTCATAGTGCGGGCAGGGACGGTGATCGTCATGGCTTCGATCATTTTGTGGGGTATCATCAAACTTCCTGTAGGGACCGATCCTCATAACTCATATCTGGCACAAACGGCTAAATTAGTTACACCGGTATTCAAGCCGGCAGGGTTCGGAGAACATTGGGAACCTGTAGCTGCCATGATCCCCGGGACACTTGCCAAAGAGGTAGTAATAAGTTCCTTAGGGACGATCTACGGAGTGGAAATAAAAAATGAGATGACCAGAAGTACGTTCAAAGAAGATACGATCATGCAGCTCAAAGCTTTGAAAGAAGCCTTTGTAAATGCTTTTTTACACATGTTCAATATTCACATCGAAAGTTTAAACAATGTACAACCCAGTACACTGCAGCAGAAACTCCGGAAGCAGTTTGCCTCTCCACTGGCTGCATTCAGCTATTTGGTCTTCATTTTACTCTATATCCCCTGCGTCTCTACGATGGCAGCGATCAGAACAGAGCTCGGGATGCGATGGATGCTTTTCGAAACAGCCCTTCTGCCGCTTGTAGCCTATGGAATGAGTGTGTTGGTCTATCAGCTCGGATTGAGGTTTTTATAGCCAGAATGTCAGATATATGATTGAACCCGGATTATGCATTAGAGATTACAGAACACTACACAAACCATTGCACCGTGGGCACTTACGGAGAAACCATCGATGCACCTACGGGTGCACCTCAAGTTTTCCGCAAATACCCACAGCACAAGCGTTTGGCAGATTTCAAGCAATTCTAATGCATAATCCGGGTTGAAAAATAGGGTATACTATCCCATTAAGGTAAAGGGATCATTCATGTCGGAAAATATACCCGCAGTTCAACAATTTGAAACACTTTTACAAGGTAATCATGTTGCACCGGACAGCCTTGCCAGAATGCTTCAGGAGCTTGCCTATCAGGATTATGGTCTCTTCTTTACCAACCTATCCAAAGTGCCAAAAGATCTCCTTGCAGAAGTGATCCTGGCACTTCCTCTCTCGCTTTTCAAAGAAGCAGTCAGTATGCTTCCGCACAAAAAGCTGGCCGATGTGATCTCCTATTTGGAAAGTGATAAAGCGACAGATTTTATCCAGAGACTGGAGAGGGTCGAACCGCAGGTAAGAGAGGCGATCTATCCTCTTTTGCACCCAAAGCAACAGGAACAGATAAGCCGTCTTTCACAATATCGTTCGGATGAAGCAGGTGCTTACATGCAGACTGAACTGCTGTGGGCTACCACAGGTGAACATATTGCTGAGATCAAAGAGAAACTCAAAGTTTTCAAAAAACATAAAGCGGAAATGCCTCTCATCAAACTCTTTGTTACCGACAAAGAAGGACATTTGGTTGCTACCGTCCACTTCAGTGATCTGCTGCTTTTTGAAGATGAGAAGACTCTGGCAGAAGTCATAGATGCACTTCCTTCTCACAAGTCTCTATCTGTTCGGGATCATACTCTCATTACGGAAGTAACAAAGCTGTTTCGGGAATTCGATCTGGCTATGGTCGCAGTGGTCGATAGCGAAAACAGATTACAGGGATGTATCGTTTTTGACGATATTTACGATCTGATATTTGCAGAAGAAGAGGCGCAGGCGTTTAAAATGAGCGGTACAAAGCAGGAAGCCGAGGAAGAGAGTCTTTTGAGTGCACAAAGGCATAGACTGAAGTGGATATTCATCAATCTGGGGGCCATTCTGATCGCTGCTTCAGTTGTTAATTTTTTCAGGGAGACCATCGAACAGCTTGTCGCACTTGCCGTACTGATGCCGGTCATTGCAGCGCTGGGGGGAAATGTGGGTAACCAGGCTGTTACGGTTACCGTACGCCGTCTGGCATTGGGAGAGACATCATGGCAATATGCCAAAGAGATTCTTTCCAAAGAGATTTACATTGGGGTGATCAACGGTGTTATTATCGGTCTGATAGTGGGGACAGTAGCTTATTTCTGGTTTCAGATCCCCATGCTGGGAGTCGTCATAGGACTTGCAATCATTATCAACCTTTCGATCGCAGGATTGCTTGGTTCCCTTTTACCGCTTACTTTTAAACATTTTGATATTGATCCTGCCATTGCTTCGCCCCTGCTGTTGACAACGGCAACTGATGCGATCGGTTTTTTTGTCTTTTTGGGGCTTGCAAAAATAATGTTGTTCTAGGTACTGTTAAACAGTAGATACCTTATAAATACTCTTATTGCCCATCGTTCTGTATATCAATATCAATCATAGATCTTATAAGAAAACTGGTTCCTTCCATTCTTTTTGGCATGGTACAGAAGTTTGTCGATCTCGTCATAATGGTAGTTCAGAGAGGATTTTACATCATTGATGCAGTTGATAAGACCCAAGCCGGCTGAAACGGTAATCGAGTGTGAAACGGCTGTGTTTGCGGCTGGAATGTCCAGGTCTTCTATCTCGTTCAATAATTTTTTTGCAGAGTACACTGCCTGTTCTACCTCGGTATAATTGAACAGTACACCGAACTCTTCTCCGCCCAATCGAAAAACGAAATCAATGGGCCTTGAAAATGATCTTCGCAAAACGTTTGAAATATTTTGTAGAACATCATCTCCTTTTTTGTGGCCAAAGGAATCATTGTAGTCTTTAAAAAAGTCTATGTCTATGAGCAGCAGGGCAAAGGGTTGGTGATGATGTATCAGCATACTGGTCTTTCTTTCGAAGATCTCCTGAAAATGTCTCCGGTTATAAAGGAGGGTCAGCGGGTCAGTGATACTGAGGTTATTCAAAACCGTATTCTTCTCGTCCAACTCTTTTATTGCCTTTTTATGTTCGCTGATGTCAAGCATCACTCCGACAATACCAAGAACCTCATTGCTTTGCGAAATAAATGTGGCTTTGTAAAAATTGTAATGACGTACCGTGTTGTCTGCACACTTTACCTCAGCCTCATAGTTCTGCGTACCGGGGGTCTCCAAAAGTTCACGGTCTTTTGCATAATAGATATTGGCAAGTTCCTTTGGAATGCGGTCAGGAAAATCGTACAGTGACTTACCTGTGATTTCATCTTTGTGGAGCCCCAGAATTGTCTTTGAAAAAGCTTCATTACCGTGCCTATAAACACCGTTATTGTCTTTATAAAAAATAGGATTGGGAATGGCGTCAAACAGCATTTCAAGAAAAGATCTATTGAGTTCAATCTCCTCTTCAAGAGATTTGATCTTTTGTACCAGCATTTCATATGTAGGTTTATTCTCATTCACGCATTATCCTTGTTATATAAAGATATTTAATGGTAGATAATAACATATATTGATTAGAAAAGTAAATAGAATATATATTTAAATGAGATTCTGTAGTCTCATAGAGAAGACAGGGCTATTTATTCTAAAAGCCTGAATGATCTATTCTGTCTATGCAAGACTCTCTGTAAAAGTCCTGCTGAAAAACATAAGGTAAATTATAGGTGTTAAAGGTTTAAAAGTGTATTGAAGTTGACTTGGGCAGCTAATATATTCTCTTGAGTCAAAGAAACATTGTTGTTTTGAATTCTTTGGGTTTCAAGAATTTTATCTGCCATGGCATCAATATTATCAGCCATAATTAATATACGATCAGCCATTTCTCCAATTCTGTCTGCCATAGTTCCAATATCTTGAGAGAGCTGTAACATTGCATTCACATAATCTTTATTGGCATTGTCACCTGCATTCAATAATGATTCTGACAGTTTGAGTAAATTTTTTGATGTTTCCAGTAAAGAGGCACTCATGGCAGTAGAATTGTCCAATGAACTGCTTGATGCAATGATCTCTGCTACATTGATGGTGCTGTCAGTACATGTATTATCATCTACAATAGAAAAAGCCATACTATGTGTTGCTAAAATACCTACAACTGAAATTCCTGTGACCAGTTTTTTAAACATTAGTTTTCCTTAATAAAATTATAATAGAATGATATAATAAATTTAATAAATTTTTTCTTATTAAATTAAAATTTGTATAAATATAAACACTTATAGCAATCCCAAAAGTGCGACAAGCAAAACAGGCGGGGTGATGACCAGTCCTACTTTCATATATTCACCCCAGCCGATTTTGACACCTTTTTGTGCCAGTACATGCAGCCAAAGCAGGGTGGCGAGCGATCCGATAGGCGTCATTTTCGGTCCGAGGTTGGAGCCGAGGATATTGGCATAGACCAGTGCTTCGTTACCCACATATCCCACCTTGTCAATGGCGATGTCCATGATCATGATGGTCGGCATATTGTTCATGATCGAAGAGATGACTGCGGAGAGAAAACCGGTACCGATGACCGCAGTGGTCTCGCCCTGGTGCTTGAGCATCTCTATCCAGGCAGCCACTTCATCTGTCAGGCCAGCATTTTTGAGTCCATACACGACGATATAGAGCCCGATACTGAACCAGACTACCTGCCAGGGTGCCGCTTTGATGGTCATAATGGGCTTGGTCGCCTTGTGGTGGTTTGCAATGGCAAGAAAGACAAGTGCACCGCCCAGGGCGAAGACGGAGACAGGGAGATGATAGTGGTCGCCGATGAAATACCCGACCATCAGAAAGGCAAGGAAGAACCAGCTGAGTTTGAACATGGTCCGGTTTTTGATGACCGAAGAGGCTTCAGGAAGCTGATCGACATCGACGGTCAAAGGAATATCTTTTCTGAAATAGAACCATAGCACGGCAATAGAGGCAACGATGCTCAGGAGATTCGGCAGGAACATATTCTTTGCATATTCCACGAAACCGATATCGAAGTAGCCGGCGGTGACGATGTTGGTCAGGTTGGAGATGACCAGAGGGTTGGATGCACTGTCACCGATGAACCCGCCCGCCATCAAAAAGGCGAAGATGGGAAGGGGTTTCATTTTTAGGTATTTCATTTTTGCAAGGAGAATAGGGGTGAGAATGAGCGCTGCACCGTCGTTGGCGAAGAATGCTGCAACGATGGCACCGAGCAAAAGGATATAAACGAACATCTTGTTCCCGCTTCCTCCGCTGAGTTTCGCCATCTTGATGGCTGCCCATTCAAAAAATCCGATCTCATCGAGTACCATGGAGAGCAGGATAATACCGATGAACGCAAGCGTGGCATCCCAGACGATGTCGGTTACGATAATGACGTCATCGAAACTGACGACACCCAGCAGCAGTGCCACGACAGCACCGATCACTGCCGTTGTTCCTATCTGAAGTCCTTTGGGTTGCCAGATAATGAAGAGTAGTGTGACCAAAAAGAGGCCTAATGCAAGAGCCATGAATATCCTTTTATTTTGAATAAGTATTATTTTTGGTGAAGTATAACAGAATTATTACGTTAAATCAAGATATCTTGATATATTAGAAATATTATGCTACACTGTTGAATAAAATAAATAAGGCAGTATGGATATGGAAGATTTTTTAAAGACGGTTTCAGCTCTAAATGATGAAACACGTGTGCTTCTGTTGCGTTTTTTTGATACCTATGGAGAATTATGTGTCTGTGACCTTCAAGCCTCGCTTGACATGATACAGTCACGCCTCTCACGACATCTTAAAATCTTAAAAGAGGCAGGCTTTTTACGTGTGGATCGCAAGGGGACGTGGGCGTATTATTCCATCCGTTCACCGCTTGACAGGTTCAGGTCCGAAGCGATCGAGGAGATCCGTCATCTCGACATCGAACTGCCGCCGCTTCAAAAACTATCACAAACAGGAGAATGTAAAATATGAACAATAAAAAAAAGGTACTTATACTTTGTACAGGAAACAGCTGCCGTTCCATTATGGCTGAAGCGATGATCAACGCAAAACTCGGAGACTGCGTTGAGGCACAGAGTTCGGGTGTCAAAGCCAGCGGGAAGGTGAATCCTCATGCCAAAGCGCTTCTGGAATCCAAAGGAGAATGGAGGAACGAGTATCACTCCAAGGTCATAGAAACGGTACTTGATACACCGTTCGATCTTGTGGTGACGGTATGCGACGCAGCCAAAGAGACCTGCCCGATGTTCCCCAAAGCGGTCAAAACGATCCATGTTGGTTTTGAAGACCCAAGCGGCAAAGCTGATGAGGAGTATGCCAAGACCTACGACCTCATAGAAAAAGAGCTTCTTCCCATCATTAAAAAAGAACTTTGCAGCTAACG
The DNA here is from genome assembly GCF_000987835.1 of Sulfurovum lithotrophicum. Taxonomy (NCBI): domain Bacteria; kingdom Pseudomonadati; phylum Campylobacterota; class Epsilonproteobacteria; order Campylobacterales; family Sulfurovaceae; genus Sulfurovum; species Sulfurovum lithotrophicum. The sequence goes on along the minus strand of NZ_CP011308.1, from coordinate 1,275,355 downwards.
GGTTTCGATCTCCTTGATCGCGTTGCCCACATCCCCCAGGCAGCACCCGCCGCTTGGGTTGAGTATCTCACAGGAGCATCCGGGATCTTCCATCCTGGCTTTGATATCCGCAAGGGCATCCGTTTTCCCCGTCTCTTCAAGCTCTTTTTCTATCTTCTCTTTTGTCCAGCCGAAGCAGTAGCATACCGTGGCAGGTGAGGCACCTTCCTTGAGGCCTACGGTCACAGAGACGTCATGCTGTGTCAGTATCTCTTCTCCCCTGAAGTAGATCACTTTGCAGGTGGGTGTCTTGCAGTAGTAAAAACCATCCAGACAGCTCAGGCCTGCCTTGGCTTCGTTGGAAAGGAGATGTTCCAGGGTTTTGCCGAGAACCCCTTTTGCTTTTTCTCCGCAGGATGGACAGGCCACCTTGCCTTTAGGCTGAGGTGTACAACAGTTATGGGCTTCCGTATCACAGGATTCTTCCTTCCGGGTACTGCAGCAACTCTCTGGTTTTTTCTCTTTTGCCGGTTTAAAAGTGAACATCTGAGATCCTTTTTTGAATTTTACCGATTATACATGGTTTTGTGTGAAATATTTGTGTAGGGTTCCGATACACATTAAATGCACACATCTTTTCTATACTGGCACAGTGAGCTTCTTGAAAAGGAGATGCTATGATGAACCGAATTACCCATTTTGGTGAACTTTACCGTTATCTGGAACAGCAGCCTCCCAAGGAAAATTTTCTGCATGACCGTGTCGATGATGCCTATCGGAATATTTCCAAGAAAGACTTCCTTCTCACGGTACGTTATCTCGCTCTGGCTTTTCATCGGAGCGGATGGCAAGGCAAACAGATAGGTATCGCGGTGTCTCCTTCATCCTACTGGCTTATGATAGACTATGCTTTAATGCTCAGTGGTGCGGTCGGTGTGCCTCTTTTTACCAATATTTCTTCAAAAAACCTCTATTATCAGATACTCGATGCCGATATAGAAACTGTTTTCATTGAAAACAGTGCACAGGAAGAGATCATCAACCGTGTAGCCGGGGGTGTAGAGGTTATTTATCTTTCGGATGTCTCCGGATACCATACCCTTGACCAGTTTGTAGAAAATGGCAAAAAAACAGAGAAGGAAAAGCCATCTCTTTTCAATACACTGATCTGTCAGCTGCATCCTTATGATCTGGCAACGATAGTCTATACCTCAGGGACTTCCGGTACACCCAAAGGGGTAGAACTGACGCACAGGAATCTCATCTGCCAGATCCATGCTACAGCGCAGAATTACTATTTTAACAGAGAGGTGGATGTTGCTCTGTCACTGCTGCCGCTTGCGCACATCTTCGAGCGTATGGTAATGCATTTCTACCTTTACCGTGAACTGAGTATCTATTTTGTGGATGATGTCAAAAATGTGGGTGGCCTGCTTAAAGAGGTCAACCCTACGGTCATGACGGTGGTACCGAGACTGCTTGAGAAAGTTTTTTTCAAGATGAAACGCAAGGCCATGGAAGGAAACTTTCTGAAACAATGTATTGTGTTTCTTTCCTTTCACCGTGCAACGAATAGAGATCTATTTGCAAAAGTAACCCTGATGGACAGGGTTTTTGATACCCTGGTCTATAAAAAACTGCGCCGGGCAATGGGATTACGGATGCGCATGATGATAAGCGGAGGCACTGCTCTGTCAGATGCAATGTACCGATTTTATCTCAATATAGGTATTCCGATCTATCAGGGATACGGATTGACAGAATCCAGCCCGGTCATCTGTGCGAACTATCCTGGCAACAACAAGGTCGGTACCTGCGGCAAAGCCTTTCCTGGCGTCGAAGTGAAAGTCAGTGACGAAGGGGAACTGCTGGCACGGGGTCCCAGTATTATGAGGGGCTACCATAATGACCCTGAAACTACCGCCAAAGCGATAGATGCGGACGGTTGGCTGTATACAGGTGACCTTGCATGTATAGACGAAGAGGGGTACGTGAGTATCACCGGAAGAAAAGGCGAACGCTTCAAAACCTCCACAGGAGAATTCGTCTCTTCGGTCTTTATAGAGCAGGCTCTCACCGGAAAAGGATGGTTCGAATACGCGCTTGTCATTGGGGAAGAGAAGCCTTATACGGCGGCGCTGCTGTTCATAGAACATGAGTTTCTGGGCCGTCTGGCAAAAGAGATGAACAAGACACCGCGCAAAGCGCTCGAATCCGAAAAGTTCAAAAAGATGACGGACAGATTCATAGCCAAACTCAACAAAAAGCTCAACCACTGGGAAAAGATACGTGAATACAGGGTGATCTCCGATGTTCTCAGCATAGAAGAAGGACATTTGACCCCTTCGATGAAACTGGGAAAGAAAAAACTGATGAAGTGTTACCGGGATGAGATAAACGAAATGTACAAGGATCATCTATGAGTACTAAAAAAACGAAAGCACAAACGGAACGTATCGCGATCATAACAGGACTGCGTACCCCCATGGCAAGAGCGGGCGGACGGTTTGCGAAGATGCAGGCAGACCGGCTGGGTGCGGTACTGTTCCGTGAACTGATGATGCGTTCTCCCGTTGATGTGAACGAGGTGGATGAGGTCATCATAGGTAATGTCGCACAGCCCATCCATGCAGCGAATATTGCAAGGGTCATCGCACTGCGTGCGGGTTTTCCCGAAGCGACCCCCGCTTTGACCGTACACCGAAACTGTGCCTCGGGTATGGAGTCCATCACCACGGCGGCTTCCCGGATCCATGCGGGAGAGGGCAGGGTATATGTCTGCGGCGGCGTGGAGTCTATGTCCAATATTCCACTGGTCTATAACAAGAAGATGACATCACTGTTCACCAAACTGGCAGCATCCAAAACTCTCTTTGACAAACTGCGTACCCTGATGGGTTTTAGGCCGGCTTACCTCAAGCCGATCGTTGGCCTGATGTCCGGGCTGACCGATCCGGTCAGTGGACTGTTGATGGGTTCTACGGCAGAAGTCCTGGCGCAGGATTTCGGTATCAGCAGGGAGGAACAGGACCTCTTTTCTCTGCTGAGCCATCAAAAAGCGGCAAAGGCCAAAGAGAACGGCCGTTTTGCGCTGGAGAGTATGCCGGTCGTCTATGATGAGTATGCCGGAAAGTATCTGGACTATGACGACGGTATACGCGAAGGACAGACATTGGAAAAACTGGCACGACTGAAGCCTTTCTTCGACCGAAAGAACGGAACGGTGACGGCGGGTAACTCTTCGCAGATCACGGATGCAGCTGCGGGCGTGGTACTGATGGGCGAGAGTGAAGCCAAAAAAAGAGGTTTTGAACCTCTGGGCTACCTGCGCGACCATGCCTACTCCGGACTTGAACCCAAACGCATGGGGCTGGGCCCTGTCTTTTCGACACACAAACTTTTTGCCCAGACAGGTCTAGGTATGAAAGATATCGAAATCATGGAGATCAATGAAGCCTTTGCTGCTCAAGTCATTGCCTGTGAAAGGGCTTTTGCCTCCAAAGCGTTCGCCAAAGCGCATTTTGGCGACAGAAAAGCGGTCGGTGCCATTGACCCCGATATCCTGAATGTCAACGGAGGTGCCGTAGCACTGGGGCATCCAGTCGGAATGACCGGAACAAGGTTGGTGATCACTGTGCTGCATGAGCTCAGACAGCGTGGCCTGCAGCGCGGGCTGGCGACTTTGTGTATCGGCGGCGGGCAGGGTGCTTCACTCTTACTGGAGGTGGAATAATGAAATATTTTAATTTAAACATAGATGAGAGAGGCATAGCTACACTTACATTCGACACCCCTGATTCCTCTCTCAATGTACTCTGTTTCGATGCCCTGTATGAACTGGAACAGCATCTTGTCCGGATGCAGGATGACCGGAGTATCAAAGCCCTCTTCGTAGAGAGTGCCAAAGAGGATATTTTCATCGCCGGTGCGGATATCAAAGAGATCAAGGCATTCAAAGATCCGGGTGAGACTGCGGAGAAACTGCGTCAGGGGCAGGAGATTTTCAACCGTCTGGAAAACCTGCCGTTCCCTACGGTCGCCATGATAGACGGTGCCTGTCTAGGCGGGGGTCTGGAACTTGCCCTGGCCTGTGCTTACCGTGTAGCGACCAATGCAGCGCATACACGTATCGGGCTGGTGGAAGTGGGCCTTGGTATCATTCCCGGGCTTGGCGGAACACAGAGACTTCCTGAACTTGTCGGTTTTGCCAAAGCGATCGAACTCATCACCGCTTCCAAAAGACTCAAAGGGGACAAGGCCCTGAAACTCGGGCTGGTCGATGCCTCCGTACCCAGCGGGTATCTCGGGTTCAAAAAAGAGGAGTTCATCAGAGATATTCTTGCAGGCAAACTTGAAGCGAAGGTGGCCCTGACACGGCAGGGAATAAAATGGTATGAGACGATCACACCTGTCAAAATACTTATTGCCTCTATGGCAAAAAGTGAAGTGCTGAAAAAAACACAGGGGCATTACCCCGCACCGATCGAAACGATCAATGTCATGGAGAAGACACTGACCATGCCGCTTCAGGAAGGTCTGAAAGTGGAGCTTGAAGCCTTCGAGCCTCTGGCGACCGGCCAGATATCCAAAAACCTCATAGAGCTCTTTTTCACCTCCGAAGCACTTAAAAAAGAGAGCTTCTCAAAGGCCAAGCCTCGCAGCATTGAGAGTGCGGCTGTCATGGGTGTGGGTACCATGGGATCAGGCATAGCGTGGGCCCTTGCCAGCCATAACATTCCTGTCAGGCTTGGGGCTCGGAAAATGCAGAGTATCGCGGAAGCACTCTCCAAAATGAGAGCGAACTTTGAAAGTATTAAAAAAAGAGGGCGTCTCACCGAGCGTGAGATTGGCCTGAAAATGGACAGGGTCACCTACACGACAACGATGGAAGGGTTCGCTAAGGTCGACATCATTATTGAAGCGGTCAGTGAAGACGCCGGGGTAAAAAAGGGTATCTACCGGGCACTTGAACAGAGGGTAAGTGAGGAGTGTATCATCGCTACCAATACCTCTTCCCTGGCTATTAGCGGTCTGGTAGAAGAGACGGAACACCCCGGGCGTTTTGTAGGTATGCATTTTTTCAACCCTGTGGCAAAAATGCCGCTGGTGGAAGTAATTGCCGGGAAGAAAACAAAACCAAAGACGATCGCTACTGTGGTCGCTTTGGCAAAAAAACTTGGTAAGACACCCATCAAGGTCAAAGAGAGTGCCGGCTTCCTGGTCAACAGGATCCTGCTTCCCTACCTCAATGAATCGGCGAAAATGTTCGAAGAGGGTGAGAGTGTGGCACGCATAGACAGTGTACTGAGTGACTTCGGTATGCCGATGGGGCCGTTCACGCTTGCGGATGAAGTGGGCATAGATATCGGCGAAAAGGTCTCAGCCATTCTCTATGATGCCTACGGAGAGAGAATGCAACCCTCCGGCATCCTTGCCAAAATGACAGAGATGAAGTGGCTGGGAAAGAAAACGGGTACGGGTTTCTACGTGCATAAAGGTAAAAGACATTCAGTCAATGACGAAATTAAAAGACTTCAGTCACAAAGCATAACGCTTGAAGATCATGTCATTTTGGACAGAGCCATCCTTATTATGGTGAACGAAGCGGCACGATGCCTGGAAGAGAACGTGGTTTCCACTGCACGCTATCTCGATATGGCTATGGTACTGGGAACCGGTTTCCCTGCATTCAGGGGCGGTCTTTTACGTTATGCGGATGCAGAGGGTATTGAAGAGATCGTCGAGAGACTTCATGTCCTGAGCCAGACCTTTGGAAGCCGTTTTGAACCCGCGGCACTGCTTGTGAAGATGGCTCAAAAGCAGCAAACATTCTACAGTGAGGCAGGGTAATGAAGCATCATGTGGTCATTGTGGGGGCTAGTTACGCAGGGCTTTCAGCTATGCGGAGGCTCGCGGATAAACCGGGTATTGGTGTCACACTTGTCGACAGGCACCCGTACCATTTCCTGCAGACCGAAGGGTACGATCTCATCAGCGGAAGCATCCCTTTTGAAGAGACGATCGTCAGTCTGCATGCCTTGTGTGCCTATTATGACAATGTGACTTTTGTTCAGAGTGAAGTACGGGCAGTCGAAAATGAAGCGAAGCGGATCCTCCTTGAAGAAAGTGAAATCACTTACGATTCTCTCGTGGTCGGACTTGGCAGTGTCAGCAGAAAGTTTGAAAGTGACGCCGATATAGAGAATTATGCAAGCGGCCCTAAAAGCCTCAGAGGTGCCTTGCGCCTGAAACAGTTCTTTGAAAATGAGCTGTACAAGCGGCTGGAGTCGGATAAAAAAGCCAAAGAGAATTTCAATATCGTCATCGGTGGGGCAGGGCTTTCCGGCGTGGAGATCGCGGCAGACATGCAGCACTTTTTCAACCGCTACTACCGGAGCAATACGCTCTGCTGCGCCTGCCTGCATATTCATCTTATCGTCAGCAGGGAGACGGTGCTTTTCGGTATGCATCCCGCTGTCATTGCTACGGCGACCAATCGGCTGAAGAGACTGCGTGTCAATCTCCACACCCAATGCCGCATCACTGCAATACACGAGCACGAAGTCTGTCTGAGCGACGGTGCAAAGATCGGGTTCGACTTTATGATCTTCGCGGGAGGTACGGTCGTTGCACCCGTGCTCTCCTCTCTTTCCCTGCCCAGGAACGAAAAAGGCCGCTTCCTTGTCGATGCATACCTGCGCTCTCCCTCAGATGCATCCGTCTATTTTGCAGGCGATGTGGCAGCACTGCATGACAGAAAGGGAAAGGCTCTTCCTCCCACCGCGCAGACAGCCATACAGAGCGGCGATACCGCAGCGTTGAACATTATGCGCACTGTACAGGATGAAAAACCCAAAAAGGCCGACCTGAGGATCGACGGTATCGCCATTGCCCTTGGCGGCAGCTACGCCACAATAGACCTGGGGTGGATACGCATCAACGGATATGCCGCCTACCTGGTCAAAAAACTCATAGAACGCCTCTACAAATGGCCGCTCTGGTGGCGGGCCCGTCAGGGCTTCAGGAAGATGGACCATTGTGAGATCTGACGTATTCAACAACAACGATTTGTCCAATTCAACCTTTAAAGGCGCCATCCTCTATAAAACGTTTTAGGGCATCTCCGGTGATCCAAGTCCCTGGTAGAAATTGATGATAAAAAATAAATAGTATTAGCATCACTATGTTTCTATACACCAACAAAATTGATGTATAATTAAAACATGTCTATGTGTTTAAAAAGGGCATAGAATCTAAAATAAAAGGAGAAAAATCGTTATGTCATCAAAAAACGAAAAAAATGGAATATTCAAAGAAGTAAAAATACCTGAAACACAGAATATTTCCACTTTACTGTCAGATAAAAAATCTTTGGAAAAGTGTAAATGTTCCTACAATACACGCTTTGGTATTTTTAAAGAAGATATCAATATATTAAATACAGTATCTCAAGAATCCTACGTATATGCCATCATGTCATCCAATGCCTACAATAGAAAAGTGCAAATAGATATTCCGGGTTGGAAACGCACCAAAAGAATGATAAACCAACATGGTTTCAGTGCAGATATATATGTTTCGGATGATGAAAAAAGAGTTGTGATTGCTTTTCGGGGAACAGATGATAAAAATGATTGGAAATATGGAAATACAGATATTGATTTAGATGGTCAATATGGAGATGCAGATGAACTTTTCAAATATGTTTTATCTGAGTATCCTGGAAAAACCATTATGACCACAGGACACTCTTTAGGAGGCGGTCTTGCTATGCATATTTCACTTTTAAACAAAGATGTAGATGCTGTTGTGTTTCATCCTTCTCCCCGGGTATTTGCAAACAGAAACTATGATCAATATGAAAACCTTATCACCATCATTTATGAAGCAGGTGAAATTCTCACATTTGTGCGAAAACTATTTAGTACCCTTAAAAAAATAAAACATCAAACATATCGTTATAATTTCCTGGGAGGACTTTCTGTCAAAGAGCACAGTATTGAAGCATTTGCAAGATGTATGTATGCTTCACTACATAAAAAAGAAAGTCAATATGAAGCGCTGTGTAAGAAAAATACTTTATGAGGGGGTCAAAGTAAAGAGTATCATGCCTCATAAGGTGTAAGTATTTTCAACCCTTCAGGTCGATGACCCATGCATCCGGAACTGAACGCATAATGACTTCACGTGCCAGGTTGCACCAGTGTGCCGTGCGGTCGAGTATGGCGGAGTCACAGCTAACGACAATGTGCCTGCTCGCTGTCAACAGTGCATCGGTGCGGTCTGTCGTTTCGGTGGTGAAGGGCCAGTTGTGTGCATCACCCAGATGCTGGACCATTCCGGCAAGTCTGCCGCTGTTGGAGACGGGTCTGTCAAAAAGCCAGTGGACCTGTTCGGGATGATAGCCGGCCAGCAGATCGCCGATGAGCTCAATGGCAGGGAGTGTCTCTTCGACGGGTCTGTAGCTGCCGTAAACGGACGAGAGGTCGCGGTAGCAGCCGTCCAAACAGTCGAAGACAGCACCGCCACCAAGAGCGGTTTCGATGGTGATGATGAGGTTAAATCCGTCAATGAGGACCTCACGCTCCTTCAGCGCCTCCAGGCTGATGCATTTTGCCTGCCGTGCAGCGATCTTTCCGTCGGTACAGGCTATGCGGCCGACGGCAAGCCTCTGTCGTGTAGCAAGCTGGTGATGGTCACCAACGAGTGTCAAGGCGGCTTTCATGCTGTAACCCCGGCCAAGCAACCATGACAGTTCTTTGACAGCGGTTGCAAGTTTAGGCAGCTGGTCTTTGGCAAAATATTCGGTATCTTTGGGATGGACACCGCGATGGCGCAAGGGCATGTACATTCCTTTTTTATTTAGGGTTATTAGAGATGCCCTTATTATATACCGCATCAATTAACAATCGATAAAAATCCATTAGCAGCTTAGGATAATTTTGATATGATTTTTAATAAGCAAAGTGCACTTCAGGGTTAAATCCTGGATGCGAAAGGATCTAAAATGTTTGTACGAAGTCCTGCTTTTGAAAACGGCGATCAGATACCTTTTGAATATGGATGTCACGGGAGTGATATTTCGATTCCTCTGGTTTTTGAAAATGTGCCGGAGGGTACGCGTTCTCTGGCTTTGATCATGGATGATCCGGATGCTCCGGCAGGTATCTTTGTGCATTGGGTAGCTTACAATATACCTTCTGACCTGCATGGATTGCCGGAAAATATTCCCGGTGCACCGGTGCTGGCTGATGGCATCAGACAGGGTATCAACGATTTTGGAAAAACAGGATATGGCGGCCCGTGCCCTCCTGACAGGCCTCACAGATATTTCATCAAACTTTATGCGCTGGATATTCCTCTTGAATTAGATCCGGGTCTCAGCAAAGAGCAGCTGCTTGGGGTCATGAGAGGACATGTGATAGAAGAGGCTGAACTGATGGGGATCTATGCCCGCTAAGGCATATATCGGCACTTCAGGTTTTTACTATCCCCACTGGATCGGTGCATTCTATCCGGAAGGTTTGGCAAAAACCCACTGGCTTGAATATTTTGTGCAGCATTTTGAAACTGTGGAGATGAACAGTACCTTTTACCATCTTCCAAAAGCCAAAACCATAGAACATTGGGCGCAAAGATCACCGGATGATTTTCTTTTTTCTTTCAAGGCCTGGCGGGTCATTACCCATTATAAAAAGTTAAAAAATATAAAAGACGATCTTTACCTCTTTTTGCACCTGATCAAGCCGATCCGTCAAAAGACGGCTGCTATTCTTTTTCAATTGCCGCCTTCTTTACACAAAGATACTGCGCTGCTGGAGAGCTTTCTTCAGCTTTTGCCGTCAGGATATAGATTTGTGATAGAGTTTCGCCACGACAGCTGGTACGATGACGAGATCATTGAGATGCTTCGTCGCTACAGAGTGGCATTGTGCCTGCATGATTTTGGGCAGAAAAAGCCTCTTTTGGTTGCAACCGGTGATTTTGTATATATCAGGCTGCATGGCCCTTCAGGCCATTACCAGGGAAGTTACAGCGACGAAGCTCTGCAGGAGTGGGCAGAAACTATAAAAGGCTTTACAAAGAACGGTAAAGAGACTTATATTTATTTCAATAACGATATGCAGGGTTACGCCGTGGCAGATGCCAAAAGGTTAAAAGTTTTTTTGGCATCCTGAATAACTTTGACTTTTTTCTTCTTGGTATAGTATTAGTATCACCACGTATTTCTCAGAGAGTGTAGTTATAGGTGGTTTAATAAAAAGTGTATTTTCAACGCCTGACCCTTTGCGTTAGCCTGCTTATTTGAAAACACTGAAGGAACATTTCGGAGACAGTAAAACCAGGAATGAGAGAAATACTAGTATTATCAATGCCTGTGATGACGGATACACACAAGCCCAGATCGCAAAGCATTTGAGTGTATCCCGTTCACTTGTTTCAAAGATCGTCAAAAGTGTATATTCAACGCCTGACCCTTAGTATAAGTATAGTTGAACCAGATGGAATAGGACAGCACATGATCGATATCATATTTCCCTTTAGTGAGATTTACAGGTGGCGACTGACCCCAAAACCATAGACACTTTTTTACGCGCTGATTGAATATAATAATACAAAAGCTATGCAAAAGTGCATGGGATAAACAATGTGAAGAATATGGGGAAAGTCTGATTGAGAAGATTCGGAGATGTTTTTTGTAAATTTTGAAATAGCACTTTTAGCTTTCCTACCTAAGACCGACAATATCCATAGATTTAAAAACAATTAAAGATTATTTTTCATATACTACTTCTTATTTTTTAAAATCACTATAAATTATGTTTATTGATTTATAATTAATTAAGGATATTGATGCAGAAATTGATTATAGAGAATATACACGAAACATATAATTATACACTGTTGAAGCAGGTTTACGAAGAGATACTTGTTTCCTGTTTCCCAGACCCGGAAGACCATCTTAACTGGAAGACGATGAAAAGGATGGCAAAGCGGGGACTGGAAGATGAGACAGCGAATGAACGTGTGCTTATCAGTGTCTCTAAACAGATACGGGAAGACGGTATGGTATTTCCCGTAGCCTTTTTCGTCGGTGTTTACTACAGGAGAAGCCGTACCGGTCTGATCTCCTATATGGGAATGCGTGACGGATGCCGCGGGTTTTCGGCTTCGAACATTCAAAAGCAGGTGCTCATTGAAATGAAGAAGGAAGCGGCAAAAGAGAAGGAGGAACTGCGTGCGGTACTGAGTCTTGTCGATCTTCCAGAGCATGCTGATCCAAGATATATTACCCTGCCTCCGACACAGAGAATCATTATTATGGAACGTAATGGTGCGTCCTACATCCCCATCAATTTCCATTACCCGATGTTCAAAAACTCACTGCTTTCATTTATCAGCCCGAAGATCACCTATAAGTATGATGCAGCACTGTTAGGGTATAAGCTGCATGGAAAGCTTACGACAGAGTCACCGGAGGCTATTAAGGATTTTATAGACGATTTTTATGAATCGTATGGTTTGGATCCGAAGTGTGACCCAATGGTGGAGAAGATGAAGCGTGAGATCGATTTTATTCCTCACGGTATTGATATAAAACTCTCCAAACGTTATCGACTCAAAGAGAAGGAGAAAAGGATACAAAATTCTCGAATAGTCGCTGCAGTGTGCAGTGCATAAAGGTGATATGCAACTGTAACCGAAACCTACCCCTTTTATGATATCTGCTTTAATATCTCGAATTTAAATCCAAAATAGAGGTCGAAAATAGGTGGCGACTGACCCTTAGTAGTATGGTAAAGGTTGAAAAACATGTTGATTTGTCATATTTTTTCCCTATGCAGTAAATTAGAAAAGTATGTGATTTGGGCTGTTGTAATGCAAATGCATCATCAAAACAAATCCTGCTATAATAGATAAAATTTACCTATGGAAGATCATATGCAGAAAATGAAAACTCTTTTTATCGCTATGCTGGTGGGTGTAGGCGGTTTTGTTCATGCGCAGGGTATGGCGGATGTGGTGCTGGACAAGAAGAACGGTATCTACTGGCAGGATAATGTTGACTCACAGCAGAGTTCGGAAGACTGGGATGATGCTATGGCGTATTGTGACAAACTGGTGCTTGACGGTATGGCACACTGGCGGCTGCCGTCATTTAGGGAACTGCTTTCTATCGTGGACTACAGACGTATGGACCCGGCGGTAAATGCCGCTTTTGAGTTCGTGGAAGAGGGGACGTACTGGACCTCCACGACTTTCGCACCCAATGTGTCGCGTGCCTGGACGATCGATTTTCGTACAGGAAAGACCTACTACAGTTACAAAAGCACCAACCATGCGGTCCGCTGTGTGAAAGATGTTCCGGCGATATTCCAGAAGGAGAGCAAATGAAGACCGCATTATTATTGATCGTAACGGGTACACTGTTGTTCGGGGCGTCTTCTAAACTGGATGAGAAGACCGGGTTGATCTGGCAGGATAACAAGAGTGTGGCTACGGTGGAGAAGTCATATGTGGAAGCCAGTAACTATTGTAAGCAACTTAGTGTTGACGGTTTTGAGGACTGGAGACTCCCGTCGATAAAAGAGCTCTACACGATCGTCGATCTGAGACGAGAACGTCCAGCCCTCAAAAACGGGTTTTCCATGCGTGTGGATGAGTGGTTCTGGACTGCTACACCGTTTGTGGGAGACCCAAAGAAAGAGGCATGGAAAATTTCGATGCGCTACGGTGAGGCCGAGCCTACAAGGCAGGACCGTATGCTGCATATCAGGTGCGTACGGAGTGTACGCAAACCCCAGAGGAGTCAGAAAGAGTGAGAAAGAGAGAGAATTACCCTATGAATTTCCCGCTGCTTGTTCTCTGTGCATCCATGATCTCTATCTCTCTGGCACCAGATATGACGACTTCGGGATCCACAGTATAATCGATGTTTGCATCTCTTCCTTCATAATTAACACTGTTCAGGATCACCTTGAGCACTTCGGGGTATAGGGGGTATAGGGGTCAGGTGACAATAACAACTTAATACATCTTGAGCTTAGGGGTCTGGTAACAATAACAAGTCACTATCTTCCTTTTTTTAGTCAAAAGAAAAATAGTCAAATACCTAGACCAAATCTCAGAAAAAACAGAAAAAGTAAAATCAGTCCAAAAAGAGAAGATGGAGAGCTTGAAAGCGTTGAAGGCTTCTCTTTTGGACAGGGCTTTTAGGGAGAATTGTAGGGTGTGCAATTGCACACAGATTAAAATAAAAATTACCAAATAAATGTGAAATAACGTGTGGAAGGTGTGCTGTTGCACACCCTACGCGTACCGAATATGTATGATGAAACAATGTACCGATAAAATCCCAACAAAAAACAGATGAACCAGTAATATTCCACGTTTATTCTTTGAAGCAGAAAGGCAGATTGGACAAATTCACAGCCAATGCGCTATACTTGCCTACCTACTGTTTTTGATTATTATATAGTAAGGAGCATAGATGAAAGATTGGAATATAGTTGTCACTGCGCGCGATGAAGGATTTGACCGCACATGCGAGATACTGGGCCGGATGGGGCCGCTCAGACGTACGGATTATATGAATATTATGGTGATGAAGATCCATGATGTGGAGCAGTTTGTCAACAGATTGACCGAAATGTTCAGTAAGGATCCAGGTATCCTCAAATATGACATTGCGCGTATCGTACCGCTTCAGCGCACCTTTACATTCCAGTCTGCCGATGAGTTCGAGTCCCGGGCCAAAGAGATCATACTAGGATGGCTAGAAAAGCTGGCCGGCAAGTCGTTTCATATCCGCATGCACCGCCGGGGATTCAAAGGCAAGATCCATGCGCAGGATGAGGAGAGTGTGCTCGGCGGCCTGCTTTTGGATGCACTCAAGGAGGCCGGGACTCCCGGCTCCATTTCATTCAAAGATCCCGACGCCATCATCGATATAGAGACTGTCTCCAACCGCGCCGGGATATCGATTTGGATGCGCGAAGATCTGGAGCGCTATGCGTTTTTGCACCTGGATTGAAAGCATCGCATGACCCTTTGACTTTCTTCCAATGCTATTGTCTGAAAATTAATGATGATACCGTGAATCACAAAGCTGTAATTTTCGTCATCTTCACCACTTCATGATCGCGGTAGACCTCAAAGCGGTCTGTATCGAATGTGTAGTCAAGCTCAAGCACTTTGGCCCACATGTCTTCTTTAAACATTTTGACAGCCTGTTTCAAATGCGAATATTCCTCGGAGCTGTCCAGCCGTACAGTGTACTCCTCTTTGCGTGCACGCTCCAGGCTCAACTCTTCGAACATTTCAAGCGGCAACAACTTTTCAAGCGTCGCCCGTATGGTTTCGATGCGGTCTGTTTTTGGGATGGTATCGAGCTCCACACCGTGAGTGCCTTCTTCCCACTTCTTCTGCTGTCTGGCAGAGAGCTCGTAAGTGTTGTAGCGCTCAAGCGGGTCTTCGAAGGTAACTGAGCCGTGATGCACCACACTCTCTCCGTGGCTGAAAGCATCGAGTGCCATCTGCAGTTTTTTTGCGAAATTGCTACTGATCTCCCGGCCTGCCGGATCATAGTCGGTCATCGTGACCAGGTACACATCCGGCTCAGACTGAAGGGCGCGAGCCATCTGTGCGATCTCAAAGTTCGGGATCTGCCCGCTGCTGAGGTACACGCTTCCTTCGATCTCGTCGGCGATGAAGTCCAAAGTCCGGCAACTGCTTTTCGCAGAACAGGATGATCGGCAGGTCACGTCGTTCGAGTGCCCTCGATGTGATATCGAGACGCTCGTAGATGTCGACATCGCCTTCGATGAACAGGGTCCACAGGTAAGCTCCGATCGTTTCGGTCACCGCTTCGCTGAAGTCAGCTTCGGTCTGGCCAGGCTTCTGCCATGACTGCATCTGATGCTTGATCTGGTACCAGATGGTCCGGATCGTATTTGCTTCCTCGCCTGTTGCTAAAAATTCATCGACATACCGCCGAACTGCTGCTCTTGATGTCATTATTTTTCTCTTTCAGTTTTATAGTTTAAAAAAACAAAGGGGTCTATCATTAAAATCAGTAAAAGAAAAAGCAATTATTTCAAAACTAATTTTATAAATAATTGTACCTAAAATCCAAATTGATGAAGTTGAGGTTGTGCGTGTGTCAGAGGAGATAACCGATAGGACAATATGTTATAAAACTTTAGAAAAAAACATGTATTGTGCTACAGTACCTCAAGCAGGCCATTGACGGAGTCAAGAATAATGTCGGGTTTGATCTCTCTGTGCAGGTCTTCTTCCTGGAATTTCCCGGTTTTTACCAAAGCGGCCTTTAGTCCTGCATCCTGCGCCCCTTTAATGTCCGCTTCGATATCATCGCCTATCATCAGTACTTCATGTGGCTTCAGTCCCATTGAAGAGATAGCAAGATGAAAGAAGGTCTTGCTTGGTTTGCCTATGATCTCTGCTTTTTTCCCTGTGGCGAACTCCAATGCTGCAATGAACCCTCCCGCATCCATTGAGAGTACGCCGTCATCATCTTTGAAGTATTTGTTCTTTGCCGCGGCAATAAGTTCGGCTCCATCCATCAAGGCACGAAAAGCACGATTGAGATGCGGGTAGTCAAAGTTCGTGTGGGCATCACCTACCACCACGTAATCCGGCTGGGCGGACTGAAGCTCCGCAAAGTATAACTCCGCCTCATTTGTCAACACGGTCAGCGCTGTTGCCTGCTGAGCGTAGAGAAAATCCCTGGTGGCATTGAGCGCAGTAAAAAGCTCCTTTTCTTTTACGTCAAAGCCAAAGCCATTGAGTTTTTGAAGCATTGTGGCGGGCAGTCGTCTTGTGGTATTGGTCACACATCGAACAGGGTAGCGTTTTTGCAAAGTAGTTACAGTCTCTACCGCACCCGTAATTGCGTTGTCACCCACATACAATACCCCACCGATATCAAAAATCAATCCTTTGATCTTCTGCATCCTGCTCTCCAAAAATAAGATAGATAGTGTCTATTCGTTCTCTATATTATAACAAAAATGTGGAATGTATATGTAAAATATCGTTGGAAAGAAACGGGGTACTATTGCATCATCCGGGATAACACAAATTCTTTTTCTTTACCTGTCATCGCATAATAAAGTTCGTAATAATTGTTAGTGATATATTCAAAGTCAGTTTTAGCTTCGGAAGTAGATGCAATGAGAAACTGCATTCCTGGCTTGAGCACGAGATTGTCTTCCGGGAGCAAGTTGACAGAAGCACCATCGATGGCAAGAAGAAAGATCAGTTTCAACGGTTTTTGGTAATTTTCTCTCGAACGTTTCAATGTCTCCAGTGTGATCATTGTCCCCTTTTTTAACTCCTGATAGAGTGCATAGGTCTGTTCTTCGCTGACAGTGATCTCGAAATGTTTCGGATTGTCTCCGATCTTTTTCTGCATTCTTTCTATCAGTGTTTTTCCCCACATGTTATTTTGACTGTGGATCAGCCGTACAAATTTATAGGCAAGAGGACGGGCGATGAAAAGATAGGTAAATTCTGAAAGGATTTGTTCCAGAATATAGATACGGTTGATGCGTGCTGATTTAAAAATACTGAGATCGTCCAGTGTATTTTCTCTCGCAATGGTATAGATATGTTTATTGAATTTTTTTGCGGTGGAGAGAATGGTCAGGTTGATCAGATCGTCTTTGGTAGCGGCGATGATGACCGATGCTTTCTTTACGCCTGCCTGGAGCAGGATGTCATGATCTTCCGCATCCCCGAATATAGCACTTTGTTTTTTACTTTTATAGTCAGAGGATTTGAGGTCGATGTAGGTATAGGGAATATCTGCCTTTTCCAATGATTCACCAAGTGCCTGACCCATCCGGCCGTAACCGCAAAGTATATAATTGCCCTTTGGCAGTATTTCACGGTCCCGTATTTTAAGAATATGCCCGAAGATCCACATTTCCAGAAGCCAAAGATCCGTAGAGGTCAGAGCAAGATGGAAACGGTTTGAAATAAAACGAAAAGGATCCTCTATATAGCGGATGCCGAGATTATGCAGGTGTTCCGTCTGGCTGGGGGTCGTTGATTTGATGACAAGCTTGAGATGTTTGTTCAGCAGGCGGCACATCAGGGCGATCTTGGTATTTTTAAGGTCATTGTCGAAGAGGGAAATGACACCTTCGCAGTTCTTTTTATGGATACCGGCCAGTTTGAGTACCTCCGGCTGTGTCACATCTGCCGTGAGCGCGGGTACTTCGGGAATAAAGTTTTCAAGTTCCAGTGTGTTGATCTTTTCATTATTTTTGTCGATCACCACCACCCGGATGGCGGCCCGGTTGAGCCAGTCTATGATCTTGTGCGTGACATTGTTGTATCCCAGAATGATGATGAAGGGCTCACTGATCTTGGAGATCTTGTTTCGAAAGCGTGCAATGGAAAGTTCGCGTGCCAGTTTTTGGTCCTGTATAAGCGCAATAATGGTGCCGATACCGTAAAACCACCCGATTACTGTGAGATAAATACAAAAAGAGACCCAGAGGCGCTGAGGGTAGGTAAAAGAGTAGGGTGCTTCTCCAAAACCGATGGTCGAAGCCATATAGCTGACAAAATAAAATGCATCAAAAAAGCCCATATGGTACGGTTTTCCCTGATCATCTATTCCCGGGATCAAGGTCAGTCCGAGAATGGAGACGGCAAACGTAACAATGATCACCAAAAAAGGCATCCGCATTCGGCGGATAATGATCCAGATGGTGTTATTCCCTTCCATAGGCTACCGTTTGGACTTGAGGGTATCTCCGATGAAGAGGAGTACAGATACGATGTTGGCAAGCAGTGCCCCGCCGGAAAGAGAGACGACTGCCAGGGTACTTTCGTTGTTCAGTCCGTGTCCGACATAAAGGGCAAGTGCCCAGACACTGGCAGAAGCGACAAGCTGGATGTCGGCGACAAGACTGGTGGCAAGCAAAACCGAGCCCAGCTGGGTTTTATCTCCCAGTTTCAGTACTGTGGCGATCAGGTTAATGATGATAGCAGCGAAAAGTTCATAGGCACTGTGATATTCGATATTGGACGGATCTCCATAAAAGAATCCGAAGTTTATCGTCATGGCGAGGATAAAGAAAAACCCCGATATTACCTTTTCTGTATTCATATGTTTCTCCTGTCATATATGTCGTAAAGTATAGCCAAAAATGATTTTAATAAGAGAGAGATATGCTGATTATGAAAATTAAATTTGAAAATTGGAAGTCACAATTTCTGAGCTCCGGTGCCGAAGAAGTGAAAAGTAAGACCATTGGGTTTGTAAAGCCTGAAGAAACATAATCATAGCTTCCGCTCCACACCCAATCCACACTTTTGATGGTATCATCGTTGAAAGATTGGAGGTGTGATATGACAGTGCTTCTTGTGATCGTCGGGATGGTGGTGCTGGCTTACTTTGCTGCGCCGTTGTGGCTGTGGTTCGCCGGGCTTGCACTTTTGTTGTTTCTCGTCAGTGCACCCCCGGGGTGGTGGATAGTTGCCATCGTGTTCGGGGTGGTATTTCTTGTCAAAGGGGTACGTGTCAGGCTCATAACACAGCCGCTGTTCAATATGCTTCAGTCAAAAGGACTGCTTCCGAAGATCTCCGAGACGGAAAAAATAGCGCTCAGGGCAGGGGATGTCTGGGTCGAAGGTGAGCTTTTTTCGGGGAAGCCCGATTTTAAAAAGATCTTTGACAATCCCTATCCGAAACTGAGCAGGGAAGAGCAGGATTTCATAGACAATGAGGTCAACGAGGTCTGTTCCATGACTTCTGACTGGGAAGTCTTTGAGAGCAGGGAGCTTCCCGAAGCGGTATGGCGCTACCTGAAGGAGAAAAGGTTCTTCGGGATGATTATTCCCAAAGAGTACGGCGGGCTTGGGTTTTCCGCCTATGGACACAGCTGCGTCATTGAAAAGCTTGCTTCCCACTCCCAGGTACTTGCCATTACCGTGATGGTGCCCAATTCGCTGGGGCCTGCTGAGTTGCTGCTGCACTACGGACTGCTAGAACAGAAAAAACACTACCTCCCGCGGCTCGCCGACGGTCGAGATATTCCCTGTTTTGCGCTGACAGAACCCGAAGCGGGTTCCGATGCCGGGTCGATACAGTCCGAAGGTGTGCTCTTCAGAGATGTGGACGATGAGATCAGGATACGACTCAACTTCGAGAAGCGCTACATCACACTTTCAGCCATCGCCACGGTCATCGGCTTGGCTTTTGTGCTCAAAGACCCCGAGGAGATTCTGGGCAGAGAGAAAGAGCGGGGTATTACCTGTGCACTGGTCGATGCCAAAAAGGAGGGGATAGACCAGACACGTCGGCATGACCCGCTGGGTGTCCCCTTTGTCAATGCGCCGCTTGTCGGTAAAGATGTTGTCATCGGCATGGACGATGTCATAGGCGGCAGGGCAGGGCTGGGCAAAGGATGGCAGATGCTGATGGAATCACTGGCCGTCGGACGTGGCATTTCCCTGCCTTCCACCAGTACGGGCGGTTCCAAACTGGCGACCTTCGTGGCTTCCACCTATGCTGTGGTGCGCTACCAGTTCGGTCTAAGTATCGGGAAGTTCGAGGGGATCGCCGAAGTACTGGGAAGACTGGGAGTGAGTACCTATATGCTCGATGCGGCAAAGACCTTTACGCTGGGCGCCATAGACAAAGGTGCCAGACCGGCCGTGGCCAATGCCATCATGAAGTACCAGAGTACCGAAATGTTCAGAAAGAATATGATGGATGCAATGGACATTCAGGGAGGGGCGGCGATTTCAAGAGGCCCGCGCAATCTTTTGGCACATGCGTACTTCGGTGCACCGGTCGCTATTACGGTTGAAGGTGCGAACATCATGACCCGTACACTGATCCTGTTCGGGCAGGGGATGATACGCTGCCACCCCTACGCCTATGCGCAGATAGAAGCTTTGGAAAAAGGGGATGTCAAAGCCTTTGACGGCCTGCTTTTCTCGCATATAGGATATGTCGGCAGGAACAAAGTCAGGGCTTTTGTGCTTGGCCTTACACGCGGTTATCTGCATCCCGCCATAGGCAGTGGTGAAACAAAACGCTATGAACAGAAGCTGGCCTGGGCTTCGGCGAAATTCGCCTTTCTAAGCGATGTGGCTCTGGGACTCATGGGTGCCTCACTGAAAAGAAGAGAGTCCGTTTCCGGCCGCTTCGGGGATATCCTGGCGCAAATGTATTTTATTGCGGCGGCACTGAAACGTTTTGAAGTCGAGGGCAGGCAGAAGGAGGATGCACTCTTTCTGAAAGTTGCAGTTGAAGAAGCGTTCGGGAACATAGATACCGCTTTCAGGGGTATACTTGAAAATCTGCTACCGGGATTCCCGGGCATACCGTTCAGATTATGGTCTTTCTGCAGCAGGCTGAATCCTATGGGCCGGACCATAAAAGATGACGATCTGCACCGTATTGCCAAATCTTTAAGTGAAGATGACAGTGTGCGCCAGAGGATCTGTGCCAATATTTACATGGGGCATCGTCCGACACAGCTTCTCGAAGCTGCTCACAGGATACAGTCGGCCAAAACAGCACTGGAAAAAGAGAAAAGAGACGAGCTTCTTACGGAAGAGGAGGTGATACACCTTGCAGCGGCAAGAGCGCTTCAGCATGAGATCATCACAGTGGATTCCTTCACGCATGAAGCGTATATGAGAAGAACAGGCGGCAAAGGCCGGGTATGAAAGTGACAGTATGGTTCTCCTCTTTTGCCATCGGTATCATACGCAAGCTCTCCGGGGCTAACATCACCGTGTCGGGGGAGGAGATCCCCGACTCTCCCGTCCTCTTCGTTGCCAACCATTTTACCCGCTTTGAGACCTTTGTCGTACCGCATATGCTCTACGAGAAGTACGGCAGGATAAGCCGGTCTCTGGCCGATGACAAAGTACTGGCCGGACTGCTTGGAAAATTCATGCGTTCCATGGGTACACTGTCCAACAGGAACAGGAACCGTGACTGCATCATCATAGAAGACCTGCTCAAAGGCTCTGCTGACTGGGTGATCTACCCTGAAGGGTATATGGTGAAGAACAAGCGGATCACCTTTGAGAACGGCGAGTTCTGTGTCCATTCGCCCGAATATGAGGGGCCGGTGCATACCGGTGCGGCAGTCTTGGCACTCAAAGCCAGGCTGGCACAGTACAGGGCCAGATACGGCAGAACGGACAGACATAAACACTTTTGTTCTTCCATGGGTGTGAATGCAGATGATATCGACAAGAGTCTGGAACTCAAGATCATACCTGTTTCGATCACCTATTATCCCATACGTCCCGGAGAGAACCGTCTTCTTCTGCTGATAGACAGAATATTTCATTTGAGGAATACACGGTTTTTTGAAGAACTGGAGATAGAGATCAATCTGCTGATGGATGCACATATGGACCTGCGTTTTGGCAAAGCTGTCACACTGGACAGTTACCTCGGTGAATTCATGGAAGATGAAAAAGTGCTTTATGACAAAGAAAAACTTGATGCAGCCATCGACACGCAGCGCAAAGTACTTACAGGCGATGTGATGCGCAGGGTCTATTCCAAGATGCAGATACATTTTGACCATATGTTCATACTGAGTCTTGTCACGATGCCCACGGTGAAGGTCTGCCCGTCATATCTCAAAACGCTTATCTATAAAAATGCCCGCTCCCTTCGCAATATGGAAGGCTACAATCTGCACAGCGAACTGCAAAAGGAGCTCTTCAGGCTGATACTCGATGAAAGTTACGAGCCGTTCAGGTCGGCTGTTGATCTCGCGCTGACACAGCATATACTCTATCTGGACAGTGATGGAGAGTATCTCTTTGACCGTTCTTTACTGGAAAAAGAGTATCCTTTCCATAAGGTAAGAGTGAAAAATACACTTCAGGTCATACTGAATGAGATCAAATGGCAGGAGAATATCGTAGAGATGGCAAAAGAGAACAGCAAATTTACAGAACAGGAACTCAGAGAGGATAACTTCCGGCACTTGAGAGAGAGGGAATGGGCTTATTTCAAAGAGGAGTATCAGAGCTATCTGGGGAAAGAGCCTGCACCTGACGACAAGGGTGCTCCCATTATATTCTATGACTCAAAAAACGAGGTGGGAGTGGTTCTGTCCCATGGCTATATGGCAGCCCCGAAAGAGATGCGGAGCCTTGCCGAGTACCTCTTTGAAAGAGGCATCAATGTTTATGTGCTCAGGCTGCGCGGCCACGGTACGGCTCCCGAAGCATTGAAGCATGTCAGTGCCCAGGACTGGGAGACAGATTTTGAGCGTGCCTTTACTGCGATGAGGCAGGTCTGTTCCAAAGTGTTCATCGGCGGTTTTTCCACAGGCGGACTGCTGGCGCTTCTGCATGCGGCGCAGTACAGGGTGGACGGGGTCATCGCTGTGAACTCTGCCATGAAGCTGCATGATCTCCGTGTCTCCTATGTCGTACCGACCCTGCATTTTTTTAACGAAATGATTTCCTATCTCAATGCCAAAGGGATCAAAGAGTGGATAGACAATTCAAATACGGAGCAGCCTGAGGTCAATTATACGAAACATCCTCTCTCTTCCGTAGCCCAGATGGAAAAGGTCATGAGCAAGACACGAAAGGCATTGAAGCAGATCCGGGATCCCATCCTGATCATCCAGGGGGACAATGACCCGGTGGTCAAAAGGGAAAGTGCCAGACTCATCTACGACAGGGTCGGTTCAAAGGATAAAAAGCTTCTCCTGCTTCCCCGAAAGCAACACGGCATACTTTCCGACAAAGGACATCAGGAGGTCTTTGAAGCGATATACCGTTTTATTCAGAGCCATTCTTGATGAACGCCACTATCTCTTTTGCGACGTCCCCGTCATCCAGGATCTTCCTGTGTCCCAGACCTTTTGTCTTTCTGAGGACTGCCCAGGGCCAGAGCTGACACAGCTGTCGTGAATGTTCTATGCCTATCTCCCTGTCGCCGACATCATGAAAGATGAGGGTAGGGACATGAAAGTTTGAGTGGAGGATATCTTTCCAATCCTTTCCGTACTTATGGAAATTCGTTTTATTCTGTGCCCAGGTATAGTCACGCATTTCTTCAACGATCTTCTTAGGGATACCCAGGCGTTCGGCAAAGCGGTCAGCCACCTCTATGATGTCATGTATGGGGGCAACCAGGACAAGTTTTCTGGTATCCAGTCCCAGTTTTGAAGCGACCGTGACCGCGGCAGCGCCAAATGAGTGAGCAATGATGCACTTCACAGGTCCTGTTTCCCTCATGACGGCCCGTACACTGTCCGCCCATCCGGCAAGGTCAGAGGCTTTGCCTTCGCTCTCGCCGTGCTGCACGGCATCATAGGAGATGACCTGAAAGTCGTTTCTGAGGAGCAAGTCCAGGAAGTTGCTCATACTGCGCGAGGTAGTGGACCAGCCATGTACCAGCAGGACAGGAGGATGGTCCGCTTCTCCCCATCTGTATGCCTGCAACTGTATCTTTTCATCGACTTTGATGATGAACCGTTGGGGAGCCGGTACTTTTTTCTCTTTGGCATTTTTTCGTTTGGTATTGACAGGGTGGTGAAAAAGCCTGTATGCGGAGAGCACTGCAAGCGCAGGAAACAAATAGCTTACTATGGCAAAATAGGCACGGATCAGCTTTACTTTCAACGGATGATGCATTGTTTGTCCTTTTACACCTCCATTTTAGCATATTGTTGGTGGGGTAACAGTGCAGTACACAGCTATTCTACACCGAAAAACTATACTTGGATATTCAAACCCGGGTTAAAAAGGAGATAACGATGAAGGATAATGCTTATTATACAGAAGTTGCCGTCATAGGAGCAGGTATTTCAGGCGCATCACTGCTTTTTATGCTTTCACGCTACAGCAATGTGGAATCAATCGCAGTTTTTGAAAAATATGATACTGCCGCAACGCTGAACTCTTCAGCTAAAGCCAATTCCCAGACACTTCATATAGGGGATATAGAGACCAATTACGACCTGGCAAAAGCCACGAAGGTAAAAGCCTCTTCCTCAATGGTAGCGAACTTCATTCACCATTTCAATTATGAAGATGAACTTGGTTTTCGAAAAACAAAAATGGTACTGGCAGTAGGAGAAGAGGAGATCGTGCAGTTAAAAGAGCGTCATGAAACATTTAAAACACTCTTCCCCTACCTTGAACTTTGGGATGAAAAGAAACTCAAAGAGATCGAACCAAATCTTCTTGAGGGGCGGAAAGAACCTATAGTCGCACTGGGGGTCAAAGATAGGATAACTACGGTGGATTTTGGCGCATTGAGCCGGACCTTCATAGCGTTGTCAGAGAAAGAAGAGACATCCATCTCTTTGCATTTCAATACCGAAGTGACACATATCAGCAAAAAATGGGACAAGTTCGTACTGCACACAGAGCAGGGTGAATTCATGGCCCGCTCCATAGTGGTGAATGCCGGAGCGCACTCTTTGATGATCGCCCATGAAATGGGTTATGGCGATGACTATGCGATGCTGCCGATAGGGGGAAGTTTCTATTTTTCTGAAAAGGAGCTTCTCAATGCCAAAGTCTATACCATGCAAAACCCCAAACTTCCCTTTGCTGCCATACACGGAGATCCTGATCTGACAGCGGAGTGGAAAACACGTTTTGGCCCTACGGCCTTTGCCATGCCAAAACTGGAACGCTACCATATGATGGATGTTTCAGAACTTTTTGAAATGTTGGACCTTGACCCTTCTGTACTGGGTGTTTATTATGATCTTATGAGTGATGATGACATCCGTCATTACATCATACGTAATTTTGCACATGAACTGCCGGGTATCGGTAATGAATTCTTCATCAAAGAGGTACAGAAGATCATTCCTGCACTTAATGCGGATGATATTAAGTATGCAGAGGGCTACGGTGGAATGCGGCCACAGATCATTGACAAAAAGAAGAAGACGCTTTTACTGGGTGAAGCGAAGATAGATACAGGTGAAGGGATCATTTTCAACATGACCCCGTCTCCAGGTGCTTCAAGTTGTCTGGGAAACGCTTTTGAAGATGCAAAGATCATTTGTAGTTTTCTGGGAGCCGATCTGCAAAGAAACAAGATAAAAGAAGAGTTGTGTGACGAGAAAGAATATTGTTATATCAACAAGTAACAATATATCGTTCATCATTAGGAGTTTTTTACTCTTATTTGAATCTAAGGTATCTATAGTATAGTTACAAAAAAATTCAAGGAATCTACCATGGATGTAAATAAGATCAGAAAAATATGCAGACCGATCAGAATAGTACTTGGGCTTATACTGATAGGTATAGGTGTTTATACAGGGAATAAGTGGTTCTATCTTGGTGTGATCCCTTTGATCGCGGGATTGTCAAACTTCTGTCCTCTCTGTATCATTACCAAAAAGTGTGATGTATAAACTGTGTACACTGCTATAAAAGCGGAGGCATGGGCCTCCCTTTCTTTGTTCTCCTTTTTTTTCAACCGTTTTGTCGTTAAATAAAGTATAATTTCAGCAATAAAAATGCCAAGGGGTATCGTATGGATAAATTGACACAGTATCTTAAGACACATCCTGCAGATAAACTGCACCCTTCTGAAATCGCCTCGCTTCTCAAAGATCTGAATGAGAAGAATTTTGACGAAGCAGTCAAGCATATCCCCAAAGAACTTATTGCCGATGTGGCACTTGAACTGCCTGACAGGTATTTTGACGATGTCGTTGACTCGTTCACTTCAGAAGAACTGGCACAGTCGGTTGCCGAACTTGAATCCGATGACCAGACGGACTTCATCCAGGAGCTTGAAGAAATCGATGACAGCAAGGCCAAGGAAGTATTCAAGAAGCTGCATAAAGATGACCAGGCGGACATTCTTCAGCTCAAGCAGTATGATGATGACGAAGCCGGTGCCTACATGCAGGTGGAGGTCTATGCCGCCAGACTTGACCATAAAGTAGAAGATATCATCAAAGAGTTCGCCGAGCTGAAACGTAAGGGCGAACTTGAGACTGTCAACTATCTCTTTGTTACCGATGAAGACAATCATCTGCGCTACGGTGTAGGGCTCGATGATCTTCTGGTCTTTGATTTCAAAAAGACGCTCAGAGAGAATATCGGTGAGAATCCCGAAAAGTACAAACCGGTCATAGGGCATGACCATGACGATATCAAAGAGATCGTCAAAAAATTCCAGGAGTACGACCTGAACTCCATGCCGATCGTGGATGAACACGGCTATCTTCTGGGCAGGATCACTTCGGATGATATTTACGATCTTATCTCTGAACATGCGACTGACCAGATGTATAACCTTGCCGGGGTCAATGACGATGCAGAAGAGGATGATGACTTGATCAAGGCTGGAAAGGCAAGGGCGGTCTGGCTGGGTATCAACCTGATCACAGCCATTGCCGCCTCTCTTGTGATCGGTATGTTCGAGGGAACGATTCAGTCCTATGTGGCATTGGCCGTTTTGATGCCGATAGTGGCTTCTATGGGAGGAAATGCGGGGACACAGAGTCTTACAGTCGTTGTCCGTCAGCTGGCTCTGGGAGACATTGCAAAGAACGATGCCTACCGTACCATCAAGAAAGAAGTGATACTCTCTCTTGCCAATGGTCTGCTTTTCGCTATAATCATAGGTGTTATTGCTGCCATATGGTTCGATAAGGGTATGCTGGGTGTAGTGATCGCACTTTCGATGATCATCAACCTTCTCAGTGCAGGGTTTTTCGGCTCGATGATCCCATTGATGCTTAAAAAGCTCAATATCGACCCGGCCATCGGCAGTACGGTCATACTCACGACCATTACGGATGTGGTAGGCTTTTTCAGTTTCCTGGGGCTGGCAAGCCTCATTTTACTATAATACAAAATAAAGGATAATTTTACCTCAATGGACTTACTCGTTTTATACTTTTTAGCGGCAGTGATCGTCTCGTTCATCTGTTCGGTACTCGAATCGGTACTGCTTTCGGTCAATATGCCGTATATCTCGGTCCTGGAAAAAGAACGCCCCAAAGTCGGCGAACTGCTTAAATCGCACAAGATCAACATCAACAAATCGATCGCCTCCATACTGATCTTGAATACCGTCGCCAACACCTTGGGAGCGGCTGCCGTAGGGGTACAGGCGGAGCGTGTGTTCGGATCGGGTGCGGTGTTCTATGTTTCCATTGTACTGACATTTGCCATCCTTTTCTTTGCAGAGATCATTCCAAAGACCATCGGGGCAACTTACTGGAAGGCGCTTGCACCAGTTGCGGCCTATGTCATACGTTTCTTCATATGGATCACCTATCCTGTCATACTGATGACACTTTTCGTGACCAACCGTATCAAAAAAGGTGATGAGGGGCACAGTCTGTCCAAGGAAGAGCTTCTTGAAAGTGCACTGCTGAGTGAAGACGAAGGTGTACTGGATGAGCAGGAATCCGATATTATAGAGAATATCCTGAAGCTGGATGACATCAAGGTGCATGATATTCTGACACCAAGAAGCGTTGTCTTTGCTTTGGACGGGAACAGAATGATCAAGGATATCATCAAGAATGAACCGGATATCTTCAAATATTCACGTATTCCTATTTATGATGAGAGCATAGAGAATGTCACCGGACTGGTACTGATCAAGCAGCTTTTTTCTCAAGCTCTGAACGATGACAGTGTTCTGCTGAAAGATATACAACAGGACATCTACCGTATCAACGAGCAGGTACCTGTTTCCTGGGCGCTGGACCTGTTTATAGAGAAGAAAGCGCATATGTTCCTTGTACTGGACAAGTATGATCAGGTAGAGGGTATCGTGACGCTTGAAGACTGTGTCGAGACCATTCTGGGGGTTGAGATCGTGGATGAGAGTGATGCGCATGTCGACATGCGTGAACTTGCCAAGCTCAAAATGCGTCTGCAGAGAAGACGTCAGAACAAAGACCTGAATTTAGACTGATGTTTTTTGCTTCTCTAAAACTCTCACCTGCACTGACAGACCTTCTTGAAAAAGAGGGCTACGTACGTCCCACGCCTATTCAGAAAAGACTGATCCCGGTACTGCTTGACGGGCAGAATGCCATTGCTTCCGCACAGACAGGAAGTGGAAAGACACTTGCCTACCTGCTGCCTGCACTCCAGCAGATCAACCCTGAGGCTGAAAAGGTCACGCATCACTATCCACGACTCTTCATCCTTTCGCCTACCAAAGAGCTGGCACAGCAGATCTATGAGGTTTCCAGACCTTTCGTCAATGCATTGAATCTGAATGTGGTCCTGCTTCAGGGCGGAGGAAGAAGAACGGTGGAGACCGAGCGCCTGAAAAAAGGGGTGGATGTCATCATCGCTACACCGCAGCGGGCTCTGGAGCACATAGAGGCACAGCACATCGACATCAAAGCGATACGCCACCTGGTGGTCGATGAAGCCGATATGATGTTCGATATGGGTTTTGTCGGCTATCTGGAAAAGATCTTCACCATGATGACGGAACGCTCCCAGAAGATCATTGTTTCCGCGACCATCACGCCAAGGGTGATCAAGCTTGCCAAAACATACATCAAGCCGCTCAAACGTATTGAACTTGACCCTCCGGGAAAGATTGCCGATACGATCACGCAGATGCTTTATCCTGTGCTTCGCAGCAAAAAGGAAGCTCTGCTAGCCTGGCTCATCTCATCGGGAAATTATGAGAAAGTCCTGCTCTTCGTGAGAAAAAAAGAGTTGGCTGACGGTGTGGCAGAGAGTCTGCGTTCATGGGACTACAAGGTGGGTATTCTGCACGGGGAGCGTACCCATCAGGAGCGCAAGAAGTCGCTCAATGCTTTCAGGGAAGGGCGCTACCGGATACTGGTGGCAACGGATATCGCAGCACGAGGGCTGGACATCAGCGATCTCGATGTGGTGATCAATTATGACATTCCCCATGTCAAACATGATTTCATTCACCGCGTGGGACGTACGGGAAGGGCGGGCAGAGAAGGCATTGCCATTACGCTTGTCAGCCCAGATGAGATCGAACAGCTGCATGATCTGCAGAAAGTACTTGGTGGGAAAATCAAAGAGGTGATACTTCCCGAGTATGCACCCAAAGAGGTAAAATCACGGGGCTTTTTGCTGCATGGTCCCCAACGCAGAAAAAAGAGTGCTTCCGTCAAGCGGGAAGCGGTTTCACGGCCCGGCGTCAAAAAAGGAAAGAAACGCAAAACGACCAAACGTGACGGTTTCAAAGCCTTTGATGCGGCCAAAAAGACCAAAGAGACAAAAACGCAGAACAAAAAGCGCGGTAGAGGCAAAAAATAGGGTGCGTAACCACGCACCGATCAAATTTGATCACTTGAGAGTACGGAAAGTGACAAGCAGCGGATGGTGATCGGAAATATCATGATCCAAGATCACTTCTTTGGCTGTACATTCCAGGTCCCGGTAGAGTACGAAATCGAGGGGATACCCCATAAACGATTTTACATTGTCCTCTTCCGTGAATATCACAAGCTCAAGTGAAAGATCTTTTTGTAGCTTATGCAGTGCTTCTCTGCGCTTCTTGTTCCAGGCATTGAAGTCCCCCGCAACGATCATCGGTCCCTCGTGAGCCCTTACTTTTTCGGCAAATATTTCAAGTTCCCGTTCATAACTGCTGTTTTCCCTGAAATTGATGGCATGTATATTGAGCACCAGCAGGGTTTTGTTTCCTGTAAGGGGATAGGTACTTAAAAGCAGGCTTTTATGCGGCCCGACAAGACTCTCCTGAGAGTCCGAGAGATAGGCTTTTGCCGACTTTGATTCTGTTCGGCATGCAGTAAGTACACCATAGAAGGTGTCTTTGACCTGCAGGTTCGCCGCCGCATCGTAGGCACAGTCATCAAAAGTAAAGGTATCTCCTTTGAATTCAGCTTCCTGCAGCATACAGAGGTAGAGCTCTTTTTGTGAGAGCATCTTTTGCAGAAAGGCTCTAAAAGAAGGGTCTGTCTGGTTCTTCTTATGTATATTCCAGCAGAGCAGTGTAAAGGTTTCCGGGAAATAGGGATTACACTGTTTCCCACAGCCTTTATGATGCAGAACGGAGGGTAAAAATCGTATCATGAGAGTGGTACGCCTATAGTGAGCATAATTCGATCCTTCTACATCAAGTATAATTTACAGATATTCAATTATACTGATTTTACATAATTATTATATGGATTCTCTAACACAATATTTATGTTTAAGATGTATAATGCGTTCAAAATTTAATTATAAGGATAAAAAATGGCACAGGTTCCTGAAGATGTAGGATGCAAAAATGAAGAGTGTGTGGAGTCCCCGAACTGTCAAAGAACGGTGATCTATAAAAATGGTACGGCAAGAGAAGTCAAAAGTTTTGGAGGAACACCCCAAAAAGGGTGTGGAAAATTTCTTCCTAAAAAAGACGATAAAAAGTAGAAAAAAATTATCTTCTTTGTTCATATCCGTTGGCAACAAATTCAAACTCATATCGGTGATCGGGATATTTACTGACACCTTCGGCTATGAACTCCTGTTTGGTGATCTGCCCGTCCCAAAGACGGTACATAAGGTTTTTAAACCATGCTTTTCTTTCAGGTGTATCGAGTGCCATTCTATGGTAGTTCGGATCACTCTTTGTGCTCGTCGCCACAGCGACCATGTCTTCATAAAAAAGATTTTGTTTTTCAGGAGAAGCATGTTCATAATCCGTGTGTTCCACTACAGGTGCCTTGGGTGTTTCTACCGGTGCAGAAGGTGAGAATGAAGGAATCATTGTGTTGTTCGTACAGCCGGAAAAGGCCAATGCAGCGATACCTGCTGCCAATAGTCTTAATTTCATATCTGTTTTCCTCCTATATGGTATTGGGCTAATTATATCCAATCATCATAAATGTACCCCTATTTTTTACGTATGAACCTGCCTTTGGATCGGTCTTTTAGAATCTTGTCATAAGAACTGAAGAGGCCGTTCATCGTTATGTAGACACCGTTTTCCGAGAGTAGCTGCATGTACCCCAGTGCAGACGTGAGATTTGCCGTTGCTTCCACGGGATCGATACTGTAGGGGACCATCGCTCCGGTAAGAATGATCTTCTTCTCTATCTCCACCTCTGCAAGATATTCGGCTGTGACATGCATAGTGTCGGTACCATGAATAATGATGATCTTTTCATGCTCTGTCTGGGTCACCACAGAGAGAAGTTCCAGTCTGTCCTGATTTGTCATGGCCAGGCTGTCTTTTCCTATGATACTGATCAGCTCAAATCTGCTCAACCATTTTGATGCTATCTCCCTGACTGCCCTGGATGTCTCTTCAACAATAAGATCCCCTGCGATCGGATCGTAGATCTTATTGAATGTGCCGCCGGTGCTTATGATCAGTATTTTCTGCATATTTACCCTAATTTTGTATAGTCGTTCTACATTTTACCTCAATGATGATAAAATATCGGAATTTAATTCAGGAGTTATATGTATGATCATGAAAGGTAAAAAAGGTGTCATTCTCGGCATCGCCAACAAAAAATCCATCGCTTACGGTATAGCAAAAGCCTGTCAGGAGCAGGGTGCGGAAATGGCCATTACATTTCTCAACGAGCGTTTCGAGAAGAAACTCGCTCCCATTGCAGAAGATCTTGGCTGCGGTGCAAGACTTTACCCATGTGACGTGAGCAGACCTGAAGAGATCAAAGCACTTAAAGAATCACTTGAAAAAGACATGGGCCAGATCGACTTCATCGTCCATTCGATCGCATTCGCTCCAAAAGAGGGGCTGAGCGGACGTTTTGTGGACATTTCCAAGGAAGCTTTCGACGTGGCAATGGACATCTCTGTCTACTCTCTTATAGAGGTCACAAGAGAACTCAAGCCTGTTCTTTCGGACAACTCCTCCGTTCTGACACTCTCCTACTATGGTGGGGAAAAGTACATTCCCAACTACAACCTGATGGGCGTAGCGAAAGCAGCACTTGAAATGACGGTCAAATACCTGGCAGAGGACCTCGGAAAAGACGGCATCAGGGTCAATGCCATCTCTGCGGGCCCCATCAAAACACTTGCGGCAGCAGGCATAGGGGATTTCTCCTTCATGCTCAAGTGGAACGCGGCACACGCGCCGTTAAAGAAAAATGTGACCATCGAAGAGGTAGGGAACTCAGGTATGTATCTGCTTTCAGATCTTTCTTCGGCCGTAACAGGCGAGATCCATTATGTGGACGGCGGATACAACATCATGGGAATGCCTGCGGTAGAGTTCGATGAAAATGGCAAGCCAAAAATTGCCTGGGACGGCAATTCGTGAATGACTCACCCGAGTACTTAGCCAAAAAAGCTTTTTTTGATAAAGTACTTACCATTTACGGACGTAATGCTGTGATGGAAGCACTCAAAGATGAGGATGTTACCATCCACAAACTCCACCTCTCCAAATCGAACAAAGACGCTTCTGTTCTGGAGCAGATGAAAAAGATCGCTTCCAAACGTGGTATAGAAGTACAGTACCATGACAAATCCTCTCTCTCACGTATCTCCAAAAATGCAAAACAGGATCAGGGTGTTGCACTCGATATCATTCTGGAGCATTTTGGAGACGAGAAAGATTTCATATCTAAAAACACAAACTACCGTATCATCGCACTTGATGGTGTAACGAACCCCCAGAACCTGGGGATGATCATACGTTCCTGTGCCGCAGGGAATATCGATGCGATCCTGTTGCCGACCAAAGGTGCCGCGCAGATATCGCCACTGGTCATCAAGGCATCTGTCGGTACACTTTTCAAGATGCCCATCATCAAAACCTCAAACTTGAAAGAGACATTGAAACATTTCAGGAAAGAGGGCGCTTCACTCTATACACTCTCTTCGCATGCAGACAAAAGTTACAAAGAGCAGACTTACAGTGAGAAGACCATTTTTGTACTCGGCAATGAAAGTGAAGGGGTCAGTCCGGCCATTGAAAGACTCTGCAATGCTTCCATTGCCATTCCTATGCAGCGCGGAGTAGAGTCCCTCAATGTAGCGGTTACCGCTTCACTGCTGGCTTTCCTGTAGGGCAGGGAAAACCAATGCGTCTTGTAGCGGTTCTTCTGGCACTTCTGGCTGCTTCTTTTCTTTTCTGGCAAAGTATACAGAACGATCTTGCCGCATCTGCTTCGAATGTCATTGTCAAAAAACAGGCCCATACTATGGATATGGCTTATGAAAAAAATGAAGCACGTGCCTACCTGAACGAAATACGCCAGTCAATGGGTATGTCAATGCTCTCTGAGAATGAAAAACTGGACCGTGCGGCACAGGCGCATGCAGACTACCTGATAGCCAATGACGAATCAGCCCATGAAGAGATCCCGGGACACAAAGGTTTTACCGGGGTTAGCCCAAAAGAACGGGCATTGAAAGCAGGTTACGATGTTTCCTATGTCAGCGAGAATCTTTCTACAAAGAATAACAGCGGTAAAAGTTCCATTGACGGGCTCTTCTCTGCGATCTATCATCGCTTTGGCTTTCTGGATGTAGCCATAGACCAGATCGGTGTAGGTGCTGCCCAGGATCCTTCAGCACGCGAAAAAAGTGCTTTTGTCTACCTTATGGGGAACAGTGAACTTGAAGTGCTTTGTAGTACGCCGGCTTTTAAAGGAAGCGGCAAATATGTCTACAAAGTCTGTCGTGAGCCTGAGCATCGCATCGCCGAAAAGAGATTCAATAGTGCGCTGAACCACAACAGGCAGCTCAACCCAAAGATCATTCTCTACCCATATGACGGGCAGGAGGAAGTGCCGCCTGCCTTCTACAGTGAAGTTCCTGATCCGCTGCCTGATTATGAAGTGAGTGGTTTTCCTGTCTCTGTGGTCTTTAACGACTACTACTTCAAAAAAGTTGACCTTGTATCGTTCAAACTTTTTACGCCGGACGGGAAAGAGGTTGAAAAGGTACGTTTCATGGACAAAAGCAATGATCCTCACCATCGATTCACAGCACACCAGTTTGCGCTTTTCCCTCTTGAACGTCTGGAATACGGTACACGATACCGTGCAGAGATCATTTACCGTACCCCCAAAGGCAGAGAGCATTTAAGCTGGTCTTTCGAGACGCAGAGACCCACGGAAAAACTGCATACCATCACAAAAAGAGAAGAGACGGTCAGCCTTGACCCGATGCAGGCCCATCTGCTCTATTTCCGTCCCCTCGGCCCGCATGATATCATCAGCGATATCCGTTTCCCCGCCGATGTGGACATCTCTTTTGTAGACAATCATACCCTGAAGATTTCAGCCATGCCGGAAGGTACGCAGGATTTCGATATCACAAGCGCTTCACGAACGGTGCACGTGAAGGTACAGTAACAGATCTGCCTGCCTTGTGATATAATAGTCCTAAAAAAGGATACGCTCTATGCCTAAAGAAAAAGAAGAACTGTTCAAAAAGATTGAACATTTTCTTGGGGAAATAGACCACGTGGCCAAGAAACTGGAAAAGTCTGTTGAGGATAAAGATAAAAAATAGCTATAATCCGGGTTAAATCAAGGGACGATTATGCACAAAACATCACAGCACTTTTAGCTAAGAAAACCACCCTCAACCAAACCCAGATCAAAAGTATTCTAATGCTTTTGGACAAAGGTGATACCATTAAGTCTAGATACTGATATGTCAAATTGCCATATTTTTCCTACATCTTCCACTTTTTAGATAAAATAGTTTTAATATTATAGATTTAGGAAATACACATGTCCACAACCAACACCATCAAATGCCCAAACTGCGGTACTGATATTGACATCGATGAAATATTTTACCATCAAATAGAAGAGCAGTACAAGCAAAAAAATTTAGCAGAACAGAAAAAACTACGTGATGAGGTAGAAGCCAAACGTCAAGAGTATAAAAAAGCTTTTGATGACCTCAAAACCCAAAAACGCTCCATGCAAGAGCAAAAAGAGAAGTTTGATGAGAAATTGCGTAAGGCTACGAAAGAACAGTTACGTATAGAACGTACCAAGCTTCAAGATGAGCTTAAGAGGGAACTTGTAGAAGAGCAGAGAGCGTCGATGGCACTGCTTCAAAAAGAGCTGGAAGAGAAATCCAAGCAGGTACAGGAGCTCAACGCCTCTAAAGCCATGATTGAACAGCTCAAACGCGAAAAAGAAGAGCTCGCCTCAGCCGCGAAGATAGAAGCACAAAAGGCTCTGAGCGATGAGCTTAGGGCTGAGAAAGAAAAACTTGCCAAACAAGCGCTGGAAGAGAAAGAATTGCTTACCAAGCAAGTGCTCGAGGCCAACGAACTCAAGCTCAAAGCCAAAGACGAGCAGATCGAACAGATGAGAAGAGACATCGAAAGTGCCAAACGTAAAGCGGAGCAGGGCAGCATGCAGGTACAGGGAGAAGCGCTGGAACTTGCCATAGAGTCATGGCTGGCTTCACAGTTCCCGTTCGATAACATCGAAGAGGTTAAAAAGGGGGCTTTCGGGGCGGACTGCGTACATACTATTCACACCCGGGAATTACAGAACTGCGGTACCATCTGCTATGAGAGTAAGAACACCAAGGCATGGTCGGACGGCTGGATCACAAAACTCAAACAGGATATGCTCAAGGTCAATGCTGACATTGGTGTACTCGTAACTTCGGTCTATCCCAACGGTATGGACAGGATGGGCTTTGTGGAGGGCATCTGGGTATGCAGCCTAGATGAGTTCAAAGGGTCTGCTTCACTTCTGAGAGAAAGTCTCATACGTGTACAAAAGACCGTCCAGAAAGAAGAGAACAAGAGTGACAAAATGAGCCTGCTTTACAGCTACCTGACAGGTAACGAGTTTCAGATGCAGCTCAAAGCCATTGTGGACGGCTTTATGCAGATGCAGACCGAATTGGACAAAGAGCGCCGCTCGCTCATGGCAAGCTGGAAACGCCGCCAAAAGCTTATAGACGGTGTGTTGCAGAACACGACGGAGATGTACGGTTCACTCCAAGGCATTGCTGGGGCTGGAGCGTTAGGGCATATAGAGGCTTTGGAATTGCCTGAGGGTTTGGATGATGAGTGATATAGTTATTTATGAGGATGGAAATGTTGTATTAGATGCTATGGTTGATGCTGAAAGTATCTGGCTTAGTCAAAAGCAAATAGCTGAGCTATTTGATGTTAAAGTGCCTGCTGTTTCAAAACATTTGAAAAATATCTTTAATAGTGGTGAGTTAGATGAAAAAGTGGTTGTTTCCAAAATGGAAATGACCACTAAACATGGTGCTGTATCGGATAAAACACAAACAAAAAATATAAATATTTACAATTTAGATAGTATTATCTCGATAGGATACAGGATTAATAGTAGAAGAGCTACACAATTTAGAATATGGGCTACCAATGTGTTAAAAGATCATCTTATTAAAGGTTATACAATAAACAATGAACGCCTTCAAAAAAATTATGATGAATTTTTACGAGTAGTTGAAGATATGAAAGTGCTATCTCAAAATGCAGATAGTGTCAAAGCAGGGGATGTATTGGAGCTTATCAAGTCCTTTTCGGCTACTTGGTTTGGATTAGACAGTTATGACAGAGAAGAATTACCCCAAGAGGGTATCAGTAAAGTAAATCTTGAGTTTGAAGTTGAAAAGCTTTATAAAGATGTTGCTATTTTCAAGGAGGAGTTGATGAAAAAAGGCGAAGCCTCCGAGATATTTGCCACTGAGAAAACAAAGAAGAGTCTGGAGGGCATAGTCGGTAATGTATTTCAATCGGTTTTTGGTGAAGATGCCTACCCTACAGTAGAGGAAAAGGCGGCACATTTACTTTATTTCATTGTGAAAAACCATCCTTTTAACGACGGTAACAAACGTACGGGTGCTTTTAGTTTTGTCTGGTTGCTGAAAAGAGCAGGATTTGATGTAGAAAAATTTATAAATCCCAATGCTTTGACCGCATTGACCTTGCTCATCGCGGAATCAAATCCGAATGATAAGGATCGTATGGTTGGGTTGGTACTTTTGATGTTGAGGGATTAGATGATGAGTGAGATTGCAAGAGAGAATTATGCTAATATAGCGCTATTAAATACAGGACAACACAAATGGGAATTTTTGCTTTACAATCACTTGTCGGAGGTTTCTTGGATGAAGACCTTAAAAACTTCAACAAAGTTTTTGATGATTGGTGTGTGCAGTTTGAGAGCATTGAAGATGCACAGCTTATGCTGGAGAGTCTTGAAAAAAAGGAACAGATCAAGATCGTGGAGATTACACCGCTGAGTTATCCGAAATACTTTTTCCCGAAATTACAGGGTATCATCCACGCTACACGAGAATACGAAGGAAAGATTATCTGCGTCGTCGAGCCACAGATGGGGGCGAGTTTTCGTATTGCTATATGTGATTTGGAGACGAAACGTGTCAGGGTACTTGGTACGCGATATAAGAGTGCGCTAAGTGCTGAAGGAGCGTTTGCCAATTTATCTTTTACGTTGTAATATTAGAGGTCAGTAACATTGACACCGTACCCATGTTGATGCTCAGGAATTTAGTATAAACTGGATACACTGACAAACATAAGGGCACATCTAAAAACCCCAGATACTCATAATGGGTTTTGCAAATGTGAGATTTTGCAAGAGGCTTCCAAGTCCTAGCCAAAGCTAAGACGAAGTAAGCATCTTGTGAAAGATTGCGTTTGCAAAGCCCACCCTGTGGGCATCACTAGCTTTCGCCTATGCGTCGTTACTCTTTTTCGACTTAACTACGGCTAGGCCTTCAAAAGAGTGCCTAGCCTAGACAAAAGCTAGAGATGTTATGAGCATCCGGGGTTATTAGAGGGGCCCATAACAATAAACAGGAAATAATAGTGAAAAAAGTTTTTCAACTGGCCGACCCCAAGAAGCATACAGATCGCGTACTCGAAGCCGTTAAGCATGACATCAGAAAATATGTCAAACGCGAAAAGAGAAAAGAACTGGCAGACCCGGAAACTACCTACTGGGATTTTGACTGCAAGATAGGCACCACAGCAGAAGAGGCAGAGAATATCGTCTATAAAGAACTTTTGGCGGCACTGGACAGCATACATGCTACAGGTGCCACGCAAGTCTACATAGAGATTATGGCAAAAGCTGCACCCAAACCGTTAAAATCGATCAAAGAAGAAGCAAGTGAAGAAGAGCCAGCCGAAGATAGTGTAAGCAGTGAGCCTGTTGATTAGTGCGGAAGAAGCCTCCTCTCTTTTTGTGAGGCAAGCTAACACCATTGGGCACTCTCTATAGACAGCCCAAAGAAAACAATCCGGCAACAAATAACTGGATGCAGTGTGCTTACAGTGAGTATGACTACTGGGATAAAAAACTCAATACCCTATGACGGAAAAAAGAGTCAAAGAGTTGTATTCTTTCCTTCCGTAAAGATGTCTGATGAAAACGTTTATATTATTACTGATTTTGATGGTATCTGTTTTTGCGTACTGGATCACTCATTGTCACATGCACCCCAGGCATCGGTATAGTTGTAGTCCGGCTCGACGGTCTGTATATCTTTTAGGGTGTCAGGATCGACCTCTACACTTTTGAAGTCATATTCGTCGGCATTGTAGAACTTCTGCTCTTTGGCATACTTTTTTTCTTTTTCCATGGCTTGCCGGACTGCTTTTTGTATCCGTGCTTTTGGGGTGGTGTTACTGTCCGCTTTCTCTGAGGCTGACAGTAGTGAGAGAATGATGGTTGCCAATAGCAGTGATCTTCCAGGCATACTATTCCTTTTCGCAGTCATTTATCCGTGATAGGCAGTGAAAACATATTATACTATAAATGTTCTCATATAATAAACTGCCGGATCGTGTTGAAGGTGTGCTGTTGCACACCCTACGCGTACTGAATATGTATAACAATTTTATATCTGCAATAATATTGTAGGGTGTGCAACAGCACACCAAATCCCAATCTATAGCGATATACGATATAATTCGATTCATATTACAATTTAGGAAAAAAAACATGTCAGACGCAATACAAAGAGTAGAGAAAGCCATCGATGAGATCAAAAGAGGCCGAATGGTCATTATGATGGATGATGAGGATCGTGAAAATGAAGGCGATCTTGTCTATGCCGCTACTTTTTCGACCCCCGAGCTTGTCAACTTCATGGCAAAAGAAGCTAGAGGGCTCATCTGTACGCCCATTACCAAAGAGATAGCGGCCAAGCTTGATCTGATGCCGATGGTCGACAACAATGTCTCCAACCATGAAACGGCTTTTACTGTTTCCATCGACTCTGCCAATGCAGAAACAGGCATCTCGGCTGCTGAGAGAGATGACTGTATCTCAAAACTGTCAAACCCTTTGACTGTAGCAGACGACTTTGTGCGTCCGGGACATATCTTCCCGCTCATAGCCAAAGACGGCGGTGTACTGGTAAGGACAGGGCATACCGAAGGCTCTGTCGACCTTTGTAAGCTGGCGGGCCTGGCACCGGCAGCAGTGATCTGTGAGATCATCAATGATGACGGGAAGATGGCGCGCAAAGACGACCTTGAAGTCTTCTCTGAAAAATACGATATGCCCATCGTCTACATCTCCGATATCGTCGAGTACCGTCTGGCGAATGAAAAACTGGTCAAGCGTGTTTCAACCGAAGAGAGCGAACTTAAAGGCATCAAGATAGAGAAGATTGTCTACAGCGACCATCTTGACCGATGCCACACGGTGATACAGTTCTACAAACTGCATGAGAGCGCCAATGTGAAGTTCCACAATATCGGGCGTGATGTCGACCTCATACTCGATGACAAGCGTTTCAGTGCACTGGACCACGCCATAGAGTACCTTAAGCAGAACGGCGGGATACTGGTATTTCTGGATACGAAGACCATTTCACATGAACAGGCTAAAGAGTTCGGTGTCGGCGCGCAGATACTCAAAGACCTCGGTATCAAGAACATCAACCTGCTTACAAATAACAAAGAAACAGAATTCGTGGGGCTTTCCGGATTTGGGCTTGATGTGGTGGAGAAGATAGAAGTCGTTTGATCTCAATGTCGGGCAAAGATCAGTTCTCCCTCTTTCTGTCCGATCGCTTCTGAGACTACATTGCATTTGACGATGAAAAGGTAGTAGACCGCACGGTCGGTTTCATCGTACAGGCTTTCAAAATTCCCCATGCCTTTGGCCAGTACGATATCTGCCTGTTCGAACAGTGCTTTGGATGATTCGTTGGCATAGCGCAGGTCATAGCCCGGTGTCGGTACGCCTGTGTCGACAATAGTTGCTGCGGGCTGCAGTATTTGTGCCTCTTTGACAGTAACATCATTGATAATAGGCATCCCCCGTACGAAATAGAATATTTCAACATCATACTGCTTTGTGATCGTTTCAATGAGAAGTTTGTCGAAAATATGTTCACCGGTATTGTCACCGATATAGACCAGTGTTTTTGCCGTTTTCAACTCTTTTTCGAATACCTCGAAATCATCAATGCCGAAATGACGATGGAAATGCGTCTGTATGGTTTCGTTGAGATCAAGCTGCTTTTGCGCGCCAAAGTCGATGACATTTCCGATGACAGCGAATTTTACCGCATCATGCAGGGTCTGTACAAAAGCAGTATCGACCTGCAGTGCCATTTGGGTAGCATGTACTTTTGCTTTGGCTACAGGGTCATCCACACCGGTCAGTTCAGCTATTTTTGCGTAAGTCTCTTTTGCGATCTGGGGCGGTGTGTACGTGAGGTCATGCTGCACAAGGATCTCTGCGGTACTGTCCAAAAGCTTTTTGGCAGTAGGATCGTCCACTTCGAGCAGTCTGCACACTTTGAGTGTCTGGTTCATAATACAGGTGATACAGTCCGGTTTGATGTTCATAGTGCTTACTTAAGCTTGTATTTGAGTGAGATCATTGAGCTGATGTCAGTTTTGTCCACCTGATGATAGGGAGTGGCATTGTATTTGTGGCTAAAGTCGAGACCCAGGGAGAGATTTTTGCCAAGAAGCGTGTCAAGCTGGAGTATCTGGTAGATACGATAGTCGGAAAAGTCTTCGACATTGGGCTGATAGAAGCCAAGATAGGTAACGGAGAAATGTTCATTGACTTTTTTGGTAAAGGAGAGGTACGTGTTGAGTTTGATACGATCATAAACAGGGTTCAGGTCTGATACGACATCGGGTTCCATATGGGAGTAGAAAAGTCCCAGACCGACATAGCAGCGGTCAAAGAAGTCTGTAATCTTCCGTCTGATATTGGCTCCCGCAAGGTTTCGTACCTTGATATCCTGAAACTTATTGAATTCAGTTTGTCCGAAGATTTCGTAGTCATACAAAGTATTTCCGATATTGTGTATGTATCGCAGATGAAAGATCCCCTGGTCCTTGTTCTTTTCCCCGTTGGCCTCACCGTAGGTATAGGAAGCGAGTGAATAGAGCATCCAGATAGTTTCATGGTATTCTGCTTTAAGGCCGAAATTCACGGCAGAAGAGTCAGTATTGCCCGAATTGTAGGCACCGCCGAGACTGATTTCTCCGTCCCATCCTTCCTTTTCACCGATGACCGGCGGTTTTACCGATACGAAACCGTAAGAGAGGGATACAGAACAGAGAATGGAAAGCAGGATTTTTGTAAGCATGGAGGCCCCTAAAGAAAATGATCCAAAATCATACACAAAAAGGGATAAAAGAGAAGACATAAAAAATAAAATTCCAAATGGCCAAATACAAAGTTAAACTTTATCAAAAGTTTATGATACACTATCCAAAAAACGGATATCTTTTTATGACACATGCTTTTTTCAAAAATCGATCGATCACTTCTCTCTATATGTGGGGAATGCTGATCATCTTTCTTTTTGTCATTCTTTTCACCACTCTTGTCGTGTATGAGGAGTACAGTGATCTGGAAAAAGAGACAGCGGTTATACGCAAACAGTATATAGAGGAACAGAAAAGTACGATCAGGTACGATATTGACAGGGTTCTGGGTTTCATTGAACATAGTTACGGTAGCTGGAAGAATATACTGGACGAAGAGAAACTCAAATCACAGGTCATCAATGCAATAGAAGAATTGTATGGCCGTCCGGACGGAACAGGATATGTCTTTATCTATGATTTTAACGGTACCAATCTTTCCGACCCGATACATCTCCAAAACAAGGGTAAGAACCTTTATACTTTCAAAGACCCCAATGGCGTGGAGGTCATCAAGGAACTCATAAA
The DNA here is from genome assembly GCF_000987835.1 of Sulfurovum lithotrophicum. Lineage (NCBI taxonomy): Bacteria > Pseudomonadati > Campylobacterota > Epsilonproteobacteria > Campylobacterales > Sulfurovaceae > Sulfurovum > Sulfurovum lithotrophicum. The sequence continues at coordinate 1,233,222 of NZ_CP011308.1, read as the reverse complement.
TGTTTCTCAGGAACCTGACGGCGGTTTCGTAAAATATATGTGGATCAAACCCGGAACCGGTATGGCTGCTTCAAAGCTGTCTTATGCCAGGGCTTTCAAACCTTGGAAGTGGATGGTGGGTACGGGTGTGTATCTTGATGAAGTGGAAAAACTCATTGTCCAGAGAAAAGCAGTACTCAAAGACCTCCTTGTCAAATATATGATGGACATCTTCACCTTGACTGTTATTTTCCTTGGCATAGGCTTTGCGGGCATTGCCATTATCAACAAAATGATCGGCAAAGAGATAGACACTTTCAGGTCCTTCTTCAAAAAGGCAGCAAAAAGCCATACAACGATCGATGAAGAGCAGATACACCTTCGTGAATTCAAACGCATGGTGAAATACATAAACACCATGGTCGATACCATTCACAAACGGAACGAAAAACTTCAAGAGATGAATCTGACACTCGAGAAGAAGGTAGAGGAGAAGACCGAAGACCTAAGAGAAAAGAACAGGCTGCTTGAGAAGGAAAAGGAGTTCAGTGAATCTCTGGTGAAGGCACAGGACAGCTTCATCAAGCACTCTATACACGAGATCAACACGCCCCTTGCAGTGATTATGATGCATATAGACATGCACAAGATCAAGTTTGGGGAAGACAAATACCTCTCCCAGATAGAGGCTGCAAGCAAGATGATCGCCAATATCTATGACGATCTGAGCTATATGGTCAAAAAAGACCGTTTTGAGTACGACAAGAAATGGATCTCTTTTTCTCTTTTCCTTGAAGAGCGCATAGCATTTTTTGCGGAGATCGCCAGGGGAAACAAGCACAGGATCATCTCGAAGATTGAACCGGAGATCACACTTTGGTTTTCCGATATTGAGCTGCAGCGCATCATAGACAACAACCTGTCCAATGCGGTAAAGTATGCCGACAGGAACAGTAATATAGAAGTTACTTTGGACCACAAAGAGGAAGGAAGAACAGTACTCTCCTTCAAAACACATTCCAAGCCGATAGAAGACACCGGCCTGATCTTCGAACCTTTTCACCAGGAAGAATCCGTACACGGTGGTTTTGGTCTGGGGCTGGAGATCGTCAGGTCCATCTGTGAAAAAGAAGGGGTTAAAGTCGAAGTGATATCGGACACTGAGATAACGATATTTAGCTATACTTTCCATAACAGTACCGAAAGGAGTCCCGATGAAGATCCTCTTGCTTGAAGATGAGCTGATGCTGCAGACAGCCATGGTCGAGTACCTTACGGACAGCGGATATGAAGTGGATGCCCATGAGGACGGAAAAGAGGCGCTTGAAAGCTCTCTGCAAAACAGTTATGACCTCTTCATCTTCGATATCAATACCCCATCCATAGACGGACTCACGCTTCTTGACAAGCTGCAGACGGAGAAAATATTCGTCCCCACCATCTTCATCTCGGCGATCACCGAGATAGAGCAGATATCAAAGGCGTATGAACTTGGATGCTACGACTACCTCAAAAAGCCTTTTCATCTCAAGGAACTTACATTACATATAGAACGGCTGCTCAAAATGGCCAACATCGCTCCCAAATGCATCGTCAATATCAGCAAGATGTACAGTTATGACCTGGAGTGTAAAAGACTGCTCTTCGACAATGAGGAGCAGACACTGACCCTCAAACAGGCCCAGATTATCGATCTGTTCGCTTCCAACATCAACAAGATCGTCGATTTTGATATGCTCAGGCATTATGTCTGGGAAGATGCGAATGTGGACAACGCCACTATCAGAGCGGAGATACATAGGGTAAAGAAGGTCCTGAAAGAGGAGCTTGTAGAAAGCCTCAAGGGCATCGGTTACCGCATGACCCAGAAACACTGATCTGACTTTTTTGTTAAATCTTTGGTTACTTTTGGTTACATTTTCATTATTTTTCTTCTTTTTTTTCTTCTAAAACAGTGATGCTATTTTAATGCTATTTTAATGCTATTTTCATCGTCCATACTGTACTCGTAAAAAAATACGAGGAGAAAAAACAATGAAGTTAGTAAAATTAAGTCTTGCTGCTATTTTGGCAATGGGTATTGCTTATGCACATGACGAGGCAAGTACAGATGGAAACGTCAACCATGGATCAGTTGCAGAAGTGATCAATGATGGAGATGACAGCAATGGAGAGATCTTTGGACAGGCAAGGTCTTTCTATGTAGACAGAACATATAGCTATGCAACTAAACCAGATAATAACCGTAACTCTTGGGCTATAGGTGGTTACATTGGGTATAAAACACCGGTAATGAGTGGTTTTTCAGCCGCAGCCGCGGTATATGGAACTTATGGATTTGATATACATGATCAATCACTTGAAGATGATTTCCGTGATGGCTTAGGTGTTACAAGGTATGACCCATCCCTACAAGGATACAATGGTGACAACTATGCATTTATTGGACAGGCATACCTGAACTATAAAACAGATAATACGAACTTAAAAGCAGGTCGCATGAGACTTGATACACCGCTTGCAGGTGCAGATGATGCCAGAATGCTTCCAAACCTTTTTGAAGCAGCCTTGGTAAGTAATACGGACATTGAAAATACGACCTTGATTGCAGGACATGTGTTCAGAGAAACCGTTGGTACTTTTGCTAATGTTTATATGCCGCATGATCGTACAAAAGCAGGCTCAATGCTTGCATTGCATAGTGGTTACGGTTTAGGTGCAGAGTTGGGACTTAGTGGTGATTTTGTCAACATGGGTACGATCGCACTTGGTGATGAAACACAGACAGGATTGGACAACAGTACTGCTGGTGTGACAGCCATTGCAGCTATCTATAGTGGTATTGAAGGGCTTAAACTGCAAGCTTGGGATTATATCGGATGGGATATTCTGAATGCACTATATCTACAGGCTGACTATAACTTCAAAGTAAATGAAGATGTAAATATGTTCGTTGCCGGCCAGTATATTAATGAGAGTGATATCGGTAGCTATCTTGAGCGTTTGACCGGTGCAGGTATCAGCAGTAATTATGGTGCGGCAAAAATCGGTGTGAAGTATGCGGGACTTACTGCATATGCAGCATATTCAATTTCTGGTGATGCAAGTGGTCCTGCCAATCTTGGAACGATCACTCCCTGGGGTGGTATGCCGGCCTTTACTCAAGGAATGGTGACAAGACACCAGTTCTTTGCAGATACGGATGCGTGGAAAGTTGCTGCAACTTATAATTTCAAAGATATGGGATTAAACCTTAAAGCAACGGTATACTATACAAGTTTTGATGTAGGTGCTGATAATGCGTATAGTCCTGGAAACAGCTGGACAGCAACAGAACCGGGGTTTGACTTTATTTATACACCGGAATCTGTTAAAGGACTTCAGTTGAGATTTAGAGGAAACTTCCCAGATGATTTTTCATCTAGTGGAACAGGATGGGATGAGTACAGACTTATCGCAAACTACAATTTTTAATTAAGGATAATCGATGACAAAAGAACAGATCGAACACGTTCGGAACAATCCGAAGTATCAGAAGCTCGTAAAAGAGAGAAGCCGGTTCGCCTGGACGCTCTCCATCATTATGCTGGTCGTCTACTATGCATTCATCCTGACGATCGCATTCGATCCGTCACTGTTGGGTATACGCATGGGTGACGGCGTCATGACCATCGGTATTCCTATCGGTGTGGCAATCATTATTATCGCGTTTATTTTGACGGGTGTCTATGTCAGAAGGGCCAACAGTGAATTTGATGAACTCAGTCATCAGGTCAAAGAAGAGTTGAAGGATATTGCATAATGAAAAAGTTTCTGTTTATATCATTGACACTTCTGTTGAGTGTGGCCGCGGTGGCATCGGGTACGATCGAAGGCGAGGTGCAGAAGCAGCCGTTGAATATCTCGGCCATCATCATGTTCCTTATTTTCGTGAGTGGTACGCTCGGTATTACCTACTGGGCGGCAAAAAGAACGAAGACTGCGAAGGATTTCTATACTGCCGGCGGCGGGATCACCGGCTTTCAGAACGGTATGGCGATCGCGGGTGACTATATGTCGGCGGCTTCGTTCCTGGGTATTTCCGGCCTGGTCTATCTGAAAGGATATGACGGACTGATCTATTCCATCGGTTTCCTTGTCGGCTGGCCTGTCATTCTTTTCCTTATTTCAGAGAGACTGAGAAACCTCGGTAAGTACACTTTCGCCGATGTTGCAGCCTACAGACTCAAGCAGACACCCATCAGAACACTGGCAGCACTCGGTTCCATCGCGACGGTCATCCTCTACCTGATCGCCCAGATGGTTGGTGCGGGTAAACTGATCCAGCTGCTGTTCGGTCTTCCGTATGAGCTGGCGGTTGTTCTCGTCGGTGCACTGATGATCCTCTATGTGACGTTCGGTGGTATGCTGGCGACTACCTGGGTACAGATCATCAAAGCGGGACTGCTGCTTTCGGGTGCGACGTTCATGGCGATCGCAGTTATGGCGCACTTCGGGTTCTCGCTTGAGGCGCTGTTTGCCAAAGCGGTGGAAGTGCATCCGAAACATCAGGCCATCATGGCGCCTGGAGGACTGGTTTCAGACCCTGTTTCGGCGATCTCACTCGGTATTGCGCTGATGTTCGGTACGGCGGGACTTCCTCACATCCTGATGAGATTCTTTACCGTTGCCGATGCCAAAGAGGCGAGAAAATCGGTCTTTTTTGCAACCGGTTTCATTGGGTATTTCTATATCCTGACTTTTATCATCGGTTTTGGTGCGATCGTTATGGTACTCAACAACCCTCAGTATCTCGATGTGGCGAAGCAGGCGATTAGCGGCGGTTCACCGATACTTGGCGGTAACAACATGGCTGCGATCCACCTCTCCCATGCAGTGGGCGGGAACTTCTTCCTCGGGTTCATCTCGGCGGTAGCGTTCGCGACGATCCTTGCGGTCGTTTCAGGCCTGACACTTGCGGGTGCTTCGGCGATCTCGCACGACCTCTACGCCAACGTGTTTAAAAGAGGCGAGGTAGACGAGGTTAAAGAGATGAAAGTCTCCAAGATAGCGACTGTGATCCTTGGTATCATCACGATCATTCTGGGTATCGCATTTGAAAAGCAGAACATCGCTTTCGTGGTCGGTTTGGCATTCGCCATCGCAGCATCGGCGAACTTCCCGGTACTCTTCCTCTCCATGTTCTGGAGCAAGCTGACCACAAGAGGTGCGGTCATCGGTGGAAGTCTCGGACTTGCAACGGCAGTCATGCTTGTGATCCTCGGTCCGATCGTATGGGTGCAGATCTTCGGCTATGAAACACCGGTCTTCCCGTACAAGTATCCGGCACTCTTCTCTGTGACGGTAGCGTTCGTGGGTATCTGGTTCTTCTCCATCACTGACAACAGTGAAAATGCGAAACTGGAGAGAGAAGCCTTCGAAGCGCAGGATATCCGTTCACAGACAGGTATCGGTGCAGAAGGTGCCTCGGCACACTAAACAGCGTTTTTTGCACAAAGCCAAAAAGGCTTTGTGCGGAACTTTCTTTAGGGAACCTCTAAAAATAGGTGATACCCACAACATCTCTAGCTTTTGTCTAGGCTAGGCACTCTTTTGAAACCCTAGCCATAGCTAAGGTGAAAAAGAGTAACAACGCATGGGCGAAAGCTAGTGATGCCCGTAGGGTGGGCTTTGCAAACGCAATCTTGCACAAGATATTTACTGCGTCTTAGCTACGGCTAGGACTTGAAAATCTCTTGCACAATCTCACATTTGCAAAACCCATTGTGGGTATTACCTATTGTTAGAGGTTCCCTTTATAATATCATTACTGTATGATATTATAGAGAGAATTCACACTTGGGAGACAATATAAAAGATGATAGCCTTACTTGAGAGACTCCACGCTCACTTGCCGTTTTCACTTTTGGACCGGCAGGAGTTGCAGACCATAGAGTCAAGTGCAGTGATCGCCTATTACCCTGAGGGCAAAAAGCTCATTTCTGCCCAACGCAGGCCCGAGAGACTCTACTATATCATCAAAGGTGTTGTGGAAGCCAGAAAGAATGATGAACTCATAGACCTCTACCACGAGGACGACAGCTTTGGAGGCATAGAGATCATAGAGGAGCAGGAATCGGCCTATGACTACCGTGTCATTGAAGAGCTGATATGCTATGAGATACCCGGCGAGATAATCCTGAAGCTCTGTGAAAAGAATAGCGACTTCAAGAACTACTTCTTTTCTTCCATCGTTGAACGCATAGAAATGATCAAAGAGCGCCAGGAAAGTGCCAAAATGGCTGACATTATGGTCGCACGTATCGATGAAGCCATACTGCACGATGCCTGCCTGGTGGATGCCGATATACCCATTGTCGAAGCACTTGCCAAACTCGAAAGTGAAAAAGCCGTAGCGCTGCTTGTGAAGAATGAAAAGGGTTACGGTATCGTGACCGATGCGGACCTGCGCAAGTACATTTTGCACAAAGAAGAGCAGAACCTCGAAACGATCTCGCAGATTCAGAGCTACCCGATCATTGCCGTCCATGAGGGAGAGTTGCTCTTTAATGTGCTGCTTCTGATGACGGGGAATTCCATCAAGCACCTCCCCGTGACTGACGGGAACGATGACCCCGTCGGTATACTTACCCTCATCGACCTTTTGAGCTATTTTGCAAACCAGTCCCATATCATAGGCAACCAGATCGAAAAGGCTGAGGATATCGAAAGTGTCGTCGATGCCTCCAAGCGCATCGATGTCATGATAAAGACCCTGCATTACAAAGGAGTGAAGTCACGCTATATCGCCAGACTGGTCTCGGAGATGCACAAAAAGATGTATGCGCGCATTTTTGCACTGATCTTTCCTGCAACATGGCATGAAAGATGTACGCTGCTGCTGCTCGGCAGCGAGGGCAGGGGAGAGCAGATACTCAAGACCGATCAGGACAACGCGATGGTTTTCGAAAAGGGGTTCGAACCTGAAGAGAAAGAGAAGTACCTTCTGAAGTTCACTGAAACGCTCGATGCCATCGGTTTTCCGCGCTGTGAAGGCAATGTTATGGTCATCAACCCCAAATGGGCCAAGAATGCCGGCGCATACAAGGAGGAGATCAGACGCTGGATCGAAATGCCTGACTATCAGGGAGTGATGGACCTTGCCATATTCTATGATGCCTTTGCCGTGGCAGGGAACATAGACCTTTTCAAAGGGCTTAGGGAGATGCTCCTGCATGAAGTGAAAGAGCACACGGCCTTTTTGCCCTATTTTGCAAAATCTGTGGAGAGTTTCGAGTCTCCCATAGGGCTCTTCTCACGTTTTGTCAGCACGGACAAAGCGCATAAAGACGAGATCGACATCAAAAAAGGGGCGATCTTCGCACTGGTACACGGCGTGAGGGCGCTGGCTCTTGAACACGGCATCACCAAGACCAATACCAATGAACGCATCAAAGCCCTGAACGACGTTGGCTACATGGACAAGAAAGATGCCTCCAACCTCATAGAGACGCTTGAAGTACTCAACACGTTCCGTCTGCATGCCAGACTGGAGAAGCTGGAGCACGGCAAAGTCCCGGATAATTACGTTGATTGGAATGTACTGAGTAAACTGGAAAGAGATACGCTCAAAGAAGCGCTCAAAATGGTAGAGTCATTCAAGAAGCGAGTAGCGTACCACTTTCATCTTTCCATAGTGAGTTGAGGGAAGACAGGGTGTTTGGAAGTTTGACAAAAAAATGGAACCGCAAACATCTGACAGATGAGCGCTTTACTTTTCTGTTCGAGGAAGATTCCGGTGGAGAGGTAGTGGTCTTTGACTGTGAAACGACCGGACTTGACCCCAAAAAAGACGGGATTGTCTCCATCGGTGCGGTCAGAATAAAAGAGAACAGGATCCTGACAGATGAAGCAATGCACATTTACGTGAAGCAGGAGAAGCAGATATCGCATGAGAGTATCACGATCCATCAAATACGCCATTGTGATCTCGAAAATGCCGTTCCCATCGAAGAGGCGATAGAGGAATTTCTCTATTTCATAGGCGGCAGGACACTTGCAGGGTACTACCTGGAGTTCGATGTTGCGATGATAAACAAATACATCAAACCGATGTACGGTATTACTTTACCCAATAAACAAGAGGAGGTTTCAGCAATTTATTACGACAAAAAAATATCCACGATTCCTCAGGGAAACATAGACCTGGGATTTGAGACGATCATCGAGGACCTGGCACTGCCGAAACTTCAGGCGCACGATGCCCTGAACGATGCGGTGATGACGGCGATGATCTATCTTAAATTGAAACATACGAAAAGTCTGAGGCGTACATAATATGGTCATATTTTCTCATGATGTTACAATTGGGACTAAAATAGTCCTAATTAAAATATTTTGGGAGAAACCATTTTAAAATATGATGATTTATGTTAAACTAAAACCAATGAAAATAAAATATAAAAAGGAAAATATATGAGCGAAATATACTACCCGAAAAAAGAGATGTTCACTGATCCCCTTATCAAAAACATGTGCGAGTACAATGATCTTGTCGAAGAGTTCGAAAAGGACTATGAAGGCACTTGGGGCAAATATGCCCAGGAGAAAATAGACTGGTTCAAACCGTTCGACCGTGTGCTGAATGAGGATGATGCACCGTTCTACAAGTGGTTCGAAGGCGGAGAGCTGAATGTCGCCTATCAGTGTGTGGGAAGACATCTCAAGACCAAGAAGAACAAAGCAGCGATCATCTTTGAAGGTGACAACGGCGACCAGAGAACACTGACCTACCGTGAACTCTACTACGAGGTAAACAGAACGGCGAACCTCTTCAGGAACAAATTCAACATTAAAAAAGGCGACAGGGTCGTGCTCTATATGCCGATGATCCCCGAAGCGGCGATCTCCATGCTTGCCTGTGCCAAGCTCGGTGCTATCCACTCTGTGGTATTTGGTGGATTCTCGGCTGAAGCGCTCAGAGACCGTATCATCGATGCGGAAGCCAAACTGGTCGTTACCGCTGACGGTGCCTTCAGAAAAGGAAAACCGTATATGCTCAAGCCGGTTGTTGACGAAGCGCTTGAAGAGGGGTGCGACTGTGTCGAGGCGGTCTGTGTTGTCGAGCGTAACGGTGAAGATATCCACTGGGAAGCGGGACGCGACTATGCCTACAATGAACTGGTAGAGAATGAATCCGTTCAATGTGAGCCTGAGATGGTGGACTCCGAGCATCCCCTTTTCCTTCTTTACACTTCGGGAAGTACCGGAAAACCAAAAGGGGTCCAGCATTCAAGTGCAGGGTACATCCTTTGGGCGCAGATGACCATGGAGTGGGTCTTTGATATCAAAGACAACGATACCTACTGGTGTACGGCCGATGTGGGCTGGATCACGGGACATACCTATATTGTCTACGGGCCGCTTGCTGCGGGTGCAACGACGGTGATGTTCGAGGGTGTACCGACCTTCCCCGATGCGGGAAGATGCTGGAAAATGGTAGAAGAATATCAGATAAACCAGTTCTATACGGCGCCGACCGCCATCAGACTCCTTCACAAGATGGGTGTGGACGAGCCGGCAAAATACGACCTGTCTTCACTGCGTATCCTCGGTACCGTGGGTGAGCCTATCGACCCTGCTGCATGGAAATGGTACTATGAAGCGGTGGGCAACTCCAACTGTTCCATTGTTGATACCTACTGGCAGACAGAAACAGGCGGGCATATGATCTCGCCACTGCCTGCGGCAACACCTATCAAGCCTGGCTGTGCGACATTCCCGCTTCCGGGTATCGTAGCTGAGATCATGGAAGAGGACGGCACACCGACACCGGTAGGCGAAAAAGGGTTCATGTGTATCACCAAACCTTGGCCAAGTATGATCAGAACGATCTGGAACGACCCTGAAAGATTCGTGAAGTCCTACTTTGGCGACTGCAAGAAAGACGGCAAAGCGGTCTACTTTACGGGTGACGGTGCGATGATGGATGAAGACGGCTATATCACAATCACGGGTAGAACTGATGATGTCATCAACGTTTCGGGCCATAGAATGGGTACGGCAGAAGTGGAAGCTGCGGTCAAGAAACATGACAATGTCGCGGCAGTTGCCGTGGTCGGTAAGCCGCACGAGATCAAAGGTGAGGGTATCTTTGCCTATATCGTTCTTAAAGATGATGAAGGTGTAGCCGATGAGCTCGAGACCATGAAAGAGATCAATACGATCATCAAGTCCGAGATCGGTGCCATCGCATTGTGTGACGATATGGCATTCGTACCTGACCTTCCAAAAACACGGTCAGGAAAGATCATGAGAAGGATCCTCAGAAGCCTTGTAAAAGGCGAAGCGATCACACAGGACACTTCAACACTTGAAGATCCGAGCATCGTTGGTATCATCGAAGATATCCTCAAGAAAGAGTGCGAATAGGCACATATCCGGGGAAGAAAAAACATCTTTCCCGTCATTCCAGGCAAGACCCGGAATCTCTCTCCTGCATACAAAATCCATTTTGATTCAAAGGGATCCTGTTCTATGGTATATTAACTAATTAACTCAACACTACATAGAGGGTGTTGGGAGGCCCTTTTTTATCCATATTATGCAAATTCTCCATAAAACAAAATATTCTAAGCTATATTAACTCAATAGTTACAAAAGTAAGTAGAGGAACTTTCAGTTTTGCATTCTTTTTGGAATGTATGTATGCCCTTGATACTGATCTAAGAGAATTGGATTTTTAAATAACTTTATTTAATTAAATTTTCCTATTAGGCTATAATTAAGCAAAAAGAGAAAAGTACTCACACGATATCAATTTGAAGAGATATAAATAATGGAACTTTACGAAATAACAAAAATAATATTGGGATTATTACCAATAATTTTTATATTTATAGTGTTTATTGTTGTAAAAAATTTCATATGGTCATATAGATATCCGATTGTGATGATATCTGGTTGGATTGTCATATTTTTCTCGGCATTAGCAATGCAGGAATATTCAATTTATTATGCACCAACAGAAAAAATTGCCGAAGAAGTTGCGAATAGTGATGGAGCAGCAGTAGCTTTTAGCTATTTATTCGGTTGGGTTTATGCTTTGGTTTTAATGTTTATAATGGATGTTAGCCATAAAGCATATTTATATTTTTTAAGAAAAGTTTTTTCTTCTAAAAAAAGCTATAATCAATAAAAAATTGGGAAAGTAAAACTATGTCTGAATGCGGTACTTTTTGTATATTGTTTATTTGGGTAAGTTTTTTGTTTCCCATAATTATATCAATTTGCTGTCTTTTACTTAAAAGACAAATAATTACATCTAAACTAAAATATTTATTTATAAATTCAATAGCAGGGTATTTATGGATCGTTTTTATGAGTTTACTCAAAACCAATAAAGCAATAAATGAAACATTACTAAAAGTCTTAACGGAGTTTCCGAGTAGTATTTGGGTTATTCAAATAGTTTTATATGCTCTCCCTATTCTAATTTTGAGTTATGTTCTTTCAAAAAATAAAATTATAAATTTTGGTAAATCAAAATGAAGAACACTATATTTAAACTTACAGCTGTATATGTTATTTGGATATTGTTCTGGATAGGTATGTCTCAGATAGATCCTGAATATGGTATTAGCGGCTTTTTTTATTTGACGATCACAGGTTTACCCCTATCTGTTTTTGGTTGGGATATACATCCCAATGGTGGAGTCACAAGTCTTTTGATAGTTGGAACACTTGGGTTATTGCAATGGGTTTTCATTATATTGTTTGTGAAAGTCCTGAAAATGAATAAATTCAATAAAATTATATTGGGTTCAACCCTGTTGCTCTTTGTTTCATTTTTTTCTCTATTCATTTACGGAACTTCACCAGAAAAAGGAATTAGATATCTTCTTCCAGAAAAATACAGAGGTTGGGTATGTATTACTTACAATGATGAAAATTTCCCTCCACTAAAAGAAGAGGAAGGTTTTCGGATCATAAAAATACCCCCAAGCGGCATCGTAAAAACTTCTTCTCCAATGGGTTCACATACAAAAGAAGGATATTACATCCCTACATATGATGAATACTATTATTACTCTGACAATGGAACCAGAAAAGCAGAAGAGATAGAACTTGGAGGAGGATATACTTCTCGAAGGGAAGGTAAAAAAGAGATCACTTCTTATTTTTGGATCAGCACAAAAGGTAATGCCAAACATGATTATGAGCAGTATATTAAAGATGTACCGAATATGGATGATAATGGAATTATTGAGCCTGGGTGCGGCCAATGGACAAAAGATGAGAGGAAGTAATGTTCCTACAATGCGAGATACAATAAACCAAAAACAGAAAAATATTTTCACGATAAAGGTGCCTCATGCTTGAAAACATACTGATCTATACCATCGCACTCTTGCTTTTCCTGCTCTTCGTCATAGGGGCTTATTTGGAGTTTTTTCTCATAAGAAAGCTCTACAATGAAATATGTATTTTAAAAAAAGGTGTGAAGACATCACTCTGGAAGGGGTATCGGGCAAGGCTGCGATGTATAAAAGGGTTTGCAACGGTGCAACCTTATGACAAAAAAGTAAAACAGGCAATGTTCTTGGATAAAGCAGTTTCGTGGATGGGAGTTTTCATGATCGTACTCGCTGTGACCTACAAGCTGCTGGGCTACGGGAATAACCCCGGATCGCGTATAGAAGAAAAAGAGAAAATCGACATCACCGTCACAAAAACAGAAGGCAATCAAAGTAGTATTAATAAATATAATTCTATAGGGGATATGTGGAAGAGTTTCAAAAATGAAAAATTTTAGTGTAGTTGTCTGCAGATGACTCGGATGAAGATAGTGCGGAATTGGTCAACATATTGAAGAATTCTACAGTTAATTACTCTTTTACGCAGTTAAAAACTTAACTGTGAAAAAATAAGATTAGAGCGATACTCACCTTTAGTTAATTTCGTAGTTATATCGTAGAATACATGAAACAAGTTCAAGATGACAAATGCTTTAAAAGCTCTTCATCAACTCTTTTACTTTCAAGAGATCTTCAAATACCTCTTTTTTGGCACTGGGATTTCTCAGCAGATAACTTGGATGGTAGGTGGGTATGAGCGTGGCGTTTCCATGTTTGTGGATACTGCCTCTGACCTTGGTGATGCCGGTATCGTCTCCGGTCAGATAGTGGTAGGCGGTCGCCCCGAGCGTGAGGATGAGTTTGGGTTTGATGAGTTCTATCTGCTTGAGCAGGTAGGGTTGGCAGGTGTGTGCCTCTGTAGGAGTAGGGGCTCTGTTGTTGGGTGGACGGCACTTGACGATGTTGGTAATGTAGACCTCTTGTCTTGTGACCCCAAGTACATTCTCAAGCATTTTTGAGAGCAGTTCCCCGGAACGTCCTACAAAGGGTTTTCCCGTACTGTCTTCTGTTGCTCCGGGACCTTCTCCAATGATGAGTATATTTGCATGGGGATTTCCCTCTCCAAAAACAACCTTTTTTCGGCTTTTGCTCAGCTCACAGAGGTGGCAGTTCATTGCCTGTTTCTGCAGCGAGTCCAGTGTGTCAGGCAGGGTAAGGTCGAGCTTCTCTTCCTGATAGGGCGTGATATCGGTATACCTGTATCCCAACTGCTTAAGCTGGTAAAGTTGTTTTAAAAGAAGGGCATTGTGTAGATTTTTCATAGAGGCATTATACCTCTATGGTACTTATGGGCACCTCTAATAACCCTCAATATTACTTGACATCTTCCAGTAGCATCGGTGTACCGATGGCCTGTAGTCTGGCATTGCTTGCTTTAAAGTAGGTTTCCCAGAAAGAGGTGAGGGCTTTGAGTGTTTTGGAGTCCCGGTAGCTGTTCTTCCCGACCATACCTGCACCGATGATGTAGACCCTCGCACCGTCGAAGTCGGCTGTGTAACCGCTCTTTTGCAGTTTGGTCATCTCTTTTTTTGTATCGATCCTTCTGAGCGAACCTTTGGAATAGAAGGTGGTGATGGAAGAGTGTTCCATCATATCCGAGACCAGCAGTACCACTTTCTCTTTGGCTTTGGAAGGTTTGATGATGTGTTCTGCAATATCGTCGAGCGACTTGAGGATGTCTGAGTGTGGCAGTTTCTTGTTCGCACCTTTTAGTGTATGGACCAATGCTTTGGTCGCTTTCTTCTTGGCATATTTGTACTGTCCGTTCATACAGGCCTGGTATTTTCTGAGTTTCTTTTTTGCGATCTCGTGTTTTGCACTTTCGGGCAGCAGCGCTTCGAGGCTTCCGGAGTAGGGTACATCGGTATATTTGCCTTTGGCGTTGGCCGAAAAGGAGGCGATGGTCACGGCATAACCGTTCTTGATGAACTTCATCATGTTTTTGTAGGTATAGATCATCATATTCTTGTCAAGCGGTGTGGTTTGGTCGACAAGAATGAAGAGTTCTTTCTCCACCGCAGGGTTCGGGTTCTCTATCTGCAGGGCTTTGTAGCAGCTTGGCACATCGTTGCGTGCCAGAAGCAGTGTACCGAGTGTCAGAAGGGTTAAAAATAGTCGTTTCATCATTTGTCCTCGAATGTCAGGTACTGTCGGAAAGTTCTCTCTTTGTTGTTGCGCAGCAGGGCGGTCGTTTCGGCATCTGTTCCCGTGTTGTCGTTGATGATGTTCATCTTGTGCTGCAGTTTCTGAAGCTGCTGCTGCGCTACCCTTGCAATGTGTGTTTTGACCCTGTCGTAGTAGGAAAGGAAGGCTTTTTTGGTTGCAAAGCCTCTCAGGCACTCGTAGGCCTCCTTGGATTCGCGTCCTGCAAAGTCCCAGTGCATTCCGAAGAAGATACCCAGTATCTGTATGAATATGAACATCAGTCCCAGTACAATAAAGGTGGCGTCGCCGCCTTTCTGGTTTGTTTCATCTTCGATTGCCGCCGTATTCTTTTCTGCCGGGGTTGTCGCATCTTTTGCGTTATCTCCGAACAGTGAAGAGAGGTCTTCTTTGGCATCTGCTGCAGCGTCATCTCCGAAGAGTGCGCCGATGTCGTCATCGCTGCCGGCATTCTCCGCTCCTGCAAAAGGTGAAGCATCTTCGTTGAAGATATTCATTGCCGTTTCATGGGAACTGGCGATCTCCTGCGTCAGGACCTGGTGTCTGATATAGGTTGCCCCGATGGCAACGGCAAAGATGAAGATCAGTGTCAGAATGGTCTTTGTATAGGTCGTCTTGACCTTATCGTTCACATCGAGACGGTTGAGCATTCTGATGTAGTTGGGAGAACTACTGTCGTCAAAAGTGTTGTCGATGCTGATGAGCTGCTCGTCAGGTTTGAGGTCTCTCCAGTTCGAACCGCCGGCATTGTCGTTCTTGTACCAGCGGCGGATCTTCTTGATGAGCGTGTTTTTGTGCAGTTCCTGTCCTGTCATATGCGTCAGCCAGACCAGCAGGATGGCAAGCATGGCAGCCACGCCGATAGCACCTTTCTGCTGTGTCGCTTCACTGGCTCCGGGGATGGTGAACCCTGCCAGTACATAGGCAAAACCGAAGGCTTCGACAATGACAAGCACAAAGATCATGATCCAGATAAAGGTAGGAGTCGGTTTGCGTCCCAATTCACCTGCGGCATGCAGGTACTCTTTGGCCTCGTCGTACGATTCGCTGTCCTTGTCCACTTTTTCATAGAAGTTGTAGTAGTCTCGGCAGAGACGCTCTTCGGAGTAGAACCATTTGTGTTTTTCATCAAACCCTTCGATATCCTGTGCGAGGCGGGAGATTTTACCGATGATAGGAAAATTGTAGGTAAAGTTCAGCCACCAGAACTTCACTTCCTGCCAGTGTGTGATGATGAAAGCCAGAACGATCGCACCAAAGCCAAGCAGCAGTGTCTCGATCTGGTGCATCATGATGAATGCCCATATTTTTTCCATATACTTCTCCTATAATAAGTGATGATTATTATATCTAAAAATATTTTGCTATAGTTGGTATTATGAAAAACCCTTATTGATATTTATTATTTTGGCACTGCTGATCATTCTTGCAGGATTCGCCTACAAGAAATACGGTGAAACAAAACCGGGCGGCTGCAAACAGGAAAAAGTGGATCCGGATGATTTTGACCCGCAGGAAGGTATAGACTGGTGAATTGTTTGTTTATGACAAAATTAATGTTTACTTAAAAGTGCTATACTGTTCATAGAAGTACCATATCAGCCATAAAGGAGCAAAAATGGCAACAGTAGTATCATACGGAGCAGCGGAAGTCGTGACCGGGTCATGTCACCTGCTTGAACTTGACAGCGGAACACGTATTCTTGTAGATTGCGGGATGTTCCAGGGGCGCGAGGAGCATCGCAATTACGGTCTGTTTGATTTTGATGCGAAGAGTGTTGATTATCTGCTGGTAACCCATGCACACCTCGATCATGTGGGGAGGATACCCAAGCTGGTCAAGGAAGGCTTTAGCGGGACCATTGTTGCTACAGATGCTACGTTTGCCCTGGCAGAAGTCGTGTTGCTTGATAGTGCAAAGATCATGAAAGAGGATTATCATACCCACTATAAGAAAGCACAGAGAAGAGGAAACGAAGGAAAAGTACTTTTACCGCTTTATGAAGAGAAAGATGTTCAGGCTGCATTGGCACTGCCGCATATCATGCCGGAGTATGACAAACCCTTTGAACTTTGTAAAGATGTCACGGTTACTTACCGTAATGCCGGGCATATTCTCGGGTCTGCCTATATAGAGATACGTTACAAAGAAGGGAACGAAGAACGCCATATCGTTTTTTCCGGAGATATCGGAAATGACAATGATATGGTCATCCCCAATCTCGTTCCGTGTAAATCAGCGGATTTCCTTTATGTGGAATCCACCTATGGTGACCGTAACCACAAGGGTGCGCTGGAGAGTGAAGAGGAGTTCCGTTCCGTCATTACCAAAACACTCGAGAACTGGGGAAATGTCATTATCCCTTCTTTTGCCATAGAACGGACACAGGAGCTTCTCTGTATTCTCAAAGAGATGCATGATAAAAAAGAACTGCCTGAATGCAAGATCTTTCTGGACAGTCCCATGGCAACCCGGGCGACCGCTGTCTATAAAGAGTTTGCAGAAGAACTCCTGAGTACCGAATGCCAGACGATCAAGAAGCGTGACGGTACGGTATTTGATTTCGACGGATTGAACTATACGCTTACCGTGGATGAATCCAAAGCGATCAATGATGTTGACGAACGGGCGATCATCATCGCAGGAAGCGGTATGTGTAACGGGGGCAGAATACTGCATCATTTCAAGAACCGTTTGTGGAACCCTAAAAATGCAGTGATTTTTGTCGGCTACCAGGCAGTAGGGACATTGGGACGACGTATCGTGGACGGCGCCAAATGGATCAAGATCTATCATGAAGATATCCGTATCAAGGCAAGTATGTATACGATCAACGGTTTTTCCGCACATGCCGACCAGAACGGCATCATCAAGTGGGTAAAAGATATCGAAGATCTGCAGCGTATTTTCCTCATTCACGGAGAAGAAGAAAAACAGGAAGTTCTTAGAAAAGTCATGGGTGAAAAGTTGCATGAAAAAGCACATATTGTTGCACCGGAAGAGGTGATATACCTCTCCTGACCCGCACTATAAACGGTTCAGATATTAAGTCAAGAGGATAGATAAGCTAAGACAAGGGAAGTGATGCAGTTAAGACTTAAAGAAAAGATACGTTTTGACATTGCCAAAAACCGTGAACGCATAAAGCAGCTCGGGCCGGGTCTCATTACCGGCGGGGCAGGGGACGATCCGGCCGGAATCGTTACCTACACGGTCGTCGGAGCTACGACCGGTTTTTCCCAGTTATGGCTTCTGCTGCTTTCAACACCGATGATGATCGCTATCCAGAACCTGGTGGCGCGCATTGCGATCGTGACAGGGAAAAGCCTGCCGGAGATCACAACAGCATACTATTCAAAAAAACTGACCGTTCTGATGATCATGATACTGGCTCTGGCCAACATCCTGACCATCGGTGCAGACCTTAATGCAATCGCGGCTATTTTCCATACACTCACCGGTTATCGTACCGTGTATTTTCTCATCCCTATTACTGCACTCATCGCCTACTTGATCACCTTTGGTCAATATAAAAAGATAAAATCGATCTTCATTGGCATGACAGCAGTCCTTGTCGTCTATATCATTGCAGCTGTTCTTTCTAAACCGCCGGTACTGCTGCTGCTGAAAAATACACTGGTGCCGCATATAGAGATGAACAGTGCGTGGATCATTGCAGCGCTCGGAATGCTGGGAACGACCATTTCTCCCTACCTGATGTTCTGGCAGGCGGCGGAAGAAAAAGAAGAGAAAAAAAGTATCGTTCAGGCAGATGAAGTCGGTTTCGACACTATCACCGGTATGGTCTACTCGAACCTGCTCGCTTATGCCATGATTATCACCGGGGCAGTGATGCTCTATGGTACCCACAGCAATATAGAAGATGTTATGACACTGACGGAAGCCCTGCGTCCTGCCGCAGGGGATTATGCTTTTGCCCTGTTCGCACTGGGTATTGTTGTTGCCGGTTTTCTGGCGATTCCTGTACTGGCAGGATCGACCGCCTATGCCGTAGCCGATACTTTTGGCTGGCGGGAGGGTATGGATTACAAAGTCAGTGATGCGAAAGGGTTCTATATCGTATTTATCGGTGCGCTGATCATTGGAGATATGATCGATATGTATCCGGGTATTACCGTCGTCGATGCACTGTACTATTCCCAAGTGCTCAACGGAATGCTCATTCCCGTTCTCATAGCTTTCGCCCTGGCGATCGGAAATAACAAAACGATCATGGGTGAGTATGTCGCCACACGGTTTCAAAACGTTTTTTCCCTGTTTGCCATGCTTGTTACACTCGGGCTTACCGTCGTGATGGTCTGGCAATGGATAGGGTAGGAGGAACAGATGTCGTATGAATCGGTAATACTGATACTCTTTGTCATTGCTTCTATTGTTGCGGTCATTACGAGGTATATCAATCTTCCCTATACCATTGCATTGGTGGCTGTAGGGCTTATGCTGGGGGGATTACACCTTTTGCATCCGCCGTCTTTGACACAGGAACTGCTTTACTCTGTCTTTCTGCCGCCGCTCATTTTTGAAGCGGCGATCCATCTGCGGGCTTCAGAACTGTGGCGTGACGGCTGGCCCATTGCCACACTGGTCATTCCCGGGGTGATCGCTTCGACACTGCTTACGGCTGCCGTTATGGTCCCTGTGAGTGTTCATTTTGCCCAGATCAATGCGATCACCTGGCCTGTTGGTATCCTCTTTGGTGCGGCTGTTGCTGCGACCGACCCGGTAGCGGTCGTCTCTCTTTTCAACAAACTGGGTGCACCCAGACGGCTGAGACTGCTCATAGAAAGTGAAAGCCTTCTTAATGACGGTACATCTATTGTTGTCTTTATTCTTGCCATGCAGTATATTTTGGGACATTTGGGAACACCGCAGGATGCTGTAGTTGATTTCTTCAGAATCGTCGGTTTCGGTCTGCTTGTGGGTGCCATAGTCGGGCTTGCTACAGCTGCGGTGATGCACCACCTCGATGATGCGATGATCACGATTACACTGACGACCATCGCAGCATACGGTTCATTTCTTATCGCGGACAGGCTTGGTGTCTCCGGTGTCATGAGTACGGTAGCCGCAGGGCTTATCACCGGAGGAAAAGGTTTGTCAGAGATACTTTTCCCTTCTATACGCCTTGCTACGGAAACTTTTTGGGAATACATCGCATTTGCCATGAACTCTCTTATCTTCCTTTTGATGGGTTTTGCAGTGAATCTGACATTGCTGTGGGAGCTTTCTCCCATTGTTCTGATCGCTTACGGTTCAGTGCTTGCCGCACGTTTTTTTGTCGTGACAGGTACCTGGGCGGTATTCTACCCTACCAATCACAAGTTTCCTTTTTCCTGGGCGGCAGTGATGACGTGGGGAGGGCTTCGCGGCGCACTCTCGATGGTTCTGGCACTCAGTATTCCCGACTCGTTTGCATTGAAAGAGCTGATCGTAACACTGGTGTTCGGTGTGGTCCTCATCTCTATCTTCGTACAGGGGATGACGATGTCGCCGCTGATGAAAATACTGGGGATCCTTTCCCCTGTTTCCCAGCTGAAAAACTATGAACTTCTCAAAACGGAGATTCTGCTTTATCAGGATATAATGGAAAAAATGGACAAATTGCATAAACGGCGTTTTCTGAGTGCAGAGAGTCTTGAGTCTCTGACAAATGAATACCAGACAAAGATCGATGCGCTCTCCGAAGAGCTCAATAAAATAGAAGTGGACAAAGAGACCCTGGTCAAAGAAGAGGTACTCAAGACAAAACGTAGAATGATCATGGAAGAGACAAAGGCTCTACTGGAAAGATATCAGAGTGGAACCATCAGTCTGGAAGTCTACAAGGCAGTGAAACATGAATTTGACAGTCAGCTTTTCGAGCTTGAAAATATGGGGGCGTAAAAAATGATAGATTTTTTCATAGCGCATTTCTCCTACGGAATACTCTTCATCTGGAGCATTCTGGAAGGAGAGATCGGGTTGACACTGGCAGGATACATGGTTAAAGTGGGTAAGTTCGATCTGCCGCAAGTCCTACTTCTCACTATCGGTGGTGCATTGATAGGTGATACGGCAGTATTCCTAACCGGACGTCTGTTCAAGACTAAAACCGAAATCTTACTTAAAAATTATGAGGAAAAGATGCAGAGAATCGAAAGCTGGTTCCTTCACTATGGAAGCTGGATCGTTATTTTTGAACGTTTTGTTTACGGTACACATATCCCGGCACTTCTGATGCTGGGTGTATCGGGTTTCAGTTTTTGGAAGTTTTTGTTACTGGATATTATCGGTGTGGTGCTATGGGCAGTAACCTTTACGACTTTGGGTTATTACTTCGGCCATACGGTCATAGATCTGCTGACGTTTGTGCAGCGGCATCTCACCATTGCACTGCTGGTAATACTGTTTTTCTATATCATTTATCTGCTGCAAAAAGAGGAGGAAGTATAATGGCTGCAACATTGATACTTTTACGACACGGCCAAAGTGTCTACAATAAAGAGAATATCTTCACGGGATGGACAGATATCGAACTGAGCGATCAGGGACGGCAGGAGGCAATAAAAGCGGCAGCGGAACTGAAAAGACTGAAGCTCTATCCCGATGTCTGTTATACTTCATGGCTTAAACGTGCGATCCATACGGCACAGATTGCATTGTTGGAGATGGTATGGGAACATATAGACTGTATCAAGAGTTGGAAGCTCAATGAACGCCACTACGGCGCCTGGCAGCAACGTAACAAAGATGTTGTAAAACAGGAAATAGGGGAGGAAGCCTTCTTGAGCGTCAGGAGAGGCTACAGCACACCGCCGCCCCCACTGGATGAGAACGATCCCCGCGCCGCGAAGTTCGACCCCAAATACAGAGATCTCGACCCGGCACTGCTGCCCAAAAGCGAATCACTGAAAGACACCCACGCGAGAGTGAAAGAATATTATCGCGACGTGCTCATACCCGAGTTGGCGAAGGGAAAAACAGTCCTTGTCAGCGCGCACGGAAATTCACTGCGTGCCCTGGTCATGGAGATAGAGCACTTAAGTACCGATGCCGTCGTTAAACTCGAGATCCCGACAGGGAAACCGCTGGTCTACCGTTATGACACAGGGATGACTGCCATCAAAAAAGTGAAAGTTAATTGATCTTCATTAACTTTTTTGTAAGGTTTGGGAGTATAATAAAAAAATAATTGATACCAAAAAGGAAACCGAGATGCCAAACGATCCAAAAGATACGGAAAACAGCTCTATCCCTGAAGATCAAGAAAAATCAGTAAATACGGATATTAAAGGCCTGACACACGAAGAGGCACAGGAGCGCCTTAAGAAATTCGGCCCCAATGCCATCACAGCCAAAGAAAAGAGTTGGTTACAACGTCTTTTCAAGCGTTTTTGGGGACCCATCCCCTGGATGATCGAAGTGGCAGCTGTTCTCTCTGCAGCGGCGCAACGCTGGGAAGATTTTACGATTATCATAATCCTTTTATTCGTCAATGCCTTTGTCGATTTCTACCAGGAGTCTAAAGCGCTTAACGCCATTGCGGTACTCAAAAAGAAGCTTGCGCGAAAGGCACTGGTACTGCGTGACGGAAAATGGCAGGAGATCGATGCCAAAGAACTGGTTCCTGACGATATCATCAAGGTCAAGATAGGTGATATCGTCCCCGCAGATGTAGCCCTGCTTGCTGGAGGGGATTTTCTTCTGGTCGATCAGTCAGCCCTGACCGGTGAATCACTCCCCGTCCATAAGAAGATCGGAGATGACCTCTATGCCAATGCCATCATCAAACAGGGTGAGATGATAGCAAAAGTCACAGCAACAGCCAAGAATACCTACTTTGGAAAAACCGTAGGACTTGTTGCAAAAGCAGAGCAGGAAGAAGTAAGCCACTTCCAGAAAATGGTGATCAAGGTCGGTAACTTTTTAATTATCCTGACACTCTTTATGATTGCGATTATTGTGTATCACGGTATAGAAACACAGCAGCCGACGGTAGAACTCCTCATTTTTGCACTGGTACTTACCATTTCTGCCATTCCTGTGGCAATGCCCGCCGTCTTAACCGTGACCATGGCTATCGGAGCACAGGTGCTGGCAACCAAACAGGCGATCGTCAGTCGTCTGGCTGCCATCGAAGAAGTCGCAGGAATGGATGTGCTCTGTTCGGACAAAACAGGTACGCTGACACAAAATAAAATGAGTTTGGCAGATCCCTATCTTGCCAATCAATATACGGCTGAAGAACTAATGGTATTTGCCGCGCTTGCCAGCAAAGAAGAGAACAATGATCCTATTGAAAAACCTATTTTTGACTACATACATCAGAATAAGCTGGAAGAGAAACTCAGTAACAAACATCTTAAAAAATTCCTCCCCTTCGATCCTGTCCACAAAAGAACCGAAGGGATCTATGAGGGGGATGACTGTGAACTCATTTACACGAAGGGCGCTCCACAGGTCATCATAGAACAGAGCGACGACAAAGAGTTCGATAAAGCGAAAGCCTACAAGCAGGTTGAGAACTTTGCTTCGAAAGGCTTCAGAACCCTCGGTGTGGCATTTCGAAAATGCGAAGAGGACGCCTATCACTTTGTAGGCCTCATCCCTCTGTTTGATCCTCCGCGTGAGGATTCGGTCGAAGCCATCAGCGAAGCCAAAGATAAAGGTGTATCCGTCAAGATGGTCACCGGTGACAACATTGCTGTCGCCAAATACATCGCTTCGATGCTGAAGATCGGTGACAATATAGAAGATATCCATACGCTCAAGGGCGAGTCGGTCGAGGAGTATCTCTATCTTTCACAGATCCTTTCGCGGGCCATTGCCGAGTCTATGCATCCCGACGCCTCCAAGGATGAAATCGATACTATAGTCAAAAAGATCGTCCAGAAAGTGCAAAAAGAGCTTTACAATATGCCCGTTCCAAAAGGCAGTGTGAAAAAACACGAATCGGAGATCGTCGCACTGATAGAAAAGGCGGACGGATTTGCGCAGGTCTTCCCTGAAGACAAGTATATGATTGTCGATTCGCTGCAAAAAGCAGACCATATCGTCGGTATGACAGGGGATGGTGTGAACGATGCGCCTGCACTCAAAAAGGCTGACTGCGGTATTGCCGTAAGCGGTGCGACCGATGCGGCACGTGCTGCAGCTGACATCGTACTGATGGCTCCGGGGTTGACGGTGATTGTCGATGCGATCAAAGAAGCAAGACAGATCTTTGAACGTATGAAAAGCTATACGATCTTCCGTATCGCAGAGACGATCCGTGTCATTATTTTCATGACACTTGCCATCGTAATCTATGATTTCTATCCTATTACGGCACTGATGATCATCATCCTGGCGCTTTTGAACGATATCCCTATCATGACGATCGCCTATGACAATACGAAGCTGCGGGAGACACCGGTAAGATGGGATATGAAAGAGGTCTTCATCCTGGCTTCCTGGCTCGGACTGGCAGGCGTTCTATCCTCCTTTACACTTTTCTGGATTCTGATCTCCCTGATGCATCTGCCGTTGGATTTTGTTCAATCGGCCTTCTTTGCCAAACTGGTCATAGCTGGGCACGGGACGATCTACAATACCCGTATCGATGACTGGTTCTGGAAGCGCCCGTGGCCGTCCTGGACGCTCTTTAATGCCACCTTCTTCAGCCGTGTCGCCGGTACGATCATTGCCGTGTACGGCTTCGGTCTGATGGAACCGATCGGTTGGGCATGGGGACTCAGCATGTGGGCTTATGCATTGACCTGGTTCGTCTTCAACGATGTAGTGAAAATGGGTGTATTACGTTATTATAGAAGGAAATATCATGAAGATATCATCTAAAGGCAGTACTATGGAAAGAAGGGACGCTCTTAAGGTCATGGGAATAAGCGGTGCCGCACTGTTGGCCGGTGGCGGTACGTCCGCTTCGGCAAAAACAAAACTTTCCACATTCGCAAGTAAGAAAAAAGCCGATATCGTTATCGTCGGAGGCGGTACAGCAGGAATGACCGTTGCAGCCCGTCTGAGACGTTCGGCACCCAATGCGAAGATCACACTGATCGCTCCCAATGAGACGCACCTCTACCAAAGCGGACAGGTCTATGTTGCCGCAGGGCTCTTCAGTGAATTTGACAACAAGCGCCCTACCAGTGAACTCCTTCCGGACAATGTGACTTGGGTGAAGGACAAAGTGACGGCATTCGATCCCGACAAAAACCGGGTACAGACAGCAAAACATAACACAGTTCCCTACGATTATCTTGTTGTAGCCCTTGGATGTGAATATGATTACAATGCAGTGGAGGGACTGGATGTTTCAGATATAGGAAAACACGGTATCGCCAGTGTACACCTTAATGATATAGAGAAGGGAACGTCAACAGGTGCCATCGTATCACGATTATGGCTTAAAGCCATACGCCGTAAAGCCCAAAGGTCAGAGGTCAAGGTTCTGTTTTCCGATCCCCAAACGCCTGTCAAAGGGGAGGGTGCTTCTCTCTCCATGCTCTTTTTGGCCAATGATATGCTCAAAGGAAATGGGCTGAAAATAAAAGGCAAAGACCTTCAGCATAAAGTAAAGTTTACATTGACCAAAGCGGGTAAAGTACTTTTTCCTTCTGCAAAGATCGATGCAGCACTAAAAAGAACAATGAAAAAAACAGACAATGTTTCTGTCTCCTATGGGTATATTCTCAAACGTATCGATAAAGAGAAAAAGGTAGCGGTCTATGCGAATGGAGATGAGGAAGTGAATGTCAGCTATGACTACCTGCATATCACGCCACCTATGAAGGCACCACAGGTCGTACGTGATTCTAAACTTAGTATAAAGGACGGACTGCATAAAGGGTGGCTCGATGTCGATGAAAAAACACTACGCCATCCCAAGTACAGAAACGTTTTCGGTCTGGGTGATGTAGTGGGACTTTCTTCAGGGAAAAGCGGTGGTGCCGTCAGGGAACAGGCGATCGTGCTTCAAGATAATATCGCTGCCATCATGGAGGGGAAAGTAGAGCCAATGAGCTATGAAGGGTATTCCGTTTCACCGATCAAGACACGATACGGCAGGGTAATGCTTGCCGAATACACACCCAAAGGACTCGCGCCAATGTTCCCCCTTGATCCGACTACTCCCAGATGGATATGGTGGGAGATGGATCTGCATCTGATGAGACGTGCCTATTTTGACCTGATGATGAGAGGAATGCTGTAGTGAAAAAAAATATCTATAAAAAAGAGCTTTACAAGTTACAGGTGGAACTGGTCAAATTCCAAAAATATGTGATCGAAGAGAATGTAGCTGTATGTCTGGTCCTGGAAGGGCGTGATACAGCCGGGAAGGATGGGACGATCAAGCGTTTTACCGAGCATCTGAGCCCACGTGAAGCACGTACGGTTGCTTTGGGAGTACCAAGTGACAAAGAGAAGAAGTCCTGGTATTTTCAGCGCTATGTACCGCATCTCCCAAGTGCAGGTGAGATTGTTTTTTTCAACCGAAGCTGGTATAACCGTGCCGGTGTGGAAAAAGTGATGGGTTTTTGTACTAAAAAACAGTATAAGGCTTTTATGGAGGAAGTAGGCAGTTTTGAACAGATGCTGACACACTCGAATATTCGTTTTTTCAAATATTATCTCGATATTACCAAAAAAGAACAGAAAAAGCGCCTGGAAGCACGCAAGACCGATCCACTTAAACAATGGAAGCTCAGTCCTATAGATGCCAAAGCACAAAAAATGTGGGATGCTTACTCCAAGGCAAGAGATGATATGTTCAACAAGACTTCTTTTATCTATGCGCCATGGTATGTCGTCCATACAGATGACAAAAAAGAGGCACGCATCAATATCATGAAACATTTTTTGAGTCTCAATGACTATCCGGATAAAGATAAAGCACTGCTGGTATATGACCATGATGTCATTTGCAAATTTGATCCGGTCTGTTATGAAAAAGAGATGATCGCACCATGAACCTGTCTCCCGATCTCATTCATCTTGTCATTACCTTTGTCTTCAGTTTTCTTGTAGGTATGGAGCTTAAAACCTACCGTCAGCAATACCATTCCAAAGATAATAATCTGTTCTTCGGTACGGCACGTACCTATACCTTCATAGGGATACTTGGGTTTATCTTCTATAAAATCGAACCTGTCCATTTCACTCTCTATATTACGGTATTGATCATGCTGTCCCTTCTCTTTCTGGTCTTTTACAGGCAGAAGGTCGAGAGTGGTAAATCAAGCATCCTGCCGTATGTGGTCATGCTCAGTGTCTATGCATTCGGCCCGATGACCGAACGCTTTGAGCTTTGGATGCCGTCACTTCTCTTTGTGCTGATCATTTTTCTGTTAAATGCCAAACAGTCTCTGCAGCGATTTAGCAATGATGTCAATATGCATGAGTTCGAGACCCTGGGGAAAATGGTACTTCTCTCCGCTGTGATCCTTCCTCTGCTGCCCAATACCAATACCATACCATACCTTCCGATCTCTCCTTTCAAGATGTGGCTGGCAGTCGTCGTCATTTCGGGTATCAGTTACGGCGGCTACCTGGTACAGAAGTATCTTTTCCCTTCCAAAGGGTATTTTCTTACCGGTATTTTCGGCGGGACATACTCTTCTACCGCGACGACGGTTGTGCTGGCACGGAAGGCAAAAGCAGGGGGTAATAACCCGGTAATAGATGCAGCGATCATTGCAGCAACCTCTATGATGTACCTGAGGCTTCTGGTTGTTGCGATGGTCTTCAATTTTTCTGTCGCAAAGTCGCTTGCCCTACCATTCATTGCCCTGTCCGTTGCAGGTATGGTCATCTCTTTTATATATTTGCAGCAAAGAGAGCATAAAACCACCAATACTGACTTTGTCGACGAAAACCCGCTTGAACTAAGAACTGCTTTTGTATTTGCCGGACTTTTCGTGCTGATGATGGTGGTTACACATTTTGTCATTGGTCATTACGGTAACGGAGGCTTACAGGTACTCTCATTTGTAGTTGGATTTACCGATATAGACCCTTTTATATTTTCTCTTTTGACAGGCAAGTATAGCGTAGCGCAGACAGAACTTGTTACAGCCATTATGATTGCAGCAGGCAGTAACAACCTGCTTAAAGCAGTGTATGCTCTATGGTTCGGAGGCTTGAAAGGCGGCAGCCGTTCCGCCGTATGGGTCGCCCTGCTTGGGGTTGCTACGATTGTATGGGCGCTGAAATAAGTAGGAACCCCCTTATTAAAGAACGGTTAGACTAACAGTAATATCATTTAACTATAACAAATTAAATCTATAAGGATAGAAAATGAAAAAAAGATTTTTACTTTCAGCTTTAACATGCGGACTGCTCCTGAGTGCAACAGGACTGCAGGCAAAAACAGAGAAAAAAGAACTGGTCAACAATGTGATACAACAGGAGGTCAAGAACCATAAACAGGCGCCAAAAGAGATTATCTCAGGGATGCAAAATACTTTTGCTGCACTCCAGGCGATGCAGGCAGGGAAAAAGGATGAAGCGAAAAAAGCACTTGAAGCGGCAACGAAGAGTTTTGATGCTGCGCTGAAAGCCGATCCGTCACTCGACATTATTCCTATCGATGAGAGATTTCAGGCCTTTGCTTTTATGGGAACATCCGATGTCATAGACGCAAGACTCAAACTGGCACAGCAGCTTTTGAAAGCGCATGATACACAGGCTGCCACTGCTGTTCTGACACCCCTCAAAGATGAACTGGATATTTCTGTTATCTCCATACCGATGAAGATTTATCCGGTAGCGACGAAAAAAGCGCTGGATGAACTGAACAAAGGAAACGACAAGGCAGCATTTGCAGCCATTGCAGAAGCTATGAACTCGCTTATAGTGGTCAAAGCGATCATCCCGACACCATTGCTGACAGCTCAGGATCTCATTACAGATGCATCCAAACTGGACAAAAGCAAAAAAGAAGAAGCCCAGAAACTGCTGGCTGCAGCCAAAGAAGAGCTCAAGAGAGCGGAACTTCTCGGTTATGTCTCGAGACATGAAGCGGCCTACAAACTGCTCAACGACGACATAGAAAAAATTCAGAAAGAGATCAAGGGCAAAAACGTTGTTGAAAAGCTTTACGATACACTGAAGAATGATTTCAAGAAGATCATTGCCAATACAAAGATCTCAAAAGAGACACCCGAACAGGTAGCAGAACAGAAAGTCAATGCATTTGAAAAGAAAGAGGCCCAAAAAGCGGTGAAGGTCAAAAAGGAATTCAAACAGGATGCACAAAAAGACGAGAAAAAAACGGTACAATAAACCAAAGGAGTCAATATGTGGAACTGGAACAACAATCTCAGTCCTGAGATGAACATTAACAAGAACCTGGTAGACAACTTCAAGAAGTATGCCAAGATAAGCGGGATCATTTTTATCATACTTG
This sequence comes from Sulfurovum lithotrophicum, assembly GCF_000987835.1. Lineage (NCBI taxonomy): Bacteria > Pseudomonadati > Campylobacterota > Epsilonproteobacteria > Campylobacterales > Sulfurovaceae > Sulfurovum > Sulfurovum lithotrophicum. Next base: position 1,204,280 of record NZ_CP011308.1, on the reverse strand, counting down.
GCTCGGCGGGAATCTTTTTTCCTACGTTCATGTCATTTACCACTTTAGCTTTCGTAGCCTACCTGATGCTGTTCGCCGGTATATCTGCCGGATGGCTGACGTGGCAAAGTAACAAGAATGACTGGGCCGGATGGTTGAAAAGCTTCCTGCTTGTCATGGTAGGGCTTTTCATGATCTTCTACCCTATGCAGGGGATCGCCGCACTTGGACTGCTTTTTGCCATCTATTTCTTTACCGATGCCTTCGCCGGTTTCGGCCTGGCATTTTCACTGAAGCCCCAGAAAATGTGGTGGCTGTGGCTTATCAATGCCATCACTTCACTGGTGCTGGGTGTCATCTTTATTATCGGATGGCCGTTCAGTTCCCTCTTTATGGTCGGTCTGCTTGTCGGGATAAGCCTTCTTTTTGATGGTGTAGCACTGCTTTCAGGAGGCATTTTTCTCGATGAGATCGACAAAAAAGAAGACAAAGATTAGCCTTAGATACAAAATAGCACTTTTCACGGTCTATTTTGTACTGTTCATAGCCCTTACGGCCATGATAGACTACTATGCCTATGATCTGATCAATCCGTGGATATTCATTGTGCTTAGTTTTGTTGGAGCAATATGGGCCACGCTGGTCCATGTAAAGAGCAAAGAGAAGTCCAAAGCGGATGAACTGGCTCACGACCTTGAAGAAATCATATAACATCTCTCAAGATTTTTCTGTATAATCTGAAAAGTCCTGTTGTTTATGAAAATCAATACGACAGCATTTAGTAAAAAATAGGAAAGTCCATCAAAATCGTTTTTTTACAGCAAGCTAATAACAAGGTAACAAAATGACAGCATATCTTTCTGTTTTATCGCATGACATCATCGCACTGATCACCATACTCAACCCTATTGCCGCTGCGAGCATTATGGTAGGAATGGTGACACCACCTACACCTAATGTTATCAGGCCTATCGCCTTTAAGGCGACATTGACAATACTTATTGCATCACTGGTAACTCTTTTCAGCGGCGAATTTGTATTCAAACTTTTTGGTATCAATGTCTTGTCTCTGAAAGTTATAGGCGGTATCATCCTGATGATGATCGCCATCAATATGGCCAACGGACAACAGAGCAAATCAAAACATTCCAAAGAAGAGGCTGATGAAGCAGATGAAAAAGAAGATGTATCGATCATCCCTCTCGGTATTCCTATTCTTTTCGGCCCCGGTGTAATCGCTACGATCATCGTACTCAACCACAACCACATACAAAGTTATCCGATGATGATCAGCTATGGACTGATCACAATTGCCATATTTGCTGCGACTTTGGCAGTTTATCTGATACTGCGTTATGCCGGAGCGATCAACAGGGCACTCGGTGTAACAGGAATGAAGATCCTGACCAGAATTATGGGCCTGATCGTCGGTGCGATCGCTGCACAGTTCATCATCAGCGGTATCAAAGGGCTGTGGGGAACAATGTAGGGATATACTGAACAAAGTTAGAATTTCACATATCAAAGGAAAAAGATGCAACGTTATTTGGGAATACGGAAAGAGTTAAAGATTTATATCAGTAATGAAGATACGGTAGATGGCAAACCGCTTTTTGAAGCACTTTTGACTTTGGCAAAAGAGAAAGGGATAGCTGGAGCAACCGTTCTGAAAGCCGTCGCCGGAATGGGAGCACACTCCGAGATACACAGTTTCAATGTCTGGGTCCTCAAGCAGAAAGTACCGCTGATTATCACCATGATAGATACGGAAGAGAACATAAAAGTATTTCTCGATGCTGCGGGGGATATGATAGAAGAGGGGCTTGTGACCATAAGTGACACTGAAGTACTTCATTACCATCATCCCAAATTCGGAAAAGCGTAATGCAGCCTTATTTGTTGCTAGCCGTGGGTACGGGAGGTTTTGTAGGTGCGATCCTTCGTTTTCTCATCAGCGGCTGGGTACAGAGACTTTCGCCGACACTGTTTCCCGTCGGTACGCTGAGTGTGAATGTGTTGGGAAGTTTTATTATCGGTTTTCTGGCACTCTATTTTGAGTCAGTCGTGGCTCCGCACCAAAAAGCACTGGTAATCACCGGTATGCTCGGTGCATTGACGACCTTCTCAACTTTTTCCCTCGAAACAGTAACCATGCTTCAGGGAGGACTGTGGGGACGTGTGACCATGAACATCACGCTTAATGTTTTCCTGTGTGTGGTCGCCACTATGCTGGGTATGATACTTTTTAGACGCCTGTATGGATAAGACACAGAACTTGACTTAAAGAAAGTTCTGTGATTTTTTTGTAGCTCTTAGCGGATATACCATCCCATTACTCATTTATCGTTGAAATTCTATTGGCTTTCCCATATATGAACTTTGCGTTGTCGGTTTCAAATTTATTTGAGATAACTGATTAGAGGGGCTTTCTTCTCAAGCTTAATGTTTAATGCTAACATAACGTAAACAAAAATCGTAGTATACTTATTTAATGTGTAAATTTTAGCTACTTTTAAAATATATGATTAGATTAAAAAGGATATGCAGTGAGTAAAAATATCAAATGGTTCAATGAAATAGGTATAGAGGATGTCGCCGAAGTCGGAGGAAAGAACGCTTCTCTTGGTGAGATGTACCAAAACCTGACGCAGGAGGGTGTCCGTGTTCCCAACGGTTTTGCCGTGACTTCCAGTGCCTACAGACATGTACTGAAAAGCAACGGCGCGTGGGAAAAGCTTCATGCGCTGCTTGATGACCTCGATGTCACCAACGTCGATGCGCTGCAGAAAGCGGGAAAGGCATCGAGAGAGATCGTTTACAACTGTGAACTCCCCGATGATCTCAAGTCGGAGATCCTTTCTGCCTATGCAAAACTCAAAGAGGAGTACGGCGAGAGCCTCTCACTTGCCGTCCGTTCCTCCGCTACAGCCGAAGATTCTCCTGAAGCCTCATTTGCCGGACAGAACGACACTTACCTGAACATTTCGAATGAAGATGAACTGCTCGACGCCTACAAACGCTGTCTGGCTTCCAACTTTACCGACCGTTCCATCCACTACAAATACGATAATGGTTTTGATTACCTGAAAGTCTATCTTTCTGTGGTCGTGATGAAAATGGTGCGCAGTGATATCGGTGCGAGCGGTGTAATGTTCTCTCTCGATACGGAAACAGGGTTCAAAGATGTCGTATTTATCAACGCGGCACTCGGACTTGGTGAGAATGTCGTACAGGGCACTATCAACCCGGATGCTTTCTATGTTCATAAACCTACCTACAACAAGGGGTTCAGAACGGTTCTGAAGCGTTCTCTGGGTTCCAAAGAGAAAAAGATGATCTTCACCGATACGATCAACCTGGACAATATTGCGGTGGAATACACGAAGAATGTTCCGACGACAGTGGAAGAACAGAACCGTTTCTGTATCACCGACGAGGATGTCATGGTACTGGCCGGCTATGCCATCAAAGTGGAGAACCATTACTCACAGAAAGCGGGCTTCCACAAACCGATGGATATGGAGTGGGCAAAGGACGGGATCGACGGGCATCTTTACATGGTACAGGCACGTCCGGAAACAGTGGAGTCACAGAAAAAGGGCAATGTCCTGGAAACCTACCACCTTAAAGAGAAAGGCAAAGTCCTGGTAACCGGACAGGCCATAGGTACCAAAATAGGGCAGGGGAAAGTGCACTACATCGCAAGTGTGAAAGAGCTCGACACCTTTAAAGCCGGCGAAGTACTTGTCGCCGATACGACCAACCCTGACTGGGAACCGATCATGAAGATTGCTTCGGCCATCATCACGAACAAGGGCGGGCGTACCTGCCATGCGGCAATCCTGAGCCGTGAACTCGGCATTCCGGCAGTGGTTGGGTGTGACAATGCAACAGAGATGCTCAAAGATGCAGATGAAGTGACAGTGAGTTGTGCTGAGGGTGAGACGGGTATGGTTTATGAGGGTATTTTGGATTTCGAGGTCATTAAAACGGACCTGAGCAACCTTCCCAAAACAAAAACCGAGATCATGATGAACCTCGGTAATCCGGATATCGCTTTTTCACTCTCCTCGTTGCCGGTCGACGGGATCGGGCTTGCACGTATGGAATTCATCATCAATGAATACATCAAAGCCCACCCGATGGCGCTCAAGCATCCCGAAAAAGTGGATGAAGCTACAAGAGCCAAACTTCAGGAGTTGACACAGGCATATGATTCGATGGAAGACTTCTTTGTCAAAACACTCTCCGAAGGGGTGGCTACCATTGCTTCGGCTGTTTATCCCAAGCCCTGTGTCGTG